>NZ_JBITMT010000015.1:0-2328 GCF_044466505.1 Streptosporangium sp. NPDC049376 | reverse complement strand
TCACGGGAACCGTACGAACCACGGGACTGGTCACGGTCACCGTAGGGACGGCGCTCACCGCCACCGCGGTTGTCGCGGTAGCCACCACCGGGACGGTCATCACGACCATACGAAGGACGATCCCCCCGATCACGGGAACCGTACGAACCACGAGCCTGGTCACGATCGCCGTAGGAGCGACGCTCTCCGCCGCGGTCGTCGCGGTAGCCACCGCCGGGACGGTCGTCACGGTTGAACGGACGACGATCCCCCCCCGGACGCGGACCACGAGCCTGGTCACGATCACCATAGGGACGGCGCTCGCCACCACCACGGTTGTCACGGTCACCATAGGGACGGCGCTCACCGCCGCCACGGTTGTCCCGGTAGCCACCACCGGGACGATCACCCTGATCACGGGAACCGTACGAACCACGAGCCTGATCACGGTCACCGTAGGGACGGCGCTCACCGCCACCGCGGTTGTCGCGGTAGCCACCACCGGGACGATCATCACGACCATACGAAGGACGATCCCCCCGATCACGGGAACCGTACGAACCTCCTGAACGCCCTTCTCGGCGCTCGCCATATCGAGGACCGTCCCCTGGACGTCCCCTGCCGCCGGCCCCGCGGTTGTCGCGGTAGCCCCCCTGACCGCCGAATCCGCGGTTTTCGCCTTCTTCGCGCCGGCCCGCGCCGTCACGCCCGTTGTCACTGTTCACTTCTGGTTCCATTTCGTTTGCTCACTCGGCGAGCGCGTCCCGATCTTCAGATGAATGGGACGATTCGCTGTGCGGGCGATCTCCGGCCGCAGGACACATCCCGTTCGCTATCGCTGCCCTGTCCTATCGTGGTCTGGCGCAACGAAGGCCACCCTCGGTGGGGCGGCCCGGCTCCTCCAGCCTAGCAAGCCACTCAAAGTCCGGAGGCCTATGCCGTCGTATCGAAGGCGGCCAAGGATACGGACTGCCCAGCCCCTACCTGCCTTACAGTTCCGCAGCCCCCGTACTGTTCCCTGGAGTCTTTTTATCCTGAAATCGCAGCTCATAGCCGGTGAGCCCCACGATCAGCAGAACCCTGGCCGCGCCAACAGCAAGCAGATCGCACCTCTTGCGATGCTGAAGCCATGACCGATCTTGAGCCTGTCGATCTGGAGTTGCTCACTGGATTCGCCGCGAAGATTGATCCGCTCATGCAGAGCGTCCTCGTCAGTGGGGATGCGGAGCAGATGAGTGGCTTCGTCCGCGAAGCGGCGTGGAGCTGTACGGAGAGGCCGTACTTCGAGCACCTGCCGGAAGTAGGCGAGCTCTACAGCGCCTGGATGGGAATCGACGACGTCCTCGATGGCTGGCCCGCCGACTACGGGACCGACATCGATGCCCTGGCCATGCGCGAGTTCAGACTCGCGGCCCAGGAGTGGCTGGAGATGCCGCTGACGGAGACCAGGTTCCGGCACTACATGCGTCGGTGGGGGACATGGGTCGCGGAAGACACCTGGCCCCCACCCGGAGGAGTCAACCGGCGGCAGCGGCCAACCATCACGATGGCTCCCGCCGACCTTGAGAACTTCACGACCTGATGGCACTGACCAACACAGATGTGAAAGCCGACCACACCACACGTACGCTGCCTCGCTGAAGGCCTCTTACCTGGCCTATGTCGTCCTCGACGGCATGCTCATCTTGATCACCCGGCCCGCTGAGGACACGCCGTGCCGCTCGGCGGATTCCTCACTGATCCGGTTGGCCAGCTGGTTGGACATGAAAGATGTTGGGTCGGCTTCTCCCCCGCCGGGCGGGTTTATTCATACCGCGCACAAAAAGAGCGAATCTCGCCAGGCACCGTTCTTCAAGCAATGGAACACACCTCTACGGCACCACCTGGTCCTCCCACCACCCGCCCCCGCAACAGAAAAAGGGGCAGCCGTTGCCAACAGCGGCTGAATCCTGCCCCCTGGAACCCGCCCGTCGCCACAGGGTCAGTTTCCACCCGTCGTTGGCAGCCGCCGACCACCCCACCCACCACAACATCCCCGGGAGACCGGATGAAGCTGACCGGACGAGCGGTAACCGTCCTGTCCGGCGAACTCCACGCCCTCCCGCCCCGCTCCTGAAACAAAAAAGGGGCAACCCCCGCTACCCCTCAAACACCCCCGCACTCCCAGGCCAGGCACAAACTCCCGGGCCGGGCACAAACAAAAAAAGGGGCAGCCGCCGGCCACCCCGCACCCCAGACACCCCCGCCTGGAACACACCCCACACCCAGGGAACAACCCCCAAGAGCCACACACAAACAAAAAAGGGGGGGCCACCCCGAAAAGGATGACCCCCCACAAAGATTGTCCGG
>NZ_JBITMT010000014.1:0-204266 GCF_044466505.1 Streptosporangium sp. NPDC049376 | reverse complement strand
ATCCGTTGCCAGGCCTTGTCGGTCAGTTCACCTCGTCGCACCACGAACGATCATCTAACCGCACCTGCCGTGATCATTTATCAGACATCGCCTAGTAGCCGTCCGCGACAGCAAAAGCCCCTCCGGCCCCGCCCTGACCTTCAGCGCCTCCGAATGGAACGCCTTCATAGGCGACATAAAAATCGGAACGTTCGACTCCTGACCGGCGAGCCCGTCATCATGGACAGGGCCGCCCCCGAGGCCGTACCCAAAGATGATCAACGCTCTGACCTGCACCGCTGCACTACCGCCGGACCGCCGCAGAATCAGCTCGCCCCGCCCTTGCGCAAACCCGCCTGACCTGGGACTTTACCCTCGGGCCCCTCATCACCCTGAAGGGTTCGCAACGTAACATGCGCCGTGCTGGCAGATTCCAGGTACACGTCCCTCATCACCCTGAAGGGTTCGCAACTCGGCGCCGGTCACGGCGGGCAGATCGGCCTGGCGGAGTCCCTCATCACCCTGAAGGGTTCGCAACTGCACGTGGAGCGCGGCTGACTGAGGCGGGGCTACAAGTACCCTGAAGGGTTCGCAACCCGAGTGCGTGACGGCTCTCCAGATCATCCTGCAAACCGGTCCCTTATCACCCTGAAGGGTTCACGACGTTCTCCGACTGAATCGGCGGCCTCGCTGTGCCGTACGGCGCCAAGGGGTCGCATGGGTTGTGACCGGCTCTCGCGGTGAGGGCCAAGGCCGCGTAGCCGAAAACGTGGAACCCCGTGAAGGGGGGCGGCGTTCAACTGATCATGACGAGCGATGGGAAGTCGGCCGGTCGATTCCGGCGTCCGCCTGCGGGAAGCCTCCGACCGGCTCCTGACGGGTGACCACCGGCTCCGGCCTCGTCTGCGACGCCCGTCCGGCACCGGCTACCGGGGCGCGCACGGCACCGTGATCGCCTCCGACGCGCTGACCGTCGCGCCACCCGCCCGCGTGCTGTTGATCAGTATCGTCCGGGACGGCTGCGACCCCAGAAGGGGCAAGCACCACGAGGCCGTGAAGAAGCCGGCCGAGACCGGCGCCCAGCCTCAAACCACGAGCCTCCGGCTTGTGATCCGACTGCGAAAGAAGAGATGAAACTACCCCTCTTGTCCCTGGCCGGTATGAGCGCCGTTCTGCTTGGCGTCATGGCGACGGTCGCCATCCCCGCCTCCGCCGCCGCCGAGGAGACCCTGCGCACCGTGGCGGCGGCCCGGAACCTGCGCGTCGGGGCGGCCGTCAACGACCGCGCCCTGGAGACCGACAACGGTTACCGCGACAAGCTCAAATACGAGTTCAACAGCGTGACCCCCGAGAACGCCATGAAATGGGGGAACGTGGAGCCAGAACCCGGCGTGCACACCTGGGCCAAGGCGGACGCCGTCGTCTCCTTCGCCCAGGAGAACAACCAGATGGTCCGCGGTCACACCCTCGTCTGGCACGGCGGTCTGCCCACCTGGGTCAGCGACGGCTCACTCAGCGACCAGGAACTGCGCGCCGCGCTCCAGCGGCACGTCGAGACCACCGTCAGGCGTTACGCCGGACGGGTCGCCGTGTGGGACGTCGTCAACGAGGTCCTCGCGGAGGACGGCACCCTCAGGCAGTCCATCTGGCTCAGGCGACTGGGTCCCGGCTACATCGCCGACGCCTTCCGGTGGGCCAGGGCCGCCGACCCCTCCGCCAAGCTCTACATCAACGACTACAACGCCGAGTGGAACAACCCCAAGCGCGCCGGCCTCTACAACCTGGTACGCGACCTGCGGGCGCAGGGCGTGCCGATCGACGGCGTCGGCTTCCAGACCCACGCCATGATCAAGGAGTCGGCGTCAGAGCCGCTCCCGCTGACGCAGCTCAGGAGCACTCTGCAGTTGTTCGCCGGGCTGGGCGTCGACGTGGCCGTCACCGAGCTGGACGTCCGGCTCAAGCTGCCGGTGGACGAGAGCAGGCTGGCCGCCCAGGGCGAGGTCTACCGCCGGGCCGCCGAGGCGTGCCTCGCCGTCGCCCGCTGTGTGTCCCTGACCATGTGGAGTCTCACCGACAGGTACTCATGGGTGCCGTCCTCGGTTCCCGGCTGGGGCGCGGCCCACCCTCTGGACGAGAATCTGGCCAAGAAACCCGCCTACCTCCGGCTACGGTCCGGACTGAAGGACCGGGACTTCACCTCGAACGCCGTCGCGAGCCATTCCGGCAGGTGCCTGTCCCTCTCCGGCACGCAGGCCGTCCAGGCGGTGTGCGGGAAGGACCAGCGGCTGCTGTTCCACCGCGTGGCGACGAAGACCTACCAGATCACCGACCCGACCGGATATTGGTGCCTCACAGCGGGGTCCCAGAACACCCTGACCCGCACCCCGTGCCCGTCCTCCGGCGACGACCAGCGGTTCGAGGTGCGTCCTTCGGGGGACGGGCAGCAGCTCGTGTCCCTGCGCAGCTCCAGGTGCGTCGTGGTCAGGGACCGGAGCACCGCCGCGGGAGCCGTACTCGAACAGGCGCCGTGCTCGGGCACCCCGGTCTGGGAGCTGACCGACATGCCGGGACACCCGTAGGCCGAAAGAGCCCCGGTTCTCGGCGCCGGGCGCGGGTGGACCGCGCGAGTCGTCCGTGAACGAGCGGCGGTGACCGGCACCGCCGCGACGACCTCAGACGATGTCGAACTCGTTGCCCTCGGGGTCCCGCATGGCGGCTGCGTAGAGCCCCATGTCCGGCTCGTCCTTGATGCGCAGCACGGTGGCACCGGCTTCGACCAGGCGTTCCACCGTGGCCCTGACCCGCCCCGCACGGACGTCCAACGGGACGTCACGGCCCCCGCCGACCTTCAGGTCGAAGTGCCAACGGTTCTTGGCGGTCTTCGGCTCCGGAACCTGCTGGAACCACACCCTCGGTCCACGTCCCTCGGGGTCGATGATCGACTCCGGAACGTCCCCGGCACCGGTCGGCAGCTCCGCCTCGGGCACCCCCATCGCCGCCCAGTAGGCACGCCAGGTGGCGTGCCCACCTGGCGGAGGCTCAGGCACGTAACCCAGGGCCTCGGCCCAGAAGGTCACCATTCTCTGCGGATCGGAGCAGTCGATCGTCAGTTGCAGTGTCATGTCCATGCGCGGGAGCGTCCCAGACAGGTCCGACAGACGATCAACGCCCTGACCTGACCGGCGCCAAGCCCCGCGCCCACGACAACCGCGTCGAGGTCGCCACCGACCTCCCCGGCCTGGTCGCCGTCCGCGACGTCAAGAACCCCCGCCCTGACCTTCAGCGCCTCCGAATGGAAGGCGTGGAACCCCGTGAAGGTGGACGGCCCGGCCGTTGACCTATCCGCATGTCGAGCGGGTCAACGAGCACGCGGGCACCTCGGCGGCACTGCACGCGCTCCGCCATACCGCGGCCTACCCATCAGGCCGTTGCCGTGAAGCGCAGCAGCAGTTCGCTGGTCGTCTCGGGCGCTTCCACCATGGGGAGGTGCCCGACGCCGGGCAGCAGCTCGACCCGTGCGTCCGGCACCGCGTCGTACCGGTGCGCCGAGGACGGCTCCCAGCGGGGGTCCGCAGCACCGAAGATCACCTGTACGGGGACCCCGAGGGCGGCCAGACGCTCGGGCACGCTTCGTTCGGCGATGTAGGCGGTGTTCTGGCGCAGCACCGTCCTCATCACGCGGTAGGTGATGCCCCGTACGTCGGCGACCACGTCGTCCGGGAGGTCCACCGGGCGAACGGCCATCGCGCTGATCCCCTTGCGGATCATCGCATCCGAACGCCTCGGCCAAATGAGCGGGCCCAACGGCGGGGCCAGCAGCACCCGAAGAATGAACGGCTGCCGGAGGAGCGCATCCGGACTCGGGCCGCTACTGATCAACGAAAGCGAACCCACGAGGTCGGGACGTTGCTCGGCGAGCGCGGTGGCGACGTAGCCGCCGCTGGAGTGCCCGACCACGGCGACATGACGAAGCCCATGGTCGTCCAGCAGCGCCGCCACCTGACCCGCCTGCGCGGGCACGTCGTACGACGGCGCGGGCGGGGACTGGCCGCAACCCGGCAGATCGACCCGGATGACATGATGGTGGCCGGCCAGCGCCGGGACCACCGGGCCCCAGAAACCGCCCGAGGCCCCCGACCCGTGGATGAGCAGCAACGGCGGTGTCTGCCGCGGGCCGTCATGGACCACGTGCATCCCATGCGAGTGCTCAATGTCGTATTGACTCATGGGGAGACTGTGCACGGGCAGCCGGCCGCCGGTCTTGGACAAATGTTCCCGCGGAGCCGAAGCCCGGGCGGCCGTCACCATGACGGCTGTACCAAGGCCCCAAGGCCCCAAGGCCCCAAGGCCCCAAGGCCCCAAGGCCCCAAGGCCGGAACACGGGCTCGGCGGGGCTCATTCCTGCGCGGCGGGAGCCATGGAGATGTTCCAGAAGTCGGCGTAGCGGCCACCGCGGTCGAGCAGTTCGTCGTGGCTGCCTTCCTCCACGATCCGGCCGCCGTCCAGAAAGACGATGCGGTCGGCGCGCCGGACGGTCCGCATCCGATGCGCCACCATCACCACCGTCCGGCCCGCCATCAGGCGCTGGATGCCTTCGTGGACGGCCGCCTCGTTGACCGGGTCCAGCGCCGAGGTCACCTCGTCCAGCAGCACGATGGGTGCGTTCTTCAGCAACGCCCGCGCGATCGAGACACGCTGGCGCTCACCACCTGACAGCAGTGCGCCGCCCTCGCCGACGTTCGCCGCCCATCCGCCGTCCAGTCGCTCGATCACCTCGTCCAGCCGTGCTGCGGTCGCCGCCGCCCGCACCTCGGCGACGCCCGCGTCGGGACGGCCCAGGCGCACGTTCTCCTCGATCGTGCCGTCGAAGAGATAGACGTCCTGGAAGACAACGGCGATGCGCGCCATCAACGCCTCGGTGCTGATCTCGCGCACGTCCACGCCTCCCACGCGCACCGCGCCGGCGTCCACGTCGTAGAAGCGCGCCAGCAGCTGCAGCAACGTGCTCTTGCCCGCGCCGGACGGCCCGACGACCGCGAGCCGCTGTCCCTCGGGGACGGTGAGCGACACCTCGTCGAACACCGTGAGCTCGCCGTGCCGGAAGGCGACGGCGTCGAACTCCAGGCCGTGGTGCGTCGGCTGGATCGGCTCGCGGGGTTCCCGCAGCGGCTCGGTGAGCAGCAACGCCTCAAGTCTGGCCAGCTCCGAACGCGCGCCGCGGAGTTTGCCGCCGATGTCCGACAGCGACAGCAGCGGGTCGGCGCAGCGGGCGGCCAGCACCAGGATCGCCAGGATGTCCGCCGCGCCGATGTTCCCGCCGAGCGCGAGGTAGGCGCCCAGGACCAGCAGCCCGGTGAAGATCGTCTGCACGGTGAGCGTCAGCCCCACGGCACTGGGCAGTGTCGCCAGCACGGTACGGCGGGAGGCGCGCTGGGCGTCCAGCAGCGAGTCGTCGAGCAGCTGGAAGCGTTCGCCGGTCCGGCCGCCGGCCCGCAGCACCGGCTGGGCTTGGAGGAATTCGATGACGCGCCCGCCGGCCTCCTGGTCGCGTTCGTGACGCTCGGCGTCGGCGGCGGCCGTCGCGCGTGCCGTCCAGGCCTGGATCGCCGCCACGACGGGTACGGCGAGCAACGCGGCCAGCCCCATCCGCCAGTTGAAGGCGGTCATCACGGCCACGATGGTCAGGGGTGTGACCAGGGCGGAGATGAACGGCGCCAGCAGATGCGCGGCCACGCCCATGGCCTGCAGGAGGCCGCGACCCGCCAGGGCGGACACCTCACCGATTCGAGCGGCGTTGTACCAGCCGAGGGGGAGGCGGGCCAGATGCCGGCCGAGCCGGTGATACATGCCGTGCAACATGGTGGTCCCGACCCGCATGCCGGACAAGTCGCTGATGTAGCGCATCACGGCGTAGAGGGCGACCGCGGCCCCGAACGCGACCAGCCAGGGCACGGCGTTCGCGGGCGTGCCGCCGAGCAGCGCCCGCAGCACCGGGACCAGCAGCGCGTAGGACAGGCCTTCGACCACCGCGGTGATCGTCATCAGGATCACGGTTCGGCTCATCGCCCGGGCGTACTCGTCTCCGAGCACGCGCAACAGCATTCGGATCATCGGGGCTCGTCTCCTCGCAGTACGCCACCGTGGGTTTCGAACTCGGCGGATTGGTGGGATCGCCAGAACGCTGCGAACCTTCCGCCTCGTGCCAGCAGGTCGGCGGGTCTGCCGCGTTCGGCGATCGCTCCGTCCTCCAGCACCACGACGGTGTCGGCGTCGGCGATCGTCTCCAGCCGGTGGGCGATGACGACGATCGTCCGGTCGTCGCTCAGCGTCGCCAGGGCCCGACGGACCGCCTGTTCGGTCTGCGGGTCGGCGAAGGAGGTCGCTTCGTCCAGCACCAGAACGGGCGTGTCGGCCAGCAGCGCGCGGGCGATCGAGATCCGCTGCGCCTCGCCTCCGGACAGCTTGGTCTCTTCACCGAGCACCGTGTCGTATCCGCGCGGCAGTTGGAGGATGCGGTCATGGATGCCGGCCAGCCGGGCGGCGCGGATCACGTCGTCGCGGCCTGCCCGCGGCACCGCCAGCGCGATGTTGTCAGCGACCGAGACACGCAGCAGACGGACGTCCTGGAAAACGAAGGACACCTGCCGATACAGCTCCCGGCTGCCGATCTCACGCAGATCGACGCCGCCAAGCAGGACCGAGCCGTGGGTGGGGTCGAAGAACCGCGGCAACAGCTGAACCAGTGTGGACTTCCCGCTTCCCGACCGCCCGACGATCGCGGTGACCGTCCCCGGCTCCAACACCAGGTCGATGCCGCGCAGCACCTCGTGACCTGCCCCACCATCGACCTCGTAGGCGAAGCGGACGTCACGCAGTTCCACCCGGTGCCCCTGCGGCGGACGCGGGTGGACGGGCTCGGGCAGTGGCCGGACCGCGAGCACGTCTTTGATCCGGCCGACCGCACGACCGGCGGCCTGCAGGTCGTCGAAGCCGTGCCCGAGCGCCGCCACCGGAGCGGTCAGTCCCAGCCCGAGCAGCAGGAACGGCAGCAGATCCGCTGGAGCCAGGCCGCCGGAGGTGATCAGTGCCGTGCCGCCGACCAGCACGACCAGCAGCACGAACGGCGGCGACAGCGCCAGCTGCATCCCGGCGGCGATCACGGACATGCCGCGCACCCAGCGGGAGAAGATGCTGACGAAGTCGTCGGCGGCTGTCAGGAACGCGCGGTGGGCGCGCTCGCCTCCGCCGAACGCCTTGACCACCGAGATGCCTTGCACGAACTCGACGACGGAACTGGCGATCCGCCCCATGGCCGCGTCGTAGGCCTCCTGCTCGCGCGTCCTGGCGGGCAGCATCAGCAGCGGAACCAGCGCTGTCGCCATCACCACAGGGATCAGCGTGATCAGCGTGAGCCGCCAGTCGACGGTGAACAGGTAGACCAGCGACACCAGCGGCACCACGAACGCGGCGACGAGTTCGCCGGGAGCGTGGGCGATGAACGGGTGCACGGCGCTCACGTCCTCGCCCACCACCTTGGCCAGCTCGCCGGTGCGGCGCCGGGAGAACCAGCCGATCGGGACGCGTCCCAGCGACGCGGCCAGCTGTCGGCGAAACGTCAGTTGCACCCGGCTGTCGAGAACATGTCCGATTCCCGACGATGCGGCGGTGCACAGCAGCCGGATGAGCAGGCCGGCCGCACCCGCGATCACCACGGTCCAGACGTGAACGTGGTCGATCGGGCCGGGCGACAGCAGGGTACGGCCCAGTTCGACGACCGCCAGCAGCGGGGCCAGACCCGCGAGCGCGCCGATGACCTGCAGGATCACCACGGCCGCGAAACTCCGCAAATGAGGGCGCAACAGCCGTGTCATGCTCTGTCCCGCCACAGAATCGGCATCCGGTTGCTCGATCGTCTGAGCGAGGTCGGTGGTGATGGTCATCGTTCTCCGGTCTTCGTCGATCTCGTCACGACCCGGTCCGTGGCCGAGCCGACGGTGAATGAAAGGGCAGGGTGCGAGCGGACCGGCTTGGGCTTACAGGCTCCGGACCGCATCTCCAGGCGGCTGCCTCGCGGCAGGGCGACGGCCGTTGGAAGGCCATCAGCCGCCGGCCGTCCCAGCCGGAGTCCGTGAGTCTTCTCCTCGCGTTGGTCTCGCCGACTTGGCGCAAGCCGATGGAGGACTCGAAGCGATCGATCGGGGAGGACGAGTGCGGGGGCACGTGGGTGCCGTCCTGGCACACGTAGACGTCTCCGTCGTCCAGGGCCGGGATCGAACCCCCCGGGGTGCCGTCAGGAATGGCCATGGGCCCACTGTCGCCGCTGGCGCACGTCGGCGGATTGGACAAATGTTCCTCTAGCTGCGACTTGGGAGCGTCTTCGGTTGCGACATGAGGTCACAACCGAACGTGCCCCCAGTCACCACGTAACCGATCGCAGGTCCTCAGTCGTTGCCGGTCACTCCGATTCCGGGGACGTCGTGGGGGTGGAGGTCCTTGGTTCACTCGTAAGTACTCGCGGAGAACCAGCTCGCAGCCCAGCTGTCTGGCCGGCTGCCGACCGGCGTGCAGGATCGGGTCCGGGTCGAGGCGCGGGCCGGGTTCGTGACGCGTCGTCCGGCTCGCTCGTCGGGAGGTGTGTCGTCGCGAGCGGTTGCGCGACAAGCGCGTTCATGCCTTGGCGCGATGTCGCGCGTTCCTCGTAAAGGCTGGTCAGAAGGCCAAATTCCGCCGGGAAAGTCAAATTTGTCTTTGACGAACTCGCCCCCCAAGATGGACGCCCGACGAGGGGAGCACCGGTGGTGGACACGGTCGCCGGCAAGGTGGGGCAGATCGCGGACGAGCAGCGTTCGATCGAGGTGATGTACGCGCGTCTTGACGCGGAGGAGGCCGAGAGCGTCGCGGCGCGGGAGAAGGTGATGGCCGCTCCGGTCGAGGGCCCGGAAGGTCATCAGGCGAGAGACGCGGAAGTCTCACGGCTGGCCGGGGTCATCGGTCGGCTCCGGTTGGCTGAGCGGTCTCTGTGCTTCGGGCGCATCGACGGTTCCGAAGGCGGCGCGTCCTTGCACGTCGGCCGCGTCGGACTGCGTTCCGAGTCGGGCGAGATACTGCTGGTGGACTGGCGGGCCGAGGCCGCGCGGCCCTTCTACGCGGCCACGATGGCCTCACCGCTGGGGTTGCGTCGTCGTCGTCACCTGCGTGTCGAGGATCGCCGGGTCGTCGACGTCACCGACGAGATCCTTGACGGGACCGACCCGACCGCCGAGGACGTCGTCGGCGACGGCCCTCTCGTTTCGGCGTTGAGCGGGGCGCGGACGGGACGTATGCGCGAGGCCGCCTCGACCCTGCAGCGGGAGCAGGACGAGATCGTCAGGTCCGAGCATCGCGGGATCACGGTCGTCGACGGCGGCCCCGGAACGGGCAAGACCATCGTCGCCCTGCATCGGGCGGCGTACGTGCTGTACGCGTTTCCCGCGATCGCGGAACGCGGCGTGCTCGTCTTCGGCCCGAACAGACGCTTCCTGGCCTACATCTCCAACGTGCTGCCATCGCTCGGTGAGAACGACGTCGAGTTGGCCACGGCGCCTGATCTCGTGGGGATCGAGGCGACGAGAACCGAGCCGGAGGCGATCGCCCGCGTCAAAGGACGCGCGCGCTTCGCCGAGGCACTCGCGCGGCGGGTCCGGGCGCGAGAGCCGTACGGCGTGCCCCTGCCGCTCACCACGGCGCACGGCAGCGTCACCTTGGACTCCACGCGCGTCGACGCCGCCCGACGCGGCGCCCTGCAGGGCGGTATCGGTCACAACCGCGCGAGGGAACTGTTCCTTGAGTACATCGTCGACGAACTCGTGAACGAACTGGAGCAGCAGACCGCGAAAGAGATCGCGGACTTCGAGGACGAGCTCAGGGAACTCAGCGGAATCGACCTCGATCGCATGTTCGCGCACCGCCCGGGAGATCCAGAGCCGGAGGAGGACGGGCTCGACATCGACTGGGACCGCATCCGGGACGACCTCCTCGGCGACGCCGACGTCGACCGGATGGTCGACACGGTCTGGCCCCGCCTTCGTGCGGAGGACGTCCTGCGCGGCCTGCTCTCTGATCCCGGTGCGCTCGCCCACGCGTTCGCCGAGCTCACCGAAGAAGACATCGACTCGATCGTCGAGGGAGTAAGGGCGGGGTGGAGCAGCGCGGACCTCCCGTTGCTGGACGAGGCGCGAGCGCTCGTCGACGGGCCCCCGGAAAGGGTCTACGGGCACATCGTCGTCGATGAGGCGCAGCAGCTCTCCGAGATGCGGTGGCGGATGCTCATGCGTCGCTGCCCGAACCGTTCGATGACCATCGTGGGCGACCTCGCCCAGACGGGGTCGACGACCACCGTCACGAGCTGGGAGGACGCGCTGGAGCCGTTCGTCGCGGACCGGTACGTCCATCACACGCTCACGGTCAACTACCGCACGACCGCCGAGATCCTGGAGGCGACCAGGCCCCTGCTCGCCCGAATCGCCCCCGCGCAGCACCTCTCCCGCTCCATCCGCCACGGCGAACCCCCGGCCTCCGTCACGGTCGCCGAGGCCGACGTCGACACCGGCGTCGGCGACCTCCTCGCCCGGCTTCGGGAGGACCACCCCGAAGAACTCGTCGGCGTCGTCGTCTCGTCTCGGCGCGCGACGGAGATCGAACCGGGATCCCTCGGAGGTGACGCCACGGTCGTGGCCGCGCCCGACGCGCGGGGCCTGGAGTTCGACACGGTGATCATCGTCGACCCGGACGAGATCGAGGGGGCGAGCGAGGCCGGCCTCCGGGACCTCTACGTGGCGCAGACCCGGGCGACCAAGCGCCTCATCACGCTCACGATCGATCGCACTGTCGCCCCCACCGGAGCGGCGGCGCCCGAAGGGTGAACCGCGAAGCATGACGTCGAGCGGCCGGTGCTCGGGGCCGTCGCCCAGAAAGCCGGTCAGGGCAGGTCACGAGCCACCGGCCGCAGGCGTCTCGTCGAACGTCGCCGCACCGGGCCGGGGATCACCCGGCGTGCGAGAGGGTGATCGGACGGCTGTCGCCCGGTCCGGGGAGCGTTGGTCCACGGCCGAGAACGGCTGATCACGAAGCGCCGCGGGATCTCATTTCGCCGAACGTATTGACACCCCGTCGGCGCCCTTGATATTAATCCACCAAGTGGTTGGTGGATTAAAGGGGACGGACATGGCGACGACGCGACGAGGCAGACCGCCGGGCGGTCCGGAGCGTTGGAACGCGCTGGTTCAGGCGGCGTACCGATGTCTGGCCGAAGGCGGGTTCGAGCGGTTGCGGATGCGGGACGTGGCCGCCCAGGTGGGCATCGACCACTCGTCGATCCACCACCACTTCCCCACCAAGCAGGACCTGGTGATAGCGGTCGTGGACCACACCACCCGGCAGTTCTGGTCGACCACGCCACCGGAAGGAAGCGCCGTCGAGCGGCTGCGGGGCCACCTGGCCACACTCCGCCAGAAGATCGTCGACCAGCCCGAGCTCCACATCGTCCTGCGTGAGCTGGATCTGCGGGCCCGGCGCGACCCCGAGCTACGGGAGATCATCGCCGGCAGGGAGGAGGGCTGGCGGAACTCACTGCGCACTCTGCTGACCGACGCCGCCGCTGCCGGAGCGCTGGCCCCGGGCGTCGATCCGGCGACGGGGGCGGAGCTGGTCATCGCCACCGTCAAGGGAGCGAGCCTGGCCTCCGACCGCGCCGACGACGTCCTCGAACTCCTCGAACGGTTACTGATCCATACCTGACCCCGGTTCGCTCTCAGGAGGAGCATCCATGTCCACACGTACGCTCCGGGTCGTCATCGTCGGCGGCGGCATCGGTGGCCTGTGCCTGGCCCAGGGCCTGCACGCCGCCGGGATCGACGTGGCGGTCTTCGAGCGCGACGCCGCGCCCGACGCCCGGTTACAGGGATACCGGCTCAACATCGAACCGGTCGGCAGCCGGGCGCTGCACGACTGCCTTCCTCCACACCTCTGGCAGATCCTGGTGGCCACCGCCGGTGATCCCGGACCCGGCATGGGGGTGTTCACCGAGCGGATGCGGCTGCTGATGCGGGAGGACGCCCCGCCCGCGGGGCTCGACCCGTCCGAGCGGACGCACGCGGTCAGCCGGATCACGTTGCGGCGGCTGCTGCTCGCCGGTCTGGATGACATCGTCCACTTCGGCAAGGAGTTCACCGGCTACCGGCAGAACCCCGACGGCACCGTCACCGCCCTTTTCGCCGACGACACCTCGGTCACCGGCGACCTGCTGGTCGGCGCGGACGGTGCCAACTCGCGCGTGCGGCGGCAACTGTTGCCGCACGCGCGGCGGTCCTCCGTCCCCGGCGTCGGGATCGGCGGCAAACTCCGGCTCGAAGACGGAGCGGCGTGGCTGCCCGAGGAGGTGACCAGCGCCAAGAACATGTTCCTGCCGAAACGGGACTTCCTGTTCACTGCGGTGTTCCGCCGCCGGGAGACGGACGAGGCCGTCGTCGAGCGTGTCGGTGACCGGATGCGGGCCGTGGGCCTGGACCCGGATCTCCTCGTCCAGGACGCCGGGGACGACGACTACGTCATGTGGGCCTACGTCGCCCATCGGCGCGTGTCGCCCACGGACCCGTCCGGCACCCAGGAACGCGAACGCGGGCAACGGCTGCGCGAGGTGGTCGCGTCCCGCCTGACGGACTGGCACCCCGGCCTGCGCGAGCTGATCACCCGGACGCCCGCGGACACCGTCGAGCGGTTCGACTTCGCCGCCGCCGAACGGGTGAGGCCGTGGACGACCACGAACGTGACCGTGCTGGGCGACGCCGTCCACTCCATGCCGCCGGTCGGCGGCCTCGGCGGCAACGCCGCGCTGTACGACGCCAACGTGCTGCGCCGCGCGTTGGTCGCGGTCGACCGGGGCGAACTCGACCTGCTGCCCGCCCTCGCCGAGTACGAGCGCGCGATGTTGAGGAACGGCTTCGCCGCCGTGCGGGCCGCCACCATGTACCTGCGCCTGGCCACCCTGCCCAGCCGTACGGTCCGGACCGTCGCACGGACGTTCTTCCGGCTGTGCGGCGTGATCCCCCCGCTGCGCCGCGCGATCTTCTCGGACTGACCGTTCACCGGGTGTTCCAGCCGACCGGTCGGTGTCCGGGCCGCGGCACCGCCCGCCGCGCGTCGGTCAGGTCGTGCCGCCCCGAGGTCCCCGGTCTCGTTCCTCCTGGTCGTCGAACGGCCTACCGGAGACCTCGCCTTCCGTCCATGGCCGGCACATGCTTCTGCGGGCCGTCGGGCGACCGGCTCACCGCGCTCCTGGAACACGCGTCAGGTGGCGTCCCGCCGGCCCAGCCACTCCAGGATCACCTGGTTTGTTTCCTCCGGCTTCTCCTGCTGGATCCAGTGACCGCAATCCAGGCTGACCGTTTCCGCGTTGGGTACGAAATCCGTCAGTCTTTCGGACTTCGCGACCACGTCCCGGTCGCCGTAGATCATCAGCGTGGGCTGTTGGATGATCGGGTCCACGTCCGCCAGCAGGTGCCAGTTGCGGTCAAGGTTCCTGTACCAGTTCATACCGCCTGTGAACCCTGTCGACTCGAAGGCGGAGACGAAAACGGCCAGTTCGCCGTCGCTCATCACGGGCTCACCGAGTGGCTTCTCCGCTCTGGCGAGATCGATCAACGCCATACCCGGCCGAGGCTCTCTTGGAGGCTCGTTCTTCCGGTAGATGTTGCGGAGGAACCGAAAAGTGTTCTCTTCGAACACGGCGTCTGCGACACCCGGCCGCCGGTTGAAGTGGACGAAGTAGAAGTCGCCGCCGAACGCCTCTTCCATGGACTCGATCCAGGGCCTTTCCCCGCGCTCCAGGTAGGGCAGGCTCAGGTTGATCACCGTGTTCACCCGGTTCGGATGCAGCAGGGTCAGCCCCCAGACGACGGCCGCCCCCCAATCATGGCCGACGAAGGTGGCGTCTTCGTATCCGTAGTGATCGAGAAGTGCGATGAGATCACCCGACAGGTGTGCGATGTCGTATTCCGTCACTTCGGCCGGACGGGATGAATTTCCGTAACCCCGCTGGTTCGGGACGATGACGTGGTAACCCGCCGCGGCGAGGGCGGGCATCTGATGGCGCCAGGAGAAGGCGTGCTCCGGCCAGCCGTGACAGAGCACGATGGGTTTCCCCGCATTTTGTCGGCCTGCTTCGAAGACCTCAAGTTCCACACCGTTTACCGAAACAAGAGTGGGCTTGGGAAAATCGACTGGATCGAACACTGTGTTTCCTCTTCGTCTTTTCTGAGTGATCAGGGGACGAAGGTGCCCGAAGAGCACCTCCGAAAGGCCGAGGGCCGATGTCGGTGACCATCTTGCCGACCGAAACCGGTCACCTCATGACCGGTTTCCTGTGAAAGTGTTGTCGGCGTGCGAACCGATCGGCTGGTGGCCGTCCTTCTCCTGCTGCAGCGGCGCGAGCAGGTGACGGCGGCGGAGGTCGCCCGGGAGCTGGAGGTCTCCGAGCGCACCGCCCGCCGCGACCTCGACGCCCTGGCCATGGCCGGGGTGCCCGTTTACTCCATGCAGGGCCGAGGCGGCGGCTGGCGCCTCGTGGGCGGCGCCCGCACCGACCTGTCCGGGTTGACCGCGGGTGAGGCCCGCGCCCTGTTCCTGGTCGCCGGCCAGGCCTCGGCCGCGACGCCGGCCGTGAAGGCGGCCCTGCGCAAGCTCGTCCACGCCCTGCCGGAGCCCTTCCGGGCGCAGGCCGAGGCGGCGGCGGCGTCGTTGGTCATGGACCCGCAACGATGGGGGTCGAGTCGGATCGAGCACCGACCGCCTCGCTTCCTCGACGAGCTCCAGGACGCGGTGATCCGCGGCGTCCAGGTACGGCTCGGCTACGTCGACGGCAAAGGCGCCGAAACCGTGAGAACCGTCCACCCGCTGGGCATCGTCGCCAAAGGCCCGTCGTGGTACCTCGTCTCCGGCACCGAGGCCGGTCGGCGGACCTTCAGGATCGACCGTGTGTCGTCCGTCGGCCCGACCGACGATCCCGTGCACCGGCCTGAGGACTTCGACCTCGCCGAGAGCTGGCGCGAGATCGCCGACAAGATCGACCGCGGGCGAACGCCCCTCGAAATCCAGGCGGTGTGCGTGCCCCACGGGATAGGCCTGCTCCGGATGGCGTTCGGCGGTCGGCTCGAAGTGGGAGGTTCCACGCCGGACGGCCGCATCGAGGTCGTGATCCGCGGCTACGACGAGTACACGCTCGCCGGCGAGCTTTCCGGGCTGGTCGAATGGCTGGAGGTGACCGGCCCGCCAAGTGTGCGAGGCCACCTGGCCTCGATCGGCAACGCGCTCGTCGAGCGATACGGCTGAGACCGGCACGCGCGCTGTTCGAGAATCCGCCGAACGACATCCTCTTGATCACGATGCGCCGACGGTATGCGATCAAACCGTCATGACCTTCACGCCACTTCCGCGTATCCGGAACATGCCTGAACCATTACGGTAAGTAGTCGAATGCATCCATGAGGTGATGATGGTAGGGATGTCGCCTAGAAAGGCCCCCCATGCGTACTTCTCCTACCCGGCTCTTCGTGGCGTTGGCCACCACGATCACCCTGTTGACCGGCCTGACCGGGACGCTCTCCCCCGCCGCCGCGCACACCTCACCCGCGGCGGTCTATCCCAACTGCGCCATCCCCGGCTGTGCCGCCGCCCGCAACGCGAACACGATCTGGGACACCCAACTGCACTACCCCGCCGCCCGTAGATGGTTCCCCTGGCCCAACGGCCAGTCGAACTTCAGCGGCGGCGTCTTCGGCAACCGCGAGCACCAACTCCCGGCCGGGGGTGACTACGCCGAATACGACGTCTTCCCCCGCCGCCAGGGCAGCCCCCGCGACGCCCACCGGATCGTCCTCGACCGAAACACCGGCACCGCCTGGTACTCCCCCGACCACTACAGGAACTTCCACCAGCTCTGATCACGGCCCTCCGGCGACAGCGCCACCGGCGTCGCGTCGCCGGATTCCGGTCGTTCCGCCGACGAGGCCGCACCCGGACGACCGAACGCCTGTCAGCGGTCACGCCTTTCCGCACTCGTTCGACCGCTCGGGGGCTTCCCGCCACACCACGGCAAGCCCCGCCCCGATGCCGTCAGCTCTCGAATATCACGCTCGCGTACCGGACCCGCACGGCGGAACCACCCGGGACGACCCTCGCGACAGCGGTTCCACGGCAGCCCCTGCCGGTGTACAGCACCGCGACACGGTCGGTGTTGTTCTCGGCGCCGACCGCGTCACCGAGGTCGTAGCACTGACGGTCGTTCGGGTCGGTCAAGGTACGCGAGATGCCGCGGGAGCTGTACTCGAAGGTCCCGGTCGCGGCGGAGGCGAGGCCGGGGGCGGCCACGATGAGCGCGGCCCCGACGGCCAGAGCGCCCGTGACCGTGGACATCACACGTCGCACAGCAATCACTCCTTGTATTTGATTTATAACAAAGAGTAATTCAAGGAAAGGCGGCGCGAAAGCGCGCGTGGCGGCGACGGCCGAGGGGGACCGCCAGGCAATGAACCGACCGTTCCGCGTCGCCCGCCGGTGAGCATCGCGGCGGGCGAACGGGATCGGCGGCCGGTGGGGACGAAGCCCTCACCATGAGCCACGGTCTAGGGGCACAGCGCGGAGGTCAGCAGGGTCATGGCCGCCTGGTGAGGGTCGCCGGAGAACGGGGTCATCGACAACGTGACCTGTCGCGAGCCGTCGGCCGAGTTGAACGCCACCGTGAGGTAACCCGGGGCGCCGCCGCCGTGGCCGAACGCGGTGCCGCAGGGAAGAGGCGCCAGTTCCAGCCCCAGCCCGTACCCCTCGGTCGTGCCGGGATCCTTCATCTCCTTCAGCAGACCGGGACGGAGCAGCTTGCCCTGGAACAGGGCGCGGTAGAACCGGTTGATGTCCTCGGTGGTGGAGACGATCTCACCCGCCGCACCGGCCATCGTGGGATTGAACCGTGTGACGTCGACGGGGACGACCTGGCCACCCCTGGTGACCGGCGCGTACGCGTGGGCGTGCGGGCCGTACACCTCCGGGGAGGCTCCCGGCACGCGGGTGTCACGCAGGCCGAGCGGTCGCAGGATCCGCTCCCTGATCTCTGTCGCGTACGGCCTGCCGGTGACCTTCTCGATCAGCATGCCGAGCACGATGTAGTTGGTGTTGGAGTACTTGTAGTCAGACCCGGGTGGGAAGTCGCGCGGGAGCTTCTCCGCCTTCTCCACCAGTTCGCGTGCCGTCCAGGTGCGGTAGCGCTCCTTGGGGATGCCCGCCTCGTCCATCATGTCCGTCGAGTACTCGGGAAGGCCGCTGGTGTGCTGGAGGAGGTGCCTGATCGTGATGTCGGCGCCCTTGTCCACGAGCCCCGGCAGCCACTTCTCCACGCTGTCGGACAGGCGCAGCCTTCCCTCTCCCACCAGTTGAAGCACCACGGTCGCCGTGAACGACTTGGTCACGCTCCCGGCCCGGAAGCGCCCGTTCACCGGGGCCGGCTGGGCGTTGTTCATCCTCGCCTTGCCGCTTGCGGCTCGCCAGGTCCTGTCCCCGTCGCGAACCTCGGCGATCGCGGCGACCGCACCGCCTGCGACGATCTTGTCCAGCATCGCCTGCAAACCCGGCCGACCGCTCGGGCTCGCGTCCGCCGCCGCGGGGGCGGTCACGGCGGGCGTCGCCAGCAGCGACACGGTCAGGCACGCCACGACGGCCGTGCCGGTGCGTCTTCCCTTCACGGTGTTCCTCCGATTCACGGAGTCCGGCTCTCGGCCTCCGCCATATCAAGATCCGACGCGGGAGGGCGGTAGGGCATCGGAGTTGTCCCCTACGGAAACCCTGGTTCCACACGACGGTCTCCAACTTGGGAGGGACGCCGTCAGGCGGGGTCCCCTGTGGTGAGCCGGACGGACCACTCGCGTTCGGCGACGGCGAGGCCGCCCTCCAGTGTCTCGACGAGCGCCGTCCGGCTCACCGAAACCACCGTCGGCTCATGCCGGGCCTCGGTGCCCCAGGCGGGACCGCCTCCGTCACGGACCCGGCAGGCGAGGTGCACCCGGTCCCCGTCGGGGAACGCGAACGCCGTCACCTCGTCGGTGCACTCGCCCCATTCCAGGAACACACACCGTGCGAGTGCCGCCTCGGCGTCGGTACCGGCGTCGCCGTACAGCCCGTTCTCGGCGATGAGGAAGGACTCGGACGGCGAGGTGAACCCCACCGGTCGTGCGGCCGGCGTGCGGAAGCGGCCGAGTTCGTCCTTGAGCTTCTTGACCAGCAGCGGCGGGTAGAACGCGTTGTCCCACGTGTTCACGTGGAGCCCGCCGACGAAGACGTCGACGCACAGCAGCCCCGGGTCCCGCTCGACGTGGAACTCCAGGCCGAACCCGGCCCGCGACCCGAGCAGCATGACGGCCTCCCCGGCTCTGTCGATCCACGGCCTGGGATGGGGGTTGGTTCTCCCGAGCTGAGCTTCGGGGTGAGTCGGGCAGCCCTCGGATGCGCTGACCGCCGTCATCGGAGCCGCGCGGAAACCTCGGGGGCGCCGGTTCTACACTCCCTCCCATAGTGGAACATACCGTGATGAAAACGAATAATCTCGCCGCGACCGTGGTGGCGGGCGCCTCTGGGACCTTCGCCGACCAGGGCGAGGGGGACGCCTGATCCGATGAGTGACGCAACGAAGTTACCGGCCGGCTTCGGACGACTGTGGACCGCGCAGACGGTGTCCTCGCTCGGCGACGGGGTGATGCACGCCGCGCTGCCGCTGCTGGCGTTGACGCTGACCCGGGATCCGATGGTGCTGGCCGTCGTCACGGCCGCCGGGACGCTGCCCTGGCTGCTGTTCGGAGTGCTCGGCGGCGCGCTGGTCGACCGCTGGGACCGTCGCCGCACGATGTGGGTCACGGACGCCGCGCGTGCGGTGCTGCTGGCCGTACCCGCCGCCGCGGCGGCGCTCGACGTGCTGAGCATCCCGCTGCTGACGGCCGTGGCGTTCCTGCTCGCCCTCGGCTCACTGTTCTTCGACACGGCCGCCACCGCGTACCTGCCGGATCTGCTCGGCCGTGACCCCGCCCAGCTTGAGCGGGCCAACGCCCGCCTGCGCGGCACCCAGACCGCGGCGTCCGGCTTCGCCGGGCCACCCGCGGGCAGTGCGCTGCTCGCGCTCGGACGTTCGGTTCCGTTGCTCGCCGACGCGGTGTCGTTCGCGTTGTCCGCGCTGCTCGTCCGGTCGCTGCCCGCCGTACCGCGCCCTGTGGCGAGCGCCCGCGAGTCACTGCTCCGGCAGGCTCGGGCCGGGGCCTCCTACGTCTTCCGGGACCGGCTGCTGCTCGGGCTCGCGCTGCGTCCGGCGGTCGGGAACATCGCCTTCCTCGCCGTGGAGACCGTCCTGCCGCTGTTCGCCCGCGAACGTCTCGGCATCGGCGCCTTCGGCTTCGGCCTGCTCCTCACCGCCGAGGCCGCGGGCGGCCTGCTCGGCGCGGGCGTCGCCTCCTTCCTCGGAAGGCGCCTGGGCACCGGCACCGCGCTGACCTGCACCGCCACCATCGAAGGCCTCGCCATCGTGGGGCTCGCCGCGGCGCCGAACGCGTACGTGGCCGGGCTCGCGCTCGCCGTCTGCGGGGCGGGCATCGGCGCCACGATGGTCCTCGGCCCCTCGCTCCGGCAGGCCATCGTCCCGGCCCGTCTGATGGGCCGGGTCGCCTCCACCTCCCGCATGCTCTCCATGTGCGCCGCCCCGTTCGGCGCGTTCCTGGGCGGCGGGCTGGCCAACGCCTACGGCCTGCGCACCCCGCTGTACGTCGCCGCGGGTCTCCTGCTCACCATGACCGCCGTCACCGCGACCATGACCAGCAACCGCCGCGTCGAGGCCGCGCTGAGCGACGCGCGCCTGGACCCCGTCGCGGAGAGCGCCGTACGAACCTCGTCCACATGACCCTTGGCCACCGCAGGACCGGCGTATGGCCATGGTCGCCCGGCGGGTGACCATCTATTCTCCGGGTACGGCAGGCGCGAGCGCTGAGGTGCGGTGCATGGACGAAGGCGGCATGGGGCGGCGGGAGCGCAGGAAGCGCGCGACCCGGGCGGCGTTGAGCGAGGCTGCGCTACGGATGTGCGCCGAGCGCGGGGTGGCCAACGTCACCGCCGAGCAGGTCGCCGAGGAGGTCGGGGTCGCGCTGCGGACCTTCTTCAACTACTTCTCCTGCAAGGAGGAGGCGGTGGTCGCGGGTGACGCGGCCATCGCCGAGGCCATCGTCGCCGCCTTCCGGGGCCGCCCCGCCGCCGAACCGGTGCTGGCGGCGCTGCGTGCGGCCGTGCTGGAGGTGGTCGACGAGGACAAGCTGCGCTTCCACGTCGAACACCTCCAGGTCCTGCGTGGTGACCCGGCGCTGCTGCCGTACCGGCTCAAGGCGTTCGCCGCGCGCGAGCGTGAACTGGCCGCCGCGGTCTCGGAGCGGACGGGGGTCGGGGACGAGGACCTGTATCCGGGCCTGGTGGCGTCGTGCATGCTGAGCGCGCTGCGGGTGGCGACCCAGCGCTGGCTGAGCGAGCCGGGCCCGCTCAGCTCGCTCATCGACACGGTGGTGGCCCAGCTCGACGCGGGGCTGGGCACCCCGCTCGACCGGTCCCGGGCCGACGCGAACGGCCGCCCGGAACCGGTACGGGCTCAGGCCTGGGGGGCGTCCCAGGCGACGGGCAGGGAGTGCACGCCGTAGATGAACATGTCGTCGCGCATCGGCACCTCGTCCGGACGGCAGGCCAGCCGCAGGTGCGGGAAGCGGCGCACCAGGGCGGGCAGGGCGACGCTCAGCTCCGCGCGGGCCAGCTGCTGGCCGAGGCACTGGTGGATGCCGTACCCGAAGGCCACGTGCGGGTTGCGTTCGCGGGTGAGGTCGAAGGTGGTCGGGTCCTCCCAGTGGGCGGGGTCCCGGTTGGTCTCCGGAGTCGAGATCATCACCGTGTCGCCCGCCGGGACCCGCACGCCGCCCACCTCCACGTCGTCGGTGGCGACGCGGAACGGGCCCATGTGGAGGATCGAGACGTAACGCAGCAGCTCCTCGACGGCCTTGTCGGCTATCTCGGTGTTGTCACGCAGCAGTTCGAGCTGGTCGGGGTGTTCCAGGAGGGCGAAGGCGCCCAGGGCGATCATGTTGGCCGTGGTCTCGTGCCCGGCGGCGAGCAGCAGGTTCGCGATGCCGACCAGCTCGTCGTCGGTGAGCTCTCCGGCGTGGTCGCCGTGGATCAGCCCGGAGATCAGGCCGTCGTCGGGCTGGGCACGCTTGGCGTCGACCAGCTCGCGCATGAACTCCCGCATCTCCTCGCGGACCCGCAGCACCTCCTTCACCGGTGTGTCCATGCGGATGAGGGTGGAGGTGCGGCGCTGGAAGTCCGCGCGGGCCTCGTACGGCACGCCGAGCAGCTCGCAGATCACCAGGGAGGGCACGGGCAGGGCGAACGCTCTGACCAGGTCGGCCGAGGTGCCCGCGGCCTCCATCGCGTCCAGGTGATCCTCGACGATCTCGGTGATGCGCGGGACGAGCGCGCGCATCCGGCGCAGGGTGAACTGGCCGACGACCAGCTTGCGCAGGCGGGTGTGCTGCGGTGGATCCATGGCCACGAACTGCCCGGCCATGGCGCGTGCGTCGAACAGCTTCTCGCGCATCTCCTCGGGGACGGAGATCAGGGCGTTGCGGCGGTTGAAGCGGTCGGCGCTGAAACGGGGGTCGGACATCACGAAGCGGGCCTCGTCGATGCCGGTGACCACCCACATCTTCTCTCCGGTGCCCAGCGTCACCTGGTTGACCGGCGCCCGCGCGTGCATCCTGGCCAGCGCCTGCGGCGGATCGAACGGACACTGCCTGACCTTCAGCTCGTCGGGCAACTGCACCCGCAATGTGGCCTGGTCGGCCTCGGGTGCTTTCTCGACGCGATGGATCTCGGTGGTGGAACGAGGCATCAGCGCTCCTGTGGTGGATCACAGTGGATGGTGCGTCCTGTTTTCGACCATACCCGGACTTGCACGCCATGCAACTTTGACTTTTTCCGCCCGTCGAGAACACAGTCAGCCGATGCCATACCAGCCACGCGCCACAATTTGCCCCAAAACAGGACATTCCATAATCGCCACGCCGTACGACCCCGAGAATGCACATCCGACACGAAAATATCGGGATTTTGGACAGATCTTTCTGCACGTGATCTGCACGCTCCCCTCAGAGGGTTCTGCATATGGCCGTGTCAGCATGACCGCGTGCCCAGATATGTGGTGATCGCCGTATTGGCGCTACTGGTGGCGGGGTGCGGTCCGGGGATGAAGACCGCTCCCGATATCACCGGATATGTCGAGACATATCTACAGGCGCACCCGGACGTCAGGCGGGTGGCGAAGCAGGGGACCCAGAGCGCCACCCTGGTCACCAGGGGACAGGACCAGGACGTCTTCGCCGATCTGGGCCAGGGTTTGCGCGGGCGGCTCATTCGGCTGGGAGACGCCGCGTACATGCAGATGCAGGACGAGACGGCGCCGGACAATTCCTGGGAGAAGATCACCGAAGAGCACGAGCCGTACAACCTGCTGGGCATCACCGTGGTGACGGACCAGGCCATGACGCTGGTGAACAGCCACCGGGTGCACGCGCTACTGGCGGCGCGGGGGCGGGTGGGCGGTCAGGCGTCCGAGGGCGGGCTTGACCGTTACACGGTCGCCATCGACGTGCGGGCGGCACTCGACGCGCTGGATCTCGCCGTGTTCCTCGACGCGTACGACCCGCTGCCGATCATGCAGGACACCACGGAGGAGTACGACAGGGTCCGAGCCGGTGACGGGGCGGCACAGGCGCGGCTGCGCGACCGGTTGCTCAAGGAGCTCGGCGCGCGGGCCACGTACGACCTCTGGCTCGACGGCCAGGGACGGCCGGTACGGCTACGGCTGACCGCGAAGACGCCGACGGAGATCACCTTCTCCGACTGGGGTCATACGACCGTGACCGCCCCTCCGGCCGACCAGGTCCGGGTGCCGGCGAGTTGACCCCGCGCCCTCTTCGTGGGTATCTGCCACCGCAGGGAGTTCCCTGACCGGCCCGGCGCCCTCCTCTCTGGCCGTGTGGAGCGTGCGCCGTGTCCCGAGCCTGCGGTGACGTCAGGGGTCTGACGCCGCGTGCGGGGCCCTGGCGTGGGTTCCGTCGTCGGAGGCAGTCCTGTCGCCGCGTCCGTCTGGCCCGCGATGTCCGTTGCGCTCATGACGAGGACGCCGGTACGGCGGGAGGCCGATCCGATCGGGATGTAATATCCCGCCCCGCTGCTCACCAAGAAGGGGAAAGTCCCGAGTCAGCGGAAGGCGCAGTGGATGACAGACGTTCCGCCGGAGGATCTCCGGCAGACGATGCGGGATCCCGAGGCGTTCGAGGTCTTCTACCGAAGACACGTCGAACGGGTGAGCCGCTTCGTGGCCCGCCGGATGACCGACCCGCACACGGTGGACGACCTCACCACCGAGGTCTTCCTGGCCGCCGTCGACGCGGCGAACACCTACCGGCCCGACCGGGGCAGCCAGGAGGCGTGGCTGTTCGGCATCGCGCGCAACGTGGTGGCGTCCGAACTGCGCAGAGCGGCCAGGGAACTGCACAAGAACGGCAGGGCCGCGGGGCGCCGTCCTCTGGACGACGACGACATCGCGCGGCTTGAGGAACGCATCGACGCCGAACGGGCCACCCGCCCGCTGCTGGCGGCCATCGCGCGGCTGCCCAAGGGCCTGCGAGCCGTGGCCGAACTGGTGGACGTCGACGGCCTGTCCGTCACCGACGCCGCCACGGCCCTGCGCATCCGTGTCGCCACCGCCCGGGTACGGCTGCACCGCGCGCACCGCCGACTCGTGAACGAACCCGGCACCTGCCCGGAGACCATCTTGGAAGGATCATCATGAACGGATCTCTCGCAGGCTTCGAGGAGCACCGGCTGGCCGAGCTGAAGGAGCACGTGGCGGCGCGGGCGGCGGCCGAGCGGGCCGGACGGCCACGCCGCCGGATCGTCATGGCCCTGGCGGCGGGGACGGCGGTCGCCGCCGCGGCGGGCGCGATCACCGTCTCGTCCGTCGGAGGGGCCGCTCCCGCCTACGCCGTCACCAAGGACTCCGACGGCGTCGTGCACGTCACCGTACGCGACGTCGCACCCGGCGACCTCCCGGACGTGAAGGGGCTGACCAGGCAGCTCCAGGAGCTCAACGTGCCCGCCGTCGTGGACTACGTCCCGGCGGGCCGGAAGTGCAGGGAGCCACGCGGCGCCGTCGTGACGGACGTCCCCGGGGGTCTCTACCGCACGCCCACGAACGTGCCCGGTGATCCCGGGGCCTGGCGGATGCAGATCGACACCAAGCTGTTCAAGCCCGGCCAGACCTTCGTCTGGACCCTGTACGTCGACCCCGTCAACGGATGGAACGGCACCAGCACGATCCTCATGCGGGACCCGGTGGCGCCCTGCGATCCGGTCCCCGACGACCGGCCGCACTACCTGGCGAAGACGCCTCCCCCCTGGGTGAGGGCGACGTCGCTGGGCGGGTACCGGGTCGAGGGCAGGACCGTGGGCAAGGTCCTGCCGGAGATCGGCAGACGCGGCCTCAAGGCCACCTACCTGGTCACCGAACCCGCCCCCGACAGGCCACGCGACCCGGACATGCCCTACGTGATGTACCCCACGAGGCAGAACACCCCGGTGGGGGGTGACTGGCTCGTCTGGCAGGCGGACGAATCGACGAAGGGAACGATCCGCCTGTACGTCACACGAACCCTCGCCTTCCCCCGGCACCGCTGAACCGGCGGGACACCTCCGGGATCACAGACACGATCGACCACGGCATGGGGGCGCTCTACGTGTTCTCGGTGAGGAGTGCCGGAAGGGCGCCGTTGCCGGTGAGGCCGTCGACGCCCGGCGGCGGGCAGGAACTCACCAGTCGTCGGTGAGGAGGCTCTTGGGCGGGGCCGTGATCTTGACGGGGCTTCCCCATCCTCGATAGAGGATGTTCATCGTCATGGTCTCGACCTCGCCGCCGCCGTACTTCGGGTCGGGAGTGAACCTCATGATGGCGTGGAAACGTCTCGGCAGGTTGTCCGGGCCCACCCAGAGCTTCCAGGTGATCGGCCCGCCCCACAGACCTCGGCCCTCCTCGGTTCCGAAGAACATCCCGGCCTGCCTTCCTCCCAGTTCGGGAACCGTCACAGTGCCGCTGTGGAGGGTCGTCCTCACTCCCTCGAAGGTTCCACCGTCGGAACTGGTCGCACCGTTGGACGCGACCAGTTCGAGGAAGCCGGGGTTGATCCCGTTGATCAGGTCCTCTTTCCAGACGACCCCGGAGAAGCCCCGTCCGTAGGTCCATTTCCCCAAAGCCGACGGCGACTTCCATATGTACTTGCCGTCCTTGGAACGCGCGTAGGCCTGTGAGTAGAAATCCCGGCCGATGCTGATCCCCCGGGATCGGCTTATCCCTTCTCCTTCCCGGGTGATCTCCGTGGTGTCGGCGGCGTACATGCCTGAAGTCCTGAAGCGGTACGCGCCGAACGCCTTCATGTCGAAGTAGGACGGAGGCCCGCCGTGTCGTTTGACGGAGAAGCGCACGCTGCTGTGTTTCGCGAACTGCTTCTTGATCGCTTTGACGACGGAGCCGAGAGAGCCCGGTTCAGGGGCCGCGTGAACGGCGCCGCCGGGAACCGTGACGCTCAGAAGACCCGCCACCACCAGCGCCACTCCCATGCGTTTCATGCGCCGATCGTCACAGACGATGATCTCCGTCTCATCACGGCGAGCCTCCTGCCCAGCGGCTCATCCGCTGGGCAGGCCGAGACCGGGAGGCGTCACCGTCTCCAGGAGCCGGGTCCCTGCGGAAACCACAACGCGACCTACCGTTGTGGATATCCCACAGCTCAATCGCCCTTCAGTACGGCGTGCAGGGCCAGGTCGCCTATCCGGCGTAGTTCGGCGTGACTTCTGCCTGCGGCGGCCTGTACGGCTATGCCGTCGGTGATCGTGTGGACCAGGGCGGCCAGGGTGGCCGGGTCGTGGCGGGAGGGCAGGTCGGTGGCCTGTTCCAGCCTTCTGCGCAGCGCCGCCTCACCGGCCTTGCGCACCGCGATGGCGTCCCGCCGTACGGCGTGCGCGTCGGGCCCGCAGGCGTGCACGCTGTTGACGCACAGGCAACCGTGGGGCGTGCCCTCTCCCGCGACCAGGTCCACTGCCCCGCGGACCAGCCGTTCGACGACCTCCCTGCCGGTGGGGGCGGCCAGCGCGTCGGCGGTGTAGGCGCCGGGACCGTCGAGGTAGCGGGCGAGGACCTTGGCGAACAGTTCCTCCTTGTTGCCGAAGGCGGCGTAGAGGCTGGGCTTGTTGATGCCCATCGCGGTGGTCAGGTCGGTCAGCGAGGTGCCCTCGTAGCCGTGCCGCCAGAACACCTCAAGCGCGCGGTCGAGTGCGGTGTCCGCGTCGAACGAGCGTGGGCGCCCGCCGGGCATGCCGTCCTCCGTGCTCTCCTCCGAGTTTTATACCTATCGGTACGTTACCCCTTGCGCGAGGACGCCGCATCATCCTAATTTCGTACCAATCGGTACGGAACTAAGGGGTGACACGCATGATCCGAGTCGGGGTTGTCGGTGCCGGCGGTTGGGCGAACAGCTCGCACCTGCCCGCGCTCGCCGCGCTTGAGGAGTTCGACGTGACCGCGGTCGCGACCACCGATCAGGCCGGCGCGGACCGGGCCGCCGCCGCCCACGGCGTACCGCACGCCTTCGCCGACGTGGGTGAACTCGTCGCGCATCCCGATGTCGACCTGGTCGTCGTCTCGGTGAAGACCCCCGGGCACGCCGCCGTGATCAGGGCCGCCCTCGCCGCCGGTAAGCACGTCGTGTCCGAGTGGCCGTTGGGCGTCGACGCCGACGAGGCGAGGGAGCTGACCGAGGCCGCCGTCGCCGCGGGTGTCGTCCACGCGGTCGTGCTCCAGGGGCACCACTCCCCGAGTGCCCGCTTCGTCGCCGACCTGCTGGCCGAGGGCCGGATCGGCACGCTCGAATCGGTCGCGCTGGTGGCGGAGGGCGCCCCCTTCGGAGGCAACCGGATCTGGCCGGACCTGGTGTTCAGCCTCGACCCCTCGGCGGGAACCAACGTCCTGACCATCATGGCCGGTCACTTCCTGGCCGCGCTCGAACGGGTCGCGGGCCCGCTGACCGAGGTCTCCGCCCGGCTGCCCCGCCTGCACGACCGCGTGCTGGTGACCGGGACGGAGCGGATCGTGCCCAACGCCACGCCCGGTCACGTGCTGCTGCACGGGCTGCTGGCGAGCGGCGCCACCGCCTCCGTCGTCGTGCACGGCGGCAACGCGTCCACCCAGGACGCCTTCCTTCTCAAACTCGTCGGCAGCGAGGGAACGCTGACCGCCACCCCCGCCCAGCCCGGGACGTTCATCCACTGGGGCGACTGGAACATCAGGATCGGAGACGACGTCCTGGCCGTGCCCGACACCTGTCGCACGGTTCCGGACAGCGTCCGGTCCGGCCCTCCGGCCAACATCGCGGCCCTCTACCAGGAGGTGGCCCGAGCCCTCGCCGAAGCCCGGCAGCCGTATCCCGGTTTCGATACCGCCCTACGCCACCACCGGCTCCTCGCCGCCGTCGAACGGTCAGCGGCCGAGGGAACCGCCCAGAGAGTCGCGTGAAGGACGCAGAACCATGAGCGGACCTTCCAGGGCCGCCACCATGGCGAAGGGGAACCGGTCGACCTCCAGGCAGAGCGTGACGTCGTCGGGATGGACTCCCTCGCGACGGACGGGGTTTCGACCAGGTCGGCGATGCCGAGGAAACGGGCGTCCGTTCCGGTCATGATCGCACATACCCGACCCGGGACATCCGAGCGTGAACCGGCGACCCACGACGGCGGCGGCCCCGGTCCGTACGGCGTCCGGCCACCGAGCCGCGCCCGTGACCAGGCCGGACCCGCCATCGCCTTCGCGGATGTGACGGGGGATCCTTCCCCGGCAGGAGGGGGCGGCGGCCGGTCGGCGGGGGGTGGGCTCCTTCCTCAGCAGGAGGTACCCCATGTGAGCGTTGCTCATAGTTGACGGCATGACGCGAAGATCCTTACATCGCCCCCTGCCTCGCGCGCTCGCAGGAGCGGCCCTCGCCACGGTCCTGGTCGCGGGCGCCGGCCTCACTCCCGCGAGCGCCACCGTGGGCGGCGACGTCCCGCTGCTCAACGACTACGACGCCGAAACGCTCGCGAACCTCCCCAACACCAACGGCCTGGATTACCTGGCTCAGCGGTACGCGCCGACCGACACCTGCCCGCCGACGGGTACCGGGCCGGGTGGTCCGCTGTTCTGGGGGGACGACAAACCCACCCAGTTCCGCCAGGGTGTCCCCCTGCCTGGGCAGAAGGTCGTGAAGATCGTCATCATGGGCGACTCGTACATATCGGGAGAGGGGGCGGGAGACTACTTCAACAAGCGCGGTTTCCTGCCCGACCCCTACCTCTGGGTCGGTAACGGGAAGCCGCCCATCCCGGCGCTGGGGCACACCCAGGCCGACTACGAGGATGACTTCCGGCACCGTTCGGCCAACGCGGCGGTCCTGCAGGGCATCGACCTGCTGCGCCGCGCCAATCCCGAGGTTTTCTTCGACGTACGTTTCAACGCCTCCTCCGGCGCCGCCAGCGAGCACTTCTTCGTGGGCCAGAACGACCACGGCCGCGTCAACCCGCCGCAGAGCCAGGGGCTGGACAACGCCACCGACCTGGTGATCTCCGGCTTCGGCGGAAACGACGTCGACTTCGGGCCCAGGCTGCAGGCCCTCCTCGAAAAGAAGGGCGACCTGGGCGCCGTCGAGGCGGAGACCGCGCCATTGTTCGACACCACCCGCACCTCCGAACAGGAATGGGCGGATTCGGAACCTCCGCGCCCGCCGTTCGTCCGTCCGCTGACGCAACCGTCGACCCTGTCGGCGCGACTGGTGCAGCTGGTGCGGGCGACGAAGACCGCCACCGGCGGCAAGGCCAGGATCATGATGGTCAACTACCCCCAGTCTCTCGCGAACGGCCTCCTTCCCGGAGGCCCGATGAGATGGTTGACGTTCATCCTCAACCGGGACGCGGACTGGGCGAGACTCCGTGCCCTGTCGCCTCGGCTGACCGCCTCCATCAAGAAGGCGCAGCAGGTCCTGGCCGACCACGGGATCGCCGCCGACCTGCTGGACATCGAGAACGCCTTCGCCGGCCACGAACTGGGGACCAGAACCCCCTACACCCGCAACCTCGTCTGGGCACCCGCCGGGGACTCCTTCAACCAGAAACAGCAGTCAGGGCATCCCAACCAGCAGGGGCAGAAGGCGCTGGCGGGACACTACGCCCTGATGATCGCGGGCGAACTCGGGCTGCGCGTCAAGGCGCCCGACGGAGCGCGCCCACCGGCCAGAGCTGCGCAGCCGTGCGACTCCAGCCGCAACGACCGCCACAACCTGCCCGTCACCCCCACCCAGAGCGGTGGATCGACCGGCGGCACCGGCGGCGGTGGGGGAGGCGGCAGCAGCACCCCCAACGTGGGTCCGCGCTCGACCATGACCTTCGTCAACCTCGATCCGCCGCTGTTCCCCACGAACCCCGGCTCGCAGCCCAGGCCCACGCCCACCGGCTCGCAGTCCTCCCCTGGGACGGGGGGTACGGCGACCCCGCGGTGGAACATCTATCCGGTCGACACCGTCCAGCCGACCACACCGACCATCTCCTTCGACCTGACGCAGCCGTTGCCCATCCTGTGGCCCCTGAGCAGTGGTGGGACGAGCCCGTACCGGGACGTCTACGAGGTGAAGATCAACGTCGAGCAGCTCATCCGGTGAGGCCCGGCTCCGGCCGGACCGGGAGCTGAGCGGCCAGGGGCGGGCATCCGGACGCCCGTGGCTCGCCCACCGGCCCCGCCCCACGGGTGAGACCCGGCAACGCTTTTCCTGTCCGTGCCGTGTTCCCCGCCATCCCGCAAACGTCATTCAAGTGCTTCGCAGATAAGAGAATAAATTCGGGGGTCGCTCACGAATCGCCCTCTCCGTGACGTGTAAACCTTTTGTTCACGCTGTTCCGATCGGCGTCGTTGATGGTTTCTGTGACATCAGCACGGACGACCGGGATCGAACCTCTCCGCGATGAGACGCGGGACCGTCGAGGGGAAGCGCGGCCCGTACGGCACGCAGGCCCGATCGGACCGCTGTCGCGCAGGTCTCACCGTCCGAACGAATACCACGCACCGAAATTCCCACAACATCTAGTCAAAGCGTGGAGACCGGCGCATATACGTTAAAGGGGTTCGGGATTGACGAGCGTCGCGCACCACCCAGCCGAGACCGCCCCACACCACTGTGAAACATCCGGAAGTTCACCAAACTGGCGCCTTCGGCCCAAGCCACGAAGAAACCCTGATATGTTTCCCGGGAAACGTTGAGCCTCCTCGGCCAGGACCCCCGTCCTGCGAGGAGGCTTTTCGCGTTCCACGACCTTCACCGGGGAGATCCATGTCAGAGGTTTTCGTCCAGCTCGCCCAGGAAGCCGACCGGCCCGTCGCCGAGCGGCTCTGGCTGATGTTCTGTCATGACATGTCGGAGTTTCGCGGAGCCCTGCCCGACGCGGACGGGACCTTCAGGAGCGACCGGTTGCACGCGGCGTTCACCGATCCCGGCTGGGCGCCGTATCTGGTGACGAACGGCGAGCGCCCTCTCGGCCTGGCCGTCGTCCGCGGCCTGGACGGCCCGGTCCGCGTGCTGAGCGGTTTCTTCGTCGTGCGCGGCGCACGGGGGACGGGCGTCGGGCTGCGTGCCGTACGGCAGGTCGTCGCACGGCATCCGGGCACGTGGGAGATCGCCTTCCAGGACGACAACGCCGACGCGGCGTGTTTCTGGCGCCGGGTCGCGACCGCGATCGCCGGGGACGCCTGGACCGAGGAGCACCGGCTTGTCCCGAACCGGCCCGACCTGCCACCCGACGCCTGGATCTCGTTCACCGCCCGGGGGGCCATCGGCGAGCCGTGAGGGCCCCCGCTCTACCCCCACCGATCACCGCCATCTGGCAGAAAATGCCGACATCCATCCACCAAAAGCAGATAAACAGGCCTCTTTTCTCGCTTAACAAATAAAGCACCCCTTCCCCACTGAACACATTATTCCGGAGCGACAAAACAGGAAATGCCTCCGAAAAAACCACCGAGAAGCCAGGAGAAGACAGCATTACCGCCAGTGATTAAAAACTCACGGTCAGTCAAATGGCCCGGCGTGGGAGAGCCTCGCCCGGCCGAGAATGAGTCACGATCGGTTACGTCAAAATCACAAACCGTGAAGGGACTCAACATGATCCGTCGTCTTCTCGCAGGTCTGGCGCTCGCAGGAGCGGTCGTCGCGACGCCGCTGGCCGCCGGGGTGCCCGCCAGCGCAGCAGCCGACCCGGCTCCCGCCGAGATCGTCACCGCCCCGACCACCGCCGACGACCCCACACCCGAGACCGGCGAGATCACCATTCGCTGGATCTCTCCGGCTCGGTGCCAGTTGGGCGGCGGCGTGCCCGTGCGCGTGATCGGGCGCTGGGGCTTCTGCCGGGGTGGCGTCTTCAACGGCTTCCCCGTCCGTTTCCTCTAAGAGAACCGGGGTGCCGGCCTTCCCGGTCGGCACCCCCCGAAGTCTCGCTTCCTCCAGAAGAGACTTGAACCCCCCGTAACGGGGGGTTCTACCTTTTCAAGGGTGACCGGGAAGGACATCACCGGACGCCGGTGGAGCATCGGAGAACTGGCGCGGGCCAGCGGGACGACCGTGCGCGCGCTGTACCACTACGACGAGATCGGCCTGCTGTCGGCGAGCGAACGCACCGCCTCAGGGCACCGCCGCTACACCGAGGACGACCTGCGGCGGCTGTACCGGGTTCGGGCCCTGCGCTCGCTCGGCCTGTCGCTCGACGAGATCGCGGTCGTGCTCGCGGACCCGGCGGACGACCTGGCGACGATGCGCGGGCTGCTGTCCGCGCAGCTCCGCGGCCTTGACGAGCAGGCCGAGCGGATCGACCGGCTCAAGCTGCGGCTGCGCGACCTGCTGGGGCGGCTCGACGGCGGCACGATGCCCGACCCGGGGCGGTTCATGACGACCCTGGAGATGATCTCTGTGTTCGAAACCCACTTCACCCCGGAACAGCGCGAACAGCTCGCCGAGCGCAGGGCCGTACTCGGCGCCGACGTCGTCGAGGAGGCCAGGACCCGCTGGGCCGGCCTGGTCGAGGAACTCCTCGGTCACGTGCGGGCCGACACCCCCGTGGACGACCCCCGGGTCCGGGAACTCCTCGCCCGCTGGGACGAACTGGGCGCCGCCTTCCACCCCGGTGGCGGGACGACCGGCGACACCCAGGAGGCGGCCCGGCGGATGTGGCGGGACAACGGCGCCGAACTCAGCCGGAACCTCCCCTGGCCCGCCGACCTGATGGCCGCCCTCGTCCCCTACCTGGAGCGCGTCAGGAACGCGGCTGAGGGCTGACGAGGCTCTCCTTCGCCCAGAGGGCCAGCAGCCGCAGCGCGGTCTCCGAGCCGGACCCCTCCTCGACCGTGTGGGCGATCAGCGCCTGGTCGGGGTCGTCGGGCAGCCGGAGCGTCTCGTATCCGAGCTCCAGCTCACCGACCACCGGGTGCCGGTAGACGTACCGGCCGTGGGTCTTGTCGCGGACGCCGTGCTCACTCCAGAGTTCCCTGAACTCGGGGCTGGCGGCCGACAACTCGTCCACCAGCACCGCCGTCTCCGGATCGTCGGGATAACGCGCGATGTCGAGCCTGAGGAAGGCGGTCACGTCCGCGGCCTTGCCGTACCAGTCGGCGTAGAGGCCGCGCGTCCCCTCGTCCAGGAACACCAGCCGGGCCAGGTTCCGCCGCCGCGGCGGCAGCGCGCCGAAGTCGGTGATCAACGCCGCCGCGAGCGGGTTCCAGGCCAGGACGTCGGTGTTGCGTCCCACGACGTACGCCGGGACCCCGGACGCCAGGTCGAGCAGCCTGCGCAGTCCCGGCCTGACCCGCTGCGGCTCGGGGGCGTTCTCCCGCCGGTCGGCCTCCGACCAGGGGCGGGCGAGCCGGTACAGGTGGTCGCGTTCGGCCGCGTCCAGCCGCAGCGCGCGGGCGACCGCGTCCAGGACCGCCTCGGAGAAGTGCAGGGTACGGCCCTGCTCAAGCCGTACGTAGTGGTCCACGCTCACCCCGGCGAGCATGGCCAGTTCCTCCCGGCGCAGCCCCGGGACACGTCTGTTGCCGCCGTAGGCGGGCAGCCCGAGTTCCTCGGGCCGCAGCCTGGCGCGACGGGATCTTAGGAATTCGCCCAGTTCCACACGTCTGTCCAGTGCCATGAATCCAGTATCCCCGCCCTCTGGAACTCCAGCCTGGTCACGCCGTGCCCAGGCACGGGCCGCCACTGGGTAAGCCGTGGAAAGACCAGGAAAGTGGTGGACATCAACCCGGTAACCCCGAAAGGCACCGACATGACCACCGTTCCCCTTGGCAGCACCGGCATGAACGTCAGCCGTCTCGGCTTCGGCTCCTGGGCCGTCTCCGGCCCCGGCTGGCACTTCGGCTGGGGCGCCACCGACGACGCCGAGTCGATCGCCGCCATCCGGCGCGCGGTCACCTCCGGCGTCAACTGGATCGACACCGCCGCCGTTTACGGCCTCGGCCACTCCGAGGAGCTGGTCGGCAGGGCCGTTGCGGGCCTGCCCGAGGCCGACCGGCCCTACCTGTTCACCAAGGTCGGCCTGGTCTGGGACCCGGACAACCCGCTGGCCGCGCCGCGCCGGATCATGAAGCCCGCCAGTGTGCGCCGCGAGGTCGAGGACTCACTCAGGCGGCTCGGGGTCGAGCACATCGACCTGTACCAGGTGCACTGGCCGGACACCGGCGAGTCGCTGGAGTTCGCCGGTGACGGTAGTGGCGCCGTCTCGCCGAACGCCACACCGCTTCAGGAGTACTGGCAGGTCATGGCCGACCTCAAGGCCGAGGGCAAGGTCCGGGCGATCGGCCTGTCCAACCACTCCCCCGAACAGCTCCAGGCGGCCGAGGAGATCGCCCACGTCGACGTCGTCCAGCCGCCGTTCTCGGCGATCAACCGTTCGGCGGCGGCGGAGGTCGCCTGGGCCAACGCCCACGGCACCGGCGTGATCGTCTACTCCCCGCTCCAGTCGGGGCTGCTCACCGGCACCTTCTCCGCCGGACGCGTCGCCTCCCTGCCCGCCGACGACTGGCGTCGCGCCAGCCGCGACTTCACCACGGGCCTGCCCGCCAACCTCCGGCTCGCCGACGCCCTGCGTCCCGTCGCCGCGCGGCACGGCGTGACGGTCGCCGAGGTGGCCATCGCCTGGACGCTGGCCTGGCCGGGCATCACCGGCGCCATCGTCGGAGCCCGTACGGCCGCGCAGGTCGACGGGTGGATCGCGGCGGACGCGGTGCGCCTCACCCCGGCCGACCTTGAGGAGATCGCCGTCGCGATCACCACCTCGGGCGCGGGCGTCGGCCCGGCCCGGCCGTGAAGCCCTTTCCGAGAACCAAGGAGGAGTGCTGACATGTCCCTGACCGTCATCGCCGAACTCCTGGCCAGGCCCGGCCAGGAGGACCGGCTCCGTACCGCCCTCGAAGCGATGATCGAACCGTCCCTGGACGAACCCGGCTGCCTGGCCTACCGGCCGTACGTCGACCCCAACGAGCCCGCCCGGATGGTCGTCGTCGAGGAGTGGACCGGCCCCGAGGCCCTGACCGAGCACTTCGCCACCCCGCACTTCCAGCACGTGCGGCAGGTCCTCGACCTGATCCTCGCCGCCCCGATGACCGTCGGCACCTTCACCCCCACGAAGTTCGACGGGTGACCGAGAACCGTGCGCGAATGCGGGATAGTTTCGCGCACAGTGCGGGATGGTTTCCCGCATTCGCTCATCCGAGGGTCAGACGGCGCGTTCGCCCCGGTGCCAGACCGCCGAGACGAGGGGGACGCCGGGGCGGTAGGCCAGGTGAACGTGGGAGGGGGCGTCGAGCAGGACGAGGTCCGCGCGGGCGCCGGGGCCGAGGTGGCCCACGTCCGTACGGCGCAGCGCCCGCGCCCCGCCCATCGTCGCCGCCCACACGGCCTCGTCCGGGGTCATCCCCATCTCCCGCACCGCGACGGCCACGCAGAACGGCATGCTCGTGGTGAAACTCGACCCCGGGTTGCAGTCGGTGGACAGCGCGACCGTCGCCCCCGCCTCCAGCAGGCGCCGGGCGTCCGGGTAGGCGGCCCTGGTGGAGAACTCGGCGCCGGGCAGCAGCGTGGCGACCGTGTTCCCCGAGGCCAGGGCGTCGACGTCGGCGTCGTCGAGGTGAGTGCAGTGGTCGGCGGAGGCGGCGCCGAGCTCGACGGCGAGCCGTACGCCGGGGCCGTGACCGAGCTGGTTGGCGTGGACCCGGGGGGTGAGCCCGCGCTTGGCGCCCGCTTCGAGGATCGCCCGCGCCTGGTCGCCGTCGAAGGCGCCGCGCTCGCAGAAGACGTCGACCCAGCGGGCGTACGGCGCGCACCGGTCGAGCATCGGCCCGGTGACGAGGTCCACGTAGGCGTCGGCGTCGGTGTCGGCCGGGACCACGTGGGCGCCGAGATAGGTCACCTCGTCGGTGTGCTCACCCGCGATCCGCAGCGAACGGGCCTCGTCCTCGACGGTGAGCCCGTAGCCGGACTTGCACTCGATGACCGTGGTCCCCTGGCGCAGCGCCTCGGCGACCAGCCTGGCGACGTTGGCCGACAGTTCGACGTCGCTCGCCGCCCTGGTCGCCGCGACCGTCGTGCGGATCCCCCCGGCCGTGTACGGCGTGCCCGACATGCGGGCGTCGAACTCGGCCGTGCGGTCCCCGGCGAAGACCAGGTGGGCGTGGGAGTCGACGAAGCCGGGGATCGCGGCCCTGCCCCCGGCGTCGTGGACCTCGTCGGCCGCCGGAGCCGAGGAGGCGGGGCCCACCCACGCGACCGTGGGCCCGTCGAGGACGACGGCGGCGTCCTCGACCACGCCGAGCGGCCCCTGCCCCAGCGAAGGATCGTTGGTGACGAGACGGGACAGACCGGTGACGAGCAGGCTCACGGTACCTCCGGACGTGCGGAAAGACAGGCGGAACAGGGACTCACCACGGCACGGCGTGAATGGGTACAGGGACCGGTCCCGGCGCTCACCACGGCATGGTGTGGGACGGGCCAGGGACCGGCCCCTGCGTTCATGATGCCGCCGTCGTGCCGGGTGACACGGCTCCGACGCGGCGAGGAGACCACGGCGCACCTCGGCTCATGTCTCCGGTGCGACGGGGAGACCATGACGTCACGACGCCCAGAGGCGGCCGACGGCCCGGCGCAGGGCGGCGGGGACGTCGGGGACGAGCCGGTGGGCGCCGTGACGTACGACCAGCCTGCCGCCGACCACGACGTCCCGCACGTCGGCGGCCGTCGCGGCGAAGACGGCGGTCTCCGGGCGGGGCCGTGGGGTGGCCGTGCGGACCGAGTCGAGGGAGACCGTCACCAGGTCGGCGACGGCGCCGACCTCGATGCGGCCCGCCTCCGGCCAGCCGAGTGAGGCGTGTCCGTCGCCGGTGGCGGCGCGCAGCAGTTCGTCGGCGCTCCAGTGCCCCCTGCGGCGGGTGCGCAGCCGTTCGTCCAGCTCCATGCCGCGTGCCTCCTCGAACAGGTCGATGACGGCGTGGCTGTCGCTGCCCAGGGTGAGCCGCGACCCGGCGAGCTGGAGGTCCTTGGCCGGTCCGATGCCGTCGGCGAGGTCCCGTTCGGTCGTCGGGCACATGCAGACGGTCGTGGCGCTGCCGCCGAGCAGGGCGACGTCATCGCCGGTCAGGTGGGTGGCGTGTACGGCCGTCGCCCGGGGACCGAGCACGCCGTGGTCGGCCAGCAGCCTGGTCGGCGTGACGCCGTACGCCTCGACGCAGCCCTCGTTCTCGGCGGGCTGCTCGGACAGGTGCGCGTGGATCGGCGCCAGCCTGCCCTCGGCCCAGGCCGCGACGACGGCGAGCTGGTCGGCGGGGACGGCCCGCACGGAGTGCACGGCGGCGCCCGCGACGGCGTGCGGGTGCTTGTCCAGCGCGACGGCCAACGCCTCGGCGCGTTCCGCCCAGGCGTGGGCCGTACCGTCGCTGAAGCGGGCCTGCGTCGCGTCGGGCGGCGCCCCGAACCCGGACGACAGGTAACAGGTGTCGAGCAGCGTGATCCGGATGCCCGCCCGTGCCGCCGCCTCGACCAGCGCCTCACCCATGACGTTCGGGTCGGCGTACGGCGTGCCGCCCGGCGCGTGGTGCAGGTAGTGGAACTCCCCGACGCAGGTGATCCCGGCCAGGGCCATCTCGGCGTAGACGGCCGTGGCGAGGTCGAGGTAGGTGTCGGGGTCGAGGGCCGCGGCGGCGCGGTACATCGTCTCCCGCCAGGTCCAGAAGGTGCCGCCGCCGACCTGGGTCTCGCCGCGCAGCGCCCGGTGGAAGGCGTGCGAGTGGGCGTTGGCCAGTCCGGGCAGCACCAGCCCGTCGAGGACCACGGCGTCGCCGGGCTCGCCGCCCGGCCGCAGCGCCGTGATCCGGCCGTCGGTCACCTCGATGAGCAGCCCGGACTCAAGGGGGTCGGAACCCCCGGACCCGGATACCCCAGCCCCAGGGGTTCCGGGACCGGGGGCTCCTGCCTGTGCCCCTCCCGTCCAGGCGTGTCGTGCCCAGAACCTGCCGTTCACAGCAGGTCCTGAAGAACGTCGGTCAGGGCGCTCACCCCGGCCAGACAGTCGGTCTCCTCGGCGTGCTCGTGCGGGGAGTGCGAGACCCCGGTCGGGTTGCGCACGAAGAGCATCGCGGTCGGTACGGCGGAGGCGAGGATGCCCGCGTCGTGCCCGGCGCCGGTCGGCAGCACCGGGACCCCGCCCAGGACCCGGGCCAGCCGGTCCCGCAGCGGGACGTCGAAGTCGACGACCGGCGTGTAGGACTCCCGGGTGACCTCGGCCCCCTCGGCGGCCTCGGTGATGGCCTTGACCAGCGCGTCCAGCGTCGCCGAGTCGGCGGCCCGCGAGTCGAGCCAGGCCGTCACCAGGGAGGCGATGGCGTTGGTCCCGTTGGGTTCGACGCGCACCTTGCCGAAGGTCGCCAGCGCCCCGGCCTCCCGCGCCAGCTCCCTGGCCGAAAGCACGGCCGCCGCGTAGGCGAGCATGGGGTCGTGACGGTCGACGAGCCGGGTGGTCCCGGCGTGGTTGGCCTCGCCGGGGAAGTCGAACCGCCAGCGGCCGTGCGGCCAGATGGCGGAGGCGACGCCGACGGCGTGCGGGGTGTCCGCGAGGTACCTGCCCTGTTCGACGTGGAGTTCGACGAACGCCCCGATCCGCGACAGCCGCTCGTCGTCGCGGCCGATCGCCTCCGGGTCCCGGCCCGCGCGCTCCATCGCGTCGGCCAGCCGTACGCCGTCGCCGTCACGCAGATCCCTGGCGTGGCCGGGGTCCAGGACACCGGCCATCAGCCGGGACCCGACGCAGGCGACGCCGAACCTGGCGCCCTCCTCGTCGCCGAAGTTCACGACGGCCAGCGGCCTTGACGGGGTGACGCCCCGCTCGCGCAGCGCGTCGAGGGCGGCGAAGGAGGACACGACGCCGAGCGGGCCGTCGTAGGCGCCGCCGTCCGGCACCGAGTCCAGGTGCGAGCCGACGACGACGGCGTCCCCGGCGGCCGGGTCGCCCAGCCAGGCCCACTGGTTGCCGTTGCGGTCGATCTCGTAGCCCAGGCCCCTGGCCTCGGCCTGCTCGGCGAACCAGGCGCGGCACTCGGCGTCGGCGGAGGTCCAGGCGTGGCGCCGGTAGCCGCCGCTGCCCGCGTGCCGGCCGACGGGCAGCAGCTCCCGCCACATCCGGCGGAAGCCCTCCCCCGCCGCGCCCGCCTTCTCGTATGCGTCGCTCACGCGTCGCCCTCGCGCATCGGGACGCGCACGTCGCGCTCCTCGGCGACCTCGTTGGCCCGGTCGTATCCGGCGTCCACGTGCCTGATGACGCCCATGCCGGGGTCGTTGGTCAGCACCCGGCGGATCTTCTCCCCGGCCAGGGCCGTACCGTCGGCGACGGTGACCTGGCCCGCGTGGATGGAACGGCCGATGCCGACGCCGCCGCCGTGGTGGATGGAGACCCACGACGCGCCGGAGGCGACGTTCACCATGGCGTTGAGCAGCGGCCAGTCCGCGATGGCGTCCGACCCGTCGAGCATCGCCTCGGTCTCCCGGTACGGCGAGGCCACCGAGCCGCAGTCGAGGTGGTCACGGCCGATCGCGACGGGGGCGGACAGCTCGCCGGAGGCGACCATGTCGTTGAAGCGCTCACCGGCCCGGTCGCGCTCGCCGTACCCGAGCCAGCAGATGCGCGCGGGCAGACCCTGGAAGTGGACGCGTTCCCCGGCCATCTTGATCCAGCGGGCCAGGGACTCGTTCTCGGGGAACAGGTCGAGGATGGCCCGGTCGGTCCTGGCGATGTCGGCGGGGTCGCCGGACAGCGCGGCCCAGCGGAAGGGGCCCTTGCCCTCGCAGAACAGCGGCCTGATGTAGGCGGGCACGAAGCCGGGGAAGTCGAAGGCGCGCGCGTAGCCCGCGAGCTTGGCCTCGCCGCGGATCGAGTTGCCGTAGTCGAAGACCTCGGCTCCGGCGTCCTGGAAGCCGACCATCGCCTCGACGTGCCTGGCCATGGACTCGCGGGCGCGCTGGGTGAAGCCCTCCGGGTCCTTGGCGGCCTCGTCGGCCATGTCCTCGAAGGCGACGCCGATCGGCAGGTAGGCCAGCGGGTCGTGCGCGGAGGTCTGGTCGGTGACGACGTCGATCTCGGCGCCCCTGGCGAGCAGCTCCGGTACGGCCTGCGCGGCGTTGGCCTCGACGCCGATGGACAGCGGCCTGCGGGCGTCGCGCGCCTCGTAGGCCAGGCGCAGGGCCTCGTCGAGGTTGTCGGCCTTGACGTCGAGGTAGCGGTGCTCGATGCGCCGGTCGATGCTGCGCGGGTCGCAGTCGATGCAGATGACGACGCCGCCGTTCATCGTGACGGCCAGCGGCTGGGCGCCGCCCATGCCGCCGAGTCCGGCGGTGAGGGTGATCGTCCCGGCGAGGGAGCCGCCGAACCGCTTGGCGGCGACGGCGCTGAAGGTCTCGTAGGTGCCCTGGAGGATGCCCTGGGTGCCGATGTAGATCCACGATCCGGCGGTCATCTGCCCGTACATGGTCAGGCCGAGCTGTTCGAGGCGCCGGAACTCGGGCCAGGTCGCCCAGTCGCCGACCAGGTTGGAGTTGGCGATCAGGACACGCGGCGCCCACTCGTGGGTCGTCATGACCCCGACGGGACGGCCGGACTGCACGAGCAGGGTCTCGTCGCCCTTCAGCGTGCTCAGGGTGCGGGTGATGGCGTCGTAGGAGCGCCAGTCACGCGCCGCCTTGCCGGTGCCGCCGTACACGACGAGCTTGTCGGGATGCTCGGCAACCTCGGGGTCGAGGTTGTTCATGAGCATCCGTAGCGCGGCCTCCTGCTGCCAGCCGCGCGTGTTCAGCTCCGTCCCACGCGGAGCCCTGATCGGACCTCGGCCGTTCTGCTCAGCCACGCTTCCGCCCTCCAGCACGTCGGCCGTCAGCCGACATGTTCAAATAGATGTATTCACTTGTATCCCGCTTGAATAGTTTCAGTCAACAGGCTAGTCCGTGAAGATCTCCCTGGCCGCGGCTGACACCTCGAACGCCTCAAGCCGTCCCTCGGCCCCCGGGATCTCATCGCACATCGCCTCAAGAAGGACTCTGCCCAGCATCATGGGGCCGCAGGCCGTGTCGAAGACCAGACTCGTGCCGACCTCGGCGGCCAGCACCACGTCCGACAGCGCCGCGGCGGGCGCGAAGGCGCTGTCGGCGACCGTCACCACGCTCAGCCCGGCGTCCCTGGCGACGGTGAGCGCCTCGGTCAGCTCCGCCGGATAGCGGGGCAGCGCGAAGCACAACAGCGCGGTCGCCCCCGCCGCCGCGGCCCGCTCGATCCGGTCGGCCAGCATGGACCCGCCCTCGTCGAGCAACCGCACGTCCGGGTGGACCTTGGCCGCGAAGTAGGAGAACCCCGCGGCCTGCGCGGCGGCGGCCCGCAGCCCGAGGACCGGCAGCGGCCGGGAGACCGACAGCAGCCGCGCGGCGGCGACGACCGGCTTGGGATCGGCCAGCGTCCCGGCCAGCCGCCGCAGGTGGGCGATCTCCGCCAGTACGGCCCGCTGCAACTCGTTCGGCGCCTCCTCCTCGGCACCCTCCCCAGCCTCGTCCTGGACGACCGTCTCCGGGGAGCCCAGCTCACGCAGCTGCCTGCGCAGCGCGGGGTAGCCGTCGAACCCGAGGGCCATCGCGAAGCGGGTCACCGACGGCTGACTGACCCCGGCCAGCTCGGCCACCTCCACGCTGGACAGGAAGGCCGCCTCCCCGGCGTGCTGCACCAGGCAGTGCGCGATCCTGCGCTGCGCGGGGGTCAGCCGGTGCCCCTCGAACAGCCGCAGCATGCGGGGTCCGGCGTCGTCGTGACTCATACTTCTCCTCGGTCGGGGGCGTCGGTCGGGGCCCAGCGCGGCCGTGACTCAGAACCCGGGTCTGGAGTGGGGCCGGGCTTCAGACTTGGGCATGGAATATATTCATTCATCATGCCTCCTGCATGGCTACATGCAGAACGGTGGAGGCTCCCTAAAGGGCTATTCGGTCACCGCCCGGTCGGCCGTCCGCCGGAGACCAGTGACAGCCGTCACCGTCGTTTGCCCGCCTTCCGTGCCAGGCCCGGGCCCTCAACGCATGATCATGCGCGGAAGCGGACATGACCCGCGCGAAAAGTGCCATGAACCGCCAGGCTGGGGCTACCGGTTGCCGGAATATGACCCCGGGGCATAAGAAAAGCGGATAACCTCCGCAGAAAATGGATCTGCTGGACGGAGAACACGGTGGCATCGTCGAAGCCGGAGAGGCCCAGGCTCGACACCACGACCCCGAACATGGGGCGGGTCGCTGACTACTTCCTGGGTGGCAAGGACAACTTCGCCGCCGACCGGGAAGCGGCCAAAGCGGCGATGGCCATCACCCCCGAACTGCCCGTGCTCTGGCGTGAGGGGCGGCGCTTCCTCGGCCGGGCCGTACGCTTCCTCGCCCAGGAGGCCGGGATCCGGCAGTTCATCGACGTCGGCTGCGGCCTGCCGACCCAGGGCAACGTGCACGAGATCGCCCACGCGGTGGCCCCGGACGCCCGGGTCGTCTACGTCGACAACGACCCCATGGTCGTGGTCCACGGCCAGGCCCTGCTGCAGGACGACCGGCTGACCGTGGTCGTCGAGGCCGACCTCCGCGATCCCGAGGCGCTGCTCGCCGACCCCGGCCTCACCAAGATGATCAACCCCGAGGAGCCGGTCGCGATCCTGCTGTTCGGCGTGCTCCAGGACATCCAGGACGACTCCCAGGTCGACCAGATCATCGACTACCTCCGCAAGACCATCTCGCCGGGCAGCTACCTGGCCATCTCCCACCCGGTCGGCGACCTGCGCCCCGAGGCAACCGCCAAGCTCGCCGCCTTCTACCAGAACGAGGGCGCCGTCACCGGCCCCCACAGGAAGGGCCTGCGCAGCAAGGCCGAGATCGAACGCTACTTCGACGGCCTCGCCCTGGTGGACCCCGGAGTCGTCTACATCCCCGAATGGCGCCCAGAGGACGACCTGATCCACCGCCCCGACTCAATCTGGGTAGTCGGCGGCATCGGCCACAAGGAATAGCGCCTCCCCCTCAACAGGGCTCTCCTCACGCCTGGCCGTATAACGGCCCCGACCCTGAGGCCGTGGCAACTCCAACCGACATCGCCTCCAGCCTGTCCTTGCTCCGCTGGACCACGGCGATGCCGACCTCAAACAAGCGACACATCACGGTCGCCCCTCGATCTGCCATCGCGCACGACCGTCGCCGCCACACCCGCCCCGAAAACCATCCCCGCGTGCGCGGGGAGCACTCCACTCGGGCCGTGTACCGGTAGGGGTAGCCCGGACCATCCCCGCGTGTGCGGGGAGCACCTCCTGACATCCTGCTGGCAAATCGGCCTGATCTTGAGCCGTGCGGGCTCTGAGCCGGGCGGCGGGCTCTCCGCGAGTGACCGTGCCTGTCCACTGCTGATCGCCCTCAGTGGCCCGGCGATGTCCTTCGACCTGCCGATCTGTGAGCACGGACTTACTTTCCACCTCAACCTTCTCCTCATCACCGGCGGTTCTGAGACCAAGGTCCCGGACGGCTTGACGAGCCGTGCCATCTTGTAGCACCAGGTAGCACATTCCTATAGGGATGAAGAGTGAACACTCCTCAGCCCGACCCCTCCCATCAGACCTCCCAGCGTGACCTGCGCAACCGGTCAGCCGAGATCATGGATGGGCTGGAACGAGGGGAACGGTACGCCGTCACCCGTAACGGCCACCACATCGGCGACCTCGTTCCCATCCGCCGCCGACGCCGAGCCGTCTCACGAGCGGAGTTCGCCGCCGTGTCTCGCGGCACGCCATGGCTGGACGACCGGAAATACCGCGAGGACATGGACCGCCACGTCAACGACGAGTTTTACGACCCCTACGACCGCGCTTACGGCAGAGGCGCGGTCACGGAGAACGAGGAATGACCCACGCCCAGGGGTTGCTCGGCACCAACACCCTTATCCTGCGCGCCGGCATCGACCCCAACGAGATGCTGATCAGCGCCATCACCACCGCGGAGCTGTTCAGTCGGCGTGCTGGTGGCCACCGGACCGCAGGAGCTCGCCCAGCGGATGAAGATCCTGCAGACCGTCGAGGCAGAGTTCGATCCACTTCCCTTCGACAACGCCGCCGCCCGTGAGTACGGCCAACTGTGGACGGCCGTCGTCGCCTCAGGACGTAAACCCCGCCCCCGGACAGCGGACCTGATGATCGCCTGCATGGCCATCGCAAACCAGCTGCCCCTCTACACCTGCAACCCCAAAGATTTCAAAGGCCTGGACCACCTGCTCTCCGCGATGCCGGTCACTCGGCCGCGCTGGGACAGCGGATGAGCGCAAGGCAGTCGAAACTCCCGGTGATCGGCTAGTGTCATGCGCCTGAAATTCGCCGCGTAAGTTCCTATGCTGATTTGTATGTCGCATCCGGGTCCATCGGCGGTGAAGATTCATCTGAGCGAGGCTGAGCGTGCTCGGCTGATCGGTATGTCGGCGGAGCCGTCGAGGCTGGCGATCCGGGCGAAGATCGTGCTGGCGTGTGCCGAACCAGGGGCCAGTAACGCGCAGGTGGCACGGGACCTGGGAACGGCGCTGGCTACGGTACGCAAGTGGCGGGCGGCCTTTGCCCATGACGGGATCGACGGGCTCCTCGACCAGGTGCGTCCAGGACGGCCGAAGTCGGAGTTGTCTGTGACCGACCAGGAACGGGCCACACTGCAGCGATGGGCACGGCGGGCCACATCGTCGCAGGTCCTGGCGATGCGGTCGAAGATCGTACTGGAGTGCGCGGACGGCAAGGACAACCAGCGGATCGCGGCTGAGCTGCGGGTGCATCCCGACACGGTGTCGAAGTGGCGGACCCGGTTCATTCAGCTGCGACTGGACGGGCTCATCGACGAACAGCGGCCGGGCCGACCGCCGTCGATCACCCTGGAGCGGGTCGAACAGGTGGTGGTGGCGACGCTGGAGGAGACGCCCAGGGGCGCCACGCACTGGTCGCGGGCCTCGATGGCCGAGCGCAGCGGGCTGAGTAGATCGACGATCGGACGGATCTGGCGGGATTTCGGGCTCAAGCCTCATCGGGCCGATACCTTCAAGCTGTCGAGTGATCCGTTGTTCGTGGAGAAGGTCGTCGACGTCGTAGGGCTGTACCACAATCCGCCAGAGCGGGCGGTGGTGTTGTGTGTGGATGAGAAGTCGCAGATCCAGGCGCTGGATCGCTCCCAGCCGGTGCTGCCGATGATGCCGGGCATGCCTGAGCGGCGCACCCATGACTATGTGCGCAACGGGATCACCAGCCTGTTCGCCGCGTTCAATGTCGAAGACGGCACCGTCATCGGGGAACTGCACCGCCAGCACCGTGCCACCGAGTTCAAGAAGTTCCTGATCACCATCGACAAGAGCGTCCCTGTCGAGCTGGACGTCCATCTGATCTGCGACAACTACGGCACGCACAAGACCCCGGCGATCAAGGCGTGGCTGGCCCGGCACCCTCGGTTCCACATGCATTTCACCCCGACCGGATCCTCGTGGATCAACCAGGTCGAGCGGTGGTTCGGCCATCTGACCGAGCAGTTGATCCGGCGAGGAGTCCACAAGAGCGTCCAGAGCCTGGAGAAGGACATCCGCACCTGGATGGATCAGTGGAACGAGGATCCCAAGCCGTTCGTGTGGACCAAGAGCGCTGAAGAGATCCTCGAATCCCTGGCTAAATATTGCCGACGAATTTCAGGCGCATGACACTAGATGCGTGCCATACGGACCTTGAAGTGCCCGTAGAACGACCGAAGCCCAGACTGGGGAACCATCCCCGGCCTGGGCTTTTCGTTGGGCGGAGCCTAGGAGATTCGAACTCCTGACCTCCTGCTTGCAAACGGGGGCCGGTCACAACGTAGAGGGCTCCTCGCCCTGGTCACGCGACAGATGCCGTCCGGAGACGTGTGATCATGTGAGGCGGTGTTGCTGTATCCGGCTGCTGTACACAGCACTCCGGCCAGCGGCCCGCCCCACCATCCGATGGCAAGAGGACCTGGGCCACAGGGCCACCGGGCCGAGGAATGGAAACCCGCGGCGGCGTAGAGCACCCGCGTCAGGAAAGCCGGGGCCGAGTGACCGGCTCGTCCAGTGAGGGGTGCACGGGCGCCCCACACAGCCTGTATCCCTTACAAGATCATCTCATGCATGTCCTGCATTACGGTGGTTGTTCTCCGGCAAGATCACCGACTACCCGTGCTAAATGATCTCCCCCATCCACATGCGTCGACCAAGGTCGTCGAGTTCCATGCGGTGCTCCTTATATTCAGGCAGTGCTTGCCCTAACAGTCGCCAAAAGTAAGCATCATGTCCGGGAATTCGCGCATGGGCGAGCTCGTGGGCGATCACATAGTCAACCAGGTGCATCGGAAGCTGGAAGAGAGGCCAGCCGAGGCTCATTCGGCCTGGTCCTCGCCCCTCTTCCACTGAGCGGTACGTTCCCCAGCGGCTGCCTAGGTCACGTATATCCACCGCTGGCTCCGGCACGGACATCCGGGCTGCCCAGGGTTGAAGTCGTCCCATCACCCAAGCATGACCGGTCCGGCAGTACCAATCGACCAGCGCCACCCGGCCACGTGCCGTATCTTCGGCCAGTTTGTGACTCATGGTCAGACGTCCGGCTACTAACCGAACCCTGTCATTCCTTGACTCGTTCCCCACGATGGCGAGCCGGTACGTTCGGCCGAGATAACGGAAGACCTCCCCCTCTATGAGATGTTTGGCTGGATTCAACGGTCGAGCCTGCTCCCGCAGCGCACGTCTGCTCACTAACCAGGTCCGGTGGGCACGTACAAAATCCTCAGCGTCCGATGCCGAGTGTCCTTGCGGAGCGTGCAGTGTGAGAGCGGCGTCCGCCTCCACCGTTAGCGCGAAGCGCCTGCGTCGGGCGCTGATGCGCACTCGCAGCGCCAATCCGTCGATGGTGAGGAGGCCATCGTTCCTCAGCGCCTGCGGGGTGTGGTTCTCGGCCGATACGCTCACCCGCCCTATTCTCCCTGAGCCCTCCGCAGGAACTGTGAACGGTTGTCGTTGGCATACGCCGCGAGGCTCTCCGCGATAGCCCTCAAGGGAGCCCAGTCCACACCCGCAGGTCGGAGGCCTCCGCGGAGCAACTGGCTGTGAACTGCGTTCGACAGCTCGCTGAGGTCCTGGCTCTGACCTTGATAGGCGACACTGCCCATGACTCGTGCGGCCGTGTCGCACACCATATCGACTAGCTTCCGTAGGTCTGTTTTCCCACGAACGATTCCTGGATTCCCCTCCAGCTTCCCCTCGACGAGCCGGTACAACCGCTGCTCCAGCACGCTGAGCCCCGCCAGAGCGGGGCTCTCCTCGTCCTCCCTACGGGCCTGCTCGATGAGCGGCCCCAACTCCTCGACCTGCTCTTCGAAACGTTCGGGAAGATTTTTCAAGATTTCCTCCAGACGCTGCGAGAGCCGGATGTACTTCTCCGGATCCTCTCGTCTGACCCGTTCCTCCAGGTGGAAGCGGAGCGCGTGCCCCATCTCGGCCGCGGCTTCACGCGCCGGGATGTCCCTGACCATGTCGTCGAAGGAGTCCGAGGCGAGCGAGACTGGCGGGATGACCTGTTCGATCTGTGGACCTTCCAGGTGGGCAGCGATCATGGATCGGACCTTCCGTCCGTAGCGGCGCAGGGTGAAGGTGCCGCCCTCCGCGTCCCGGTAGAGCCGTCGAATACGCTTCTGCAGCATCCCCCAACGTCGGGCGTCGGGCACGTACTCCAGGGCGTGTTCGTGGGGCAGCACACGTTCCAGCGCGTTGAGGAACGCGTGCAGCACTTCGTCGAAGGCGAAGCGGTCCTGCTCATCCTCAAAGGCCAGGGCCGCTTTCCGTAGTCCGGCGAAGCCAGTGAGATCCTCGTCAGTGATCCCTCGACGGCGCAGGAGGCCGCGGACCGCTTCGGCCGCCGGGTGGAGATTCCCGATCTCCTCGGACAGATCGCGCATGGTGTCGTCGACATCGGTCCGCCGGTAAGCACCGAGCGCGTCGGCGAGGTGCTCCAGAACACCGTAGTAGTCGACGACATAGCCGACCTGCTTGCCCGGCATCGGCCGGTTGACCCGCGCGACGGCCTGGAGCAGCTCCGCGTCGCGGATCGGCCGATCCAGGTAGAGCACCTGCTCACGAGGGGCATCGAAGCCGGTGAGCAGCATCGACTTCACGAGGAGGAAGGCGATGGGACTGTCGGGGTGGACCGGGTCGGCTCCGGGCGCGGCTTCCGGTCGTCCGGTCGCCTGACTCTGGGACCAGGGATTGGCGCCCGCGCTGCTGTACGACGTCTCTTGCGGCGGCGGGTTGAAGGGGAGGGCGGCCGTCCAGGCTTGGTCCGGCGGCAACTGGGGAAACGGCTGGTGGAAACGGTCGATGTATGCCTTCTGCCGTTCCGCGTCGGTCCAATGCAGCCACTGGCGGTACTTGCGCTCCGCTCCTGGGGATATCACCGGTACGAAGTCAACACGACGCAGTAGCGCGCGGTACCGGTAGGCCATGTGGAGATAGCGTGTCCTGCCGTCCATCTCTTCCACCGGACCGCTCACCGACTCCGGATCAAACATGGCCAGCTCAGCCAGAAGGGCGTCCCGCGCCCGCCGCAAGGCGTGGTGATACTCGACGGCCGCTTTCCTGCTAACCACCGCGACCTGGGCCTTGAACCCCTCTGGCAGCACCCAGCTCACCCAGTGCTCCAGCATGTCCTCGGCCTTGGCCTCGATCATCGGCACCGACTCGGCGACGTCACGCTCGGTGGGCCAGCGCTTCAGCAGGGCTCTGCGTTCGCCGTCCGTGCGCTCGCGGACCAGGTCGTCGAAGTTTCTATCAAGACCGTCCTTGTCGAAGACCTTTCCCTCGCCGGTACGGCCCTCGTAGCGGATGCGCACGACGACGCCGTCACGCTCGGCCTCGCTCATCCGGTACTCATCGAGGAAGCCCCCGCCGGGGCCGCCGCTGAAGATCCTCCGGGTGTCCTCCGTCCGCCCGGTCATAATCGGTGTGCCGGTGAAGCCGATCTTCGCCGCGTTGGGGACGGCCTTGCGCAGGGCGGCGTGCAGCACGCTGGTGTGTGAGCGGTGTGCCTCGTCGACCAGGACCAGGATCGCGGAAGAGGTGTTGCACTCCGGGAAGTTCGGCTCCGGGGGGATCTTCTCGGCCTTCCCCTCTCGTCTGGCCTGTTCGGCGACCTCGTACTCCTTCGCCAGGTCGCGGTCGTCCCCGTCCTCGGTGGCCTCCGCGGCGAACGCGAGTCCGCTTCCGTACTTCTGGATCATCGCGAAGACGACCCGCCTGCCGCCGTCCCGGAGCAGCCCTTCCAGCTGGGCGCGGGTCTTGGCGGTCTGGACGTCGGACTCGCTCAGCATCAGGGTCCCGGAGAGCTGGTCCTGGAGCTGAGTACGGTCGGTGACGACCACGACCATGAACTCGCTGAGCTCGTGGTGCAGGTGGATGCGGCGCACCAGAAAGGTCATGGTGAGGCTCTTGCCAGAGCCCTGTGTGTGCCAGATGACTCCGCCGCGCTCGTCGGCGTCCCGCGGCCCGCTGCGGACCCGTCCGGTCCGCAGCCTCCGCACGGCCTCCTCCGCAGCCCGATACTGCTGGTGTCGAGTGACGATCTTGATGGTCCGGGTCCCACCGGATTCGTTCTCGACGGGGAACGGGATAACGTAGTGCCTTACAACATTAAGCAGGATGGCGGGGCGCAACACGACCCCGACCAGTTTGTGCCGCTCGTTCAACGGGCCGATTTTGTCCGGTGTCTCTGCTTCGAGCGTCTCCCGGCGTTCCGGCTTCACACTCCGCCACGGGTGGAAGTGATCGGGTGTGGAGGTGACCGTGCCAAGGTGCGCGGTCTCCGCGGTGGCCGCGACCAGCAGCTGGACGGTGCGGAAAAGCTCCGGGACTCCGCCGGGCTCCGAGCCGCTTCCAGCGTCTTCCTCGTCGGGGAGTGGATTCCCCGAGTAGTACCGTAGATCACGTACGGCCTGGTAAAGAGGGTCGGCGAGGTCGGAACTCTTGCACTCGACTGCGGTAAGGGGGATGCCGTTGACGAAGAGGACGAGATCGAGGACCGACACCTCCCCCGAGCGGTTTCGCACCCGGAGCTGGTCGACCACGGTGAAGTCGTTGAGCTCGACACGGTCCTCGTGCCACTCGATGTACTGCACGGTCGCGGAGGGGCCGCCATGCGCCGCGGACGGGCCCGTCAGGATGAACCCGCTGAGAAGCAGGTCGGTCGCGTCGAAGTTGGCCTGCACGACGCCGTGGCCGAGGGAGACGGAGGACAGTTGCTCAACGGACCGCGCCACGTCGGTGTCGTCCATCCACGATCCGCGGCCGGTCGCCTTGAGGTTGATCCGGCGCAGGGCGCCCTTCAGCTTCTCGACCAGGAGCGGAGTGTCGGCATCGAGTGTCCCGGCCTCCGTGCCGGGAAGGTGTGTCCAACCCATTGCTTCAAGCTGAGCGATGATGGGCCGCTCGACCTCGTCCCGCTCCACCTGCACCGCCACGTCGCCACACCCTCCGGCTCTCGCCCGCCGTTCCAGTGATCCATTCTGCGCGCCGCAGTGGCGTAAGGGTGAGGGTTCTCCCGAAATAGGACACCTCGATGAGGCATGGAACCCTGCCTCGGCGAAAACGGTGGCGATGCGAGAGGCTCAGACGCTGACGCGACCGCTCAGCAGATCGTCCACGATTCCCTGCTTGAGCTTGCCCAGCTTGGCGAGTTCCGTCCGCGCACTCTCCACTTGCTCGTCGCAAGCGAGTAGACGGTCGACGATCCTGCGCTGCTCAGCCAAATTGGCTGGCATATCGATTTCCAGCTCGCGCAATCGAGTTGGGTTGACGTTTACCTGCTGGACGGCGACGGTCGATATCGATCGGATTTTCTGACGGATCGACGGATGCATCAACCACTCAACGAGATACTCGGGAATCAGGCGTGAAGTGTCGGGGTTGATGCGCACCAAGTATGAAGCAAATGTTGCTCTCGGGATCTCCTCGCGCCACATGCACGACTTTCCTATATGATCAATGCTGTTTGTTCGATTGAAAAGGACATCTCCATGTCTGAGCTCAAGTTTTTCCGGTACCGGCGTCGGGCTGTAGCGGAGGTCCGTGAGCTCCGTCCTGCCTTCATTGATATTGTTCATTCTCAGTACCGGCACCCCTCTCGAGTCTCGATCGAGGGCTTCGGATATTCCATAATCGACCTTGGGGATAACCTCCTTCAAGGGCACCCGAATCCAGTTGACAGGAGGTTTCCCCAAGTCCATGCGCGCCATGGCATCTAGCAGGACCCCCAACCTTATACCCTGCAACTTCTCGATTAACGCCATGATGACCCTCTCCTGTCTGAGCAGCGCATCAGCGACTTCGATGATTCGCTGCTGTCCAGCGAGTGCCAGAAGAGGAAATTTCAGTGCAGAAAATCGCTCGCCGCCAAGATGAGCGATACTTGTCGTCTGCTTAGCAATGGCAGCAAATACTCCCGTATCCAACCAGCGTTCGAAGATCGCCTGCGCATATGCCGGAAGCACATGATCGCCCGACCGAAAACGCACGAGAGTATTCTGAAAACAGAACTCGCCTTCGCCGCCACCATAAATCGCACTTCGACCAACGAGATCGAGGCTCTGCCCTTCGTTTAGCAGAATATCGCCTGGCTTCAACCCGTATATTTCACGTTCTCTGAGGCTAAACCCCATCGTCTTAACATCCGCATAGTCGATCCGTCCTCGAAGTACGTTCGCGACTCGTAGGTACGGAAATTGCCCGGTCGCTCCCTGGCTTGCAGGAGAAAGTTGTTTCCCCATGCGAACATCCCCGACCTTCCGTACGGGGACCCAGCAGATCTCATTGTCACTCCGCATAACCGAGCTCCTTCAGGAAACCGTCCAGGACCGCTGCGGACCTCTCCCGCTCCGCCTCGATCTCCCGCAGCGACACCGCGTACTTGTCCTCCCACACACGGCATGCCTCCGCCAGCTCCCGGCGGCGCCGTACGACGTGCCCTTCCAGTTTGGCCGTCAGGTCGTCCCGGAGCAGATCGAGCACCACCCTGCGCTCGTCCTGTGGGCCAAGCGCCCGCCGTGCCCGGAACAGGCGTGGCGGTTCCTCGTCGAGTTTGGGCGGATCGCTCGGCCAAGGGAACCAGAAGTCGGCCTCAAGGCGCTTGACCACGGCGGCGGCCTTCGTCCGTGCCTTCTTCACCCGATCGAGCTCCGCTTCCTGCTCCGGGCTCAGGATTTTCTGCTCATGCGACGAGGCTTCGTTGTCGGCCTCCGTCTCGTCCTCGGACGGCTCGGCGTTCAGTTCCTTCCACTGCGCGTCCAGCTCCGCCTTGCGCGCCTCGGCGTCGACCAGCTCCTTCAGGAAGTCCGGGGCGATGGCGGCGACCACCTTGTGGTCGTAGGCTTGGCGCCGCTCGGCGGCCGCCCGGTTGCGCAACTTCCTCGTCCTCGGGTCTTGCTCGGGGGCGAGCATCGTCTCGACATTCTCCACCCACCCGTCCAGGACTCCCGCGAAGCCGTTCTCCGAGAGAGTGAGCAGGTCGTACTTCGCCTCGTACCACCAACCCGCCACCGCGCCGGCGAGCGCGTACCGGTCCAGCGGGCCTTCCTGCCCTAGTTGCTCCACGAACGACTCGATAAGCGAGCCCCGGACCGCCATCAGCGCCGCCTTACGCTCCGAGGAGGACAGATCGGCGAGACGCTCCGGGGTCGCGGCCACCGCCTCCAACCGCCGGGTCTCCGCCTCCCACCACTTCGCGAACGCTTCTCGCAGTTCTTCCTCGCGCGGGCGGGCCAGCTCGACCAGCCGGGCGGCGTCCAGGCGCCGCTCCTTCGGAAGGAAGTCCACGTAGTCCGGGTCCACCGGTTCGCGCTCGGCGAAAAGGTCGCTCAGCGTGATTCGGTACGCGTCGAGCAGTTCCTTCCTGCCCTCGACTTCCGCGCGCGGCACCCCACCCACCAGGTGGGCGCGCACATCCTGCGGCTCCGGCGGCGGCGTGTTGTCCACGTAGCGGCGGATGTTGAGATTGTCACCGTTCTCCCGCAGTTCCTCGCGGTCGACGATGCGCGAGAAACCGGGGACCTCAGCGTAGGCGTGGAAGGTCGAGGTGATTTTCTCGGCGTGTTCGGGGAGGAGCACGTTCTGTGCCCGCTCCGCATGGTACTCACGGTCGGCATTGACAAACAGGATCTTGCCCGCGTGCTCCGGATCCTTCTTTCCCGGCGGACGCAGCACCAGGACGCAGGCCGGGATGCCGGTGCCGTAGAAGAGGTTCGGGGCCAGGCCGATGACCGCCTCGATCACGTCGTCGTCCAGGAGCTTCGTGCGGATCTCCTGCTCACCGCCCCCGCGGAACAGCACGCCGTGCGGCATGACGGTGACGACCATGCCGCCGGAGCCCTCACGCTTGGCCATCCAGAGCATGTGCTGGAGGAACATCAGGTCGGCTTTGCCGCGCTCGCTCGTCTTACCATACTTCGCCCGCTGGCCGGGGAAGCTGAGGGCGGTGAGGACGTAGTCCATGGAGAACGGCGGGTTGCTGAGGACGGCGTCATACCGGTCGGTGTCGGACTTAGGCACGTGCGCTGGTTCAGTGAGGGTGTCACCGGTTTTCAGGTCGAAGCGGCGCACTCCGTGCAGCACCATGTTCATCGTTGACATGATCCACGAGCCACTGTTGGCGTCCTGCCCGGCGAAGAACATGTCTTTGGTGTCCCCGCCGTGCTCCTCCACGTACTCCTTGGCGTGGATGAGCATGCCTCCTGAGCCGACGCACGGGTCGTAGACGCGCATGCCCTGCCGGGGGCGGACCAGCTCGACCATCATGCGGACCACGTCACGCGGGGTGTAGAACTCGCCGCCCTTACGGCCCGCCGAGTCAGCAAACTCCTTGATCAGGTATTCGTACGCGGCACCGATCAGGTCGGGGAACTCGAAGTCGTCGGTCCGCAGGCGGATGCGTCCGAAGTGCATGATGAGCAACTTGAGGCGCTGGTCGGCGAGCTTAGCCGTGGCCGATGCCGCGCCGGAGCCGCCGATGCGGTTGAAGTCGAGATGGTCGAAGAGGCCCCTGAGCTTGCTGTTCTGCCCTTCGATAGCCTGGAGGGCTGGACGCAGCCGTTCCTCGTTGATGTTGTGGGTGGCCGAGGAGATCCACTTCCATCGGGCGTTCTTCGGGACGAACAGCACGTCACGTTCGCCATAAGGCGCGGGCTGTTCCAGAAAACCGTCCAGCAGCTCGCGGGGAAGATCGAGTTCCCGGACGGCATGTTCCCGGATGCGTTCGCGGGCGGCCTCGAACTCGTCGTTTGCCCGTTTCAGGAAGAGCAGGCCGAAGATGTAGTCCTTGTACTCGGAGGCGTCCATGGTACCGCGGAGGATGTCCGCGGCGGCGAACAGATGCCGCTCCAGCTGAGCGAGCGTGAGTTTGGCCACTGTACGACTCCCTACAACCCCGATATGACGTAGGAACCCTACGGCGACAGCGCATGTAAGGGGAAACGATTGCCTCGCCAGGTGGATCGACTTCAGTAGGAGGTGATCCCGAGGCCCTGCTCCACGAAGTGGAAGACATCGGTGTACGGGTCTCGACTCGAGAGGGGCACGTGGTCGCCGTGCTGGGCGTTCATCCGGAGGGCGCGCCGCTTCGCCTCGGTGTAGCGGCCCATGACCTGGCCTGCATGCACCTCCTTGATCTTCTCCACCTCGTTCCTGAAGGGGAGCCGATCCGTCACCAGATCACACACCTGACTAAAGGTCCCGGTCACATCCTTGTGGTGCAGGAGCCGCCATACCTCGAAGCAGGGGTGTGAGAAGGCGATGCGGACCTTTCCCTGCTTGGCCTGCTTGAAAGCCTGGTCGAACTCCTGGTGGTCGTCCCGGTCGAACAGGCACCAGACCTGCGGCATCATCTCCTCCCGCAGCCGATTGCGCTCTGCTTCCCGAGTCAGTTTGCGCATGAGCGGCACCGCTGCCTCGACCAGGTCGATCGGCTTGCGCTGGGAGCCCGGTGCACCGGCGTTCGCGATGTGCACCTCGACGGGGAGCTCCCGCTCGTCAAGGAGCTTTTTCATGATGTCGATGTACGAAGGCTCGGTGAGCCTACCTTCGGTGAAAACGTGGACGACTCGGTTGCGTTTGCCATGCTGCTGTCTGGACGGCCCCAGCGTGTCCTTCCCCCGCGTGCGCGTCATCGGGCTCGCTCTGCGGTGCGCCGGTGTCCGCGTGTACTTGCGGCGGACAACCGCCGGGCAAACTGTCCCTCCACGATGGAGGGGACCCCGCCGAAGGCCCCGGCGAGGTAGGACTCCATTAGGTTCTCGTCTTCCCCCGGTTCGGCGGCGGTCAGGGGGTAGAGTTCCGTGGCGCCATCCTTGTCTTTCTCTGTCAGCCACACCTGGCCCGGCTCCAGCAGCCGCTCGCCGCTTGGGGCGATGAGCAGCGACGGATCGTGCGATGTGAAGACAAGCTGCGCGCCCTTGGGATTGGCATGCGGATCATGGAAGAGCCGGACGACCTCGGCGGCGAACCGCGGGTGCAGGCTCGCATCCAACTCGTCGACGAGCAGCACGGCACCCTCATCGAGAGCCAGCAACAAGGGGCCGAGCAACGCAAACCAGGATCGGGTGCCGAAGGACTCACTCCGCCAGTCGAAGGCGATGTCCCCGGTCGCCGACCGGTGGATCAGCCGCATCGTCGGCCGGCCCTTGCCCTCCTGGACGACTTCCGCGCCGGTGATTCCGAGATCCGCGACCCTCAGTAGTTCATTGATCCGTTGTGCGCGACTGCCGGAAAGCTCCCGCAGAGTGAATTCCTCTCGTTGTTCCCGCTCCTCCTCGGGATTGATGATCCACAGATTACGACGGAACCAGTGGAAGAGCGCCAGGAGTTGCGGATGGTTGTCCGTACCGGCCGTGGACAGCACCAGCGCGTCGGAACGTGTACGCCTGGCTAGCTGCGCCCGGTCCTTGACCCGGTTGCCTGGCCATTCGTATACGCCAGCTCGTGAGGCATCACGGTCGAGCCACACCTGACGACGACCGCGAGGGTAGCTGTGGATCCACTCGGCCTCGACGCGCCTTGAGCTCAGCTCGAATCCGTAGGTCCAGCGCACCCCGTCCATCACGAGGTCGACCTCGAAGAAACTCGGCTCTTTTTCGCTCTTGGAATCAAGCCCGAAAGGTTTACGTGGGATTCCCTCGAATGACGCCCAGTGGGCGTAGGAGCTGAGGACCGCCGCGCGCATGTCAGTCAGCGCGGCCAGAACGTTCGACTTCCCCGAGGCGTTGGCGCCGAAGATGCCGACCAGCGGGAGGACACCGGCGGAGCGACCTGTGCCGAGTCCTGTCTCCCGCGCCACTGCGCTCGGCTCGTGTTCGGAGACGACGAAGGACAGCTCCTGCTCATCGCGTAACGACCGCACGTTGGCGACACGGAATCGGAGCAGCACGCTGTCCCTCCTTTCCACTCTACGGTTAGAGTAACTGTCCGATCTTCCAGTGGCTCGCCCTGGCGACGATCACGCTTCGATGAGTTTTGAGAAGCATGGCAGCGATACCAGACATACCGGCCCTCGGGCTCGATACTCATGCCTTGTGGACGCCTACTCGGAGTTCCTCACCTGCTCGGCAAGCTCGACAAGGGACCTGCCCCGAACCGACCAGTACTTCGTCCCCTGGACCGCCCCCTTTTTTCCGAGCGCCTGCAGCCTCATATGCGCAGTGAGCGTGGTTGGTGAGTAGGGCTGGCCATCCGCTTCCCAGATCAGCGGCTTCGACCTGCTGTTGACCCACGTCGCCCGCCCCCGCTTCGGATCCTTTGCGATCCAGCCGTTCATACCGGCCTGCTCATCGCCGAAGACGCGGAACTCAAGCACTGCCCCTTCCTCGATAACCCCGGCGTCAACGAGCACCCCGACGGCCCGAGAGCTCCGCTTCTTCACCTGAATCTCTGGTGGCGGTGCCTGTCCGTTGACCGACGCGATCACCGACGCAGCCAGAGATCTGCACTTCTCCGGGTTCTTGAAGATGCTAACCGGGTAGCCGCCGAGTTCCTCCACATGGTGTACCAACCAGGCGAGTACGGTGGCCGTTCGTTCTGGGACGGCAGGCAGGACGGTGTCTTCCCAGGGGGACTGCAGATCGTTGATGCCGCTTTGGTCCAGGATCCTGAAGGTAATGTGGGTGATCAGGGATCGTCCGTGTTCCGCGACTCGGGCGGTGAGTCCTTCCCGAAGGCCGTGCCCTTCGTCGAGGGCGGCGCCCACCTCCCGATTGAAGACGACGGACCGCCAGACTCGATAGACGCTGATCTTCTTGGGGAAAAGCTGGTCGTAGGCGCTTCCCGGATTCCTCTCCCAGAGATAATCGCCGCCGGCCTTCGCCTGCACGGTCAGTTCAGGACGCGCATGTGTGCACGCGAGCGCCTCCGCCGCCTCGACATTCGTACAGCCCCGTTTCCCCTCCGGCGCATCGTCGCCCCCTTTGATGACGTATGTATGGCCCAGCGCCCACGCGAACTCCTCCCGCAGGCGAACCTGAACCTCGTCGAGCGCTGCGAGATCACGCCGCCCCACCTGGTTCTGTGTGTTGGTGGCACGGGTGATCTGGTCGGCGAATCCCTCCGGGCAGTCCTCCAGTGAGATCAGCCGAATCCAAACCCGCGCCGCTCCGGCCTTGTCCGGCGCGCGCCGCAATCCCTCATTGATTGCCGCGACCGTCTGCGCCCCGTTGACCACACTCGAGCCCTCCAGCTTGAACTCTCGAGGGCCTCCGTCGGAGGTCGCATACTGCACCGTCGGACGGACCCGATCACACAGGACGGTGATCCCGTTGTTGAAGTACCAGAAGTCATGAGGACGTGTGATCAACGTGTCCACAAGGGAACGATTGACTCCAGTCAGGCCAAGCGACTTGCGGATGTTCTGCTCGAACAGGCTGTCCTCGTGATCGCCGTACCAGCGCGCGACCTGCCCAACCGACACCGACCCGTAGTAGGCGAGGTACGGCTCCTGTAGACGCCCAGCGCCGTCAAGCGTCACAGAGAGATCAATGCGAGCCGGCGCTGATTTCGCGCGGACCATCTTATGGACGTCATGAAGTCCGAGGGTGCGGATGTCCAGAACCTCGTCCTCGGGCTTCGGCCCGTTGAGCTTCTTGGCCGCCGCCAGCAGCGGCCTCTCAACGACGTCCTCCATCTTCGGGTCACCCAGCACGACCAACATCAGGGTGATCTTTACGGAAGGGTCGCCCAGCGCCGCATCGATCCGCTCCTCTAGCTTCGCGAAGCGGGGATTGAAGCTGCCATACTCCCCTTCCAGTAGCAGATCGAGCCCTTCCTTGAGCTTGAGAGTGGTCTCCTTGTCAATCGTCCCCTCGCCAGCCTTAGCCCACTTGGACTGAATCAGCCACAGGTGCGGCTTATCACCGTCGATTGCGACGGCGTCGATACCATTGTCGTCCCGTCCGTCGATCACGAACGCTGCCGCTTCTTCGGCCAAGCGTCCTGTTACCTGCTGCGCAACATATGCGGCAAGCGCACGGCTCAAGAACTGGGCTTCCCTCTGCGCCTGCGGCGCGTTCTCGGCCACATCGGTGAGATCGATCAGCCCATCGAAGGACCTCTTCAGCTCCTCTTCGATGTGTCGGACATGCAGAACACTCACCGAACCTCCTCAGACTCGCACGCACCCACTCAACGGATCACCATGTCGAGCTCATGAGATTTTCCAACTGAGTGAGTCTGTCAATCAAACGGCTCTGTCACGATGCAGAGCCCCGGCGAGTTGTTCGCGTCCGGGCGGCGCATGACCACAATCGTCGCAGACTGCGCCCCAGAGCTGCTGGAGCAGCACGGCATCGGTCCGGACACCGCCGCCGCCCTGCTGATCACCGCAGGCGACAACCCCGACCGGCTGACCAGCGAGGCCACCTTCACTGCCCTATGCGGAGTCAATCCGATCGAGGCATCCTCCGGCAAAACCACCGCCACCGGCTCAACCGCGGTGACGATCGACGCGGCAACAGCGCGCTCTACATCGTCGTCTCACCCGTCTGAGCCGTGCCCAACGCACCCGCGACTACGCCGAACGCCGCACCATCGAGGGCAAAGGGCAAATCGAAGAAAGAGATCATCCGCTACCTCAAGCGCTACGCCGCCCGCGAGGTCTTCCCGATCATCGCAGCAGCCCTATCACCAGCACCGCCTTCATCGGCCGCCTGGCAATCCCCTGAAACCGTGGAGACTTTCTATGCAGCGATGAGCTGCTGACATCTCGCTGTGGCGGCCGTGATCCGCTGTTCGTAGACGAGTGGTGGTAGCCCGTCGGTGGCGCTGTGCCGACGGCAGATGTTGTAGAAAGCGGCGATCCAGGTCGCGATCTTCAGCCGTGCCTCGGTGCGGGTGGCGAAACGGTGCCGGTAGGCGAGCTCGACCTTGAGGGCGGAGTTGAACGACTCGGCCGGGGAGTTGTCCAACGCGCAGCCAGCCCGGCCCATCGACTGCACCACACCCCAGTGGGGGCAGGCGGCCTGGAAGCGGGCGGCGGTGTACTCGCTGCCGCGATCGGTGTGGAAGATCACCCGTCGACGTTCCCGCCCCGCATGGCCGCGACCATCTACAGCAAGGCGACGGTCAGGGCGGCATCGTGATGCTCACCCATGGCATAGCCGAGCAGGCGGCGGGAGAACAGGTCCTCCACTGTGGCCAGATACAGTTTCTCCTCATCGGTGACGTCGCCGCACCATAAAAACGTCCGCGGTGACCGCATTGAACTGCTGGTGCACCAGATCCGGCACCGCAGGCCGACTGCCCTGACGGGTCAGCGACCGGGGCAGACGCCGCATGCGGCCACCAGGCCAAGCTCCGACATCCGGACCGCGACCGTTTTCACCGACACCCGCTACCCGTGCTCGCGCAGGTCACGGGTGATGCGCTGGGAGCACTCCACTCAGGCCGTGTACCGGTAGGGGTAGCCCGGACCGTCCCCGCGCGGGGATGGTCCCCCGCAGATCTGGGCGTTCTCGAACGCCGGTGAGTGCTCCCCGCGCACGCGGGGATCGTCTGCCCCCTCGAAGAGGCGGGAGATAACGATCAAGGTGTGGTGTTGAGGAGGGCGTTGATGTCGGTTTCGCGGTAGCGGCGTTGGTTGCTGGGGGTTCTCACCGAGGGGATGCGGCCGGTCAGAGCCCAGCGGTTCACGGTCTTGGGGTCGACGCCGAAGATGCGGGCGACCTCGCCGGGGGTGAGGAGGCGTTCGGTGGTGCCGGCTCCGGTGGTGAAGGTGCCGTCGGGGGCGACGGCCTTGAGTGGGGACATGGGGGGCTCCAAAAGGGGTCAGGGGCGGGTGTGGTGGAGGATTTCGTCGTGGTGGGCCAGGGCGTCGGCGAGGCGGTGGAGGGTGGTTCGGCCGAGGATGTCGCGGGCTCCGGCCGCGCGCTGGTCGGGGCGGAGCGGTTTGTAGCGGATGGCCCACCATCGGGGCAGACCGGGTAGGTGGAGGTGTTCGTAGCGCCAGGCGGGGTGGGCGCTGGTGAGCAGGTCGATCATTCGTCGCTCGTAGTCGGTCATGGTCGTCCTGGTTCGGAGGGCGGACAAGAAACTCAGGCCGCAGGCCGGGGGCACTTCACCGAAGTCCGTGGACCTTTCTTCGTGCAGGTCATGAGGGCGGTCGTAAGGCCCTTCGAGGGGGCGGGTGCCCGGCCCCGAGCCGGGGAGCACGACGGCCGGGCACCCTGGAGGAGGGCCGGCCCCACGAGTGAGACCGGTGCGCCAGACGACTCCCCTTCCCCAACACGCTCAGAACGTGCATGGGAGCCGCCTTGCGAAGATGTGCGGTCCAGGTCCCTCCTACCTGGACCGCACGTTCATGGGGTACGGCGGGTAGCGGGTGGGATGAGTTTCCACCGCCCGCCGTACCGGCTTCACGAGCGCAGTAACCTGCGCAGTCCGGTGGGACGATCCAGCGCGGCGCCCTGACCGGTCCGTACGGTTCGAGCGGCCTGGACCAGACCGGATGCCCTCGCCAACTGCCTGACCCGAGCGGACTGGATGGCGCGGGCGACGGCGACGGCCTGGATGCTCGGCGGCACCACCGGAGACACCTGGGCGGCCAGCTTGCGATCCAGCTCCTCGGCGGACTCGGCCCGCACCAACAGCACCTTCCCGGGGTACGGCCTGCCGGACAGGGCGCTCCGGTAGGCGCTCCACAGGCCGGACCGCGAGCTGTGGAAGACCAGCCAACCCGGATGAGCCGTCTGCACGGAGTTACACGCTCGATCTGAAAACTCAGAAACTTGACGAGGAACCCAGGCCGGGAGCATCATGCCGCCCTCCCACCCGGCGAACGCCTTTCGGTCACGTCCCGGCCCCGCACCTCAGCGGCCGGACGCCTCCGCCGAGCCAACGAAGGCGGCGCAAGCCGCATCGCCCGGATCATCTCCGCCTCCCGCATCCGCTCCTCCAACCCCTCACCAGTCGAGTCCTCGACGATGACCGGGCGTGGGCCGTCCCAGGCAGCCATGGCGTAGAAGCTGCGTCGGCCCAGACTGTAGAGAACCGTCCAGTCCGCCCACGCCAGGTCGATTCGCTCGGCCTCAGCGCGGGCCGGGCCATCCCACACCCTTCGATAGACCGGCGCGTACGGTTGACCGTCCCGATGCCGACCGGTCACGAGGCCGCCCCCTCACCGGCATCGCGGGCCTTCTCCTCCTGCTTGGCCACGGCCTCCCGAACCTCCTCGAAGGTGTCGGCGTCCACCGTCGGCTCCGCCCCCGCACGCAACGCCGTACGCGGGAAAGCACGGTTACGGATCGCCCAGAACCGCCCGGCATCACTGATGATCAACCGCCACCCCGGAATCGCCGGGGCGGTCGTCGTGGACGTGTCGTCGTGCACGGCTCGGGCCTCCCTTGTTCTGATCAAGAACTCGTTCCGGCGGTCCAGCCACCGGGCGGGTCCGCCTGCGGGCAGTAGGGACCTGGAGTCCCTTCGTTCGGTAGAGCTTGTGGCTGGTGCAGGGGTCAGGTATCCACGTTGCTGCCCTGGCAGGCCTTTCACGCCGGGGGTATGGACCGCGCGCAAGACCGCTACTGGCAGGCCAACCCATAAATGGATGCCTGAGCTCGTCGTCTGTAATGGTGAGGCAGCCACACGGCTCAGAGAAGGCCATCTAGAGGACTTTCAGAGGACTCTTAAAGGACGTAGCCAGCGAGTATGCGCAGGTAACTACCCCTCAGGTAGCCTTTTTTGTACTCTGAAGTCCTGTAGTAGCTCAAGGTTGGAGGCCGTCATGCCGCGAGAGTCCGGCAACGTTCACCTCAAAGCAGCCCGCCAGCACGCCGGATACGCCTCACAACAAGCCCTGGTGGACGCGCTCGCCCGCGCCGGAAGCGAACTCGGCGTGGACCACACCGAGGTGAGCCTTCGGCAGGTACGCCGCTGGGAGAGCGCCAACCCGCCATGGCCGCACGCCGTTCACCAGCGCCTGCTTGAGCACATCCTCGGGCTTCCGATCGCGCAGCTGGGATTCACCCCGCCCTGGGGCGCCCAACCCGAACGGCAGAACGCAACGCCCCGAACCTCGACCACCATGTCGGCCACCCCACCGCTGCCTCTGCCATCTCCGACGACCACGACACAACCGGCGTCGATCGCAGTGGACTACGCCTCTGTGACCAAGGCACACAGACGGCTGTACTGGCGCGTCCAGCCACCCCTGATCCGCGCCGCAGCGACAGAACACACACGATTCGGCACCCAGCTGCTCAGCGAGATGAGCGGCGCGCCCCGACGCGTCCTCGCCACAGCCCTGGCCGAGTCCCTCCTGCTGGTGGGCCGCATCGAGTTCTTCGACCTGCGCCAGCCGAACGAGGCCGACGCCAGGTTCGTTGAAGCTCTGCAGGCGGCCGGAGCCGCCGACGACCAACTGCTCGGCGCCGCCATCCTGGGCCACGCCGCCTTCGTGCCCGGCTGGGCAGGAGACCGGGACGGAGCCGCCGAACGACTCCGCGCCGCCCGTGCCTACATGCGACGTGCGGGTTCCACACCCGCACTCTTCACGGCCTGGCTGTACGCGGTCGAAGCGGAATGTGAGACACGATGCGGCAAACACCGGGAAGCGCTACGCGTCATCACCAAGGCAGAAGACACCCTGGCCGACGCTGACGAAACCCCGCTGCCGGAGTGGTTCGACTGGTTCTCACCGATCCGTCTGGCCTCCTTCAAAGGCAACACCCAGCTCAAGGCAGGCCACCTGCCCCAGGCCCGTCAGACCCTTCTTCACGTTCTGGAAGAACTGCCCGACGAGGCCAGGAAACAGCGCACCGTCGTCCTGGGCGACCTGGCCGCCGTCGAGGCCGCCGAAGGCAACCCGGAAGCCGCATGCGCCCACGCCGGCGAAGCCCTCGACCAACTGTCGATCACCTGGTACGCCACGGGGATGGAACGCATCCGCGAGGTACGGCGAGCTCTCGAACGATGGGCCGACCTCGACTGCGTTCTCCAACTGGACGATCACCTGTACGAGTGGCGCACCACCCTCATCGCGCTTCAGCGTTGAGCGTCTCTATCCCGCCCAGCAGATCAGCCAGGGAGTCAAGGCGCAGGCTGGGGAGCCGGGCGGCCTCCGGGTCGGCCTGCTGGATGGTTCCCCACGGGCCGCGCCTGACCAGCGCGGTCCTCATCCCCGCCGCCACCGCCGGGCGGATGTCGTTGTCCAGGCGATCCCCCACATACAAGATCTCCCCGGCCTCGAACGGCACCATCTCAGCCAGCCGCGTGAAGAACAACGGGTCAGGCTTGGCCGCCCCCCAGTCGTCGGAGGTGCCGATCAGGTCCACGTCCTTGGCGAACAGCTCCCGCAGGATGCGACCGGCCCGCACGGTCTGGTTACCGGCGATCCCCAGCCACAGGCCGGCCTCGCGCAACGCCGCCAGCGCGGGCCGTACATCCGGGTAGAGGTCCTCCTCACCGAAGGTCTCCGCCCGGCCCGCCGCCGCACGAACCTCCCGCTCCTTGTCCAGGTCGAACCCTGGACGAAACACCTGGAAGGTCTCCCGGTAGTCACGCCCCTGAGCGATCACCGCACCGAACACGGCACTGAAGGTATGCCGGGGAACACCGAGCCAGTCCGCCCAGGTGCCGTACTCACGGCTCTCATCCACCAGGCACTCACCGACATCGAACACCACCGCGCGAATCATGCCCGCAGCCTACGACGCCCCCTCCCGCACAAGCGGACATGAAGACGACAGGAAACACACCCTCAGCGAAAGCCCGAAGCCCTCACAGTTCCTTGAGGATTCGTTCCAGGATCATCGGGGTCGCGTTCGGTTGTTCGGCTTCTATGTCGAGGCTGTTCATGACGTGCCAGTACTTCTCGGTCTCCGAAGGTTTGTCCAGGTAGAGGGCACCGGCGAGTTGTTCGAGGTAGACCACGTCGGGCAGTTCCCCCTCGGGGAAGCGCAGGATCGTGATGGGGCCCGCCGCGCAGGCGTGTCCCCCCATGTGGAACGGCATGATCTGCAGGGTGACGTGGGGCAGTGCGGACAGGCGGATGAGGTGCTCGATCTGGGCGCGCATCGTCACGGAGCCGCCGATGAGACGGCGTAGCGCGGCCTCGTCGATCACCATCCACAGCTTCGGGGGGTTCCTCCGGAGCAGCAGCTCCTGGCGCCGCAGCCGCAGGGCCACCCGTCGTTCGGCCTCCAGGGGGCTGACGTCGCGACGGCCGAGCTGGACGACGGCCCGCGCGTAGCCCTCGGTCTGCAACAGGCCGGGGACGAACTGGACCTCGTAGCTGCGGATGACGCTCGCGGCCTGTTCGAGGCCGAGGAAGGCCTCGAACCAGTCGGGCACCACGTCGTGGTAGTCCTGCCACCACCCCGGCACGTTCGCCTGTTCGGCCAGCGAGAGCAGCGTCGCGCGCTCGGCCTCGTCCGCCACGCCGTACAGGGTGAGGAGGTCGGCCACGTCACGCCGTTTGAAGCTGGTACGGCCGAGCTCCAGCCTGCTGATCTTGGAGTGCGAGGCCCGGATGTACTCCCCGGCCTCCTCGCGGGTGACGCCCCTGGCCTCGCGCAGCCGGCGCAGCTGCGCGCCGACCAGCATCCGCGCCACCGTTGGTCCCGTCCGCCGGTAGTCAGGCGTGAGGTTCTCCTCCGACGAGGTCATGCTCGTCCGAACAGTACGCACGCTCGCTCCCTATTCAGGATGTACGGCCGGGTCCAAGCTTTACATGCCGGACAGGTCCGGCACAGGGGGATGAATCCATGGAACCAAGTGTTCATTATCATCCTAATGATCATGACGGAGGCGTCATGACACGGGAGCAGGGAGAGCTTGTGGACGACAGGACGGGTTTCTCCGAGGCCACCAGGCTGAACCCCGGGGTCGCGCACAACGCCAGGGTCTGGAACTACTGGCTTGGCGGTAAGGACCACTACCCGGCGGACCGTGAGGTCGGCGAACGGGTCTTCGGCATGTTCCCGAACATCGTGCACGTCGCCCGCGCCGACCGCGCCTTCCTTGGCCGCGTGGTCAGCCACCTCGCCGGGCAGGCGGGCGTCAGGCAGTTCCTCGACGTCGGGACCGGCCTGCCGACCGTGGACAACACCCACGAGGTCGCCCAGCGCCTCGCCCCCGAGTCGCGGATCGTCTACGTCGACAACGATCCCCTCGTGCTGGTGCACGCCCGCGCCCTGCTGACGAGCACGCCCGAGGGCGCGACCGACTACATCGACGCCGACGCCCGCGACACCGCGAAGATCCTGCGCGAGGCCGCCAGGACACTGGACCTCGACCGGCCCGTCGCGGTCATGCTGCTGGGCATCCTGAACTTCATCCTCGACACCGACGAGGCGCTGGCCATCGTGCGCGGGCTGATGGCGGCGGTGCCCTCGGGCAGCTACCTGGTGCTCACCCACCCGACCCTGGAACTGGGCGGGGAGGCGAACGTCGAGGCGATGCGGTTCTGGAACGAGCACGCCACGCCCCCGATCACCGCCCGCAGCGGCGAGGAGATCGCCCGCTTCTTCGACGGCCTCGACATCCTCGACCCCGGCCTGGTCTCGTGCTCCCTGTGGCGCCCCGACCTCCCCGAGATCGGTGGGCTCCCCACCCGGATCTCCCAGTACGGTGCCCTCGCCAGAAAGCCCTGACCGTCAGAGGACGAGGAGGTCGGTGACGGTCACCGGGTGGAGGCGGCGGCGGGCCAGGCCCCTGAGGATGTGGGGCATCGCCTCCGCCGTACCGGGGTGGCCCAGGTGCAGGCTGACGATCGAGCCCGGCCGTACGGTGTCCAGGACGTTGGCCGTGACGGTCGCGACTCCGGGGTCGTTGTGGTCGTCGGAGTCCACGTCGTAGGACAGGCAGGTCCGGTAGCCGACGCGGGCCGCGAGTTCGCGGACCATGGGTGTGGCGTGGTGGGCTCTCGACGGCCTGAAGTAGGAGCCGATCGTCCCGGTGAGGCGGCGCAGCCTGGCGGCGCACCGGGCGATCTCGTCGTAGGCCTCGCGCTCCCCCATCGAGGAGATGTCCAGGTGGTGCTCGGTGTGGTTGCCCAGGTCGTGGCCACCGGACAGGACGCGCCGGGCCATCCGGGGGTACCGCGCGAGCCAGTCGCCGACCGCGAGGACCGTCAGGTGGGCGCCGTGCCGTTCGGCCTCGGACAGGACGCGTTCGGCCAGGTCGGCCGGTCCGGCGCCGTGGAAGGTCAGCGCGACCTTCGGCCGGTCCCGGGGACCGTTGCTCACCTCGCGGGCCATGCGCCCGGCACCGGACCGCCTCCTGGCGGACATGCGCTTCCGGGTGGCCGGGGTGGCGGCGGGACCGGGAGCGGGGGCGGGGTGGATGCCCAGGGCCTGCCACGGGTCCGGTACGGCCTGCCCGGGACCGGGGGCGGGGCTCTGAAGATCCGGAGGATCGGAGGTGGGCCGCCATGATCTCCGGACGGGGTGCTGGAGATCCGAGGCGGCCTGCCCGGGAGCGGTGGGCCGCCAGGGGCCCGGGGCGGGGTGCCGGTCGTCGGGGAAGGGTTGCCAGGGTTCTTGAACGGCCTGGCGAGGGCCCACAGCGGGGCTCGCAGAGGGCCCCACGGCGAGGCCCGGAGCGGCCGGGACGGAGAGGGGCCGGGGAGTCGGCACCAGGGAGGTCCCCCCGGGGACCGTCCTCGGAACCGCCTCGGGGACCATCTCGGGAGCCGCGCCCGGCCCCTTCCTGCCCGGGGAGCAGGAGACCACGCCGCCGAGGGCGGCGACGATCCCGAGGCCCAGGACCAGGCGCCGTCCGACCACGGCCTCCCCGTTCACCGGAAGATCCCGGTGTGGCCGAGCGAGTAGCGTCCCGGCTGGGGGTAGACGGCCAGGCCGTGCGGTCCGGCGCCGACGGGGATCTTGCGGATGAGACGGCCGTCGGCGGTGTCGAGGACGTAGACGACCCCGTCGTACCTGCCGGACAGCCACAGGCGGCGCCCGTCGGCGGACAGGCCGCCCATGTCCGGTGAGCCGCCGCCGGGGATGCGCCAGGTGGCGACCGGTTTGTGGCGGGCGAAGGAGATGACGGAGACCGACCCCTCACCCCGGTTGGACACGTACAGCAGCTTCGAGTCACGGCTGACGTAGAGCCCGTGGGCTCCCTCTCCGGTCCTGACGAAGCGTTTCACCCGGAAGTCCTTCGCGCCGACGAGCCACACCCCGTTCCTGGACATGTCGGCGACGTAGAAGGTGGTGCCGTCGGGGGACAACTTGACGTCCTGCGGCATGCTCCCCCGAACCCCGGCCGTCCCATGCCCCCCGGTCACCACGTGCCCTCCGGACGTCACATGCTCACCCGGCGCGTGTTCCCCGGTCCTCCCCTGCCCCCCGGACGCCCGCCCACCCGGCATCGCGTGCCCAGCCCGCGCATGCCCTCCGGACGTCGTGTGGCCGTCGGCCGTGGCGTGCCGTACGCCGTCGGTGTCCGGGTGGCCGTGGGGCACCTTCGCCTGGGTCAGGTCGACGACGGCGCGGACCTTCCTGGCGGCCACGTCCACGGCGACCAGCTGGCCGGAGAACTCGCAGCTGGCCAGGAAGACCGTCTCGTCGGCGGTGAAGTCGCCGTGGTTGACGCCCCGGCAGGGCATCGGCAGCGAGTACCGCAGCCGCATGGTGCGCGGGTTGCGGAAGTCGAGGCGGTTGTTGCGTTCGGCCATCACCAGGGCGGTGCGGCCGTCCGGGGTGAAGTACAGGTTGTAGGGGTCGTCGACGGGGATGGACCTGCCCGGTCTGCCGGTCTTCGGGTCGATCGGGGTGAGCGTGTTGCCGTCGTTGTTGTTGACCCACAGCGTCTTGAGGTCCCACGAGGGGACGACGTGCTGTGGCCGTCCGTGGACGGGGAACTCGCGGATCACCCGGTAGGTCCTCGGGTCGATCACGCTGACGGTGTCGCTCTCGCTGTTGGGCACGTAGACCCGCGGCGGGAAGTCCCTCACGGCCGGGCTGAGCATCCCCGGCCGGTCGTGGGCGTAGACGTCCGGCGTCTTCGGCTCCGCCCTCGCCGGGATCCGCCCGTGCGGGGACCCGGCGGGCTCGGCGGGGCCTGCCGGTACGGCGGGGCCGCTCCCGCATCCCGGCACGCACGCGAGCGCGATGACCAGGGCCGTGCCGGCGCGAAGCCGCCCTCGTCCGTCTTCCAGCCGTCTCATGACCGCCCCCGTCGCCCTGGTTCCAACGAGGGCCCGTCCCGCGGAACACCTGGGCGACTCCCCGCGGAACAGGCCCAGGGAAGACGCTAGGAACCCCTCGGTCAGGAAAGGGTCATGCCGTGGTCATCGGTGGCCCGCCTTTTCCCGCTCCCGGGCGCGCGACGGCCACCCAGGTCAGGAAATGTCAGCTCTCGAAGGGAGGTACGGCGCGCAGCCCGGCGAGGGCGAGGCCGACGGCCCGTCTGCACCCCTGGAGCACCTCCTCGGCGGGGCCGCCCTGCTTCAGACCCATGGAGATCGCGAGTTTGGCGGTCCCGACCACGGAGCCGACGGCGGCGCACGCCTCGACGGCGTCGAGTTCGCCGGGGAAGGCGTCCTGGAGGGCCTCGACCATCTGGTGCTGGACGTCGAACATCAGCAGCAGCGCCTGCGCCCTGAGTGAGGGGACGCTCATGACCAGGCGGTTGATCTCGGTGATCTCCCAGCCCATCTCGGCGTCCTCGGCCAGGGTTTCGAAGATCGTCTCCACGGCGCGGGCCAGCAGGTCGGCGGGGCCCTCGTCAGGACGGCGTTCGGCGAACGTCCGCAGCAGGCGGTCGAGGCTCTCCCTGGCGTCGCACAGGACCACCTCCTCCTTGCTCGCGAAGTAGCTGAAGAACGTCCGTGTCGAGACGTCGGCGGCCATGGCGATCTCGGAGATGGTCGTCTGCTCGTAGCCCTTCTCCAGGAAGAGGCGTAGGGCCCCGGAGATCAGAGCATGTCTGGTACGGAGTTTCTTGCGTTCGCGCAGCCCGGGGACCTCACCCATGGGCGAATCTTAGTGCATGGAATTATGTTATGCACTTATTGCAAACTTACACCACATGTACTTTTATGGGAGATGACAAACGATCTCCTCCCACGCCACCGCACGGGCCACACATACTGGAGGATCCGATGAAAATCCACACCGACACGCAACGGTGCGTGGGCGCGGGCATGTGCGCGCTCACGGTGCCCGAGGTGTTCGACCAGAGCGAGGACGACGGCACCGTCGTCCTTCTCGACGCCGAGCCCCCGGCCGCCCAGCGGGCCGCGGTCCAGCGGGCCGAGCGGCTGTGCCCCTCGGGAGCCATCTCGGTGCTTCTCGACGACTGACCGTCTGGCTCCCCGTCCCGGCCGCGTGACCCGCGAAAGTCCGGCCGGGACGGGAAGATCATCAGAGGTGGTAGGCGTACTCGCGGAACTCCCAGTCGGTGACGGTCCTGGAGAAGCGCTGCACCTCGTCACGCTTGTAGGCCAGGTACGCCGCGGCGAACTCCTTGCCCAGCACCTCGGTCAGCTCCGCGTCGGCCTCGAAGGCGTCCAGCGCGGCGGGCAGCGTCATCGGCAGCACCGGCGCCTTGGTCGCGTCGTAGCCGTAGCCCTCAAGCGGGGCCGGGGGCGTGATCCGGTCGCGGATGCCGAGGTAGACGGCGGCCAGCAGCCCCGCGATGCCCAGGTAGGGGTTGGCCGAGGCGTCGCCGAGCCGTACCTCGATGCGGCTGCCCGCGCCGCGCTCCGGCGGGATGCGCAGCATGGCGCTGCGGTTGTCCAGCCCCCAGTCGTTGAGCCAGGGCGCCAGGGTGTCGGGGCCGAAGCGCTTGTAGGAGTTGATCGTGGGGTTGAGCAGCGCGGCCAGGGCCGGGGCGTGGGCGAGCACGCCGCCGATGGCGTGCAGCGCGGTGACGGAGAGGCCGTGCTCGGCGTCCTGGTCGCCGGGCTGGGCGGCGAAGACGTTGCGGCCCTCGGCGTCCACACATGACAGGTGGACGTGGAAGCCCGAGCCGCCCTCGTCGTCGAAGGGCTTGGCCATGAAGGTGGCCATCAGGCCGTCGTGCCGGGCCAGCTCCTTGATCGCGCCCTTGAAGCGGAAGGCGCGGTCGGCGGCGTCGAGGGCCTCGGAGTGGTGCAGGTTGATCTCGAACTGGCCGCCGGAGAACTCGTGGTTGCCCATGGTGACGCCGATGTCGAGCTTGCGCAGGGTGCGCAGCGTGCGCAGGACGTGGGACAGGCGGTCCCCCTTGCGCCCGGTGACGTAGACGTTGCCCAGGGCGTCGTCGTAGCGCCGCCACCCGCTGGACGAGCCGGGCGTGGGGTCGGGTTCGAGCAGGTAGTACTCAAGCTCGGGACCGGCCAGGGCGGTCAGGCCGAGGTCGGCCAGGCGGGCGACGGCGGCGCGCAGCACCTGGCGGGGGGATTCGAGGAAGGGGTCGCCGGTCGCCGGGTCGTAGGCGTCGCCGAGGACGTGGGCGACGCCGGGCTCCCAGGGCAGCTCCACCAGGGTGCCCAGGTCGGGGCGGATGGAGACGTCGGGCAGGCCCCGGTCCAGACCCCCGGGGACGGGGACGGTGTCCCCCTGGGGTGAGGTGTAGTAGACGGCCTGACAGAAGGCGACACCGCTGTGGACGACGTCGGGCAGGCGTTCCAGCAGGACGTCCTTGCCGCGCTCGGTGCCGATCAGATCGGGGTAGCCGACCCGGACGACGTCGATGCCCTGTTCGCTCAGGCGCTCGACCGTCCGTTCTGCGGACTCCGCGCTCACTGCGTCCCCCTTGGTTCGTCCCAGGATTTCGTTTGGATGCAAAACATACGCCTCGAACAGCCGGGGAACAAGGTTCCAGCCAGGAAGGCGGCCGTTCCCATCGTGACATCTCGCAGTTCAAGGCATATCGTATGGCCCCAAACAGTCTGAGACGTTCCCTAGGCAAGGAGACATCGTGGCCACGGTGCGCGGCTTCTTCACTCCCAAGACGGCGACCGGCCGCTCCTCGCTGGTCCCGGCTCCGCCGTGGTACTACTCCGGTGATCTGCTCACCGTCGAGTATCGCACCGACCCCGCCAGGGTGGCCGAGCTGCTGCCCGAGCCCCTGACCCTCGCCGACGAGGACCCCGGCGCGGTCGCGATCATCTGGGCCGACTGGCAGTCCTGCTCGGGAAGCAAGGAGGAGCTCCTCGACCCGGTGCGCTCGCAGTACAAGGAGTGCTTCGTCGTGGTGCGCTGCGCCTTCGAGGGGCGCACCTTCTCCCGCTGCGTCTACATCTGGGTGGACAAGGACTTCGCGATCGCCCGCGGCATGCACCAGGGCTACCCCAAGAAGCTCGGCTCGATCCACCAGACCCGCCCCTACCCGTACGGCCAGGCCGCGCCCCGCATCGGCGAGGGCGGCACGTTCGGCGCCACCCTGGCCGCCGCCGACCGCCGTCTGGCCCAGGCCGTCGTACGGCTGAACGAGCCCAGCGAGACCAACGGCTTCGTCAACGGCCACCCGATGGCCCACAACCGCTGGCTGCCCTCCATCGAGCCGGGTGGCGGCCTGGCCCTCGACGAGCTGATCTCCAGCGCCGGGCAGTCCTTCGAGGGCGGCCAGGCCTGGAAGGGCGACGCCGAGATCGAGCTGTTCGACGCCCCGACCGAGGAGCTGTCCGCGCTGCGCGTCGAGGAGGTCATCGGCGGCTACTACCGGCAGGTCGGCGTCGTCTGGAACGGCGGCACCCTGCTGCAGGCGGGTGGCTCCGGAGCCGAGTGACCTTCCGGATATGACAGGGCCCGTGCGGTGCAACCCCGTACGGGTCCTGTCATATCCGGCGCCAGTCCGTTGACGTGCGCGGCGAACATCCGCTGGGATGGAAAGGAGAGCGCTCCCCTGACCGGCGGAGGGAGTGACGCCGTCGAAAATGGCGTGAGGATCTGTTCTTCCCGGCCGGCCACCACCCGCCGTACGACATCGAGGAGTTCGCGTGCCCGCGTACTATTCATTGACGGAGACCGAGGAAGCGGTCAGCCGCCGCCTCGGGAGCATCCCGATCAGACGCGAGGCACTGGCCGCCGTCTCCAATCTGCACCGTGCGGCGACCGCCGTACGACAGCACCTGGAGAACTCCGCCCTGCGCGTGGCCGACCTGACCTGGAGCGCGTTCGTCGTGCTGTGGGTGGTGTGGATATGGGAGGAGATCGAGACCCGGCACGTCGCCGCCGAGGCCGGCATCTCCAAGGGCACGCTGACCGGCATCATCAAGACCCTTGAGTCCCGTGGCCTGGCCGTACGCAGCCAGCATCCCGACGACGGCAGGCTGGCCCTGCTGCGGCTGACCCCCGAGGGGGTCTCCCTGATGGAGCGGCTCTTCCCCGCCTTCAACGACGAGGAGGCGTTCGTGGTCACCGACCTCGACGCCGAGGAGGCCGTGACCCTGGCGGAGTCCCTGCGCCGGATCGTCACCCATCTTGAGGAGCACGGCGAGGAGCGTCGCGCGAAGCTCCGTAAGGAGAACCCGGCCCCGCCGCGTCGCGGTGGCCGCCGCCGCGCCGAGTAGCCCCTTCGCTCCGCCTCGGGCGGGGTCCCACTCGTTCTCCGGGTGGGACCCCGCCTTTTTGCGCTTTCCGGCCTGAAGGACAAAACCCGGTTGATATGACCCTATTTGCCATTCCGGGACGATTGCCCCTGGCCTTTCTCTCGGGGAGTTAACGGAAGACCATCGCGGCTTTCCGTTAACCACCCCATCGGAAACCCCTACTACAAACCATTGACAAAACACCACACCGGGTGCGCGACCTCGCGTTTCTCAAGGAAATAGCATGCATTGCTTTATTACCTAAAAGGAGAACCGTGATAAAAGAGACATTGTTCGCCAAAGCTATCCTGCGTTCTCGTCGCTCGGTGTGGCTGTCCGTGGGAGCGGTGACCTGCGCGCTCATGATGGCCCTCCCAGCCTCGGCGAGCGCGGCCGGCACGACCGGCGCCCCCAAGGCCGGCAAGATCGCCAAGATCACCAAGACGGCCCACGTCGACAGGATGGGCAAGGTGGCCAGGAGGGCCAAGACGGCCAGGGGGCCCGTGCTCCGACACCGCGCACGGGCGGCCGCCGACCAGAAGAGGGCCCGGCTGGTCGTCCATCACCGCACGGTGTTGCGCGAGACACCCCGGGCCCTGCGGATCAGGCAGGCCGACCCCGAGGCCACCGTCAACGCGGGCCAGACCGGTATCTACACGCTGAGCGTGACCAACAACGGCCCCGCGGTCGCCACCAACGTCGTGGTCACCGACACCCTGGACCCCAGGCTTGAGATCGTCCCCCCGCTGCCCGAGGGATGCACGGCCGAGGGCCAGGTCGTCACGTGTACGGTCGCCTCGCTCGCCGTCGGCGCGACGCAGACCTGGGACATCACGGTCAGGGTCCGGCCCGACACGCCGGTCGGGACCGTCATTCCCAACGTCGCCGACGTCGACTCCGACAACTCGACGCCGGAGACCAGTAACAACGCCAACATCAACGTCGCCGCCGAGTCCGACCTGTCGATCACCAAGACGGCCGGCACGCTGAACTCCGGTGGCACCGGCACCTACACCATCAAGGTCACGAACAACGGGCCGTCGGACGACACCGGAGTCGTCGTCACCGACACCCTGCCCGCCGGTCTGACGTTCGTCTCCAGCACACCGTCCGGTTGCACCGCCGCGGGACAGGTGGTGACCTGCCCGGTCGGCACCCTGCCCGCCGGAGAAAGCACGGACATCGTGCTGAACGTCAACGTCGACGCCACCGTGACCGGAACGGTCAGCAACACCGCCAGCGTCACCGGCGACAACCCCGATCCCGACACCGACAACAACAACATCACGATCGACACGCCGGTCAACGCCGTGGCCGATCTGACGATCACCAAGTCCGTGCGGGCCGGATAACCCCGCTTCCCGTAGCGCTCGCCGTCCGCCCAGGCGGACGGCGAGCCCGACGGACCGAACGGACGCAGAAGCGGCCACGACATGGCTCAGGCGGCTCCCTTGTCGGGAGCCGCCTGCTGTGTGTCTCAGGACGGTTCTAGGACGGTTTCACGGCGGTTTCAGGGCAGGGCTCAACCGGTCCGGCGGGCCGTCCACCGTACGGCGGAGCCCGCGACGACCAGCAGCCCGGCCAGGCCGAGCAGCCAGGCGGGGAAGCCGGTGAACGGCAGTTCCTCCCGGGGCACCGGCGCCGGTCCGGCGACGAGCGGCGGCTTCTCGAAGAGCGGCGGCCTCTCGACATGCGGAGGTCTCTTGACGTGCGGAGGCCTCTTGACGTGCGGCGGCCGGTTCGTCACCGTGATCTCCGCGCGCCCGAGGTTGTTGTCGAGACGCGACTCGGGGGTCACACCCGACACCTTCGCGACGTTGCGCAGCCGGTAGCCGTCCGGTGTGTCCGGGGAGACCAGCCCCCGCCACTCGACGGTGACCGCCTCCTCCGGACCCAACCTCCCCAACCGGCAGGTCAGCACCCGGTCCTGGTAACCGCAGGAGTCGGGGCTGACCGAGAGGAACGTCAACCGGTCGTCGAGCGGGTCACGTACGACGACCTCGCGCGCGACCGCGGGTCCCACGTTCCTGATGGTCATGGCGAAGACCACCTCATGACCGGCGCGCACGGTTTCTTCCGCTTCGGCCGGTCCCTGGATGCAGGCCAGAGACAACAAAGCCATTGGCCATACGGCGTTCGATCTCTTCACTCATAAGCCGATCAAGTCGCTGAACAGGGAAAACTCCACGAGTTATACACCCGGTCACAGTCTGTCGGCATCGTGCCACACCCAGGGCAGACCAGTTCGTCAGACAGCGCGGACGATCAGCTCACCGGGCTGACCGACTTGGTGATGGACAGGTCGACCCCCGCCGCGGCGCATCCGGCGGGCAGGACGGCGGGGTCGGGCGGGGGCACCACGGCCCTGACCACGTTGGTCACCGTGCCCGTCACCACGTCGAAGATCTGGCTTCCCGTCTGCGAGGTGTCGTAGAAGACGATCTGCGGACTGCCGGCGGCGCGGCCCGCCACCACGGTGAGGCCGGTGAAGCGGTAGCTCCCCGCGCCCGTCATCTGCCCGGTCACGGCGATGGTGAAGTCACTGCCACTGGTCACGCCGGTCGCGGTGCTGGTGTAGGTCCCGGAGATGTACAGACCCATCCTGTTCGCGGTACCGCCGGTGGCCAGGACGATGCCCTCGTTGGTGGTCGAGCCCTCGGACTCGTAGCCGAACCGGAAGTCGGCTATGCACCTGTTGTAGAGGGTTCCCGAGGTGGTGGCCGAGCCGATGACCGTGATGGTCCCGGTGTTCGTCGTGGTCGAGCCGTTCTGGAAGGCGCCGACCGTGGTGTCGCCGACGTTGGTGAACGAGCTCTGCTCGGCCAGCGTCAGCGAGCCCACCAGGTCGATCGTGCCCTCGTTGGTCAGGCTCGCCGTACCGAACAGCGTCTGTGATCCGGTGCCCTGCCAGGTGGCCCCCTTGTGGTTGATCAGCACCGAGTTGGCACCGGCCTGGATGATGCCGCTCACCGAGACCGTGCCCTCGTTCTCCAGCAGGAAGCCGTTGCTCAGCGCCTGGAGCGTCTGCACGTCGAGTTCGCCCCGCACGTGGATCGACCCGACCGGGGCGACGCCGAAGGAGGTCACCGTCCACTTCGCCCCGGGGGCCAGGCAGGCGACGCCACCGCCGGTCACCATCGCCGAGAGGCTGTTGTAGGTCCCCGCCTGGAAGAGCACGACCATGCCCGCGGAGATCGGTGGCACGGGGCTCCCGCTGGTGAGGGTAACGGTGGGATTCGCACACGCCGTGTCGTAGTCAGCCGCGTAGGCCCTGGGAACAAATCCCACAATAGTGGCCATAGCCACGCAAGCCCCTGCAATCACAATACTCACGCACTTCACCATGCATGCTTTATCGGCATCGTTATGCGGTTGTAACCACCTTCATCCGATCAATGCAGCAAACGCCTGGGACAAGGGTGAATGAAATAGGAACAATCACCCTTAATTTCGGGAGGCGGTCACCAGGGCGTCGAAGAGGCACTGGTTGGCCGAGTCCTTCGCCGCGGTGTCCTCCGGGTGCCACTGCACCCCGAGGAACCACCCGGCCGCGTCGGGCAGCTCGGCCGCCTCGACCGTGCCGTCCACGGCGTGTGCCACCGCCACCAGGCCCTCACCCAGCCCGGAGGCGCACTGGTGGTGGTAGCACGAGGCGCTGATCCGGCTCTCCCCGGTGATCCCGGCCAGCAGCGAGCCCGGCCGTACGGTCACCGGGTGCACCATGTGACGGTGGTCGGCCTCCATGTGCTGCCGGAGCCTGCCGCCCCGCAGCACGTTGACCACCTGCAGCCCCCGGCAGATCGCCAGCGTCGGCAGGCCGGTCGTCAGCGCGTACTCGGCGGCGGCCAGGTCGAAGGCGTCCTGCTCGGCGTCCACGTCGTAGACCGTCTCGTGCGCCACGGCCTCGCCGTACGACTGCGGGGCCAGGTCGCCGCCGCCGGGCAGCAGCAGTCCGTCGGCCACCGCGAGCCGCTCGGCCGCCCGCTCGGCGTCGACCGGGTGCATGAGGAACGGCTCCCCGCCCGCCCGGTACACCGCGTCGGCCAGCGCCCGGGCGGTGACCACGGCCTCATACCGCAGGGCGGAGGTGGTGGCGGCGAAACGCGACGGGATCGCGATGAGCGGACGTCGAGACATCCCGGACTCCTTCAAAGGTTCATTTGAAGCCAAACGGTACCCTAGAGCTCCTCCTAGGTCTTGACCTGCCGTCGCGGCTCACCCTAGGTTGTTTGGAGCCAAACGATTAGGAGAAGCGGATGGCCACTGTCGCCGGTATCCCCGTCCACGGCGATCACTGGATCGGCGGCGAGCGGGTCAGCTCGCCCACCACGTTCGACGACCACTCCCCCATCGACCAGACCCTGCTCGCCCAGGTCGCCCGGGGTGGGGCGGCCGAGGTCGACGCCGCGGTCGGCGCCGCCCACGCCGCCTTCCCCGCCTGGGCCGCGACCTCCCGGGCTGAGCGGGCGCGGTTGCTGCACGCGATCGCCGACGGGGTCGAGGCCAGGCTTGAGGACCTGGCGATCGTGGAGACCACCGACAACGGCGCCCTGCTGCGCTCCCATCTGCGGGGGGTCATGCCGCGGGTGGCGCACAACTTCCGCTTCTTCGCCGACTGGCTGCTGGAGCTTGGTCACGAGGACTTCGAGACCCGCGGTCACACCAACCACGTCAGCTGGGACCCGGCCGGGGTGTGCGCGCTGATCACGCCGTGGAACGCGCCGCTGATGCTGGCCACCTGGAAGATCGCGCCCGCGCTGGCGGCGGGCAACACGGTGGTGCTCAAGCCGGCCGAGTGGACGCCGCTGACCGCCTCCCTGCTGGCCGACATCACCGCCGAGGCCGGGCTGCCCGCCGGGGTGTTCAACGTCGTGCAGGGCTACGGTGCCGAGGCAGGCGCCGCACTGGTCGCCGACCCCCGGGTGCGGCGCATCAGCTTCACCGGCTCCGTGCCCACGGCCCGGACCATCGCCTCCGCCGCCGCCGCGAACCTCACCCCGCTGTCGCTGGAGCTCGGCGGCAAGTCGCCGCTGATCGTGTTCGCCGACGCCGACCTGGACCTGGCCGTGAACCTGGCGGTCGAGCAGTACGACAACGCCGGGCAGGTCTGCCTGGCCGGTACCCGCCTGCTCGTCGAGGAGTCCGTCGCCGAGGAGTTCACCGCCCGGTTCGTCGAACGCGCCACCGCGTTGAAGCAGGGTGACCCCCGGGACCTGTCCACCGACCTGGGCCCCAACATCCACCCCAGGCACCTGGAGCGCATCGACGGCTTCGTCCAGCGCGCCCTGGAGGCCGGGGCGAAGGCCGTCATCGGCGGCGGCCCCAACACCGACCTGGGCGGCCAGTACTACCGGCCGACCCTGATCACCGGTGCCGCCGAGGGGAGCGAGATCCTCACCGAGGAGGTCTTCGGGCCGGTGCTGACCCTGCAGACCTTCACCGGCGAGCAGCAGGCGGTGGAGATGGCCAACGGAACCCGGTTCGGGCTGGCCGCCACCCTGATCACCGGCGACCAGGAGCGGGCCGAGCGGGTCAGCGCCCAGCTCGTCGCCGGGACGGTGTGGGTGAACTGCTTCTTCGTGCGTGACCTCAAGGCGCCGTTCGGCGGGTCCCGGGAGTCCGGGGTCGGCCGTGAGGGCGGCACCTGGAGCTTCGACTTCTACTGCGACGTGAAGAACACGGTGAGCGCGCCATGGGTCAGGTAGTCGGGGCGGGCCTGCTGGCCCACGTGCCCACCATCGTCCTTCCCGAGGCCACCCGGCGGGAGCTGAACAACGGCCAGGAGATCACCCTGGTCACGGGCTTGCAGCAACTCCGCAAGGACGTCTTCGAGACGGTGGACTACGACACGGTGGTGGTGCTGGACTCGCACTGGGCCACCACGGTCGAGTTCGTCGTCACCGCCCAGCAGCACCGCGCGGGCCTGTTCACCTCCGAGGAACTGCCCCGCGGCATGTGCCGGATGCCCTACGACTTCCCCGGCGACCAGGAGCTCGCGCACGCCATCGCCGCCAGGGCGGCCGACCACGCCACCTGGATCACCGCGATCGAGGACCCCTACCTGCCGATCTACTACGCCACCACCAACCTGTGGACGCATCTGGGCGTGGCCGGTAAGCGGTGGGTGAGCATCGGGGTGTGTCAGACCGGTGACGCCGAGGACCACCTGCGACTCGGACGCGCCCTGGGGGACGCGATCGCCGCGACGGACCGCAAGGTGCTGCTGATCGCCTCCGGCGCCCTGTCGCACACCTTCTGGCCGCTGCGGCATCTGCGGGCGCACGAGGCCTCCGGTCCCGAACACATCATCACCCCCGAGGCCCGCGCCGCCGACTACGAGCGGATCGGCTGGTTCAAGGAGGGCGATCACGCCCGGGTGCTGGACACCATGCCGGAGTTCGCCCGGTTCAAGCCGGAGGCCCGGTTCGGCCACTACCTCATGATGATCGGCGCTCTGGGTGAGGGGGACTGCACCGCGCCGGGCCGGCAGTACGGGGAGTACGAGAACTCCGTGGGCACCGGCCAGGTCCTGTTGTGGTTCGACCCGCCCGCGGGCGGTTTCCCGGCTCCGCACCGCACCGACCCCTCCAACGACCCCTATCCCTACCCTTACCCCGGCTGACCTGCGCGTTCCGGTACCGTCGTGGGACGGCGCCCCAGTTCTCGCTTTTTCCGACTCTCAACGTGGAAAGGGCCGTTGATGCCCGAATATCGCAGAATCCTGCTCGACGGCGCCGCCACCCAGGTGCGGCGTGAAGGCGACGAACTGGTCAGCGCCGACGGGCGGGTGGTCGGTGTCGAGGAGGCCGTGCACCTGCCGCCGGTCGTCCCCTCCAAGGTCGTCGCGGTGCACCTCAACCACCGCAGCCGGGTCGAGGAGTTCATGACCACCCTGCCCGACGCCCCGACCTACTTCCACAAGCCCACCTCCGCCCTCAACGCGCACAAGGGCGCCGTGGTCCGTCCCGAGCGCTGCAGGTACCTCAACTACGAGGGCGAGGTGGCCATCGTCATCGGCCGCACCGCCCGTAACGTCTCCCCCGAGGAGGCGGGCGACTACATCGCCGGGTACACCATCGGCAACGACTACGGGCTGCACGACTTCCGCGACACCGACGCCGGGTCCATGCTGCGCGTCAAGGGCTCCGACACGCTGTGCCCGCTCGGCCCCGGCCTGGTCACCGACTGGGACTTCCACCACAAGCGGCTGCGCACCCTCGTCAACGGGAAGGTGGTGCAGGACGGCTCCACCGACGAGATGGAGTGGGACATGCACTACCTGGTGGCCGACATCGCCCGCACCATCACCCTCTACCCCGGCGACGTGCTGCTGTCGGGCACCCCGGCCAACTCCCGCCCGGTCCAGCCCGGTGACGTGGTCGAGGTCGAGGTCGAGGGGCTGGGCAAGCTGACCAACCACATCGTGACCGGCCCCGCGCCGATCCGCGACGACTGCGGCGCCCAGCCGACCGAGTCGGAGGAGGTCATCTCCACCACCTTCGGCGGCGACTGGGAGTTCCGCGGCATCCGCGCGCCCCAGCGTTAGGGCCTGTTTTGCGGACCCCTAGAGCCCGCCCCGGCGGAGCACGTCGGGAGGTCAGGGGCCTGCGGCCTTGTCCGGCAGGCCCCTGACCGTGTCTGCGCCGGGGCCGGGGGAGTACAGGGGCAGGTGAACCCCGGCCGGAGTGATCCGGCCGGGGTTCACCCGTTCAGGCGCGCGTCACAGCGGGTGTCACAGTGGATGTCACGGCTGGGGCTGCGCGAGGGTCGGTCCGGTGCTCGCGGCCGCCCGCCAGATGGCGTAGAGGGTGGCGTCGGCGGCCCGGTCCAGGATCGTGTCGCTGATGTTGCTCGTGGTGTCGCAGGCGGAGTGGTAGCAGGAGTCGTAGGGCTGGTTGGCCGTACCTCCCCACTTGGAGGCCTGGGCGTAGGTCTTACGGGCGCTGGCCCCGGCCGCGACCCCGGAGGTGGGGATGCCCCCGTTGCGGAAGGAGGCGTCGTCGGAGCGGTTGGCGCCCTCGACGTTCTCCTCGGTCTGGACACCGATCTGGTTGTAGAAGGCCTTGAGATCGGCCGCCGCCGCGGTGGAGATGTTGTTGATGAAGTAGCCGCCGTTGCGCGAGCCGACCATGTCGAAGTTCAGATACCGCTTGATCTTGGAGCGCCCGGCCGAGCCGAGCGAGTTGACGTAGAACTTCGAGCCGAGCAGACCCTGCTCCTCGTCGGTCCACCAGCCGAACCGCACGTGCTTGGCCACGGTCGGCCTGTACTGGGCCAGGGTCAGCGCGACCTCAAGCAGGCTGGCGGAGCCGGAGCCGTTGTCGTTGATGCCGGGACCTGCGGAGACGCTGTCGAGATGGGCACCGGCCATGATGACCTGGTTGACGTCACCGCCCGGCCAGTCGGCGATCAGGTTGGGACCCGCGCCCCGGCTGCAGCCGCTGGTGCAGCTCTGCCGGGTCACGGTGTAGCCCGCGGCGCGCAGCTTGTTCTCGATGTAGGTGACCGAGGCGGTGTAACCCGCGCCGGTCGAACGGCGGGTGCCACCGTTGCTCGACGCGATGGACTGGAACTGCTGCAGGTGGGCCTTGACGTTGGCCAGGCTGACCCCAGGGGGGTCACCGGGTCCCGTGGGGGCCACCACCGGCGTCACGGTGGGGACCGGGACCGGGGGCGGGGTCGGCGTGGCGGAGGGGACGTTGACCGCTCTCCAGGCCGCCCAGACGGCGGCGTACTCGACGCTGCGGGAGCCGTACAGCTCGGCCGCGGCGGCGAGGGTCGCACGGTGGACGTCGGTGTGACGCCAGGTCGAGGTCCTGCGCAGCAGGGCGTTCAGGAAGATCTTGCCCGCCTTCTTGATGCCGATACCGGCCAGGTAGGACGGGCCGGAGCAGACCGGGCTGTTCGGCTTGCCACCGCCGGGGTGGGTGCCCTCGGCCAGCAGGTAGAACCAGTGGTTCTGCGGCCCGGCCGCGGCGTGCACCTCGGTGATGGGGATCGTGGAGGAGTAGCAGTTGGGCGCGCTGTCGATCAGCGACGGGTTGGCCATGTTCCTGATCGGGCCGGTGCCGAGCAGGTCGACCTCCTCGCCGATGGTGTAGTCCGGCGGGTCGCCGGGGACGTTCGCGTAGTGTTCGAGCAGCGTGCCGAAGATGTCACCCGCCGACTCGTTCAGCCCGCCGAACTCGTTCCCGGTGCCCATGCTGCCGCTGCCCGCGAACTGGAAGATGGCGTGGCCGTACTCGTGGCCGATGACGTCCAACGCGGTGGCCTGCTGGGTGTTCGCCCGGTTGCGGCCGAAGACGGCGTAGGAGCCGCTCCAGTACGCGTTGGCGTCGTTCATGCCGACCCGCGTCGGGAAGCCGCCGCCACGGCCGTTGAAGCCGTTGTAGCCGAACCAGTCGCGGAGCATGTCCCACATCTTCTGGGCGGCCCAGAAGGCGTCTACACAGCCGGTCTCCAGGCTGGTGCCGGTTCCGTCACCCCAGGAGTCGACGTCCTTGGTGTACGGCGCGCCGTTCTGCCCGCCGCAGGCCAGGCCGTTGCGGGTGGGGTCCTTCATCGTGTACGAGCCGGCGGAGCCGGAGGTGGAGATCGTCACCTGGCCGTTGTAGAAGCCGTTGCCGGTGCCGTACTTGACCAGGTCGTAGGCGTCGATGACCGAGCCGTCGAGGGCGTCGACGAAGACGTGCTGGACGCTCGGTTTCCCGTCGGCGACGCCGGAGACCGCGACCTCCCAGGCGAGTCTTTCGCCCTTCTCCCCGGCCCGCACCACGAGCCTCGGCTGCTCGGCCTTGTCCACCTGGGACAGCCTGGCCTTGGCGACCTTCAGGGCGCTCCTCGTGCTGACCTTCGGCGTCAGCGCGACGTCCCCGGTGGGGCCGGTGGCCGCGACGGTGTCGATGATCTTTCCGGCGGCGTCGGTGACGACCACCGCGTCGCCGCCGACCACCGGCAGCCCCTTGTAGGCGCGCTCGTAGCCGACGTACTGCGTGCCGTCGGCGCCGGAGGTCACGCCGGTGCGCTCGAAGCTCTCCTCCGGGCCCCTGCGTAACGCGCCCAGCCCCTCGGCGACCGCCTTGTCGGCGGCCTGCGCGGCCAGCGCCCTGGGGTCGCTTCCGGGGTCGGCCGTCGTCGCGTTCGACGTTCCCGGGGTGGTCTGTCCGGCCGCGTTCACGGGTGCCGTGTAGAGCGTGGTCGCCGCGACCGTGGCGACACCCACCGTCACCGCGATCAGTCCCTTACGTTTCATGCGTGTCGTTCCTTCCTGGCTTCCCCGCCTGCCTGGCGTTCGCTGGGAACACCGGGCGCCGACGCCACCGGAAACATCCGGAAGGTACGGAACATCACGGGGATTGGGGGGCAGAAAAGGGATACGGTTCTAACTTTGCCGGCCAAACGGTAAGCACTAAGTGGCCACCGAAAAACCGCCGCCACATGCGTGGCCCAGTAGAAGAAGCTACGTATCCTCCCCCGAAAAAACCACCCCTGTGGCCAGGGAGATCTCGCCCCCCAATTACCGAAATTTCATGAAAAGGAAGGCACTATATCGGGGGTACGACGCCTCGGACAATGAACAGCCAGGGGGTATTACCCGAGACTATGGACGCCCGTTGGGTGCAAATGATCTCAATTCCATGCGACCTTAAACAAACCGGCTCCTGCCGTTCTCCGAGGAACCGGACACCCCCCGCACGCCGAGGAGACCACCGTGGGCGCCGATCGCGTAACCGACGAGACCGAGAACGGCATCAGCAGGAAGACGCTGCTGAAGGCGGCCCTGATGGGTGTGCCGATCCCGCTGCTGCTCGGCCAGGCCGCACCCGCGCTGGCCGGGGAGACCGGGCGGCTCCTCGACCCCACGCCGTTCTGCGACGACGACCCGACCGTCCAGCAGCCCGTGGGCGTCCACTTCAGGCCGAGCTCTCCCGCGCGCAACGTCTTTCCCGGCTCCGGCACCCCGCTGAAGGTCAGCGGTTTCGTCGTGAACCGCTCCTGCGACCCGCTGCCCAACGTCCTGATGGACTTCTGGCACGCGGACAGCCAGGGAAAATACGACAGCGTCGGGTTCGCGTTCCGCGGCCACCAGCTCACCGACCCCCGGGGCGCCTTCAAGCTGACCACGGTCGTGCCCGGCCCCTATCCCGGCCGCACCCGGCACATCCACGTCAAGATCCAGGCCCCCGGCCTGCGGCTGCTGACCACCCAGCTCTACTTCCCCGGGGAACCGCGCAACAGCGTCGACGTCCTCTTCGACCCCCGGCTGCTGCTGAACATGTACGCCGGCAACGGAACCTACGTCTTCGTCCTCGACTCCACCGGGTGAGCCACCGGGTCACACCGTTCTCTCGCCCTCCAGCACCCGAAGCACCCACGCGTCCAGATGCGGGCAGTCACGCCGCAGTGCGGCGAGGCCGTGATCCGCGATGGCGAGAGGCCCGTCATGGGTCTTCCGGTATCCCGGGTACGCCGCCAGGATGCGCTTCGAAGGGGCGGTCTCCCCTCCGTCGTTGACCAGTTCGGGCCCTCCGGCGCGTTCGGCCTGCTTGCGCAGGGCGTCGGCGACATCCGGCCTGCCGAGAAGCTCCCCCAGCTCTTTCGCCGCGGCGAACACCCACGTCTCCGTCTCGTGCAGAACAAGGTTCGGAACGAGACGCGGGTCATCGTCCAGCGCACGATGGACGGCCCTCTCCACATGCTCGACGCGCGCGTGAGGCGTCCCACTCGGAAGGTCGTCCATCCCAGGGGTGTCCCGGGGAAGGCCGTAGTAGGAGTAGTCGTCGAGCCATTCCCGGAGGGCCTCGGGCTCCGGCCTGCGCAGGACCGTTTCCCCCTCGTCCCTCTCGGCCACCACGAGGTCGTCGAGGGAGAACTGGTTGAGCAGGGTCACCGACTGGGTGGCGATGACGATCTGGCTGCGGGTGGCGGCGGATCTCAGCATGTCCGCCAGCTGGACGATCGCGAACGGGTGCAGTCCCAGCTCGGGTTCGTCCAGGGTCAGCAGGGCGGGAGGCCTCGGCTGCAGAAGAAGTGTGGTCAGGCAGATGTAACGCAGGGTGCCGTCCGAGAGGGCCTCCGCGGGGAAGACCGCGTCGACGCCCTGCTGGTTCCAGCGGAGGCTGGTCCGCCCCTTGGCGTCCTCCACCAGGACGAAGTCGCGGAAGAACGGCGCCATCACCCGCACCGTGCTTCGAATCCGTTCGTAACTCTCCGGGTGTTCCCTGCGCAGGTACAGGAGGAAGGCTGCGAGGTTTCCCGCATCCGGCCGCAGGAAGTCCTGGCCGTCCACGTAGCCGAGCTGTTTGACCGGGGCGTTCCTGCTGGTGTCCTGGAAGTGGAAGACCCGGCACCCCCGCAGGATGTCCACCACGTCCTCCGTATCCTCCGGCGCGGTGTGCAGGAGAGTCTCCCGATGACCGCTTCCGAAGGAGACACCCCACCGTTTGGCGAGGCCCGAGCGCCGACGGGTGATCCTCTCCTGTTCGAAGATCAGTGTGTCGTTCGCCGCGGCAACCAGCACCGCCTCGTAGCCGCTCGTCACCTCACCGTCTCCGGCCTGGATTCCCAGGACGATGGATCCGCCCGCCTTGGCCCCCGCGTGCAGAAGGGCCTGTGCGCCTCCCCTGAGGCCGACCTCAAGGCCGAGCTCGCCGTCGGCGATCCTGCCGAGGAGTTCCACGGCGGCGATGAAGTTGCTCTTGCCCGCGCCGTTCGCCCCCACCAGGAGCGTGATGTCCCCCAGCCGGACATCGGCCTGGCGGATCGAGGTGTATCCCTCGACGTGGATGTTCTGGATCTTGCGCGGCATATCCCAAGCGTACGGTCCAACTTCCTGGACAGTACGACTTCCTGGACGGTTCCGTGGTGGTCAGCCCTCCCGGCCGGTGATCAGGGTGGCCACGCCGTCGAGGATGCGGTCGAGGCCGAAGGTCAGGGCGACCTCCGGGTCGGCGGGGGCGTCGTACTCCTGGCCCGCTGCCTGGCCGACCCGGGAGGCGACGGGGAACCTGCTCTCGTCGGCGACCTTGTCCAGCAGGGGCGCGTTGGCCACCCACCACTCGTCGTCGGTCAGGCCGCTGTCGCGCCGGGCCTCCTCCAGGCTCGCCCTGGTCCGCGCGGTGCCCTCGACGTGGGTCAGGACCAGGGTGAGGACGGCGTCCATCTCCAGGTCGGTCAGGCCGATGCCGTCGAGGGGCCGCAGCTCGGCCTCGTACTTGAGCACGGCGTTGGGTCCCAGGGCGGGGCGGCCCCCCGTGACCTGCAGCATCCAGGGGTGGCGTAGGTAGAGGTCCCAGTTGCGCGCGGCGACGAACCGCAGCGCCCCCCGCCAGCCGCCGGGCTGTGCGGAGGGCGCGTCCACGTCGTCGTAGAGCCTGCCGTACGCGGTGTCGACCATCAGGTCCACCAGCTCTGTCTTGCCGGGCACGTGGGTGTAGAGCGACATGGTGCCGACCCGCAGCCGCTCGGCGACCTGGCGCATGGAGACGGCCTCGATGCCCTCGGTGTCGGCCAGCTCGACGGCGGCCTCGACGATCGCGCGGATGGTCAGCCCGGACCTTCCCGGCCTGCCGTGCGCCCTCCACAGCAGGGCCAGGCTGCGGGCGGGGTCGGCGCCCTTTCTTCCGCTCACGGGAACAGTCTCCAAACCTTCGGCGTTGACCCCACTATAGTCATTCAGTACGGTGTACGGTACGCCGTACGAAAGAAAGGGGTGCACGTGGGGCGACCCGAGTTCACGATCGACGCCGAGGGTGTGCGCAAGCGCTACCCGAAGGCGCCGGAGGGGACGGGTTTGAATGGGTTCGACCTGCGGGTGCGGGCGGGCTCGGTGCGCGGGCTGCTCGGCCCGAACGGGGCGGGCAAGACGACCGCGGTCCGGATCCTGGCCACGCTGCTCGAAGCCGACGCCGGGCGGGTGAGCGTCGCCGGGTTCGACGTCGCGACGCAGGCCCGGCAGGTCCGCCGGAACATCGGGCTCGTCGGGCAGTACGCCGCGGTCGACGAGGTGCTGACCGGACGGCAGAACCTCGTGATGTTCGGCAGGCTGAACCACCTGCCCTCCCCGGTGGCCAGAAGCAGGGCCGAGGAGCTGCTCGAACGCTTCTCCCTGACCGAGAGCGCCGGCAGATCGGTCGCGACCTACTCGGGGGGCATGCGGCGCAGGCTCGACCTGGCCGCGAGCCTGATCGTGGCGCCGCCGGTGCTGCTGGTCGACGAGCCGACGACCGGTCTCGACCCGGCGGCCCGCGCCGAGGTGTGGGAGGCGGTCCGCGAGCTGGCCGAGTCGGGCACGACCGTGCTGCTGACCACCCAGTATTTGGAGGAGGCCGACCGGCTGGCCGACCGGATCTCGATGCTCAGGGCCGGTCGGGTCGTCGCCGAGGGCACGCCGGACGAGCTCAAGGCCACCGTCGGCGGTGACCGGATCGACGTCGTGCTGTCCGGTGGCGACGACGTGACGACGGTGCTCAGCCTGGCGGGCCGGGTCGCCTCCGGCGAGCCGTACGCCGAGGGTGACCGGGTCAGCGTGCCGGTGGCCGGGCGCACCCGCGCGCTGGCCGAGCTGGTTTCGGCGCTGAACGAGGCGGGCGTCGAGCCCCAGGACATCACCCTGCGCCGTCCGACACTCGACGAGGTCTTCCTCAAACTCACCAAGGAGGTCGTTCGATGACGGCACTGTCCACGGTCGGCTGGACCTTCGCGGACACCTGGACGATCACCAGGCGCGACCTGAACCACTGGGCCCTGCGGCCCGGCACGGTCGCCATCGGCTGGGTCTTCCCCGTCATGATCGCGCTGATGTTCGGCGGCCTGTTCGGCGGCGCGATCGAGGTGCCCGGCGGGGGAGGTTACTTCGACTTCCTGATGCCCGGGATGTTCGCCATGACCGTGTTCTTCGGGCTGGAGAACACCATGATGGCCGTGACGACCGACGCCGCGAAGGGCGTGACCGACAGGTTCCGCTCGATGCCGATGAGCTCACTGGCCGTCGTGGCGGGCCGCTGCGTCGCCGACATGCTCAACTCGGTGGTCGGCCTGGCCGTCATGGTCGGCGCGGGGCTCGCGCTCGGCTGGCGCTGGCACGAGGGACCCGGCCCGGCCCTGGCCGCGTTCGGGCTGCTGCTCCTGCTGCGTTTCGCCCTGCTGTGGGTGGGAATCCTGGCGGGCCTGGCCGCCGGCGGCCCGGAGTCGGTGACGGCCGTGCAGATCCTGGTCTGGCCGGTGGGCTTCCTGTCCAACGTCTTCGTCGACCCGGCGACCATGCCCTCCTGGCTCGGCGCGATCGCCGAGTGGAACCCGCTCTCGGTCACGGCGGCGGCCGTACGGGACCTGTTCGGAACCCCGGGCTTCGAGGCCGGGTCCTGGATCACCCTGAACGCGATCCCCATGGCCGTGGCGTGGCCGCTGCTGCTCGTCGCGGTCTTCCTGCCGCTGTCGGTACGGAAATATCGCCATCTGAGCAGGACATGAAAAAGGGGCCGTCCCGGGCGCACCCCCGGGACGGCCCCTCGCCTGGTGGCTCAGCTCCCGGCGCGCTCGTAGACGACCTTCCCGCCGAGGACGGTCAGGTCGACCGGGATGTCGGCGTAGTCGTGCGGGTCGCCGGCGCGCAGGTCACCGCCGAGGACGCACAGGTCGGCGATCTTGCCGACCTCGACGCTGCCCTTCCAGGACTCGGCGAAGTCCTGGCGGGCGGGGTTGATCGTGTAGGCGCGCAGCGCGGTGGCCAGGTCCACGCACTGGTCGGGGCCGCTGACCTTGCCGGTCGCCTTGGACTCGCGCAGCATCATCGAGGCGACGGCCTGGCGCCAGTTGGGCTCGGTGATCGGCGCGTCCGAGCTTGAGCAGACCGCGACGCCCGCCTCGACCGCGGAGCGGACCGGCCACTGGTACTCGGAGCGCGCCTTGCCGAGGATGTCGTCCATCATGTCGGCGGTCATCCACTTGATGCCGGGGTTCATGTTGACCGAGTAGCCGTGCGCGGAGAGTTTGGCCAGGCTCTCGGCGGAGACGAAGTCGCCGTGGATGAGGTAGTGCCTGGCGTCCGGCCTGGGGTGGACCTCGTTGGCCGCGACGAAGGCGTCGACCACGGCGTCGATGCCCCGGTCACCGGTGACGTGCACCCCGAGCTGGTAGCCCGCGGCGTGCGCGTGCCTGATCATCTCCCGCAGCTCCGCCTCCTGCAGGGCGGCGGTCGCGCCGTGCACGCACAGCGAGCCGTAGCCTCCCGCGCTGCCGTACGGCTCGTGCATCCAGGCGGTCTCGTTGGGCGGGACACCGTCGGCGAAGATCTTCACGCCGATGACCGACAGCAGGTCGGGGTCGATGTCGTCGGGCACGCCGAGGCCTTCGAGCCCGGCGACCAGGTCGGCCGCGGAGCCGCCGATGGCGGCGGGCAGCAGCAGGACCCTGACCCTGGCGGCCAGTTCCCCGGCGCGGGCCAGCTCGATGTAGGCGTCGAGGGACTCGGTGCTGAGGCCGCCGCCGAGGATCTGGGTGCCGCCGGGGCCGAGGCCGGGCTCGGTGTAGCTGGTGATGCCCTCGGCGTGCAGGGCGGCGACGGCCTGGCGGATGGCCTCCTTGCGCTGCTCGACGCTCGCGACCGGGATGAGGCCCTGCACGAGGGCCTGGGCGGCCTCCTTCAGGATGCCGGTCGGCTCACCGTCGGCGTCCACCTCGATCACCCCGCCGGCAGGGGCGACGGTGTCGCGGGTGATCCCGGCGATCTCCAGGGCCCTGGAGTTGACCCACAGCATGTGCGCGGAGAAGTCGGTCAGCGCGACCGGGTGGTCGGGGGAGACGGCGTCCAGGTCGCGGTGGTGCGGGCGGCGGGACGGGTCGGCGAGGACTTCGGCGAGGTAGCCGAGGTCCCAGCCGAGGCCGGTGATCCACTCTCCCTCGGGGGTGGTCTCGGTGGCCCGCCGTACGGTCTCGGCGATGTCGGCGATGGACCTGACGGCGGGGTAGCCGACGCTGAGCGCGAAGGGCGGCCTGGTCAGACCCCAGGCGGCGCCGTGCAGGTGCGAGTCGTTGATGCCGGGCAGGAGCGTACGGCCCGCCAGGTCGATCACCCGGGTCTCCGGTCCGGCCAGCGCCTCGATCTCCGCGGTCTCACCGACGGCGAGGATGCGTCCGTCCCGCACCGCGACCGCCTGGGCCACGGAGAAGTCGGCGTCGACGGTCAGGACGTCGCCGTTGACCAGGATCAGGTCCGCTGGTTGGGACATCGGAGGCCTCCAAGGGGTTGTTTGAATGAATGTATGGACCCAAATGACTCTCCGTCAATGGGGGGCCGCGCAGCTCACGGCGTACAAACCTTGCCAACACCCACCCCCGGGACATACCGTTTGGACCCAAATCTTTAGACGACAGGCGGAGGCGTGCCCGTGGCGACCCCGAAGATGCTGCTCATCCTCAGCGAGAACTGGACGATGACGCCGGGCGACGACCTGGCCTCCGTCGTCCGGTGGGCCCGTGAGGCGGAGGACGCCGGATTCGACTCGGTGATGCTCAGCGAACACGTGGTGCTCGGCCCCGACTCCGGCGCCCTGGGGGTCATGCCCAACCCCAGGGAGTACGCCCTGCCCGGCAACCAGGACCCGAAGACCTCCTGGCCCAACTCGATCGTCCTGCTCAGCGCCATCGCCGCGGTGACCAGCCAGATCCGGCTCGTCGCCGGGGCGATCCTGGCCCCGCTGCGCCACCCGCTGCTGCTGGCCAAGGAGATGGCCACCCTGGACCGGCTCAGCGAGGGCCGTCTCGTCGTGCTCCCCACGGTGAGCTGGAGCCGCGACGAGTACGCCGCCCTCGGCGTGCCGTACGAAAAGCGCGGCAAGCTCCTCGACGAGCACCTGGCCGCCTGGGACCTGCTCTGGAAGGAGTCCCCGGCGAGCTTCGACGGCGAGTACTACCCGTTCGAGGACGTCTACCTGGAGCCCAAGCCCTTCCGCCCCGGCGGCCCCACCCTCTGGTTCGGCGGCCAGACCCTGCACGGCCCGCTGCTGCGGCGCCTGGTCCGCTACGGCCACGGCTTCAACCCGCTCGGCAGGCCCAAGCCCGAGGAGCTCGACCTGCTCGCGAACGCGATGCGCGAGGCCGGACGGGACATCTCCGAGCTTGAGATGATCGGCGGCACCCGGGCGATCTTCCCCGACAACGACTCGGTCGCCGACCTCGACCAGGCGCTGTCCACCATCCCCGACCAGATGGCCCAGGGCTTCGACACCTTCTGCATCAAGCCCTCCCAGTTCACCGACGACCCGCACGACGTCGCGGCCTTCTGCCGCCGGGTGATGGCCCGCGTCGAGACCCTCACCAGCTAAGGAGACGCATGGACACGCTGCGCAACGTGATCGGCGGGCAGAGCGGGGAGCCCGCGGGCGGCGAGTGGATGGACCTCGTCGACCCGGCAACGGAGAAGGTGTACGGCCGCGCGCCCCGCTCGACCGCCGACGACGTCGCCGCCGCGGTCACCGCCGCCACCGAGGCCGCCCGTTCCTGGCGGCGCAGCACCCCGGCCAGGCGGCAGGAGCTCCTGCTCGACCTCGCCCGGTTGATGGAGGAGAACCGCGACGCGCTGACCGAGGCCGAGGTACGGTCAACCGGCAAGCCCCGCGGCATCACCCGCCGCGTGGACGTCGGCGGGTCCATCGACGCCATCCGCTACTTCGCCGGCGCCGCCCGGGTCCTGGAGGGCCTGGGCGCCACCGAGTACGCCGAGGGCCACACCTCGTTCGTACGGCGTGAGCCGATCGGCGTCGTCGCCCAGGTGACGCCGTGGAACTACCCGCTCATGATGGCCGCCTGGAAGATCGGCCCCGCCCTGGCCGCGGGCAACACCCTGGTCATCAAGCCCGCCGACAGCACACCCGGCTCGACCGTGCTGCTCGGCGAGCTGTGCGCGCAGGTCTTCCCGCCCGGCGTCGTCAACGTCGTCTGCGGTGACCGCGACACGGGCCGGGCGCTTGTCGAGCACCCCGGCGTCGAGATGGTCGCCATCACCGGTTCGACCCGCGCCGGGATCGAGGTCATGCGCTCGGCCGCCGACGACCTCAAGGACGTCCACCTCGAACTGGGCGGCAAGGCCCCGGCCGTGGTCTTCGCCGACGTGGACGTGGTCGAGACGGCCCGCTCCGTCGCCGAGGCCGCCTTCTTCAACACCGGCCAGGACTGCACCGCCGTCACCCGCGTCCTGGTCGAGGAGAGCGTCGCCGAGGCCTTCACCCAGGCTCTCGCCGAGGCCGCGGACGCCCTGACCGTCGGCGCTCCCGACGAGGAGGGCGTCTTCCTCGGCCCCTCGAACAACGCCGCGCAGGCCGAACGGGTCGCCTCCTTCGTCGAGGGGCTGCCCGGCCACGCCCGCGTCGTCACCGGCGGCCACCGCCTGGACAGGCCCGGCTACTTCTTCGCCCCCACCGTGGTCGCCGGGGTCCGCCAGGACGACGACATCGTGCAGCAGGAGGTCTTCGGCCCGGTCGTGACCGTGCAGTCCTTCGCCGACGAGCGGGAGGCGATCGAGCTGGCCAACGGCGTCCCCTACGCCCTGGCCGCCAGCGTCTGGACCCGCGACACGGGCCGGGCGATGCGGCTGACCGCGGAACTGGACTTCGGCGCGGTCTGGGTCAACTGCCACCAGGTGATCATCCCCGAGCTGCCCCACGGCGGCTTCAAGCACTCGGGAACCGGCAAGGACCTGTCGCGGTACGGCTTCGACGCCTACACCCGGATCAAGCACGTGATGATCAGCCACTCCTGACTTCCGGTCGTGAGCCTTCTGGTCCGGAGGAGGCTCGCCGACCGGGGTTTCCGACGAGGAAGGGGCGCGCCCAACGGGCACGCCCCTTCCTCTGTTTCCTTCCCGTCCGGCCTTTCCACCCGGGCTCTTCCAGCCGGGATTTCCGCTCGGCGCCTTCCGTCCGGACCTTCCACCTGAGGCCTGCCCGCTGAAGCTTTCCGTCCAGGGCTCTTCCAGCTGGAGCGTCTGTTTGGGGTGTCAGCCGTCCTGTGTCCAGAGGCGTAGTTTCTCCGGGTTACGGACCACCCAGATCCGGGTGACGTGACCGTCGGCGACGTCGAACGCGGCCACGGTCGTGACCACACCGGCACGCCGCGCCACCAGACCCGGCATGCCGTTGACCGACCGCTCCAGGAGTTCGAGCCCCGGGGCCATGTCGGCGATGGCGACCATGTACCGGGCGATGCGCGCGCCGCCCTCGACCGGGTGCGGTACGGTGCCGACCGCTCCCCCGCCGTCGGCGACCATCACGGCGGCCGGGTCGAGGAGGCCGACGAGGGCTGTGATGTCCTTCGTCTCCCACGCCTCCTTGACCTGCCGTACCGCGTCGGCCCGCCCGGCTACCGCCGTCGCCGGCACCACCGCCGGGGCCCGCGTGACGTCCACCCGCCGCCGGGCGGAGGCCGCCAGCTGCTTGCAGGCCGCGGGGGTCCGGTCGAGGACGTCGGCGATCTCGGCGAAGGAGTAGCGGAAGACGTCGTGCAGGACGAACGCCACCCGTTCGGCCGGGGTCATCGACTCCAGGACGACGAGGAAGGCCATGGCCACCGACTCGTCCAGGACCAGCTGGTCGGCGGGGTCGGCGCCCTGGCCGTGGCCCCACTCGGCGCGGTCGGGCAGCGGCTCGGGCAACCACGCGCCGACGTAGCGTTCACGCCGGGCCCGCGCCGAGCCGAGCACGTCCAGGCAGACGCGACCGGTCACGGTCGTCAGCCAGGCGCCGGGGGACGCGATCTCCTCCCGTTTGCCGAGCGGCAGCGCGTACCAGCGCGTGTAGGCCTCCTGTACGGCGTCCTCGGCCTCGGCCAGTGAACCGAGCAACCGGTAGGCGACATTGATCAGTTGGCGCCGCTCAGCGGCCGTCCCAGCCGTGTCCATGCTCCCGGCCGCCTCCTCGCCTTACCTTTCGCGGGCCTGCGTCGTCGGACTGATGAGACCTTATCGATCCACTACCTAGGGGTACTTTTCAGCACTATCCAACACTCCTTGGCACGTCCAGATATTTCCGGATACTTCAAGATCTTTTCTGGCGCTTCAAGGCACTTCCGGGTGCCTCAAGGCACTCTCAGGCATTTTTTAGCCCTTCAGGGCACCGACAGGCACTCCAAGACACTTCCAGGGCGGAACAGGGGAACCGTGACATGGCCACTCAGGCGACAGCACAGCGCAACTTCTCGTTTCTGCGGATCGCGATCGCTCTGCAGACCCTGACCATCTTCGTCCAGGCGACCTCCGCCGGACTGCTGCTGTCCACCTCCTACGGGGAGACCCTGCACAGCGCCGGAGCCCGCGTCATGTACGGAGCGTCGGTCCTCTACGTCCTCGCGGCGATCCTGGCCTGGAAGCCAGGCGGCGGCTCCCCCCGCCCCATCCTCCACGCCGCCGGCTTCCTCATCCTGGCCTCCGTCCAGGTACTGCTCGGCATCGCCCACATCCCCTCGGTCCACCTTCCCCTCGGCGTCCTGATGTTCGGCCTGAGCCTGCTGGCCCTGGCCCGGACCTGGCGCAGGCCCTGAACCCGTGTTCCACCCCCTCGGCCGCCAACCGCCTTTCGTGGCAAACGAAGGCGCGATGGCCCGAGTCACGAACCCTTCAGGGTGATGAGCGACTCACCTCGGCGGAGAAGACCGCGCCGGCTGAGATGCTGTTGCGAACCCTTCAGGGTGATGAGCGGCCCGAGGGTAAAGTCCCAGACCAGGCAGGCCGCGACGAACCCCGGGCTCTTGTCCGTGCCAACCTGTGGAGTGTGTGGTTCAGGCTGGTTCGGCGCCGTGGGCGGTGGCGATGGCGTCGATGTGGTGGGCCAGGTCGAAGTCCTTGGCGGTGAGGCGGTGTCCGACCTCGCGGGCCTTGGCCGCGACGTACATCGCCAGGTGGACGCACTCGTGGTAGGTGTGCCGGAAGGTGCGCTCGATCGTGTGCCCGTTCTGTTCCCAGCCGGGCAGCCCGGCCAGACGCTCGGCGATCTCCTCATCGGACAACGGGTGGAGGGTCATGGGTTCGTCAGCAGGTGGGTGCCGTCGTGGTGGCGTACGGCGGGCGGTTGGCCGGGGCGCATGGCGTCCAGGACACGTACGGCGAATGCCTCGTTGGCGAGGGTTTTCACTTCCTGGGGGTCGGCCCAGTGGAAGGCGCGGCTTTCGCGGTTCTTGGTGAGGTGGCCGCCGGTGGCGGCGCAGCGGAAGACCAGGGCGACGACGGCGCGGGTCATGTTCTTGTAGACCCCGGTCAGGGCGAGAGGTTCGACGATCAGGCCGGTCTCCTCGCGCACTTCGCGCACCAGACCGGTGGTGATGTCCTCGTCGCGTTCCAGGATGCCGCCGGGTGCTTCCCAGTGGCCGTTGTCGCGCCGCTGGACGAGCAGCGCACGTCCCTGGTCGTCGAGAACCACCCCGGCCACACTGACCGAGTGCCCAACCTCCAGGTGATCCATCTGGTGCCCTCCGGACTTTTGCTGATCGCTATTCTCGGGCTGCGATACATGTATGTACGAGTTGAGGAGTGATCGTGGCCGAGCTGTCCCTTCCGGACCTGGACCCGACCAGTGATCGGGCTGTTTTCCGGCAGATCGCTGATCACATTCGGAACGCGATCGAGCGTGGGGTTCTCGCCGAGGGTGACAAGGTGCCTTCGGAGGCTCAGCTCATGCAACACTACGGCGTCGCGCGGATGACTGTTCGCAACGCTCTCCAGGTCCTGCAGGGTGAGGGTTTGACGGTGGCCGAGCATGGGCGCGGGGTATTCGTCCGGTCGCATCCGCCGGTTCGGCGGCTGGCGTCGGATCGGTTCGCGCGCCGTCATCGCCAATCGGGCAAGGCCGCGTTCATCGTGGAGACCGAGGGTGCGGGTGGGAAGCCGTCCGTTGACTTCATCAAGGTCACCGAGGAGAGGCCGTCGGTGGAGGTCGCGGAGAAACTGGGGATCACGCTGGAGGATCTTGTGGTCTGCCGGTCGCGCCGGTATCTGATCAATGGTCAGCCGGTGGAGATGGCCAGATCGTATGTCCCGGTGGAGATCGCTCGTGGGACGAGGATCGCGGAGCCGGACAGCGGGCCGGGTGGGATCTACGCCCGCTTGGAGGAGCTGGGGTTCCAGTTGGATCATTTCGTGGAGGACATCCAGTCTCGGATGCCGCTTCGTGATGAGGCGCGAGCGCTCAAGTTGGCGCCGGGCGTCCCGGTGTTTCGTCTGGTTCGTACGGCTTACACCGTTGATGGTCGGGCGATTGAGGTGTGCGACACGGTGATGTCCAGCGATGCCTACGTGTTGTCGTACGAACTTCCTGCGCGATAGCGCTTGACGAACTCCTCTAGAGGAGCCATAAATAGTCATGCGCGATCTCCTCTAGACGAGTGGACATCTAGAGCGATCGTGAGGCAGTGCGGCAAACCACCCTGTAGCCACCCGATGGCCCCAACGCTCTCGGCGTACGCCGAACAACGACTCGACCCTTCGCAAAGGAGCTGCGGTTCATGGAAAACGCCAGATCCATCTCCGCTTGCCAGACGATCCCGGGCTGGCGGCTGATCGTCAGCGATGCCGGTCGGTTCTGGGCGATCCGCAATCGGGCTTTCCCGCGTACGGCATTGCGCGCCGGGGCTGAACCGACGGTGGATGCCGACACCTTCGAGGAGATTCGGGAGGCCGTGGCGGCGCAGGAGGAGAAGGCCCGCACCGCTGTTGAGGGGGTGTCATCGTGACCGGGCGGCATCGGGACGGCCTGCCGTACGCGCCGGTGTATCGGCGGGTGTGGGATGGTCCGGCGCGGGCCGAGGCCGAGCGGATCAACCAGGTGTGGGCCGACTGGACGGTTCTCTACAGCCTGGGGCGCCGCTGCTTCTACGCGATGGCTGTCTGGGACGGGCCGCGGCCGGTGATCGTCGAGGACGTCACAGGCGACGGGTTGGAGGAGCGGATGCGGGAGGCGGAGATGATCCGGGCGATGCGGCTCGCGGCTTCCACGTCGAAGTCTTCCCCGGCGCCGGTTCGTGGCGGGGCTTCCCGTAGGAGGGGTGGAGCGCTGGGTGAGGAGTCGGCGTTCGCTGGAGGACGGCGTTCGCCGGGTGGGAAAGCGGCATGATGATCCCGGCCTGGGCTCCTCGTCAAGTTTCTGAGTTTTCAGATCGAGCCTGTAACTCCGTGCAGACGGCTCACCCGGACTGGCTCGTCTTCCACAGCTCGCGGTCCGGCCTGTGGAGCGCCTACCGGAGCGTCCTGCCCGGCAGGCCGTACCCCGGGAAGGTGCTGTTGGTGCGGGCCGAGTCCGCCGAGGAGCTGGATCGCAAGCTGGCCGCCCAGGTGTCTCCGGTGGTGCCGCCGAGCATCCAGGCCGTCGCCGTCGCCCGCGCCATCCAAACCGCTCAGGTCAGGCAGATGGCCCAGGTTTCCCGGGTTGTTCAAGCTGTATGCCCGGGTCAGGCCGCTCAACCGGGGCGATCCACGGCACTGCGCAGACTTCTGCGCTCGTGAAGCCGGTACGGCGGGCGGTGGACGTCATCCCACCCGTCGCTCGCCGTACCCATGAACGTGCGGCTCAGGCGGGAGGGGTCTGGGCCGCACACCTCCGCGAGACGGCTCCCACACTCGCCGGACATGACAGGGCGTGTTGGGGAAGGAGGGAGCCGTCTGGCGCACCGGCCTTGCCGTCGTGGAAGGCCGGTCCTCCTCCAGGGTGCCCGGCCATCTTGCTCCCCGGCTCGGGGCCGGGCACCCGCCTCCTGAAAAGGCATCCGTTTCACGAAAAGACCCAATCACTCCCGCACCCAGGGACGACCATGACCGACGACGAACAACGGTTGATCGACCTGCTCATCAGCACCCACCCCGGCTGGCGGTACGAACACCACACCCTGCCGGGCCTGCCCCCATGGTGGGCCGTCCGGTACGAACCCCTGCGTCCCGACCAACGCAAAGCCGGAGCCCGCGACGGGCTGGGCCGTACGACCCTGCACCGGCTCACCCAGGCGTTGGCTCGGCACGACCAGATCCTGCACATCCTCCGCTACTGAAGGAGAACCCTCATGCCCCCACTCAAGGCCGTAGCTCCGGACGGCACCTTCACCACCGGAACCGGCACCACCGAACGACTCCTCACCCCCGGCGAGGTCGCCCGCATCTTCGGCGTCGACCCCAAAACCGTCAACCGCTGGGCCCTCACCGGCCGCATCCCCTCGGTACGCACCCCCAGCAACCAACGCCGCTACCGCGAAACCGACATCAACACCCTCCTCAACACCTCGCCTTGATCATCACTTTCCGCCCTTTCGAGTGGCGGCAGATCATCCCAGCGCGGGGATGGTCCCCGCCTCTTCGAGCTCGCCGAGGCGTTCGCGGCCGAGCTGGAGTTCTTCGTTGGTTGAGGGCCGAACGCGTGAGCCTACGACTGTTGTTCGGCCCATTCAGCGACATCCACAAAGCGTTCATCGTCTTTCGGCGACGTCTCATCCACTGATCGTTCCTCCTGGCGGTCGGACCCGTGAAGCCTCACAGCCGGGATCTCAGCACGTCGACCTCACAGCCCGGTGCGAACGGGTCGAAGCCGTGCTCGGTCAGCCAGCGGACCCCCAGCAGGCTGCGCACCGACCACCACGCGCGGATCACGTCGAGGTCGACGTCGGTGCCGTAGCCGGCGACGACGTCGCCGAGGTGCTCCTCGTGTCCGAGCGTCAAGGTGGCGAGGTCGAACAGGGCGTCACCCTGACCCGCCTCGGACCAGTCGATGATGCCCGTGATCTCGTCACCGTCGGCGAACACGTGAGCGATCTGCAGGTCGCCGTGCGTGAACACCGGACTCCAGGGCCGGAACGCGGCCTCGGCGACCTGGCGGTTGCGGGTGACCAGGTCGGCGGGCAGGACGCCGTTCGTCACGAGCCACTCGCACTCGCCGTCGAGTTCCGCCGACAGATCGTCGACGCCCCGGCCTGCCCGGCCGAGCCTGGGCGGCGACGGCGCGTCGTGCAACCTCCGAACGGCGGCGCCCGCCGCGGCCCACGCCGCCGGGGACGCGGCCGACGGCTCGCCGAGGCGGCCGAGCGCCGTCCCCGGGACCGCGGCGATCGCGAGCACCGGCGGCCTGTGCCACAGGACCTTCGGGGTCGGGACCGGCGCCAGGGCCATCGCCTCGACCTCGACGTCGATGCGCGCCTGATCGGCGTCCACCTTCAGGAACACGTCGCCGACGCGCAGGGTCGCGCGCTCGGAATGGGCGACGACCACTTCGACCTCATCCATGGACGACCAGTCTCCCGAGGGCGATCGTCGACGTCACCGGGTTTGTCGCGTGCCCGGCCACCAGGCGCCTTCGCGCGGCACCGGCCGCCGCCCAGGTCAGGGCCACCACTTCGGCAGGCCACCTCGGGAAGTCACCGGCACCTGAAGTATCACTTTTGCGCGAAAAATCCCGATGAAGTAGCGTTAACCGCGTGACTGCCGGGTCGGCCTTGGGCCACGCACCAGAGAGCAGCCCGGCTGACGCTTGATCGCCGGGCGGGCCAGGGGCCCGCCGTCTTCTTCTCCATTCCGTACGGCAAGCAGGAACCAACCAATGGAGAAGAATGGATTTCAACAAGCAGGTCATCGACGAGTTCCGTGCCAACAACGGCCAGGTCGGTGGCTATTTCGAGGGAGCGAGACTGCTCCTGCTCACGACCGTCGGCGCCCGTTCGGGCAGACCGCACACGAACCCCCTCGGCTACCTGCCCGACGGCGGCGACCGCATGCTGGTCATCGCCTCCGCCGGAGGGTCCCCCAAACACCCGGCCTGGTACCACAACCTGAAGGCCAACCCACGGGCCACCGTCGAGACCGGGGTCTTCGACTTCGACGTCGTGGCGGAGGTACTGGAAGGCGAGGAGCGTGACGCGGCGTTCGCCCGTGCCGTGGAGGGCGACCCGGGCTGGGCCGAGTACCAGGCCAAGACGACCCGCGTCATCCCGGTCGTCGCGCTTCGCATCGCCGGGCCGCCCCGGAGCAACGCGCCGTCGGGCGGCGCCTACCTCAGGCTGGTGCACGACGGCTTCCGCCGCGAACTGGCGCTGATCCGCAAGGAGCTGTCCGACTCGGGACGGCCCGGCCTCGGTGTGCAGCTCAGGATCAACTGCCTGACCGTCTGCCAGGGCCTGCACCATCACCACATGGGCGAGGACACCATGATGTTCCCCGTCCTCGCCGAGCAGCACCCCTCGCTCGCCCCGGTCCTCGAACGGCTGGCAAAGGAGCACGAGCGCGTCGCCGCACTCGTGGAGGAGCTGAAGCAGGCCCTCTCGGGGGACGATCCGCTGAAGGTGCGGGCCGAGATCGAACGGCTCGTCGACGAGCTCGAAGCGCACCTGACCTACGAGGAGGAGCAACTGATCCCGGTCCTCGACCTCGGCTGAAGGCCCGCCGTACCGACAAGGCCCGCCGTACCGACAAGCCCGCCGTGCCAAGCCGCACCGGTACGGCGCGCCGTACCGGTAAAACGGTTGAGAACGGGAAAACCCGCCCTGTTCCGCCTTTTCGCGCCGCACCGCGAGAGAAGGAGGAACAGGACGGGCGGTTCACGGGCACATGGTTCCCCGCCCACCGGGGAACCGGGCCGGGCATAGCGCCCGGGGCCGGTGACTCACCTCACCGGCCTCCGGGTGGGGATCACGGGCCTTCCGGGTTCACCACGTCGGCGTCGACCCAGAAGGGGGCGACCAGTTCGCGCAGCCGCTCGGCGCCGACCCGCTCGACCAGTTCGATCGCGTTGACGTTGTCGACGAGCTGCTGCATCTTGGTCGCCCCGAACAGCACGGTGCTGACCGAGGGGTGCGTGAGGGTGAACGCCACGCACAGCTGGGCGGGAGTGACCTCCAGCTCGGCCGCGACCGCAGCGAGGCCGTCGGCGGCCTCGATGATGCGCTCGCGGACGCCGCCCGGGTCGCGGCCGATCTCACGTCCGGGCTTCTTGTTGCCCGCGAGGATGCCGCCTTCGAGGATGTCCGACGCCTGCATGGTGATGCCCTCGGCGAACACCTGGGCGAACGGCGCGCCGTCCGGGATCGACCTGCGGCAGGGGCTGTACTTCAGCTGCGCGATCTGCGGACCGGGCGAACCCGCCTGGATGGCGTGGTCGCGGATGGTCCTGACCGCCGTGGCCGACCAGTTGTTCACACCCCAGCAGCCGATGATCCCGTCGACCTCCAGCTCCGCGAGATCGACCGCGAGCTGGTTCAGGTCGAGGTCGTCGCGGCGGATGTCGCCGAGGATCACCAGGTCGGCCCGGTCGGTCCCGACCCTGAACAGGGCCTTCTCCAGCTGCTCACGCAGCGACATCTCCGGGTACGGCTCCAGCCACAGCTTGGCCGACAGCAGGTACTCGTCCCTGGAGATGCCCGCCGCCCTGACGATGGCGGAGAACAGCACGTCGGTGAAGACCGGCGGGTGGCCGGGGAAGCCGTACACGCCGACGTCGAACAGGTTGATGCCCAGGTCCACGGCGTGGCGGACCATGGCCACCGCGTCCTCGAAGGCCATGCGGTCGTAGGTGTGCCAGGACCCCAGCGACAGGACGGAGACGTCGGGACCGTGGGTTCCGACCCTGCGGAGGGGAACCACCTTCTTGGACGTGGACATCGGACTCCTCGAAAAATATGTGGATGGCCGTCAGGCTCTGTTCGGTGGAGCTTCTCGCCTGCCAAGCCCCGGGAAAGGTCTGTGGAAGACCCGCGGAAACGGCCCTCGGGTCCCCGCGGAGCGTCTCCGCGGGGACCTTCGGAGGATCAGGCGAGGGTCCGGAAGCAGGTTCTCAGGGAAGCCACGGGTGGACGACGGCCTTGACCTGCTCAAGGCGCGACATGGACTCAAGCGCTGCCGAGGCCCCGCTGAGTCCGACGGGCTCGCTGAACAGCTCGTCCCAGGGGAACCGCGTCTGGGTCGAGCGCAGGAACTCGATCGAGTTGTAGTAGTCGCCGACGTCGCCGTTGAGCGACCCCAGCACGTTGAGCTCCTTGCCCATGATCGTCCCGAGGGAGATCGGGTCGGGGCGCGGGCCCGTGGTGCCGACGATGACGAACGTGCCGCCCCAGGCGGCGGCGTCGATGGCCTCCGCGCCGACACCGGGCGCTCCGGCGACGTCGATCACCAGGTGCGCGCCCTGGCCGTCGGTCGCCTCCATAATGGCGGCGCGACGGCTGTCGGCGTCACCGTCCAGGCCGATGGTGACGTCGGCGCCGAAGCGCTTGGCCAGTTCGAGCCTGGAGTCGGGGCCGCCGACGGTGATGACCTTGCTCGCACCCGAGGCGCTGGCGACCGCGGTGGCGACGATGCCCAGCGCGCCCGCCCCCTGGACGAGGACGTTCGAGCCGAGCTTGGCGCCCCCGGCGCGGTCGAAGGCGTGCAGGACGGTCTTGACGGCGCAGCCCGCGCTGGCCGCCCAGGTGTCCTTGACGTCCTCGGGAAGGATGTACTTCTGGGCGGTCGGCGTGACGTAGTCGTACTCGGCGAGTCCGGCGGTCGAGTGCGGCCACACGTCGGAGCGCTGCAGGAACCCGTAGCCCCGCTTGGAGCAGGCCACGGGGTTGCGGATCACCGTACAGCCGTAGCAGTAGCCGCAGGTGGACTCCGACCAGCCGATCTTGGCGCCGACCTCGACGGGACGACCGAGGGCGTCGACGGTGCCCGACCCGACGGCCACGACCGTTCCGATCATCTCGTGGCCGAGCACCATCGGGAGCATGCCCGGGAACGACATGCCGCCGCTCCAGATGTGCACGTCCGTCGCGCACAGCGTGGCGCAGTCGACCTTGACGATCGCGCCACCCGGCTCGCACTCGGCGGGGAGCGGCAGCTCCTCGATGACCAGAGGTTCCCCGTGGGCGCGCAGTACGGCGGCCCGCGTGGACGTAGGGACTGTCATGCGATGATCTCCGAATTCGCTATCTGCTGTGGGCTGTGTCCCAGACCTCGTTACGGCTGCGCCACCACAGCAGCACCAGGATCACGAGGAAGGGGACGACGCCCCGGTACTTCTGGATCTCGTCGAGCGACGCGGCGAAACCTTCGAGCAGGCCCATGAGCACACCACCCAGAAGTGTCAGGGGCAGGCTCTTGAAGGAACCGACCATCGCCACGGCCAGGGCCGTGGTGACAAGCCCGCTCAGGGTGGAGAAGTCCCCACCGAGACGCGGCGCGACCAGCAGGATCACCAGCGTGCTGACACCGCCGATGGCGGCCCAGACGGCGATGGCGAGCTTGGGCGCCGGGATGCCCACCACCTGGGCGGTGCCCGGACGCTCCGACAGCGCCTGCAGCCGCAGGCCGACGGAGGTCCGGGACAGCATCAGGCCGACCCCGAAGGTGATGAGCGCCGCGAAGGCGAGCGAGACCAGCACCGACTGGGGTACCACGACGTCGCCCAGGGTGAAGGCGGGTGAGTCGAACACGGTCGGGAACCTCCTGGCCCCCGTCGACGTGCTGCCGAACAGGCGCAGACCGATCGCCCCGATGGCCACGAAGAGAGCCACGGTGACGGCGGCCTTGGTGCGCTCGTCGTGCTCACCGAACCAGCGGACGAGCCCGGAGCCGATCAGGGCCGACAGCAGCGACCCCGCCACGACTCCGACGACCAGCGCGACGGGCCAGGGCAGCCCCAGGTCCATCAGCGACACCATGATGAAGGCACCCATCGTGCCCACACCCGCCATGGCGAAGTTGACCACGGCGACGAGCCGGTAGGTCAGCACGACGCACAGGCCGAGCAGGGCGTAGACGCCACCGCTGGTCAGGCCCGCGACCAAGGAATTCAACATCGGACACCCACCTCCTGGGGCTCCTGAAAGACCTGAAAGATCAGTTCTTGCCGGGGACGATGAAGCCCTCGGGAAGGACCTTCCACTTGCCGGCCTCGACCTTCACGAAGCGGCTGCCCTCGATCGGGCTGTGGGCCTCACCGGGACCGAAGATCCACGGGGTACCGACCATCGGGTAGTCGATCGGCTTCATGTTCTTGAAGGCCTCGGTGACCGACTCGCGGGTGATGTCGCCCTTGACGGTCTTCAGGACCTGGACGAACAGGTCGGCGGCCATGACGGCGCCCTGGCTGAAGGCGGTCTTCTGGATCTTGTTCTCGTCGATGACCTTCGCCCAGCGCTCGTTGCCGGGGAGGGTCTCGTCGGTGTACGGCTGCCACTCGGTGCCGGCGTAGACGTTGAGGCCGTCCGGGATCGCCTGGGCGTTGGCGTCGGTGTAGCTGTTGGCGGCCACGATGAAGTCGACGTCCTGCATGCCCTGGGTCTTGGCCTGGGCGAACCACGGGCCGACGGTGGCGTTGTACAGGATCGCCTGGCAGCCGGCGGCCTTGGCCTTGACGAGGTACGGCGTCGGGTCGCCCTGGCCGACCGAGGTGTCCTTGACGGCCAGCTGCTTGCCGGTGAGGTCCGTCCACTCCTTGATGGCGGCGTCGATGCCACCGCCGCTGCCCGGCAGCACGGTGTAGTACATGCACACCTTGTCGCGCTTGAGCGTCTCGGAGGCGTAGTAGAGCATCGCCGTGATCAGCTTGAACGGACCCGGGTTGACCGGGGCGATGTTCGGGCTGGTGAAGCAGGCGGGGTCGACGCCGACGGCCGGCATGGAGATGATCCCGGCGTTGGTGTAGGTGGCGCGGTTCAGGCCACAGTCGACCGCGCTGGAGGAACCGACGAGGGCCACGACGTTCTCCGACTCCAGCAGCTCAAGGGCCGCCTCGGTGGAACGCTGCGGGTTCATCGCGTCGTCCTTGCTGACGAGCTCGATCTGACGGCCGTTGATGCCGCCCTGCTTGTTGACCTCGTCGAAGACGGCCTTGACGGCCTGGGGAACCTCGGGCGTCTGGAACAGACCGGTGACACCGTTGATCGAGCCGACCTTGATCGGGCCGCCGGTGCCGGAGTCGCTGCTCGAACAGGCCGCGCTGGCCATGGCCAGGGCGGCGACCACCGCGACGCTGGTGAGGGAACGCTTCATCACTGCACTACTTCCTTGGGGCTGGGGGAAGAGGGGGGGTGGGGGTAGGGGTCGGGTTCGGGAGGGTTATACGAGGGGCACGTCGGCAGTACCGAGGTAGGCGGCCATGACCGCCGGGTCGTCGAGCACTTCCTGCGTGGTTCCGGACGCGATGACGTGTCCGAAGTCGAGAACGGTCACCTGCGCGCACGCCGCGCGGACCAGCTCCATGTCGTGTTCGACGAGGAGGATGGAGACACCGAAGCGGGAGGGCACCTCGGCGAGCCTCTGGCCCAGCTTGAGCGACTCGGCGGCCGACTGACCGGCGGCGGGCTCGTCGAGCAGCGCGACCTTGGGCTTGGCCGCGATGGCGGCGGCCACGTCGAGCAGACGGCGGCTGCCGACGTCCACGATGGACACCGGGACCTCTCCGGGCGGGCAGCCGAAGAAGTCGAGCAGCTCGTCGGCCTCCTGCTTGGACAGCTTCCTGTTGGCGCCGATCGAGAGGTACTCGTACTGGGTCAGCTCGGGCGCGATCACCGTCGTCTGGAACGTACGGCGCAGGCCGTTGCTCGCGCGGGCGCTCGGGCTGAGCTTGTCCAGGGACCTGCCCTCAAGCTCGACCGTGCCCTCGTAGGCGTGGAGGAACCCGCTGACCGCGGCGATGAAGGTGGACTTGCCCGCGCCGTTGGGGCCGATCAGTCCGACGACGCCACCGCTGGGGACGGTGAGGTCGATGCTGTCGAGCGCGAGGACCTCGCCGTACCTGACGGTCAGGCCGCGCACGTCGAGGGCCGGCTGGTCGCCCGCGGGGGCGGGCGGCGGGACCAGGGAGGTCGACTCGGTGGCCGGGACGGCCGCCTTGGGCTCCTCCTTGGGCTTGTCCGGGAGGCTCTCCAGCAGCTTGCGCGCGGCGGCCTCCCGCTTGCGGGCCCGGGTGAAGTCGGTCTGGCTGACGCCGCTGCGCAGGGCGAAGATCGCCGAGAGGCCGAAGAGGATGCCGCCCAGGTCCTGGGGCAGCCTGAGCTTCTCCAGGATCGTCGCCATCACCGCGCCGAAGATGCCGCCCATGAGGGCGCCCTCGGGGTTGTGCGGGCCGATGAGGATCGCCACCGCGAAGAGCGCGAGCGACTGTCCCATGGCGAAGTTGCTGGAGACGACCAGACCGAGCTGACCGGCCATCAGGCCACCGCCGATGCCGGCGATGAAGGCGCTGAGCGCGAACGCGGCGAGCTTGCTGCGTGCGACCGAGATGCCGTGCGCGGCCGCGGCCCGCTCCGAGTAGCGGATCTCCAGCCAGGACATGCCGAGCCTGGTCCGGTTGAACAGCGCCAGCCCGATGCTGAGCACCATGAAGACGATCACGGCCAGGACGAAGTAGCCGCCGTTGGTGTGGAACAGGCCGGGGCGCTGCAGCGTCTTCAGTTCGGTGGTGCCGGGGAACTGGTTGGCGTTGAGCACGATGTCCGCGGCGACGGCGAAGCCGAAGGTGACGACCGCGAGGTTGACGCCACGGATGCGCAGGGCGGGCAGGCCGATGGCGACGCCGACGGGAACGGCCGCCAGACCGCCGATGACCAGCCAGACGATGAAGCCGCCGGGGGCGTCGGCCAGGTTCAGGCGGAGCACGACCCAGGCGCCGATGGCCGCGAAGGACATCTGACACAGGGACATGACGCCGGCCCTGCCGACGATCACACCGTAGCTCTGCATGATCACCGAGCTGACGACCGCGGTGATCGCGAGATACACCCAGTACGGCGGCAGCACGTTGGGCACGATCACGCAGGCCGCCACGGCGACGGCCAGGGCGATCCCCCACGAACGCTTGTCGATCATGTTCACGGGTTCTCGCCCCCAGCTTCGACGACGGCGTCCGTGGGCATGGCGCCGAAATAGAACTCATGCAGGCGCTCGGAGTCGCCCCTGATCTCGTCACACGGGCCGTCGAAGACGACGCGGCCCTTGCGGAGGACGTAGGCGTTGGCCCCGATCTCCAGGGCCAGGTTCGCGAACTGCTCGATGAGCAGGACCGCGATGCCCAGGCCGACCAGGTCCTTGACGGCGTGCATGAGGCGACGGACGACCACGGGCGCGAGGCCGAGGGACATCTCGTCAATGAGTATGATCTTGGGGTCGGAGATCAGCGCGCGTCCCAGGACGAGCATCTGCTGTTCACCGCCGGACAGGTGACCGGCCTGGAGCGTACGGCGCTTCTGCAACTCGGGGAAGAGCTCGTAGACCTTCTCGGCGTCGCCCTTGCCGGAACGGGAGACGAGCAGGTTCTGCTCGACGGTCAGCGTCCTGAAGACCGTACGGGCCTGCTCGACGTAACCCAGACCGGCCTGGGAGCGCTTGTAGATGGGAAGCTTCTCGATCGGCGCGCCGTCGAGCTGGATCGTTCCTGAGGTCACGGGGGCCAGCCCCGCGATTCCGTCCATCAGCGTCGTCTTTCCGGCGCCGTTGGCGCCCAGGACGACCGTGACGGTTCCGGGTGCGACGGTCAGGGAGACGTCGTGGACGATCGGGGTGTCACCCCGGTTGATGCTGACGTCCTTAAGGGAGAGGACTTCGCCGCTCATTGGGCGCCTTTCACATAGGCGGATCGCAGTGCCTCGACGACGTGGGCAGTGACACCGCTGACCTCGGCCAGCTCAAGCGTGAGCAGTCCGAAGAAGCCGTGGATCATGCCGTCGAACACGGCCAGCTCAACCTGGTTGCCCGCGGCCTTGAGCGCTTCGGCGTACTCGACGCCCTCGTCGCGGAGGACGTCGTACTCGGCCTCGACGACCAGCGCGGGCGCCAGGCCCGACAGGTCCTTCGAGCGGAGCGGCAGGAGATAGGGGTCGTCGAGATCACTGGCGTTACGGGGGTACTGGGTGAAGAACCAGTCCATGCCTTCCTTCGAGAGGAAGTAGCCCTCGGAGCAGTCCCGGTAGGAGGCGCGCCCGTCGTCGGGGTGGCCCAGAATCGGCGAGACGAGCACCTGCAGGGACAGCCGGGGACCGTTCAGGTCGCGGGCCTTGAGCGCGACGACGGCGGCGAGGTTCCCGCCCGCGCTCTCACCGGCGACGGCGAGGCGCGAGGCGTCGACCGAGAGCGCCTCGGCGTTCTCGTGGACCCACAGGAGCGCGGCGTAGGAGTCGTCCGCCGCGGCCGGGAAGGGGTTCTCCGGTGCGAGCCGGTAGTCGACGGAGACGACGACGGCGCCCGCCCCTGCGCAGACCGCCCGGCAGGCGACCTCGTTCTCGTCGAGAGAGCCAATGGTCCACCCGCCGCCGTGGAACCAGACCAGCGCCGGGAACGGCCCGTCGCCCTCGGGGGTGTATACACGAACCGGTACCTCACCCGCGGGACCGGGGAACACGGTATCGACCACACCACCGACCGGCTGAAGGTCGTCCGGCATGGACCAGGCAAGACGGAATCCCTCGCGCATCGCCGCCGCGTCAAGCTGGGGGGCCTCGCCCTGGTCCTGAACGCCGGTGCGGTCGATTATTCGCTGCGCCTCGGGATGCAGGGGCATGGGGTTACCTCCGGGGGCGGCCCGAGTGCCTTCCCAAAGGTTCAGGCACTCGCAAATCGTATCCGATTCCATGTACGTTATGCGGGTCCAAATGACGTGTCTAGTGTGATGGTGAAATGTTGCCTAACGATTCGAGGTACGACGCCGCCTCGGCGGATGTGGTCATGACCGGCGGTAAGGTGCACACCGTCGACGCCGCCGACACTGTCGCGGAGTCGATCGCGATCACCGGCGGCCGCGTCACCCGGGTGGGAACAGAAGATGAAATTTCATCTCTGATCGGTCCCGACACCCGCGTCATCCCATTGCGGGGAAGATCGGTCCTTCCGGGGATCAACGACTCCCACCTCCACGGCGTCTGGCTCGGCCAGATGTGGCCCGCCCTCCTCATGGACCAGATGGCGGCCGGGCACCACGGAGGCGAGCCGCCGACACGGCTGGAGACCTCACAGGACCGGCGTGGCGCGATCCTGCGCACCGCCGAACTGCTCGCGTCACTCGGGGTCACGAGCTACACCGAACCGGGCCTCGGCCCAGGGGAGGACAACGGGGCGAGCGGCTGCTTCGGCTCCGCGGCCCTGCGCGACTACGCCGACCTCGCGGCGGAGGGCAGGCTCACCTCCCGGGTGACCGCCCTCATGCTGTTCGGCGAGCTGGACGGCGCGAGCTCGCTGTCCGGGGTGCTCGACGGGCTGCGTGACTTCACGCCCCCCGCCGACGTGCCCGGCTGGTTCCGCGTCGCGGGTGTGAAGATCTTCGGTGACGGCATCCCGCCGATGCGCAACGCCTGGATGGACGAGCCCTACCTCGACGGCACGTACGGCGGGCTGCTGGTCGAGGGGGCCTCCGAGGCCGAGCGTGAGGCCGTGCTCATCGCGATGATCGACGCGGCGCACGCGGCGGGACACCAGGTCGCCGTGCACGCGACCGGAAGCAGGACCACCAGGACGGTGACGGACGCCTTCGCCGCGGCGGCCTCCAGGGACGGCCGCGACGCGAGGCACTACATCATCCATGGCGACGTGATCTCCTCCAGGACCCTGGCCACGATGGCGGCCGCAGGCATCGGACTGAACACCCAGGTGGGAATACCCGTGGCGACTGAGCATATGGTGCTCGGAGCCCTGGGCGAGGACATCCTCCCCCAGACGTGGCCGACCCGTGACGCACTGGACATCGGGGTGAAGCTCTGCCTCAGTTCCGACGCCCCGGTCCTCACCCCCGACTGGCGGGTCGGGATCGCCGCCGCGGTCACCCGGCGTGGTCTCGACGGCGCCGTGCGTGGCGCCGCCCAGCGGCTCGCGGTCGCCGAGGCCCTGCGGGCCTACACCATCACCCCCGCCTGGCAGGACGGGGCGGAGTCGTGGAAGGGTTCGCTGGAGGCCGGCAAGGTCGCCGACCTGTGCGTGCTGGACGGCGACCTGCTTGAGGTCGAGCCCGAGGCCCTGCCCCAGGTCCCGGTGAGCCTGACCATGGTGGACGGCCGCGTCGTCCACGAGAGCTGATCCGGAGGACACCACGTCCAGTCGCACCGAGAAGCCACGAGGGACCGGCCCGCGAACACGCGAGCCGGTCCCTCGTCACGTCACCCTGCCGTATGGTCCCGTCCGAAACCCGGTTACGGACCCGGCCTCGTTTTCCGGCCCGGCTACGGGCCTGGTTCCGGACGCTGCCCCGCCGTACGGCACGGGCACGAGCCGAACGCGTCCCGGAGCCGCCGGGAAAGGGCGGCCGGGACGCCGAACGGAGTCGTCAGGCCTTGTTCGGGGCGTCGGTGCCCCAGGAGGCGTCGGGGGCGACCACGCCCTTGTCGATCCACAGCGCCCCGACCGCGGAACGCAGCTCGTCGCCGTGCCGTTCGAGCAGTTCGAGAGCGCCCAGGTTCTCGTCGAGCTGCGCCCTGCTGCTGGCGCCGAAGAGCACGTTCGCCGCGGCCGGGTGGGTCAGGGTGAAGGCGATGGCCAGCTGGGCCGGGGTCGCGCCGAAGCCCTCGGCGATCCGCTTGACCTCGGGGTAGGAGTCACGGATCCGGTCGCGGATGCCGCCCGGGTCCGCGCCGATCTTGCGCTGCGGGTTCAGCTTGCCCGCCAGGATGCCGCCCTCGAAGACGTCCGAGGCCTGCAGCCCCATACCGCCCTCGGTGAACAGCCTGCCGTACGGCGTGCCGTCCGGCACCGAACGGCGGGCGAGGCTGTACTTGAGCTGCGCGAACGACGGCGGCTCCATGCCCTCGGCGATGGCGAAGTCACGCGCGAACCACAGGTCGTCGGCCGACCAGTTGTTCACGCCCCAGGTCTGGAAACGCCCGGCCCGCACCAGCTCGGCCACGTCGGTGACCACGGCGCGGATGTCCAGGTCGCCGAAGAAGTCGCCGACCACGACGGAGTCGGCCCTGTCGGTCCCGATCCTGGACAGCGAGGTGTCGATCTGCTCGGCGAAGGAGGACTTGGGGTACTCCCACAGCCAGAGCTTGCCGCACAGGAGGTAGTCGTCCCTGGCCACCCCGGCCTCGACGACGGCCTCACCGAAGATGATGTCGGTGACCGCGTTCTCGGCGTGCGGACCGAAGTTGTAGTGGGCGACGTCGAAGAGGTTCACGCCACGGTCGACGGCGTAACGGATCAGGGCGACGGCGTCGTCCCGCTCCATCCTGTCCCAGGTGTTCCAGGAGCCGAGACCGAAGACCGGAACCAGGGGGCCACGCTCACCGAGCCGACGCCGGGGGACCTGACCTGAGTACTCCACAGAGAACCTCCGATGCCGATGTGCGACCCCTGGTCGCTGCCTGGTGAATCGTATAGTATTCCCAATATTGTTTGGAATCAAAGGAGCGCATCGCATGTCGTCTCTCCCCGACAGCACCTCGTCCGCGAGCCCCTCGAAGATCGTGGACGTGGCCATCGGCTACATGGCCGCCAAGCAGCTCTTCGCCGCCAGTGAGGCCGGAGTGTTCGCGGCGCTGGCCGACGGTCCCGCGACCGCCGCCGAAATCGCCGAGCGCGCCGGGATCCCCGCGAACGTCGCCAGGATTCTCGCCGACGCGATGTCGAGCCTCGACCTCCTCACCCGCACCGACGGGGTGTACGCCAACACCCCCGCCACCGCGCGGTACCTCGCGGGCTCCGCCGGCGACCTCGACCTGCGTAAGTTCCTCGCCTTCCTCGACGCCGTCAGCTACGGCCACTGGCTCGGCTTCATCAACACCGTCCGCACCGGCAAGCCCGGCGACCTGGACATGTCCGGCGACCGCATGGACATCTTCATGGGCGGCGTCATGACCTACAACGCGCTGCACGCCAAGATGCTCGCCGACAACTTCGACTTCTCCCCCTACACCAAGGTCCTCGACTACGGCGGCCTGTCCGTCTCCTTCCTCGTCGAGGCCCTGACCGCCAACTCCGCGCTCAACGGCACCTTCTTCTCCGGCGGCCCGCTCGTCGAGGCCGCCAGGGGCGTGCTGGCCGAGGCCGGCCTGAACGAGCGCGTCGAGATCGTCGAGGGCGACCCGCTGCAGGGCGACATCCCCACCGGCTTCGACCTGGTCTTCCTTGAGCACGTCGCGCACCGCTACGACGACGAGCAGAACAGGACCATCGTCAAGCGCGCCCGCGAGGCGGCCGTCCCCGGCGCCAAGCTCCTGCTGCTCGACTTCTTCCTCGACAACGACGACAAGCAGCGCAGCATCGACGCCCTGCACGCCGGTGAGTACCTCACCATCGACGGCACCATCGTCTACCCCGAGGACCAGGTCCACGGCTGGCTGACCGAGGCCGGCTGGACCCCCGTCGAGACCCTCGCGCTGCCCGGCAGCCCCCGCGTGATCGTCGCGGAAGCCCGGTGAGCGGCGCCGAAGGACGCGTCGTCCTCGTCACGGGCGCCGCGAGCGGCATCGGCAGGGCCGTCGCGGAGGCGTTCGCCGCCGCCGGTGACCGTGTCGTCGTCGCCGACGTCAATCGCGCGGGCGCCGACGAGGTCGCCGCCGAGATCGGCGGCCACGCCGTCACCCTCGACGTCACCGACCCCGAGAGCGTCAACGCGGCCGTCGAGGAGGTCGCCGAGAAGCTCGGCACCGTCGACGTCCTCGTCAACAACGCCGGCCTCGTCGCCGGTGGCGGCCTCCTCGTCGACCTCCCCTTCGAGGTCTTCGACACGGTCGTCTCGGTCAACTTCCGCGGCACCTTCACCGTCACCAAGACGGTCGCCGCGCAGATGATCAAGGCGGGCAAGGGCGGCTGCATCGTCAACATCAGCTCCATCGGCGCCCGCCAGCCGACCCCCGGCATGGGTCACTACGAGGCCACCAAGGCCGCCGTGGACGCGCTGACCCGCACCGGCGCCGTCGAGCTGGCCGGTCACGGCATCCGCGTCAACGGCGTGGCCCCCGGTCCCGTGCACACCCCGATGACCGCCGGTCTGATGGAGAACGCCGAGGCTCGGGAGGCCTGGGAGTCGCGCATCCCGCTCCGCAAGATCGCGACCACCGAGGACATCACACCGCTGGTGCTGTTCCTGGCCTCCGCGAACGCCGGTCACATCACCGGCACCGTGGTCCAGGTGGACGGCGGCCAGCTCCTGGTGTGACCCCAGAACAACACAGCCCGGCGCACCGTGGGGGGGCGCCGGGCTGTGTTTATTGTGGCGCCGAAGGCGCCGCGGGCTTGGGCGCCCTGAGTCGGCGCTTTCCCTCGTCACTCCGTCGCTTCGCTCCTGCGTTCCTCAGTCCAAGCACCGACGCGCCCAAGCCGGACACTCCTCACGCACGGCGCCGGTACCCCGAACTCTTCACGCTTGGGGTTGGTGCGTATGGACCGAAACTTCTTGCGCGTGGGGGTTGGTAAGGCGCGGGCCGAAACTTTTCGTGTACGGCGTCGGCGCCTGAACTGAGGTCTCTCGTCCGTGGCACCGGGTGTGTCCGGATCGGAATCCCTGCTGATCGGCGTGTCGTCGGGTGTGCGCGGTCGCGTGGTGGGGTTCGGCGGGGGGCGGAGGGAGAGGGCTTCTCACCCGGCCGGATGTGGACAGGCCGGGTGGCGGGATCCAAGTCCGAGGGTTATCCCTTGGTGGCTGACCAGGCGGCTTCGATCATTTGGAAGATCTCGTCCACGGCGGCTTCCGGGTCGGGGGCCTCGCGGGCCAGCGCGTAGGCGTCGACCACGAACCTCGCGATCGTCCGGCAGGCCGTCGTGGTCCGCGCCAGGTCGGGATCGGCGGCGATGGCCGTCGCCAGGGACTCCGCGTGGCGCAGCCTCATCGACTCCTCGTACTCCCGCAGGGCGGGTGTCTTGTCGATCATGTTCCAGATCGGGGTGCCGCTGTTCGACGCGCAGTGGCGCACCATGGCCCGGATCTCGCGACGCAGCGCGGGGATGAGCGGCTCCTGCGGCGCCCGGTCGGTGACCGCCTGCCTGAGGCGTCGCTCGAAGTCCTCGTCCTGCCCGAACACCAGGGCCTCTTTCGAGGCGAAGTGCGAGAAGACCGTGGTGACGGCCACGTCGGCCTCGGCCGCCACGTCCCGGATGCCCACCGCGTCGTATCCACGCTCCAGGAAGAGACGCAGGGCGGTTTCGGCGATCTTCTGGCGGGTCGCGGCCTTCTTGCGCTCGCGGCGCCCGGACGGCACGGTCATGCCGCGATGCTATCAGATACGAAATAACAACGGTTTCAAAACACTAACCGTTAGTGCTACGGTCGGCGGCATGAGGAAAGTGAGCTTCGCCGTGTTCGGCGGCCCGGACGTCCTGCGACTCGTGGACGCCGAGGAGCCCCACGCGGGACTTGGGAAGATACGCGTCGCCGTACGGGCGGCGGGGGTGAACCCCGTCGACTGGCGGATTCGCGAAGGTCAGTTCCAGAAGGCCCGTCCGATCGAGTTGCCCGCCGGGGTCGGGCTGGACGCCTCCGGGGTGGTGGACGAGGTCGGCGCGGGCGTCGAAGGGGTCAAGGTCGGTGACCACGTGTTCGGTGAGGGTTCGAGCACTTACGCCGAGTTCGCCGTGCTGTCGGCCTGGGCCCCGATGCCCGAGGGACTGACGTTCGAGGAGGCGGCCGGATACCCCTCCGTGGTGGAGACCGCGCTGCGCGTCATCGACCAGGTCGGTGTACGGCCCGGGCAGACGCTGCTGGTCAGCGGCGCCTCCGGCGGAGTCGGATCGGCGGTGCTGCAGATCGCCCGTGACCGTGGCATCACGGTGATCGGCACAGCCGGGGCCGCGAACCAGGACTACCTACGCGGCCTGGGCGCCGTCCCCACGACGTACGGCGAGGGCTGGGTCGAGCGGGTGCGACGGCTCGGTCGTGTCGACGCGGCTCTCGACCTGGCCGGCTCCGGCGTGATCCGCGACCTCGTCGAACTGACCGGGGATCCGCAGAAGGTGATCTCCATCGCCGATCTCGGCGCGCCGGAGTTCGGCGTCCGGTTCTCCGGCGTGGCCGGAAGCGTGCCGGACGCGCTCGCCGAGGCCGCCGACCTCATCTCCCGGGGGAAACTCCACATCCCCGTCGAGAAGTCGTACACCCTCGCCGAAGCGGCGGCGGCACACACCGACAGCCAGGCCGGTCACACCCGCGGACGCCGGGTCATCGTCGTCTGAACCCTCTCCTTCGGGGGCCGGTTCAGTCCGGGTCCGAGGAGAGGACCAGGTCGTGGTCGGGGGCGGCCGAGCGCAGGCGCCAGTCCTCTCCTTGTTCCTGGTGGCGGCAGAACTCGGCGAAGCGGCCGTTGGCCGCGCGCAGTTCCGCCGGGGTTCCCTGTTCGACGATCGCGCCGTCCTCGACGAAGAGCACCCGGTCCGCGTGACGGATGCCGCCCAGGCGGTGGGCGACGATGACACGGGTGCGTCGCCGTACGTCCTGGCTCAGCGCCTGGGCCACGGCGGCCTCGTTCTCGGTGTCCAGGGCGCTGGTCGCCTCGTCGATCAGCAGGATCGGCGCCGGTTTGAGCAGGGCGCGGGCGATGCTGACACGCTGCCGTTCACCGCCGGAGAGGGCGGCCCCGGCCTCGCCGACGTCCGTACGCTCCCCGTCGGGCAGCCGCCCGACGATCTCGTCCACCTGGGCGAGCCGCATGACCTGCGCGACCTGTGCCGGTTCGGCGTCCGGGTCACCGGCGAGGACGTTGTCGCGGATGGTCCCGCCGAACAGGTACGGATGCTGGAAGACCATGCTGGACAGCCGCTGCCGGGTGGCCGGGTCGAGCCCGGAGACGTCCTGGCCGTCGATGAGGACGCGTCCCCGCGAGGCCTCGTGGAAGCCCGCGACGAGCGACAGGATCGTGCTCTTCCCCGAGCCGGAGGGGCCGACGACGGCCGTGGTCGTCCCCGGTTCGAGGCTGAAGGACAGGTCCTTGAGCACCTCGTCGTCGCCGTAGCCGAAGCCCACCCCCTGGAACTCGACGCGCGGCGCGTCCCGGCCGGGGGCCGAAGCGGCGACTGAAACAGGGGGTGCCGGGGCGTCGAGGATGGCGCGCAGGGTGTCGAGGGTGCCCCGGACGGACTCGATCGCGGGTGCCAGCTCGCTGATCACGGTGAAGGGTTCGAGGAACCGTACGGCCACCACGACGAGCGCCACGGCCTGCGGCGCTCCGAGACTTCCGTCGAGGTGGAGCAGGGTGACGGCTCCGGCGAGCGCGACCAGCGCCACCTGACCGGCCAGGCCGAACAGCAGTTGCCCGGGGATCTGCAGCAGCACCAGGCGCAGCGCCGTACCGCGCTGCGCGACCGCGGCGGCTCCCGCGCCGTTACGGGCCGGTTCGACCCTGCGGGCGGCGCGCAGTGCCTGCTGGGTGCGGGCGAACTCCAGGACGCGCTCGGTCAGCGCGCTGTGCGCGGCCGTGTCGGCGGCGTCGGCCGCGCGGGTGATCCGGGTGGTCGCCCACAGCGCGGCCAGCAGCCCCACGACGGCGACCCAGGCGGCGGCCCCGAGCTGCCAGGCGAAGCCCGTCAGGCCGATCGCGATCACGACGGGAAGCAGGACGGCGCTCAGCAACGGGGTGAGCAGGTTGGCGACGAGCCCGACCAACTCGGGGCCGCAGGCGGCGACGGCCTGCCTGGCGGTCGCCGTGCGTTCGGCGGTGAACCAGCCGAGCGGGATGCGGGTGAGCCGGTCGGTGAGGTCGCGCTGCACGGTGCCGAGCAGCGTGAACCCGATGTCGAAGCCGATGCGGGAGACGGCCGTGTCCACGGCCCACACGAGCACGACGCTCACGGTGAGCGCGCCCAGCCACGGCAGCGCGTCGGCCGGAGCCGTGGAGAACAACGCGCCGAGCAGGGGGACGAGCAGCAGGCAGCCGACTCCCCGCAGGATCGCGGAGACCACGGTGAGCAGGGCGTACCTGACCACCTTGCCCCGATCGGTCGCGGGAACGAGCCGGACGAGGGTACGGATCATCGGGACACCTCCGCCTTGGCGGGTACGCTTCCCCGGCTGTCCCACAGCCTGCGGTAACGGCCGCCGGACGCGATCAGCTCGGTGTGGGTGCCGGTCTCCGCGACGCGGCCGTGGTCGAGGACGACGATCTGGTCGGCGTCGACGACGGTGTGCAGGCGGTGCGCGACGACGAGCACCGTACGGCCTCGGGTGAGCCGGGTCAGGGCCTGCTGTACGAGGTGTTCGGACTCGGGGTCGGCGAACGCCGTCGCCTCGTCGAGGACCAGCACCGGGGTGTCGGCGAGCAGGGCACGCGCGATGGTGAGGCGCTGCCGTTCCCCGCCGGAGAGTCCGCCGTCGCCGTCCAGCACGGTCTCGTAGCCGTCGGGCAGCCGCAGGATCCGCTCGTGGATCCGCGCGTCCCGCGCCGCCGTCTCGATCTCGGCCGTGGTCGCCTCCGGCCTGGCCAGGGCGATGTTCTCCCGTACGGTTCCGTGCACGAGTTGCGCGTCCTGGAAGACGAACCCGACACGGGTGTAGAGGTCGTCACCGGACATCGCGCGGATGTCGCGTCCCCCGACGGTGACGGCGCCGGAGTCCACGTCGTGGAAGCGGGCCAGCAGTCCGGCGAGCGTCGACTTGCCCGACCCCGAGGGACCGACGAGCGCGGTGACCGTACCCGGCCGCAGGGTCAGCGAGACGTCGTGGATGACGGGTTTGCCGGGCCGGTAGCCGAAGCTCACCCCCGCGAAGCGGACAACCCCCCGCTCCCCCTCCGGTTCCACCGCCTCAGGCCGGACGGCCAGTTCCTTCTCGCCGAGGACGACGGCGATGCGGCGGGCCGCCAGGACGCCCGCGCGGACGCCGCCCATCCCGAGGCCGATGCCCAGCAGCCGCGCGCCGAAGGTGGTGCCGAGCAGCAGGAACGGCAGCAGCGTCGCCGCCTCCATGGCCCCGGAGACGACCATGGGCGTGCCGACGACCATGATCAACCACAGGAAGGTCATCGGGCGGGTGACCAGGTCGATGAACGTCTTCCTGCCGATGAACGGCCGCTGCCAGCCGTCCAGGAAGCCGACGTAGGACTCAAGCTCACGCCGGAAGGAGGAGGCCGCGACGCCGCCGAACATCCGGATCACCGGCTGTCCCGCGAAGAAGGCGGCCGACTCGTTGCCCATCCGCTCCGCCCACCGGGACGCCTCGGCGATCTTCGGGCCGCTCTGGAACATCATCGCGGCGAAGGCGAAGAGATACACGATGATCGGGACGAACAGGACGAGCGCCAGCCGCCAGTCGGTCGCGAACAGGTAGACCAACACCGCGACCGGGGCGACGACGGCCGCGACCCCGTCGGGGATGGCGTGTGTGACCAGACCGTGCAGCTCCAGCGTGTCGTCCTGCACGAGCTTCTTGACCGCGCCGGAGCCACGCCGGGTGAACCAGCCGAGCGGCAGCCGTACGAGCTTGCCGAGCAGCCGGTGACGGACCCGCGCGCCGAACCGCGCGTCCACGACGTGCAGCCACACCGTCAGCGCACCGCCCAGCAGCGCTCCGGCGCCGAAGACGACCAGGAAGGCCACGGCGGTGCCCCACAGCCGATCCCCGTCGGCCCCCGCGAGCAGCAGCCGCGCCAGCTCCGCCAGCAGCACGAACGGCGCGAGCTGCACCAGCGTGACGACCCCCTGCACCACCCCGGCGACGATCATCGCGGTCTTCACCGGCGCGAGCAGCTCCTTGGCCGCCTGCGACCGCCACCGCCCAGGAACCCGCCCGTCCTGCGCCACGGAAGCCGGCCCGCCAGACCGCGCATCCTCCTGCCCGGTGGCCTCCCGCTCAGCAGGCCGTACGGCGGGTGCCTGCCCGGTCGCCTTCTCCTCGTCGGTACGGCGCAGCGAACCCATGGCCCTGCCGTACGTCCAGTAGGCCTGGGCGTAGGTGTCGGCCTTGGGGAAGCCGAACCTGTCACGCAGGGTCCTGCGCAGGTGCTTGAGGGAGCCCGCCTCGGTCGCCGCCCAGGCGTACCAGTTGGACCAGTCACGCTCGTCGATCGCGGCGGCCAGCGAGGTCTCGCCGTCCCTGGGCACCCACCGCACCCGCAGCCCCGGGTGGGAGGCGAGCGGGATCAGCTCGTCCTCCTCGTGCTGTTTCTCCAGGTAGAGCGCGATCTCGGCGTCGTCGGGCAGCGCGGCGACGATGCCGTTGATCGCGGGCACCGAGGCGGGGTCGCCGACCAGCAGATATCCCGCAGGCGGCTCGTCCGGTACGGCGAAGCGCGAGGAGCCGAACGACATCACCTGGACCTCGTCGCCGGGCTCGGCCCTCCTCGCCCACACGGTCGCCGGTCCCGCGGGCTCGTGCAGCACCACGTCCACGGCGAACTCGCCGGTCTCCGGCTCGCACGAGACAAGGGTGTAGGCGCGCTGATGCTCCCTGTCGGACCCGGTGGGATCGGGGAACCAGAACCGCAGCCACGCGGTGGGGCCGACGGTGACGTTCTCGAACAGGGTCGGCGCCGACATGTGGATCCGTACCATGTGCGGCGTGACCATGGACGTCCGCACCACGGTCGCCACATGGTCACGAGCCCCGAAGCCGCGCATGACGGCTCCCTGGAAACCCCGCGCGGCCATCACCGCGCCCCCTCCGTAGCCTTCACGGCCTTCAGGCCCTCGGCAGCCCGAGGCATCGGGGTCGCCGTGGCCGTCGGTCTCGCCGTGCTCCCGGCGACCGTCCCACGGACCACCGCCGTCATGCCCGGCGCATATCCCCGGCGCGGCGGCGAGGTGATCCCCCCTCCGACCCCGGTCTTCTCGATGTCGCGCGCGGTGGTCCGTCCGGGACGCCCGACAACTCGCCGTTGCGACACCACCGCACCCCCTAAGGTAAGGCTAACCTTCGTTAGGGGCATAACCTAACAGCAGCACGACCTCCCAACCACCCCCAAACCGGAGAATCCACCACTTACATCCAGCTTTCCGACTAATCCCGCCATAAGTCGAAGGTGACGTCGTGACACACGCACCAGCGCGGAGAGCACCTCACCACCGGCGGCAAGGTTTGCTCTGAAATCTCGGCTTCAGCCGCGCGGTCAGGTGGTCTCGCCCAACTGTTCGGCCAACCGCTCCAGGCCACCTCTGATGAGCCGCCCGTACCCGTCGTCGTCGAGCGCGCCGACCCCCGCCCGCGCCTGCTGGAGATGCTCACGAGCGCGGTCGAAATCGCCCAGCTTGCGGTAGCACTCGCTCAGGTTCAGATGCAACGACGGATACAGACCGGCCACCGAAAGGGGTGACCCGGCCTGGGCCACCCGCTCGTCGGTGAGGAGACCGGCGGCGGCGAGCGCCCGCAGATCCCACATCAGCTCCTGCCGCACGTCGTCCTGGACGTCGGCCATCGAGTGGGCGAGGACGCAGACATGCAGCGGGTCGCCCTGCTCACCGCCGATGTCATCCCAGATCCGCGCGAACACGTCGCGAGCGGCTTCGCGTTGGCCCTGGTGGTGGTGCAGCTCCACTCCCTGGCCGATCCGGGTCATCGTCGGGTCTGTGGTCACAGTGGCTCCTTCACCGTAGCGGGACGACCGCGGTCAGCCTACTTCCGCCCTTTCCGCTCCCCTGAGGGCCGATCGGACACGTGCCGCTGTCAGGCGAGGTGTCCCAGCGCCAGGGCCGCGATCACCGGGCCCATGTACAGCAGGGGGAAGACCACGGTCGAGTACGAGCGCGCCCTGAGCACGGTGACGACGGCCCCGGCGAAGTACAGCACCAGGCCGATCCCGGCCGCCACGCCGACGACCGGCACGAACAGGCCGGCCAACAGACCCGCGGCCCCGGCGGCCTTGGCCGCGCCGAGCCAGGTCCACCACGAGCGGGGAACACCGTAGTCCATCAGCGGCTTCACGACCCATTCGGCGCGGCGCAGGAGGGAGAGGGCGGAGAAACCCACCCAGAGGGCGGCCAGGACGGTGACGACGGTGGCGGTGGTGGACATGGGGACACTCCCTGTTCGGTGCTTCTTGTGGCATCGATCCTGTGGGCCCCGGTTGATGGTTCCGCGATGCGCCGACGATGCGCGGCCTCCCGACCGGCCCGGCTCAAGCGACACCCCGTTCCGCCCAAGAGCCGAAACCCACTCAACGAGCGCCCCGCCCCCACGCTTTCGCACCGCCACGAACCCTTCAGGGCGATGAGGGACCCGCCGCCCCAGACCACCCGGGCCGGATCGTGCTCACCCGGTTGCGAACCCTTCAGGGTGATGAGCAGGCCGGTCACGGCCTTTACGGCCCGGCCAGCGGAGGCACGTCCGAAAGCCCCGCGCCCACAGCGGTGATCAGGCCCTGAACGTGGACAGGCGTGTGACGCAGAGGGCCTGTTCGGCGTCGAATTCCTCGAACGTGGTGGTGAGGTGGAAGCCGAGGCGTTCGGCGAGTTTCAGGGATCGTTTGTTCGCGGTCTGGGTCACGAGGACAACCGGCTGGTCGGGGAACTCCTCGGCCGCCGCGCGCAACGCGGCCGTCGCCGCCTCGAACGCGTACCCCGCGCCCCACGCGCCGCGCCGCAGGACATAGCCGAGGACCAGTTCCTCGCCGTCCTCGGTGACCCGCTGCGGGTGGTCGGTCCACCAGCGGGCGAGCGTCAACGTCCCGATGACCTGGTTCGTCGTGTTGTCCGCGATGACATAGTTACCCGGCCTGGTCGTCGCGCCGGAGGCCATGACCTCGTCGAAGTGCCGCTCGACCTCACCCAGAGGCCGGGGGCCACCGATGTACGCCTGGACCTCGGGATCGGTCGAGAGCTCGACGAGCCTTTCACGGTCGCCATCGTGCAACGCCCTGCGCAGCAGGAGCCGCTCCGAGAAGACCTCCGCGACGGAAAGCGCAGGCAGCTGCTTCATGACCATGACCCTAGAACACGGCCCTTTTCCACAGCTTCCGCACTTGCCCACCCCAGAAGGCCGCCACGCCCCTACTCGCCCCCTCGGACACCGCCTGTCGTCTCACCCTCTCCCGACGCCCAGCGTGAGGAGTTCGGGGTACCGGCGCCAAGTGTGAGGAGTGTCGGCTTGGGCGCGTCTGTGCTTGGACTGAGGAGCGAAGGAGCGCAGCGGATGAGCGACGAGGGAAAGCGCAGGCTCGAAGCGCCCAAGCCCGCGACGCCGCCAGGCGGAGCAAAGAGACACGGTTCGGGTGCGCCGGCGCTTGGACTGAGGAACGCAGGAGCGAAGCGACGGAGTGACGAGGGAAGACACCGACCCGAAAGCGCCCAAGCCCGCGCTGCCGAAGGCAGCGCCATTTACACAGCCGTCACATGGGCGTTGTGCAACGCCTCGGCCGTGGCGATCTTGTGGGCGCAGGCCACCCGCTCGATCTCCTCCGCCGGGGCGCCCATCGAGATCAGGTCGAGCATGTGCTCGTGCTCGACCACCGAGCGCCGGGCCCGTCCAGGAACGTAGGTGAAGCTCGAACGCCGCATGTGGTCCAGCCGTGCCCACTCCGACTCAAGCAGGTTGGCCAGGTGGTCGTCCGGACAGTACTGGTAGATCGAGAAATGGAACTGCCGGTTGAGGGCCGTGAAGGAGGTCGGGTCGAACTCCTCAAGGGCCTCGACCATGCGGGCGTTGATCTCCCGCGACTCCTCGATCTGCTCGGGCGACATGAGAGGGGCGGAGATCGCCGTGGCGTATCCCTCAAGCCGGGCCAGGACGTTGAGCGTGTGCTCGACCTGGGTCGAGTCGAAGACGGCCACGCGTGCGCCGATGTTGCGCACGACCTCGACGAGTCCTTCCGACTGCAGTCGCCGTACGGCTTCGCGCAGCGGGATCGTGCTGACTCCGGTCTCCCTGGCGAGCTGGTCCATGACCAGCCGGTAGCCGGGGCCGTACGTTCCGTCGAGGATTCGTGAACGGAGCAGCCCGTAGCTGATCTCCGCCTTCGACTCCTTGGCCTTGGCGGTCTTCTTGACCACTCTCACCGGTGTCCCCTCATCTTTAACCCTGGGCCGCTGCCCTGGTGGGCGCCCGCCCCGTTGGTGATCACCGGCTCAGCGCCCTCACGACGATGCCACGGAACTCGGCACCCGTGAGCGCGCCGAAGTGGTCGCCCGGGACGGTGAGCAGCTCCGCTCCGTCTACCAGACCGACGATACGCTCGATTCCGTTCGTCATCATGTCGTCTTGGCCGACGACGAAGACCGGCGGGGTCTGGCCGGGCCATCCCTTCGGGTCGAACGGGCTCCCGGCCAGGCCTTCGACGACGAGCGCGAGACCCGGCGCCCGCTCGGGGCCACGGGAGCCGACCATCCCGGCGATCATCCCGGTGAAGGGGTCCTCGGGCTGCACGCCCTCGGCGACGGCCTTGTGGAGGGCGGCGATGTCCACCATGGTGAAGGGCTCGACGGGGCTGAGCCCGCCGAGTACGGCCCGGCGCACGCGCTCCGGAGCCGCCTCGGCGACCGCCCAGCTGAGCCTGGCGCCCAGCGAGTAGCCCGCGATGTCGAACGTCTCGACGCCCGCCTCGTCCAGCACGGCCAGGATGTCGCGCGCCTGCGCCGGCGCGCCCGCCTCCTCGGCGGAGTCGGAGGCGGGGCTGGCGCCGTGGGCGCGCAGGTCCACCACGACGACGGTGCGCCCGGCGTCGTTCAGCGCGGCGACGGTGCCCGGCGCGACCCAGTCGGTCTCGCCGTCGGAGGCGATGCCGTGCAGGAGGAGCACGGGGGGCAGGTCGACGGGGTGGTCAGAGGGGAAAACACGGGAGGCCAAGCCCTGTCGGTCCTGCATTGGTCGCGTACTCCTCGAAGAGTCTTTCACATACGATTTCTTATCGTACTGCACGTCTCCGATCTCCGCCGGAAGACGTCCGTACCCCTGGGGATCAGGAGACCTCGGCGGGCAGGGGGAAGTCGACGACCACCTGGCCGGTGCCGCTGCTGCCGAAGTACGGACAGAGCTGCTCGCCGTTGCCGGTGTAATTCTCCCAGCCGAGCAGACCGAAGAGCATGGCCGTGTCGGCCATGGCGCCCTCTCCCGTGCAGCGCTTGTTGTAGTCGGGCAGCATCTCCAGGAACTCGGCCGTACGGCCCTGCGTCCACATGTCGAGGACGCTGATGTCCACCTGCCGGTTGATCTCGCTGCTCACGTCGTCGAGCATCGACTCGGCGATCTCGTTGGCCGGGAAGGCGTGCGACAGCGAGCCACTGGCCAGGAAGGCCACTTTCCTGTCACTGCGGCGGATGGCCCGCATCAGCGCCTCGCCGATCCTGCGGTTCTCCTCGATCGTGGAGTACATGTTGCAGCCGATCGGCAGCACCCGGATCGAGGAGTCCTTGTTCATGAAGTACATCGGCACGAGAGTGGCGTACTCAAGGCCGAGGTCGTTGTAGTCGTGGACGCGTGCCTTCTGCCCGCCCGCGACGATCTCCTCCCGGACCAGTTCGGCCAGCTCGGGGTCGCCCTGGTAGTCGTAGGCCAGGTCGTGGATGAAGTGCGGCAGCTCGTGGCTGACGTAGGTGGCCTGGTGGCGTTCCTTGCCGTTGAGGTGGAAGCCGATGCTGTTCAGCCAGTGGGTGTCGGCGACCAGGAAGGTGTCGGCCCCACGCTCGTGGGCCCGCCTGCCGATCTCCGTGAGTGCCAGCTCGGCGTTCCTCCGGATGCCGAAGTGCTTACCGGGCTGAATCGACAGCCAGATCGACGGCACATGCGTGATCTTGGCCGCCATGACGAGCTCTCCCATCACGACCCTCCCAGGTGTGTCCAGACGCCCTTGACTTCTGTATAGGCGACGATGGCGTACGGTCCCATCCCCCGGTCGTGGCCGCTGGTCGCGGCATCCGGGACATGGATCATGTCGGTGAGGACGGCTCCGGCCCTGTCCCCGGCCGTCGTGCGGTGGGGGGTGGACAGGTCCCTGGTTCGGACGAAGGCCGTGGCGAAGGTCGCGGGGCCGTACTCCGAGGTGCTGGCACGATCCACGATGTCGTGGGGGGCACCGGGGTCGTTCTCAGACAGTATCCGGACGATCGGCCGGTGTGTCCTCCGGGGCGTCACCGCCCGAACGCGGGCCGTACCCGCCGCGAAGAGGCCGTCGGCGGCCGTGCGGGACACGGGAACGCGCCCGTCTCCGCTGGCCAGGTCCGTCATCTGTCGATCTCCTCGGGTCCGTCCGGTGCTCGTGTTCCCCCGCGGTGGGTCTCACAAGCCCGAACACCTCCAAATCATGTACGAATTCAAATATCTTTGTCTATAGCCCGACGTGACCTCATCGCGTATCATGCATGATGTCGTATACGATTTAACTCAGGGAGGTGGCCGTGGATCACCCGCTCGGCCTGACGCCAGGAAAGATCATCGCGGTCCATCTCAACTACCGCAGCCGAGCGGCCGAGCGTGGGCGTACCCCGGCGGTCCCCTCCTACTTTCTCAAGCCCGCCTCCTCACTGTCCTGGTCGGGTCGGCCCGTCGTCCGGCCCGCGGGCTGTGAGCTGATGGCCTTCGAGGGTGAGATCGCCATCATCATCGGCACCCGGGCCCACCGGGTCTCCCCCGAGGAGGCGCTCGGCCACGTGGCCGGTTACGCCGCCGCCAACGACTTCGGGGTCTACGACTTCAAGCACGCCGACCTCGGCTCCAACCTCCGCGCCAAGGGCCAGGACGGCTACACGCCGATCGGCCCGGCCATCCTCAAGACGGACGACCCGTCGAAGCTGTGGCTGCGCACCTACGTCAACGGGGACCTGGTCCAGGAGGCGTGCGCCGACGAGCTGCTGTTCGGCTTCGACCTGCTGATCGCCGACCTGTCCCGGCTGATGACGCTCGAACCCGGTGACATCATCCTGGCCGGCACCCCCGCGGGATCGACCGTCGTGCAGCCCGGCGACGTGGTCGAGGTCGAGCTTGAGGACACCGGCAGGCTCCGCAACGAGGTCGTCGCCGACGAGGGCCCCCTGCCCCCCTACGGCGTGCAGCCCAAGGTCACCGACCAGCTCAAGGCCGCCGCGTACGGCTCGACCCCCGTCCCCGGCGCCGAGAAGGCGGGCGTCCTCGACGAGGACCTCATCGCGGCCCTGAAGTCCGTCTCCACCGCGACGATCTCCTCCCAGCTGCGCAAGCGGGGCATCGACCACCACTTCATCGAGGGCGTCAAGCCCGCCAGGCCCGACCTGCGCATGGTGGGTATCGCCAGGACGCTTCGCTACCTCCCGCTGCGCGAGGACGTCTTCGCCGAGATCGGCAACGGCATGAACGCGCAGAAGCGCACCGTCGAGGAGATCCAGCCGGGCGAGGTCCTGGTCATCAGCGCCAGGGGCAACCACGGCGCGGGCACGCTGGGCGACATCCTCGCGCTGCGCGCCCTGCGCCGCGGCGCCGTCGGCGTGATCACCGACGGCGGTCTGCGGGACAGCCCCTCCTTCTCCAGCCTGGACATGCCCTCCTACTACGGCGTCGCGCACGCGGCCGTGCTCGGGCGCAGGCACGTCCCGATGGACTCGCAGATCCCGGTGGACTGCGGCGGCGTGCTGGTCATGCCGGGTGACGTCCTGGTCGGTGACGCGGAGGGCGTTGTCGTGATCCCGCCCCGGCTGGTCGCCGAGGTCGCGCGCGACTCCGTCAAGCAGGAGAAGGAGGAGCGCTTCATCTACGAGCGAGTCGACGAGGGCGCCTCTGTCGACGGCCTCTACCCGATGAACAAGGCCTGGCGCCAGGTCTACGAGGAGCAGGCAAGCGCCGAGTGACCCTGACCCCCGCGAAGACCGACCTGTAGCAGCACAAGGAGTGATCACATGAAGTTCCGTTCGGATCCCGCGAGCATTCGCGGGTCCCTCGCCCCCGTGGTGACCCCGTTCACCGCGACGGGCGAGCTCGACCTCGACTCGCTGCGTGCCCTGGTCCGCTGGCAGCTCGACCAGGGCTCCCACGGCATCTCGATCGGCGGCTCGACCGGTGAGCCCGGCGCGCAGAGCGTCGACGAGCGGATCGCCGCGATGGCCGCCGTCGCCGAGGAGACCGCCGACCGCGTGCCGTTCCTGCCGGGCACCGGCTCCGCCAAGCTCGACGAGACCATGCGCCTGACCGCGGAGGCCGAGCGTCTCGGCGCCGACGCCGCCCTCGTCATCACCCCGTACTACGCGCGTCCCACCCAGGAGGCGCTCTACACCTGGTACTCCACGGTCGCCAAGGAGTTCCCCAGCCTGCCGATCGTCATCTACAACGTCCCGTCGCGGACCGCGGTCGACATCGCCCCCGAGACGGTGGCCAGGCTCCGCCGCGACCACGACAACGTCGTGGGCATCAAGGAGACCACCAAGGACTTCGAGCACTTCTCCCAGGTGCTCCACAAGTGCGGCCGTGACTTCCTGATGTGGTCGGGCATCGAGCTGCTCTGCCTGCCGCTGCTCGCCATCGGCGGCGTCGGCTTCGTCAGTGCGGTCGCCAACCTGGCCCCGGCCGCCGTCGCGAAGATGTACACCGCCTATGTCGAGGGCGACCACAAGACCGCCCTCGACCTGCACTACGCCCTGCACCCCCTGGTCGAGCTGCTGTTCGTCGAAACGAACCCCGCCCCTGCCAAGTGGGTCCTGGAACAACGCGGTCTGATCGCCTCCGGTCATGTCCGCCCGCCTCTGATCACGCCCACCGACGCGGGGATCAAGCGGATCAACGAACTGCTGGCCCAGAGTGAGGGAGTGGCTTGATGAACCTGCAGCACTACATCGGCGGGGAACACGTTCCCAGCGTCTCCGGCGCGACGTTCACCGCCCTTGAGCCCGCGACCAACGAGGAGTACCTGACGGTCTCCGCCGGTCAGGCCGAGGACATCGAGGCCGCGGTCGCCGCGGCCCGCAAGGCCTTCACCGAGGGCCCGTGGCCGAAGATGCCGGCCCAGCAGCGCGCCGGCGTCCTGCGCAAGATCGCCGACGCGATCGAGAAGCGGGACGACGAGATCGCCTCCCTGGAGTGCCGGGACACCGGTCTGCCGATCACCCAGGCCCGTGGCCAGGCCCACCGCGCCGCGCAGAACTTCCGGTTCTTCGCCGACGTCATCACCACCCTGGGTGAGGACGTCTACCGCGTCGCCTCCGCCCAGCTGAACTACGTGATCCGCAAGCCCATCGGCGTCGCGGGCCTGATCACCCCGTGGAACACCCCGTTCATGCTGGAGACCTGGAAGCTGGCGCCCGCACTCGCGGCCGGCTGCCCGGTCATCCTGAAGCCCGCCGAGTGGTCCCCGCTGTCGGCCAGCCTCCTTCCGGCCATCATGGAGGAGGCGGGCGTGCCCGCCGGTGTGTTCAACATCGTGCACGGCATCGGTGAGGAGGCGGGCGCCGCCCTGGTCGCGCACCCCGACGTGCCGATCATCTCCTTCACCGGTGAGACCACCACCGGCCAGATCATCATGCGCAACGCCGCGGACAACCTGAAGACGCTGTCGATGGAGCTCGGCGGCAAGTCCCCGCTGATCGTGTTCGACGACGCCGACCTCGACCGCGCGCTCGACGCCGCCGTCTTCGGTGTCTTCTCCCTGAACGGCGAGCGCTGCACGGCCAGCTCCCGCGTTCTGGTCCAGGACACCGTCTACGAGGAGTTCGTCCAGCGCTTCGCCGAGCGCGCCTCCCGCGTGAAGGTCGGCGCCCCGGACGACCCGGCGACCGAGCTGGGCGCGCTGGTCCACCCCGAGCACTACGCCCGGGTCATGGAGTACGTCCAGATCGGCATCGACGAGGGCGCCCGTCTGGTCGCCGGTGGCTCGCGCCCCGACAGTCTGCCGGTCGGCAACTTCCTGTCGGCCACGGTGTTCGCGGACGTCTCGCCGAAGATGCGGATCTTCCAGGAGGAGATCTTCGGCCCGGTCGTGTGCGTCACGCCGTTCTCCACCGAGGAGGAGGCGCTGGAGCTGGCCAACGACACCCGGTACGGCCTGGCCGCCTACCTGTGGACGAACAACCTGCGCCGCACGCACAGGCTCGCCCAGCAGATCGAGTCGGGCATGCTCTGGGTCAACTCCCAGAACGTCCGTGACCTGCGCACCCCGTTCGGCGGCGTCAAGGCCAGTGGCCTCGGCCGTGAGGGCGGCAAGCACAGCATCGACGTCTACACCGAGTCGCACATCGTGCACGTGGCGACCGAGGACCTGCCGATCTCCCGGTTCGGCGTCTCCTGACCCTGCTCCGCTCCGGTCCGGCGCCCCTGGCCCGGATCGTTCCCGCCGGGCCGTACCCGGTCCGGCGGGTCGTGGTCCTTCCGGCCTCCTGCCGGCCGGGAGGGCCACGGCCGGTTCCTCCGGCGTCAGAAACCGACGGAGCTCACCATGCTCCGCAGGAGTTTCAGTCCGGCCTCCGAGGAGCCGCCGGGCTTGGCGCTGTACATCAGCACGCGGTGGCCCGAGTCGTCCGGCAGGTGCAGGACCTCGAACTCCAGGGTGAGGTCGCCGACCTCCGGGTGCTGGAAGCGCTTGGTGCCGGAGGCGCAGGTCGCCACCGGATGCCGGGACCACGTGGCGGCGAACTCCGGGCTCTTCATGGACAGCTCGCCGATCAGCTCCGCCAGCTCGCGGTCGTCCTGGTAACGGCCGGCCACGACTCTGAGCGAGGCCACCGCGCGGATCGCCTCCTCCTCCCAGTGGACGTGGAGGTTGCGGTGGTGCGGGTCGAGGAAGAGCATCCGGGCCAGGTTCGGCCGGTCCGCGATCCGGTCGGGGGCGTCGAAGGCGTGGTGCCCGGCGAGAAGCAGGTGTCCGAGCCTGTTCCAGGCGAGCACCTCGTTGCGCCGCCCCAGCACCACGGCGGGAACCTCACCCATGGCGTCGATGAGCTGGCGGGTGCCGGGCCGTACCATGGCGGGCTTGGCGGGTCTGCGGCGTTTGGCGGGGACGGGCCTGGCGAGGTCGTGCAGGTGGGCGCGTTCGTCCTCGTTCAGGTCGAGCGCGCGGGCCAGGGAGTCGATGACGGCCTCCGAGGCGTTGGCGCTCTGCCCCTGCTCCAGCCGGGTGTAGTAGGTGGCGCTGACACCGGCGAGCTGGGCCAGCTCCTCCCGGCGAAGGCCCGGCACACGACGCCTGCCGTAGGAGGCGACGCCCACGTCCTCGGGCTTGAGCCTGCTTCGTCTCGTGCGGAGAAACTCCCCGAGTGCCGTGATGTCCTGCATGAAGTCCATGGTGCCCGGTTTATCCGGGCCGTGCCTGTCCCTGCCGGTGCCAGGCAACCGGTGGGTAGGAGCTTCTGAGGCCTGGTTGCCGATCCCGGTCCGATCGATGGTGGTGAACCGACAGCGGAAAGCCACCAGCGAGAACGGACCCCCGACGTGTCAAGCGTGGACCAACGGACCCGGCCCAGGATGACGACCAGGCAGCGGCTCACTCTGACCCTGCTGCTGAGCGCGAGCTTCACCCTCGCGGTCGACTTCTCGATTCTCAACGTCGCCCTGCCGGAGATCGGGGAGAGCGTCGGTTTCTCCCTGCGGAACCTGCAGTGGATCGCCACCGCCTTCGCGCTCTGCGCCGCGGGGTTCACCTTGCTGTTCGGGCGCTTCGCCGACCTCTTCGGACGGCGCAGGCTCTTCCTGTCCGGCATGGCGCTGCTCGGCGTCGCGTCCCTGGCCGGTGGCCTGGCGACCTCTCCCGAACCGCTGCTGATCGCCCGTGTCGCCCAGGGTCTGGCCACCGCAGCCGTCACTCCGGCGGCGCTCTCCCTGCTGACGACCGCCTTCCCCGAAGGGCCGCTGCGGGAGCGGGCGCTCGGCCTGAACGGGGCTCTCATGGCCGCGGGCTTCACCACCGGGGCGATCCTGGGCGGCGTCCTCACCGACCTGCTCAGCTGGCGGTGGGCGTTCTTCGTCAACGTGCCGGTCGCGGTCGTCGTGCTCGTCCTGGCTCCGTCCACGCTCACCGAGACCCGGCCCGCCGAGCGGCCCAAACTCGACCCGCTGGGGGCCGTCGCGGTCACCTCGGGCCTGCTGGCCCTGATCTACGGACTCACCACGGCGGGCGAGCGTTCCTGGACCGACCCGGCCGTGCTGGGCGCCCTGGGCGCCGGCGTGCTGCTCCTGGCCGCCTTCTGGGTGATCGAGAAGCGTGTCGCCGCGCCGCTGGTGCCGGTCGCGATCCTGAAGCGGCGCAGTGTCGGCCTGGGCAACGTCACCGGGCTGCTGGCCTTCGCGACGGAGACCTCCCTGGTCTTCCTGCTCACCCTCTACCTGCAGAAGGTCCTCGGCTACTCCCCGCTGGGCGCCGGTCTGGCCTTCGCCGTCCTCGGTGTGGGCACCGTACTGGGCGGAATCGTCGGCCCGAAGGTCACCGGCAGGATCGGCAGCGCCAGGGCCGTCGTCGCGGGCCTCGTCGTCCAGGCGGCCTCGACCCTTCCGCTCGCCCTGCTCGGGCCGGAGCCCGGCTGGATCGCCCTGCTTCTGGTGGCGACCTTCGCCGGTGGGGTGGCCAACCTGGTCGCGATCGTCGGGTTCATGGTCACCGCGGCCTCCGGGCTTCCCGACGGGGAGCAGGGGCTGGCGACAGGTCTGGCCACGATGAGCCAGCAGGTCGGCATCACCATGGGCATCCCGGTCATGAGCGCCGTCGTCGCGGCCTACGTCCACGCCCAGGGTGGGGAGAGTGCCGGGAACGTGCTCGGCGGAGTGAGCGTCGCGGTCGTCGTCAACGCCGCCCTCTGCCTGGTCACGGCGGTGGTGGTCGCCCTCTTCCTCCGCGCTCAGGAGCGACCGGCCTCCTGACCCGTACGGTGCCCGGCGTTGGCCGCCGGGCACCGTACGGGCGTCGAGGATCAGCCGAACGCCAGGGTCGGCAGGTCGACGGCCATGGCGCCGCCGTCGGCGACGATCACGGAACCGGTCATGATGGCCGACTCGGCGGAGCCGAGGAACAGGCAGATGTCGGCGATCTCCTCGGAGGTGGCCGGGCGGCGCAGCGGGACGTCCTTGGTGACCAGGTCGTAGGCCTCGTCACGGGTGATGGCGTCGCGGGCGGCGAGCTCGTCCATCTGGTGGTCGGCCATCGGGGTACGCACCCAGCCGGGGCACAGGCAGTTCACCCGCACGCCCTTGGGGCCGTAGTCACGGGCCAGCGACTTGGTCAGCCCCACCAGAGCGTGCTTGGTCGTGACATATCCGCATACGTTGGGTCCGGCGGCCAGACCCGCGATCGAGGAGACGATCACGATGCTTCCCTGGCTCTCGATCAGCGCGGGCAGCGTCTCCCGGCAGGTCACGAAGCAGCTGTTGAGGTTGGCGTCGAGGCTGAGCCCCCACGACTCGTCGTCGGTGTCCGCGACCCCGGAACCCCCGTGTCCACCGGCGTTCGCGACGACGATGTCAAGCGAGCCGAAGCGCTCACGCGCCAGGTCCGCCGCCGCCCGCATCTGGGCGGCGTCCGTCGCGTCGGCGGCGAAGGCCACGGCCGCGTCTCCGAGCGGAGTGGCGACCTCGGTAAGGAGCGCCTCTCTCCGACCGGTCAGAACGACTCTGGCGCCCTCTTCCACGTACCTTCGGGTGACAGCCGCGCCGATTCCCGTACCGGCCCCGGTGACCAGGGCGACCTTACCTTTTAGCCTCATCGGCCTACTCCTTTGCAGCTAGAAGCTATATGATTTCATAGATAACTTCGCGTAGGAAGGAGTCGTAGTGACCGCCGAAGTAGACCGGCCAGACGGCTGGAAGAACATGGACGACTTCGCCGCCGGGATCGACACCAACCGAATTCCGGTCTCCGACGTCCTCGCCGGCACCGAGGTGAGCCTGACGTTCGACGACGGGACCACGACCACCCTTTCCTTCAAGGACGCGCACAGCGTGAGCGTCGACGGCGGTGCCGCCGACTGGTACGAGGCGATCGCCGTACGCGACGATCTCTTCTTCGTTCACTGGACCCAGGCCTCGCAGCCCCGTGAGGCGTACGTCGTCGTCCTGCACACCGCGACCGGGCGCGCCCTGCGCATCGTCTCCATCGTCGCTGAGGAGCGGACCCCCGGCGAGCCTCAGGTCTCCCAGACCTTCACCCCCGGAACCATCGACGGTCGTGAGGTCACGGGCGAGGCGCCCGCACCCACTCGTGACCTGATCGGCAGGCGGGCGCTGTACCGTTACAGCCCGAACCACCTCTACGAACACGTCTACCTCAGTTCCGAACGCTACGCCTGGCAGTGCCTCGTCGGCGAGCAGCGCGGCCACGGTGACGTGGACATGGCGAGCACCTGGAAGATCGCCGAGGACGTCTACGTCTTCACCTTCAGGGAGTTCCTCATCCCGGTGGCCGCGACCTGGCTGTACGACTGGGCCGCGCTGCGCTCGGTCGGCTCCTTCCTCGGCATCTCCGGCGAGGGTGACATCAGGAACTCCGGCGGCGGCGCCTACATCCAGCCGCTCGGCCAGGTGACCTACCCGGACGGCGGAGAGCCCGTCTGAGGACAAGCGCTGTTCAGCGAAGCGAAGTGAAGTAAGGAGAGGCAATGAGCAAGAACCTCGACGCGGTCCGCGCGTCATACGAGGCTTCGGCGGCGGGTGACGTCAACGGCATCCTGGGCCTGCTCGGCCCCGACGCCGCGTGGACCGAGATGGCCGGTTTCCCGTACGCGGGCACCTACATCGGCCCTGACGAGGTGCGCGACAAGGTCTTCGCCAGGCTCGGCGGCGAGTGGGACAACTACCAGGCGGTTCCCGAGGAGTACGTCGACGGCGGCGACACGATCGTCGTGATCGGCAACTACCGGGGCACCTACCTCGCCACCGGCAAGTACATGGACGTCCGCTTCACGCACGTGTGGCACGTCAAGGACGGCGTCGCCACGAAGTTCGAGCAGTTCACCGACACCGCGCTGGTCCAGGAGGCCCTGCGCCCGTGACACGGTGCCTGTGACAGGGCGCCCATGACGCGGCCGGTGACACACCTCGTGTCACCGGCCGTGTCACATGGCCCGCCGGGTTCGGGCCGACCGGTTACCGGCGCCGGTCGGCCCGAACCCGGCGGGCCCTGCTCATCAAGGCCCATCAAGGCCCGTCAGGCCGTGAGCGCGGCGCACAGCCGGGGTACGGCCACGCCGATCGGGTCGTGGATGACCTCGTCGGCCATGTGGTCGTAGGCCGTCGGCTCCCCGTTGACGATGACCACCCTGGCCCCCGCCTCCGCCGCGATCGAGACCAGGGTCGCCGCGGGCCGTACCTGCAGGGAGGTGCCCACGGCGACGAACACCTCGCAGTTCCCTGCCGCCTCGACCGCCCTGGACAGGACGCCCTGGTCAAGGGACTGACCGAACATCACGGTCGCGGTCTTCAGGACGCCGCCGCACGCGCGGCAGGCCGGGTCGTCCTCCCCCGCCATGATCCGTTCGACCGCCTCACGCGTCGTCGAGTCCGCCCCGCACGAGGTGCACACCGCGCCGAACATGTTGCCGTGCAGTTCGAGCACCCGGTCCGGCGGCGACCCGGCGCGCCGGTGCAGGCCGTCGACGTTCTGCGTGATGATCCAGGCGTCCGGCAGCGTGGCCAGGGCGCGGTGGGCGGCGTTCGGCTCGGCGTCCCAGGCGGGACTGTCGCGGCGGAACAGCCATGACCGCCGTCTGATCTCGGCGCTGCCCATGTAGTGGTGGTAGGTGACGAGCTTCTCCTGCTCCGGGTCCGCGCGCCACAGGCCGTTCGGGCCTCGATAGTCGGGAATGCCGGATTCAGTGGAGATGCCCGCCCCCGTCAGTACGGTCACCGTCATCGCCCAATCGTAGTCAGCCCTACGCGATCCGGAGTGATTCGGAAAAAACCGGTGAGGTACCCCATGACGCGAAACGAGGGGGAGCGCCATGGGGACCGTCGCCGAGCAGTTCGTCCAGGTGTTGCGGCAGGCCGGAGTCGAACGGATCTACGGGGTCGTGGGCGACAGCCTCAACCCGGTGGTCGACGCGGTGCGCAGAACCGGGGGCATCGACTGGGTCCAGGTACGCAACGAGGAGGCCGGGGCCTTCGCCGCCGCCGCCGAGGCGCAGGTCACCGGGCGGCTCGCGGTGTGCGCGGGCAGCTGCGGGCCCGGCAACACCCACCTGGTGCAGGGCCTGTACGACGCCCACCGCAGCCGTGCCCCCGTGCTCGCGCTGGCCTCGCAGATCCCCAGCCCGCAGATCGGGACGGACTTCTTCCAGGAGACCCACCCGGAACGGCTGTTCGCCGAGTGCGCCGGCTTCTGCGAGGTGATCGGCACGGCGGAGCAGATGCCCAGGGTGCTGCGCGTGGCCGTACAGCGGGCGATCGGCGGCCCGGGCGTCTCCGTGGTCGTCCTGCCCGGCGACGTGGCGCAGCTGCGGGTGTCCCAGGAGGCCGGGCCGCACGACTTCCTCACCCAGCCGGGCACCCTCCACCCTCCGGCCGACCAGGTCTCCGAGCTGGCCGTCGCGCTGAACGCCGCCGAGAAGGTGATGCTGTTCTGCGGCGCCGGGGTGCGCGGCGCGCACGAGGAGGTCATGTCGCTGGCCGCCCGCACGCTCGCCCCGGTCGGGCACGCGCTGCGGGGCAAGGAGTGGATCCAGTACGACAACCCCTACGACGTGGGGATGAGCGGCCTGCTCGGGTACGGCGCGTGCTACGAGGCCACACGGGAGGCCGACCTGCTGGTGCTGCTGGGCACGGACTTCCCCTACGACGAGTTCCTGCCCGGCGCGCGGACCGTCCAGGTGGACCACGACGCGGGCAGCCTGGGCCGCAGGACGCCGCTCGAACTGGCCGTACACGGCGACGTCGGGGAGACGCTGCGGGCCGTACTGCCCGACGTGCACCAGAAGCAGGACCGGCGCTACCTGGACAGGATGCTCGAACGGCACCTGAAGGCCCTGGACAACGTGGTGGACGCCTACACCCGGGACATCGAGCACCATGTCCCGATCCATCCCGAGTACGTCGCCGACGTGCTGGACGAGCTGGCCGGCGACGACACGGTCTTCACCGTTGACACCGGGATGTGCAACGTCTGGGCCGCCCGCTACCTGACGCCGAACGGCCGCAGGCGTGTCATCGGCTCCTTCAGGCACGGGAGCATGGCCAACGCCCTGCCGCACGCCATCGGCGCCCAGTTCGCGGCCCCCGGCAGGCAGGTGGTCTCGCTGTCCGGCGACGGCGGGCTCGGCATGCTGCTCGGGGAGCTGCTCACCGTACGGGACCACGACCTTCCGGTGAAGATCGTGGTGTTCAACAACTCCTCGCTCGGCATGGTGAAGCTGGAGATGCTGGTCGACGGCCTCCCCGACTTCGGCACCGACTACCCCTTCACCGACTACGCGGCGATCGCCACGGCGATGGGCGTCGAGGCCGTGACCGTGCGCAGTCCCTCGGAGGTCCGCGAGGCGCTCGGCACGGCCCTGGAGGCCCCCGGCCCCTACCTGGTGGACGTCGTCACCGACCCGAACGTGCTGTCCATCCCGCCGCGCATCACCGGAGAGCAGGTCAAGGGGTTCGCCAAGGCCGCGAGCAAGGTGGTGCTGAGCGGCGGCGTCGGACGCATGATCGACATGGCGAGGGCGAACCTGCGCAACATTCCCCGTCCCTGATTCCCGTACGGCAGGCTGTCGGGGTGAGCAGACTGCAGCGGCGGATCACCGAGGCGGCCGAGGCCGCGCTCGCCCAGCGTGGGTTCGTCACCGTGATCGACGTGCTGACGGGCCTGCGCTGGCTGCGCGCCGGTCAGGTGGACACCTGGCGGCAGGGCGGGGCCGCCACGCTTGAGGAGCTGACCGCGGTCGACGGCGCCCGGATGACCGAGGCGGCCCTCCTGCTCAGGCGCTGGGCGCTCGAACGGGGGCTGACCGAGGGCGAGAGCGCCTACCTGTCGAGCGGCAGGGACCGGGGTGAGCTGCGTTTCCTGGCCGGGGGCGAGGAGTCGGTCTTCCGTGTCCACTGGGTCTCCCCCGACATGAGCGAGGCCAGGAGGAAGCGGCTGGCCGAACGGCAGACCAAGGCCCCCGACCTGGTCGCGGTCGAGCCCCAGCGGGAGTGGAGGTGCGCGGGCTGCGGCGGGACGGGGCCGTACCTCATCATGGAGGGCACCGAGCCGTACTGCCTGACCTGCGCCGATCTGGACCACCTGGTCCTGCTGCCCGCGGGGAACGCGGCGCTGAGCCGCAGGGCGAAGAAGGAGAGCGGGCTGGCCGCCCTGGTGGTCAGGTTCAACCAACGGCGCAAACGGTACGAACGCCTCGGCATCCTGGTCGAGGAGTCCGCGCTCGCGCTGGCCGAGGAGCAGTGCCTGGCCGACGAGGAGGTACGGCTGCGCCGTCGCGAGCGTGACCGGGAACGGCGCGCGGGCGAGGACGTGGAGTTCCAGGCGCGGATGGCCGCGGAGATCGTCAGGCTGTTCCCCGGCTGTCCGCCCGAGCGGGCCGAGGAGATCGCCCGGCACGCCGGTCAGCGGGGCAGCGGCCGGGTCGGCCGTACCGCGGCGGCCAGGGTCCTCGACGAGAACGCCGTCACGCTGGCCGTGATCGCCTCGGTGCGGCACCTGGACACCGACTACGACCGGCTGCTGATGTCCGGGATCCCCCGGGTCGAGGCCAGGGAGCGCATCAGGAGCGGCATCGACCGGGTGCTCGCCCGCTGGCGGAGCGAGATTGTCGGTGCCGCTGGTCACAATGGGCGCCATGGACAGCTGGCGTGAGGTGCGGGAGAGGATGCGCGGGTTCGCGCTGAGCCTTCCCGAGGCGTACGAGGACCACCCCTGGGGTGAGAGCGTCGTCAAGGTCAACAAGAAGATCTTCGTCTTCCTCGGCGTCGAGGAGCCGACCGACAGGTGGAGCCCGCACGTGGGCGTCAAGCTCCCCGAGTCGAACGGCCACGCCCTGTCCCTCGACGGCGCCAAGCCCTCGGGCTACGGCCTCGGCAGGGCGGGGTGGGTGACGATCCCGCTGACGGGCCCGCTGCCGGAGACCGAGGTGCTGCTCGACTGGGTCGAGGAGAGCTACCGGGCCGTGGCGCCCAAGCGGCTCGTCGCCACGCTGGACGCCTCGTCTCCCGGTGACGTGCCGGGCTGAGGGCTCCCTCAGTTGATGATGCCTCCGCTTCCTCCGCTCCCGCCGGGCCTCCTGTTGTCGTTGAGGTCGTCGTTCAGGATGCCGCCGGGGATGCGTTCGGGGTTCTGACGGTGGTGGCGGTGACACTTGCCGTGTTTGCAGGGCTTCACGTTCTCTGTGACGCTCGGCGCGTCCACCTGGGCCGCCTGGGCCGGTGTCATGACGGGCACGGCAAGGGCGCAGGCCCCCATCGCACCGGCCGCGAGAGCGTTCCTGATCCTGGTCATCATGGATGACTCCACGTGAATCTCAGACGGAACGCCGTGCCGCCACCGAGATGACGGCACGGCGTCGAACCGGAGACTTCCACGGTATGACCGCGAGGCCCCGGAGGCACCCCAGAGAGCCCCAAGGCCTCAGGCCCCTCGGATTACCATTCAGCCACTAAAAGCGATTACGCCAACACATTTAGCGACAGATCATCTTTCATCCCCTGACTCTACCGAGTCCCACGGGGCAGGAGAATGTCCGCGAACCGCAATGGGCCGACAACTTCGCGAGCAATGTGACCACTGACGGAAGAACGCCACCGCCACCTGCCTAGACGCCTTTCACCCGGCCTTTCCCTTTTAAAGAGACTTCACGACGGCGTGGCGTCACACGACAACCATTGGCAACTGTAAGCATCCTTATCGTTACGTTGAGTCAACCAACGTAACGGGCACAGGCCGTATTTCGGCCAGATGGTTGGTCGCGGCCACGGGCCGCGTTCCGGAGAGAACGGTATCTTCCTATGTTCACGCCCATTCCCCGCACGGATGCCGTCGTAGCCCGCGCCAGGACCAGGTCCAGGGGGCTGACGACGGCGATTCTGGCCGGGTCCGCCTCCCTCGCGCTCGCTGCCTCCGTGTGCACGACCGTCACCGCGCCCGCCGCCCTCGGCAGCCAGGGTGACTCGGTCGCCGTCCCGAACCCGACGCCGACCATCCCCACGCTCAAGGAAGAGGCCCGCCGCAAGTGCAGGCCCCACAACTTCTTCAGGTTCCACCACTTCAAGCCGATCAACTTCTTCCTCCCCAGGACCCGCTTCATCGACGGCCCCGGCGGCACGATCACGGCGAGCGTCAGGCGGCAGTACCGCGTGTACTTCGAGGTGGAGATCGAGCGCGAGAAGCAGAGCGAGATCAAGCACGACATCGACCGCAACGCCCTGCACGAGGGAATCCTGCGCAGGCTGCGCAACAACGTCAACCCGCTGCTCGCCGAGGAGCACGTCGTCGAGGCGGGCCACCTGTACGCCAGGGACGTCACCCCCGGCAAGTACGGCAACCTCTGGTACCGCGTGTTCGGCTACCGGGTCGGCTGGTCGACCTGGAAGCAGCTTGAGGACTGCAGCGTCAACCACATCGCCACCGGCATCGCCAACGTTCCCGCCCGGGTCGAGGGCTGGCGCTACTGGGAGACCGACCACCCGATGTACCGCGGCCGCAAGCTGTCCGAGAAGTAGGACGCGGGCCGTACGGCGACGCCCGGGTGACCACCGTGCCAGGTCACCCGGGCGTCGCCGTACGCCCGTGAGGACAGAGGGGTCAGCGGCCGAGGAAGCGTACGGCGTTGCCGCCGAGCAGCCGCGCCCGCGCCTCCTCGGTCAGGAACCCGGCACCCCTGATCAGCGAGCCGACCGGCGTCTCCCCCAACGGGTAGGGGAAGTCGGAGCCGAGCATGACCCGCTCCTGCCCCATGGTGTCCACCAGCAGCCGCAGCGCCCGCTCGTCGAAGACCACCGAGTCGACGCTGAAGCGCTCCAGATAGGCCGAGGGCGGCAGCAGCGAGGTCCCGACCACGTCGTTGCGGCGGTGCCAGGCGTTCTCGAAGCGGCCGAGCCAGAAGGCGAACGAGCCGCCGCCGTGCGCGAAGCAGATCCGCAGGCTGTCGGGGACCCTGTCGAAGACGCCGCCCAGGATGAGGGCGAGCACCGACAGGTGGGTCTCCGCCGGCATGCCGACCAGCCACTGGGCCATCCAGCGCCGCAGCCGGGGGCTGTCGGCCATGTCCCACGGGTGGACGAAGACCGGCGCGCCGACGGCCGCGCAGTGCTGGAGGAACTGGACGATCCCCGCGTCGTCGAGGTCGAGGTCACCGACGTGGTTGCCGATCTCGACGCCCGCGTGCCCCGCCGCCAGGCACCGGTCCAGCTCCGCGCAGGCCAGGTCGGGGTCCTGCAACGGCACCTGGCAGAACGGCACGAGCCGCTCGGAGTCGCAGATCTCCAGGGCCAGGTCGTTGAGGATCCGCGCCACCCCGGCCGCCTGCGCCGCCGGGCGCTCGTAGGAGAAGAAGACCGGCGTCGGGGAGACGACCTGGACGTCGATCCCGTCGGCGTCCATCCGGTCGAGACGGACCCGGGGGTTCCAGCAGTCGTCCTGGATCCTGCGGAACTCCCGGTCGCCGAGCAGGATCATGGCCTCCCGCTCCGACTCGACCCTGAGCCTGGGCGCCTGCGGCCAGCCCAGGTCGGGCCAGCCCCGGGGGACGTGGTGGGTGTGGACGTCGATGATCAACGGCTATCCCTTGCCCGGGTGGAGGGCGCCGCAGCCGCCGCAGGTACGGGCCTTCTCGTCGTCGTAGAACGCCTGGAAGATCGGCGGCAGGTCGGACACGATGTCACGGACCTGGAGCTCGACCTCGTGTACGACGGCGTTGCAGTCCTGGCAGTACCACCGGAACTTCTCCAGCACGCCCTCGGGCCTGATCCGCTCGACCAGGAAGCCGACCGACCCCTCCTCGGGGCGCTGCGGCGAGTGCGGCAGGTTCGGCGGGAGCAGCCACATCTGGCCCTCCTTGACGTGCACGGTCTCCGGCCCGTCCTCTGTCATGACGTTGATGTGCATGTTGCCGCGGACCTGGTAGAACAGCTCCTCGTACGGGTCGACATGGAAGTCGGTCCGCGCGTTCGGGCCGCCGACGACCATGACGATGAGGTCGTTCGCCCCCTCGAAGATCACCTTGTTGCCCACCGGGGGCTTGAGCAGGTGGGCGTGCTCGTCGATCCACTTGGTGAAGTCGATGGGCGGAATCACTGGCTCTCCTCCTTGTAGGCGACTGCCTGGATCTCGATCAGAAGATGGGGGTGGGGCAGCTGGTGGACCGCGACCGTCGTCCTGGTCGGTCCGGTCTCGTCGAAGTACTCCGCGTAGACCGCGTTGTAGCCGCCGAAGTCGTTCATGTTCACCAGGTAGGCGGTCACCTGGACCAGGTCGGAGAGGTCGGCTCCCACGGCCTGGAGGATGTCACGGATGTTCTCGATCACCGCCCTGGTCTGCTCGGCGATGTCGAGGCTGACCGTGCCGAACTCGTCGGCCCGTGCCCCGGCGATCGTGTTGTCCGGCCTGCGGGAGCTGGTCCCGGACACGTAGATGAGGTCACCGGCCCGCTTGACGTGCGGGAACCTGCCACGCGGCGTGGCCTTCCCGCCGACGACCACACCCTCGCTCACGGCGCCTCCCCGTTCACGGCGCCCGCGGCGGTGAAGGAGACCGACCCCAGGTGCTGGGCCTGCACCCTGACGTGCGCGCCCGCCGGGAGCGGCTCGGCCGGGGTCGCGGCGCCCGCCAGCAGGATCCAGCCGGGCTCGATGACCACCCCGGCCTGTACGGCCAGCCGCGCGGCCTCGACCACGGCCCTGCGCGGGTCGCCGAGGATGGCTCCGGTCGATCCGGCCTGGACGACCCGGCCGTCGATCTCCAGCAGCACGCCGAGGTTCCACAGCGCCGGGTCGTACGGCCGCCACGGGCCGACGACGTAGCCCGCGGCCGAGGTGTTGTCGGCGATCACGTCGGGCAGCGAGAAGCGGAAGTTCTCGTAGCGGGAGTCGATGATCTCGATGCCGGGCGCCATGGCCACCACGGCACCGGGGGCGAGGGCGTCGGCGACGGTGGCGATGCGCCTGCCGACGAGGTAGACGACCTCCGGCTCGATACGTGGGTGGATATAGCCGGAAATATCAGCGCTTGAGCCGTCCAGGACCGCCGACGACTCCGGCACCCTGCCGAAGATCACGTCGTGCACGCCCATCTGGCGGCGCTTGCCCTCGCTGGTGAAGCCCAGCTTCACCCCGGCCAGCCGGTCGCCCCGGTCCAGGCGCAGCCGCAGCAACTCCTCCTGCACCCGGTAGGCGGTCGCCACGTCGTAGTCCTGCTCCGGCTGCCGTACGGCGCGAGCCGTACGGGCGGCCTCGTCGAGCACCGCGGCGAGCTTGTGGATGTCGGTCACGCGTTCTCCTTCGCGCGCGCCAGGTCCAGCGCGATGTCCACGATCATGTCCTCCTGGCCGCCGACCATCCGCCGCCTGCCCGCCTCCGTCAGGATGGCCCGGGTGTCGATCCCGTAGCGCTCGGAGGCCGCCTCCGCGTGACGCAGGAAGCTGGAGTAGACCCCGGCGTAGCCGAGCGTCAGCGTCTCCCTGTCCACCCGGACCGGCCGGTCCTGCAACGGCCTGATCAGGTCGTCGGCCGCGTCCATCAGGGCGTTGAGGTCACAGCCGTGCTCCCAGCCCATCAGGTCGGCCACCGCGACGAACACCTCGATCGGGCAGTTGCCCGCGCCCGCGCCCATCCCGGCCAGGGAGGCGTCGACCCGGAAGGTGCCGTTCTCCACGGCGACGACCGAGTTGGCCACGCCGAGGCCCAGGTTGTGGTGGGCGTGGACGCCGATCTCCGTCGCCTCGTCGAGCACCTCGCGGTAGGCCCTGACCCGGTCACGCACCCCGTCCATGGTCAGCCCGCCGCCGGAGTCGGTCACGTAGACGCAGTGCGCGCCGTACGACTCCATGAGCTTGGCCTGCCTGGCCAGCTCCTCCGGCGGCGCCATGTGGGACATCATCAGGAACCCGGCCACGTCCATGCCAAGTTCACGGGCGGTGGCGATGTGCTGGGCGGAGATGTCGGCCTCGGTGCAGTGGGTGGCGACCCTGACCGAGGTCACCCCGAGCGCGTGGGCCCGCCTGAGGTCGTGGATGGTGCCGATCCCGGGCAGCAGCAGGGTCGTCAGCTTCGCCTGCCGTACGGCTCCCGCGACCGCCTCGATCCACTCGTCGTCGGTGTGCGCGCCCGCGCCGTAGTTGAAGCTGCCCCCGGCGAGGCCGTCGCCGTGGGCGACCTCGATGGCCGCGACGCCCGCGGCGTCCAGCGCGGCGGCGATCTGAGCCGCCTGCTCCGTGCTGTAACGGTGCCTGATGGCGTGCATGCCGTCCCGCAGCGTCACGTCCTGGACGTAGAGCCTCATGCGCCCACCTCCGCCAGCCGCTCGGCGGTGCGCAACGCGGCCGAGGTCATGATGTCCAGATTGCCCGCGTACGCGGGAAGGTAGTGGGCGGCCCCCTCGACTTCGAGGAAGACGCTCACCTTGACGCCGCCGGAGCGCTCCCCGGTCGGCAGCGGCTCACCCGCCGGGACGCGCTCGAACTGCACGTCCTGCTTGAGCCGGTAACCGGGCACATACCCGGCGACCCGCTCGACCATCTCCCGTACGGCCGGCTCGACCTCGGCCTCGTCACAGTCGTCGACGAGGCAGTAGACCGTGTCCCGCATGATCAACGGCGGTTCCGCCGGGTTGAGGATGATGATCGCCTTGCCCCGCGCGGCCCCGCCGACCTGCTCGATCGCCCGTGAGGTCGTCTCGGTGAACTCGTCGATGTTGGCGCGGGTTCCGGGGCCGGCCGACCTGGAGGAGATCGAGGCGACGATCTCGGCGTACCGCACCGGGACCCGTGAGGCCACCGCCGCCACGATCGGGATCGTCGCCTGGCCGCCGCAGGTCACCATGTTGAGGTTGCGCTCGCCGAGGTGGGCGTCCAGGTTCACCGGAGGCACCACGTACGGCCCGATCGCGGCCGGGGTCAGGTCGATGACCCGCTTGCCGTGCTCGCGCAGCACCCGGTCGTTGTGCACGTGCGCCCCGGCCGAGGTCGCGTCCAGGACGATGTCCACCTCGTCGAAGCCGGGCAGCTTGACCAGGCCCTCGACACCCTCGTGGGTGGTGGCCACCCCGCGCCGCCTGGCGCGGGCCAGACCGTCGGATTCGGGGTCGATGCCCGCCATCGCGACGACCTCCACCCGCCTGGACAGCAGCGCCTTGAACATCAGGTCGGTGCCGATGTTGCCCGACCCGATGATCGCGATCTTCACCGGCCCACCCGTGGTCACCGTCGTCATGAGAACACCGCCCTTACCGAACCGACGCCGTCGATGTGCGCCTCGAACACGTCCCCGGCCTTGACGGGCACCATCGGCCCGAGCGCGCCGGTCAGCACCACGTCCCCGGCCAGCAGCGGGAAGTCCTTGCCGCCGAGCGCGTCGGCCAGCCACACGGCCGCGTTGAGCGGGTGCCCCAGGCAGGCCGCGCCTGCGCCGGTCGAGGCCTCCTGGCCGTTCCTCGTCATGGTCATCCCGGCCAGCCTCAGGTCGAGACCGCGCAGGTCGACCGGGGTGTTGCCGAGCACGAACGCCCCGCTTGAGGCGTTGTCGGCGATGGTGTCCACCAGCGAGATGTCCCACCCGGCGATCCGGCTGTCCACGATCTCGATGGCCGGGAGCACGAAGTCGACCGCCCTGATGACGTCCGCGACCGTGAACGGCCCGCCGACCAGGTCGCTCTTGAGGACGACCGCGATCTCCGCCTCGGCCTTCGGCTGCAGGAACCGGGAGGCGGGCACGGGCAGCCCGTCCAGGCAGGCCATGTCGGCGAAGAGCATCCCGAAGTCGGGCTGGTCGACGCCCAGCTGCCGCTGGACCACGGTCGAGGTCAGGCCGATCTTCCGCCCGACCAGCCGCCGCCCCTCGTGCAGCGCCCTCCTGGTGTTGATCTCCTGTACGGCGTAGCCGACCTCGGCCGTACCGCTCGGCAGCGTCTGCCGTACCGGGGGACACGGCTTGCCGTGGCGCGCCGCGTCGAGCAGCTGGTCGGCCGCCTCGGCGAGCGCGTCGGTCGCCTCGCTCCACTCACTCATGTTCCGGCTCCAGCTTGATCGTGATCGTGGTGGGTTCCGAGTAGAAGTCCAGGGAGTCGGTGCCGCCCTCCCTGCCGATGCCCGACAGCTTCACCCCGCCGAACGGGGTGCGCAGGTCGCGCAGGTACCAGGTGTTGACCCACACCAGGCCCGCCTCAAGGGACTGGGCGACCCGGTGCGCCCGGCTGAGCCGCGAGGTCCACACCGTCGCGGCCAGGCCGTACTCGCTGTCGTTGGCCAGTGCGATCGCCTCGGCCTCGGTGTCGAACGGCGTGACGTGACAGACGGGGCCGAAGATCTCCTCCCGGTTCACCCTGGAGGTCGGCGGCAGACCGGTCAGCACGGTCGGTTCGACGTAGTACCCCCCGTCCCGTTCGTCGCCGAAGCGCGGCACGCCGCCGCCCGCCCTGAACTCGGCGCCCTCCTTCTCGGCGAGCCGGTAGTAGGTCAGCACCTTGTCCCGGTGCTCGGCGGAGATCATCGGCATCATCGTGGTGTCCTCGTCCTCGGGACGCCCGAACCGCAGCTCCCCGGCCCGCTTGGCCAGGCGCGTGACGAACTCCTCGAAGATCGGCCGCTCGACGTAGAGCCGCTCGGTGCACAGGCAGACCTGCCCGCCGTTGGTGAACACCGAACGCACACTGCCCTCGACGGCCGCGTCCAGATCGACGTCCGCGAAGACCAGCCCGGCGTTCTTGCCGCCCAGCTCGAACGAGACCGGCTTGACCCGGTCCGCCACGCCCTTCATGATCGTCGATCCGGTACGGCTCTCGCCGGTGAAGGTGACCGCGTCCACCCCCGGGTGCTCCACGAGGAACTGGCCGGTCGAGCCACCGCCGAAGCCGTGCACCACGTTCAGGACACCCGGCGGCAGACCGACCTCGGCGGCGATGTCGGCGAGCACGGCCATCGAGCCCGGCGTGTGCTCCGACGGCTTGACCACGATGGTGTTGCCTGCGACGAGCGAGGGGCCGATCTTCCAGGTCGCCAGCAGGAACGGCAGGTTCCACGGCACGACCACCGCGACCACACCGAGCGGCCTGCGCACCGTGTAGCTCAGCACGTCCTTCAGATGGAAGGCCTCGTCGGGGCGCTGGGCGGCGATCTCGGCGAAGGAACGGAAGTTGGCCGCGCCACGCGGGATGTCCAGCGTACGGGTCTGTGTGATCGACTTACCGGTGTCCGCGATCTCCGCGGCGACGAGCTCCTCGAACCTGGCCTCGATCGCGTCGGCGAGGCGGCGCATCCATCCGGCCCGCTCCGCGATCGGCAGCGCCGCCCAGCCGGGCTGTGCCGCGCGGGCGGCGGCGACCGCCTTGTCGACGACGGCCCGGTCCGCCTCGTGGACCAGGCGGACCACCCCGCCGGTCACGGGGTCGTGCGTCTCGAACGTCGCCCCCTCGGCGACCTGTACCCCACCGATGAAGTGGGTCACCTGGTCAGACAAGTCTTCTCCTCACGAAAGGACCACACCTGGTCACTACGTACGGGTATAGGCGCGGGGACTCCGTTGAGCAAGAATGAGTTCCGTGAAACGGAACACCGACCGGCTCTCGATGCTGGAGAAGTCCTGGCTCGTGCTCGACGCGTTCCGCCCCACGGGAGGCCCGCTGCGGCTCACCGAGGTCGCGGCGCGCTGCCATCTCCCCAAGACCACCGCCTTCCGGCTGCTCACCGAGCTGACCGAGATCGGGGCGGTCACCCGCCGGGACGACGGCTACTACCTCGGCCGCCGGCTGTTCGAACTCGGTAGCATCGTGCCCCTCGAACGCGACCTGAGACACGCCGCGCTGCCCTTCATGCACGACCTGTACGAGGCCACCCACGAGACCGTGCACCTGGGGGTGCGCGACGGCCTCGACGTGGTCTACGTCGAGAAGATCCGCGGCCAGGAGTCCTTCGCCCTGCCCTCACGTGTCGGCGGCCGTCTCCCGCTGACCTGCACCGGCATCGGCAAGGCGCTGCTGGCCTACTCGGGGCCCGGCCTCATCGAGGAGGTCCTCGGCCGTCCTCTGCGCCGCCTGACCCCGCACTCGATCGTGGACCCCAAGCGGCTTGAGGAGGCACTCGGCCAGATCCAGGCGGCGGGCCTGGCCTACGAGCGTGAGGAGTCCCAGCTCGGCGGCGCCTGCATCGCGGCCCCGGTCTTCGGCGACGGCGTGGCGGTCGCCGCCCTGTCGGTCTCCGTCCCCCTGGCCCGCTTCCAGCCCACCCGCCTGGCCCCCGCCGTGAAAGCCGCCGCCCTCGGAATCTCCCGAGCCCTGACCCGGGGCATCTGAACCGTCCCAGAAAATCCTGGACATCGGAACGGCTCCGAGTTGAGATCATGTGCGCGTGCGGATCGTTTTCTCTACCCTGACCTCGGAGGAGGTGGCACCCTGACGATGCCGAACGCCGGCGAGAAAGCCGGTCTGATCAACGACTTTCGTTATGTCACCCCCATCTATTCCAAAGTCCAGGCCGCCGACCTGATCGGTGTTCCCCGCCAGACGTTCCGCAACTGGGCGGTCGGATACGCCTACAAGCGCATCAACGCGCCGATCATGGTGGCTGAGGCGATGGTGACCACGGCGGGCACACACGGTTCGACCGTGCCGTTCGTCGGTCTGGCCGAGGCATACATGCTGGCCGCCTTCCGCAGTGCCAAGGTTCCGATGCAACGCATCAGGCCCGCGATTCGGTGGCTGGAGGACAACATCGGTCTGGAACAGGCCTTGGCGAGCGAGCGGCTGATGACCGACGGCGCCGAGGTCCTCTGGGACTTCAAGGAACGCACCAGCGACCCCGCGGAAAGAGAGGCCGTGGACGGACTGGTCGTGGTCCGCAGCGGCCAGCAGGTCTTCCGCCCCGTCGTACGCGACTACCTGCGGCGTGTCTCCTACCAGGACGGATGGATGAAGGTGATCCGCCTTCCCGGGTACGAGGAGGTCGATGTGACCGTCGATCCCTGGATCAACGGAGGGCAGCCGACCCTGGCTCGCCGGGGGGTCCGACTGGCCGACGTCCTCAGCCGCCTGCGGGCCGGAGAGGGCAGCCGCGACGTCGCCGAGGATTACGACCTGCGGTTGGAAGAGGTCGAGGCGCTCCTCCCTCAGGTCGCGTGAGGCCAGGAGATGGCCGATGAGATCCGGGCGTCGGGACTGACCTTCTTCCTTGACCGGGGACTGGGCTCGCGCATCGTGCCCAACGCGCTCCGCGACGCCGATGGGTCGTGGAGACCATGGACGAGCGCTATGGCAAGGACGAGTCCCAGCGGATCGCCGACACACAGTGGATCGAGGAGGCGACGATCCGCGGGGACATCCTGATCTGCAAGGACCTCGCAATCACCCACAACGCCGTCAAAGCTCGCGTGATCTACATGAGTGGTGCTCGCGTCTTTGCCCTCGCCAAGGCCAACGTGGTCGGTAAGGAGATGGCTGAGCTACTTCTCTCCAACGAGGAACGGATCGTCGAGGCCGCGAAACGGGTGACCGAGCCGTTCGTCTTCGCCGTCAGTCACAACGGCCTGCGCAGGACTCGTATCCGCTACCCGGCGGCCGACCAGACCCCGTGACGAACTCCCCCGGGGGAGATGCGGTTCACTGGGCTGAGGTGTCGGATGGCTCAGGAGGATCGTGTGGAGACCCGTGTTGAGAAGGTGGCCGTGGCGGACGGGTCCTTCGATCTGCATCTGTGGGTGCCCGAGGGCGGTCATGGCCCGGTCGTCCTGCTGATCCAGGAGATCTACGGGGTCGGGCCCTACATCAGGGGGGTCGCCGAGGAACTCGCGGGGCTGGGGTACGTGGTCGGCGCGCCGGACCTGTTCTGGCGGATCCAGCCCGGCTGGGTCTCCGCCCACGACGAGGCCGGGACCGCGGAGTCGATACGGGTCGGCGCCCGGTTCGACGTCCCCCGGGGGGTCGCGGACGCGGCGGCGGCACTGTCCCTGCTGCGCGAACTGCCCGAGGCGGACGGCCGTGCCGGGATCGTCGGGTTCTGCCTGGGCGGCTCGGTGGCCTACCTGTTGGCCGCCTCCCTGGAGACGGACGCGCGGACGGACGCGGTGCTGTCGTTCTACGGCTCCGCCGTACCGGACGTGACGGGGTTGATGGAGCGGATCACCTGCCCGTTGCTGCTCGTCTTCGGCGGCTCCGACCCCTACATCTCCCGTGACCGGGTCGCCCTGGTCGAACGGGCCGCGGCGGAGCGGCCGAACGTGGAGGTCCATGTGGCGGAACGGGCCGGGCACGCCTTCCTCAACCACGAGGCCCCGCAGTTCCACGATCCGCAGGAGGCACCCGCCGTCTGGGCGCTCGCCCTGGACTTCCTCGGCCGCCACTTGCGCTGAGCCGGGCCTTACCTGAAGGTCATCTTCCTGTACCCCGGCATCATTACCCCATGCGACAGGTCTGGGCTTTATGGGGAAATGTCATCGTCGTGAGCGCCCTGGCGGTCCCGCTCGCCCTGCTCGCCGTCCGCCTCCTGGCCCGCCGCCGCGCCCGTGACGGCCACCCCCACCCCACCCGTACGGCCGCCGCCGACGTCGCCATGGTGGCCGGGACCGTCCCCTGGATCTGGATGATCCTCACCCCGCGACCGGCCTTGAGCACCGTCAGCCTGGTCCCGCTCCGCGACCTCGCCGAGCTGTTCGACAGCCCGGCCGTCACCGTGTTCGTGCAGGTCGGAGGCAATCTCCTGGTCTTCGCCGCACTCGGCGCCCTGCTGCCGACGCGCGTGGCGCGCCTGGCCTCCCTCGCCCGGATCGCCGCCGTGGCCGCCTGCGCGTCGTGCACGGTCGAACTCCTCCAGTACGGCCTGCGCCTGGGCCGGGTGAGTTCCGTCGACGACGTACTGGTCAACACGGCGGGCGCCGTACTGGCCGCGATGGTCACGCGGAGGTGGTGGGCGTCACGGACGGCGGCCGAGACGGGTGTCCGGTAACGGACCGGGTAATTCCCGTCATTCGTCACACGGGTACGATCCGCTCAAAAGAAGCACGGGACCATCGTCTGCATCTGTGCGATCGTGGACAAGACGGGGCAAGTTCTCTGGAGACGCCAAACCCGGTTGGTGACAGAGGGTGATATAACGTGCAGCAATCCCCGGTTCCTCCCGAGCCCCCGATCTACCGGCGCATCGCCGACGGGCTTCGCGAAGCGATCCTGTCCGGCGCGCTCAGAGACGGGGACCGGCTTCCGGGCGAGAACGCCCTGATGGCCGAGCACGGCATAGCCCGCGCGACCGCCAGACAGGCCCTGTCCGTGTTGATCAACGAGGGCCTGGCCGTACCGAAACGCGGTTCGGGAGTCTACGTGCGGCTGTTCCGGCCGATCAGACGGCACGGCTCACGCAGGCTCGCGCAGCGGCAGTGGGGACAGGGCCAGGCGATCTGGGACTCGGACACCTCGGGGCGCCCCTACGCCGTCGACGAGGTGGAGATCGGCAGGGAGGCCGCCGAGGAGGAGGTCGCACGTGTCCTGGGCAGCGCCGAGGTGTGGGTACGGCGCAGACGCTACTCGGTCGACGGCAGGCCCGTGCAGCTGTCGGTCTCCTGCTTCCCCGCGGCTCTCGCCGAGGGCACACCGATCACCCTGCGGGACACCGGCCCCGGCGGCGTCTACGCGCGCCTGGGCGACCTCGGCCATGCCCCCGCCCACTTCACCGAGGAGGTACGGGCCCGCATGCCCCACCCCCACGAGACCGTCCAGCTCGACCTGCCCGCGGGGACCCCGGTCATCGCGATCGGCCGTGTCGCCTACACGGCGGACGGGACAGCCGTCGAGGTCAACGAGATGGTGCTGGACGCCGCGTCCTATGTACTCCAGTACGACTTCGACGCATAGATCAAGGCGACTCGTCAAGCGATAGGTTGACCTGTCCCCCACGATCATTGATTTCTCTAGAGAAGTGCATCACCGTCGAGAGGTGGACGTCGCGAGGGCCTGGGCGCGGGGAAGGTGCATAGATGTCATTCGATCGGCATCTGGCGGAAATCGCCCGGGAGTTTCCCGCGTGGACGATCTGGCGGAGCGACGCGGGTCGGTGGTGGGCAACCCGCCACCACCCGCTGACCTCCGCCCAGCGTGACCTCGGATGCGCGATGACCATCGACGCGGACGACCCCGAGAAGCTGCGCGAGCAGCTCCATCGTCAGCAGGACCTCTCCGAGCGGCCGGACGGCCCGGACGAGGACTCCTGAAGAGCCGCCCGGTGCCTGGTTCAGCGGATCGCGCGGCCCCGGCACCGGGCCCCCAATCGCGAAAGGCCCACGACCCATCGGGGGCGGGGGCCTTTCGCTTGATCACACCAGCTTGAATTCGCGGCCCGCACACCGGTGGGATGTGACACCACACGGACCGGGCCATCCGCCGGACGTCTCCTCGCCCGTCATGGGGCGCCCCGGACACAGGACGCCCCGCAGCGGAAGCGCTACGAGCGGGCGACGTACTCGTCGTTCCCCGTCCGGCCGCGCCGTTCCCGGCCGTCCCCGTCGTCCTCGACGATCACTCGGACGGCCTCGACGTCCGACTCGACGACGAGCAGGGTCTCCTCGTCCTGCCCGTCCCTTGCCTGGTCGGGGGTGAAGTCGGCCCTGGGGGTGAAGAAGTCCTGCCCGGAGAAGTCGCCCTCCGCGCCGTCCTGGCCGTCCTGAGCCTCGGCGGCCCCGGCGAGCTCGGGAGCCCGCGGGGCGTCCGGGGCGGGCAGGGCCTGCTGCGCGGGCGCCGGGGGCAGCACGGAGGCCTCGTCGATCAGCGGGCCCGCCGCGCCCTCGCGGTGGATCAGGTCGCCGAGGACGGCGCCCATCTCGTTGAGCCGGCGCATGACCTCGTGGTGGGTGTCGGTGAGATATGTCACCCGGCGCCCGGTCGTCTCGTCCAGGATCGTGGCGCGCTGCTGGGCCGCCGTCAGCGTGGCGTGGGCCTCGGCGTTGGCTGAGGTCACCGTGGACTCGGCCTCGGTGCGGGCGCTGTCGATCATCCGCTCGGCCTCGTGCCTGGCGGAGGTGAGGATGCGGTCGGCCTCCGCACGGGCCGAGCGCAGGGTCTCCTCGGACTCGGCGCGGGCCGCGTTGACGGTCTCCTCCGCCTCGTTGCCCGCCTGGGAGAGCATCTGCTCGGAGGCGTTCGTGGCCTCGGACACACGCCGCTCCGCCTCCTGCTGGGCGGCGTTCAGGATGCCCTCGGCCCGCTCCATGGCGGAGGTGACCATCCGCTCGGCCTCGGTGGCGGCGTCGTCGCGGAGCTTGGTCGCCTCGGCGTCGGCGACCTGCCGCTTGGCGGCGGCCTCCTCCTCGCCCAGCTTCAGGATCTGGCTGAGCCGCTCGCCGAGCTCGTCGTAGTCCTGGGGGGCGTCGGAAAGCCGCCGACGAGCGTCAGCCAGCTCCGCACGACTCTGTTCCACCTGGTCGATCGCCCGTGCGAGCCGTTCCTCCAGATCGCGGACCTGGTTGCGGGTGCGGCTCATGTAGTCGTGGACCTGGCGGCGGCTGTAGCCGCGCATGACGACCTCGAACGAGTCTTCATGCATCAGATCGGGAAAGCTCTCGTGCTGGTTTGTCATCGCGCTACCCGTGGAGGTTGTGTTACGGAAAAGGAGACGTCAGGAGACGACTTTCCTGCTTACTGCCCAAGACCGCAACCGGAACGCGCCACCGGCCGCCGAAATATCGGGCATCCGGCCCCCTCGTACCATCGATGCATGAACGCCTCCCCCTACGTCGCGGCCCTCGACGGCGACGCGACCCCCCTGATCCACCCCGAGGCCTACGTCGCCCCCGGAGCCGTGATCGTCGGCCGGGTACGGCTCGGCCGCGCCGCCAACGTCTGGTACGGCTCGGTCCTGCGCGGCGACGACGAACTCATCGAGGTCGGCGAGGAATGCAACATCCAGGACCTGTGCTGCCTGCACGCCGATCCGCGTGAGCCCGCCGTGCTTGAGGACCGGGTCAGCCTCGGGCACAAGGCGATGGTGCACGGGGCGCACGTGGAGACGGGGGCTCTCATCGGCATCGGGGCGATCGTGCTCGGCGGGGCCAGGATCGGCGCGGGCTCGCTGGTGGCCGCCGGAGCGCTGGTCGGGCCGGGCAAGCGGATCCCGGCCGGGGTGCTCGTCGCCGGGGTCCCGGGCAGGGTCGTCCGCGAGCTGACCGACGAGGACCGCGCCTCCTTCGCCCGCACGCCGGACAACTACGTGGCCAAGGCCGCCAGGCATCGGGCCGCGGCCGTCGTCCAGCCCGTCTGAGCGGCCCGTGGCCGTTGTAGGGCGCCCGCCGGGGGTGGATGGGTAACATGACCGCCGTGCGGCACTGGGACGGGTTTGACGCCATCGAGAGGGATCTGCGTGCCCTCGTGGGCGATCCCCGGTGGGGGACGCTGCCCCCCGTCGCCCGCGCCGAGGCCGTCTCCTCACGCGTCCTGGCCACCCCGGACGGGGGGCGCTGGCTGTTCGGCGCGCGCGCCCGGTGGTACCGCCAGGACCCGGCCGACGGCCGCTGGCACCTGACGGCCCCGCCCGCCGATCCGGCCCTGCGCACGGGCGCCCAGGTGGTGCGGACGCCCTCGCTGGTCCCGCCGCAGCTGGTCCCCGGCATCCACGACCTCACCGCCGACCGTGGCTCGGTGCAGGGGTTCGTCGGCCCCGACGTGCCGTACGAGATCACCGAGCGGCTGCGCGACCTGGTCGTCTCCCAGCGGGGCAGGCGCGTCCAGGACTTCCCGCTCACCGGTCCCTTCACCGAGTTCTTCGCCGGGGAGGTCCCCAGCCCCGTCGCCGCGATCTGGGGCACGCTCATGTGGTGCGCCTACGCGCCCGCCTTCGACGGCAACGAGGTGCTGCTGTCGATGTTCGGCGAGTTCCTCGCCCGCCCGCTGCCCGGCGACGAGTGGGTGCGCTGGCTGCCTCCGGCCTCGCTGGCCGACCTGGCGGCCCTGTACGGCGAGCGGGTCAGGGCCGGCCACCCGGAGGCGGGCCTGCGGCTGGTGGCGTTGATGGCGGACACGGCCGCGACCATCAGGTACGACGCGCGCTTCCGGCCCAGGGCCGACGTCCTGCTGGCCATGATCGACCCGGTGCTGCGCCGTACCGGGCCTGACCCGTCGGTGGCGCACTACGGCGACGACGCGGTACGGCAGGCGTGGCTGGCGCGGTGCCCGCCGCACGTGACGCTGCCCGACGACTCCCCGGGGGAGCACTTCCAGCACGCGATCTACGACCTGGTGGGGACGCTGGGGTTCCTGGTGCCGAAGGGCGCCGAGCCGCGGGCGGTCGCGGCCTCGCTGCTGGCCGCCGACCTGTCGGCCTTCGGGCCCAGGGCGGCCGACCCGCTCTATCCGTGGCTCGATCCCGAGTTACGGCACATCCTCCACGTGGTGCTCTCCGACCCCTCGCATCCGTTACGGGGGTGCTGGCCCCGCTCGGGCAGGCTGCCCTCCGCGCTCAACCCACCCGACAGGGCGGGGGCCGCGGCCTTCCTGGGGGCCGCCTACGCCATGGGGCTGGCGTGGTGCAACCTGACCGGAACACCGGTGCCCGAGCGGGGGTTCACCACGGCCGCCGCGGTCGTGCACCGTCTGACGCACGAACGTGACGATCCCGTCCCGGGCACCTCGGGAACCTTCCCGCGTCACTTCTGACACGGTTCAGCGCGATTAACTCACAGATTTAGTTATTTCACTCCCGTCACTGCCGTATCCCTTGGACCCCATATATATCTGGCAATTTGCTGAATTGTGATCTCAAAATCGGGAAACGATCCCGTTGGGGCTGTGGTGGTGTCGTGAGGAATGGTCCCGATGGGCCATGGGCACGAAAGTCCGCCCACCGTAACCTCGGAGAGGGTGTGGGCTGCGGAAGGAAGGACGACGCGGTGGGGCACGACGACCTGGACTCAAGGGTCCACGACCGTGTCGCGTTGGACGAGATCGCGCTCTACGCGGAGGTGCTGAGCGCCGTTGCCACCAGCGAACGGCCGCTCACCTTGGCGGAGCTCGACAACGCGCTCGGATTGAGCGCCTCGGCTGTTTGCTGAGGCCGATGAGAGAACCATCTGAACGACCTAGTCCCGGACTCCCCCTTCGGAGTCCGGGACGTAGTTCGTGAAGGGGTCCTGTGACTAGTTATGACCGGACGAGCCTGGCGATCGCCGCCGAGGCCTCTTTGATCTTCTCCTGGGCCTCGGGTCCGCCGGAGTTGACCGCGTCGGCGACGCAGTGCGAGATGTGGTCCTCCAGGAGGCCGAGCGCCACCGCCTGGAGCGCCCGCGTCGCGGCCGACACCTGGGTCAGCACGTCGATGCAGTAGGCATCCTCATCGACCATCCGCTGCAGGCCTCTGATCTGTCCCTCGACCCGCCGCAGCCTGGTCAGATAGGCCTGCTTGTCTCCGCTGTAGCCATGCATGTCCCAACGGTACCCGTGTCGCGCCCGACGGGAAGAGGCCGTGATCGAGCACTTGTCCCGCCGTGGACGGCCTTCAGGAAGAGGAGGAGGTCAGCAGCCTCTCCCACTGTTCGGCGACCACGGGCGCCGTGTGGACCGCGGCCGCCCCGAGCGCGCCGGCGGCGAGTTCCCTGCGCCGCCGTTCGTCGTCGATGAGCGCCAGCAGCGCGCCCGCGTAGGCCTCGATCTCGGCGCCCCCCTCGGCCACCAGGACCCCGCTGCGCCCCTCGACCACGAACTCGCCGGGCCCGCTCGGGCTGTCGAAACCGATCACCGGCACCCCGCTGGCCATCGCCTCGATCACCGTCATGCCGGGCGTCTGCGGCGTCTCGGCCCGCGAGGTCACCGCGACGATCGACGCCTTGGCGAACTCGCCGCTCAGGTCGGAGGTCGTGCCCATGAAGTAGACGTGGTTGTGCAGGTTCAGGTCCTGGACCAGGGAGCGCAGCCGCCGCTCCTCCGGGCCGCCGCCGTACAGGCGCAGGCGCCAGTCGGGGCGCTTGTCGGCGACGACGGCGAAGGCTCGGATCAGCCGGTCGTAGGCCTTGACCGGCACCCAGCGCCCGCCCGCGGCCACGATGCGGTTGTCCATGCGGGAGCGCGGCCACGGCCCCGCGGGCAGCGCGTCGGGGATCAGCCTGACGTCGGCGCCGCCGTGCAGGAGGTGGTCCCAGTCCTGCCTGCCCCGCTCGGTCGCGGCGACGACGGCGTCGAGCCGGGGGTAGAACTTCGTGATCGGCCCCGGCGGGGAGGGCCGTCCCCACTCGCGGGCGACGCGTACGGTCTCCCGGGGGACGTGCCGGGCGACCTGGACGCTCAGGCCGGGCCTGGTCGAGACGACCGCGTCGGTCCGCAGGGCGCGCAGCCGCCGCCACAGGGCGACCTCGGCGTGCACCTGTCCCCTGGGCAGCAGGTGCCGCACACCGGGCCGGTCGTCGACGACCCAGGACAGCCGCACCTTGGCGGAGATCGGGAAGAACGGCCTGTCGCGGTGGCGCCGTACGCTGAGGATCTCCACCTCGTGGCGCTCGGCCAGTTCACCGGCGAGGTTGACCACGGACCTGACGTCTCCGCGCATGCCACAGATCGAGGGCACCAGCAGGCAGATCCTCATCCACCGACCTCGATCGTGAGCTCGTCGTCGGCGGTGTAGCGGGGGCGGATCGGCACCCCGTCCACCCGGGTGGCCGGGTAGTGCAGGCGGCGGCGCTTGCCGTTCACGTCGTCGAGCCGGGAGGCCAGGCGCAGCGGGGCGGACAGGCCGTCGATCTCCAGTGAGGGCGCCCAGGCCGTCGGCTGGGTGGGGTCTCCGGCCACCACGTCGCACAGGTCGCACAGGGAGAGCGCGGCGTGGAAGCGCACCCCCTGGACGGTCGCGGCCGCGGTCAGCGCGGAGCCGGAGGCGTCGTGGCGCAGCGAAAGGCGCGCCTCGTGCCGGGACTCGTCGTCGTCGAGGCCGGTGAAGGCCAGCAGGCCGGTGACCTCGAAGCGGCCCTCACGGAACCAGACCGCGCGGACCTCGGCGACCGGCTCCGCCTCGTCGATCTTCAGGGCCAGGAAGCCGTTGCGGGTCCGGTAGGCCCGGTAGGACATCGTGCGCCTGCTCAGCGCGTAGGCGTCGATGTGGTCCAGGGAGAAGCCGGGGTCGACGCTGTGCAGCCTGGTCCGTGACCCGTCCTGGTTGAGGTAGGTGTCCCAGCGGCCGGGGCTGAGCGGCAGCGGGGCCAGGGAGAAGGCGAGCGTCGCGTCACGCGCCCCGGCTCCCGTCGCCCCCAGTGCCAGCGTGTGCTCGACGGCCGTGCCCCGCTGACGCAGGACCAGCTCACTGCCCTCACTGAGCGGTTCGTCGATGGCCAGGCGGAGGGACAGGACGTCGGCCAGGGTGACCTCGGCATCGGTTACGACGACATGCACCGTTAGCCCCCTCCCCGTCGAACGGCTGCCGCGACGTTGAGATTACCGTGATTTTTCTGTTATAGACAGGATAAGTTTCCGACCATCTGTCCTTTTCGCGCAATCTTGACCCCATGTCAGGTACGGCCCGCAAGTCGCAGGCCGTACCTGGACGGCGAAACCGGGGTTCCGGCCTACCCCTTGATGGACTTGATCAGCAGCTGGGAGACGTCGACGACCTCAAGCGTCTCCTTGGCCTCGCCGGCGTTCTTCTTCTCGTTGATCGAGTCGCCCAGCATGACCAGGCAGAACGGGCAGGCGGTCGAGATGGTGTCCGGGTCGGTGGTCAGCGCCTCGTCGACCCGCTCGGTGTTGATGCGCTTGCCGATCCGCTCCTCCATCCACATCCGCGCGCCGCCCGCGCCGCAGCAGAAGCCCCGCTCCTTGTGCCGGTGCATCTCCTGCGCCTTGACGCCGGGGACCTTGGCCATGATGTCGCGCGGCTGGGAGTACACCTTGTTGTGGCGTCCGAGGAAGCAGGGGTCGTGGTAGGTGATCTTCTCCTCGATCGGCGTGACCGGGACCAGCTTGCCCTCGTCGACGAGCTTGGCCAGCAGCTGGGTGTGGTGCACGACCTCGTAGGTGCCACCGAGCTGCGGATACTCGTTGGCGAGGGTGTTGAAGCAGTGCGGGCAGGTCGCGACGATCTTCTTGACCCCGGCCTCGTTGAGCGTCTCGATGTTCTGCTTGGCCAGCATGTCGAAGAGGTACTCCATGCCCAGGCGGCGGGCCGGGTCTCCGGTGCAGGCCTCCATCGGGCCGAGCACCGCGAACTTCACCCCCGCGATGTGCAGCAGCTCGGCGACCGCCTTGGTGGTCTTCCTCGCCCGGTCCTCAAGGGCTCCGGCGCAGCCGACCCAGAAGAGGTACTCGGTGTCCTCGGGCATCTTCTCGTCGACGAGCTGGATCTCGATGGGGTCGTCCTCGCGCCCGGCCAGCTCCTCGATCCAGTCGGCCCGCTTCATCTCGGACATCCCCCACGGGTTGCCCTTGTTCTCCAGGTTCCTGACCATGACGCCGGCCTCGGACGGGAAGTTCGACTCCACCATCGCCTGGTAGCGGCGCATGTCCAGGATGTGGTCGATGTGCTCGATGTCCACCGGGCACTGCTCGACGCAGGCGCCACAGTTGGTGCAGGACCACAGCACGTCGGGGTGGATGACGCCGTCCTCACCGACCAGCGGCTTGTCCAGCAGGGCCAGCACGTCCTCGTGCAGGTCGGCGCGCTGCTCCTGGGTCGCCGACAGGTACGGCGCGATCTTGAAGGCGTGGTCGCGCTGGTCGATGATGAGCATCTTCGGCGACAGCGGCTTGTCGGTGTTCCACGCCGGGCACTGCGACTGGCAGCGTCCGCACTCGGTGCAGGTGTAGAAGTCGAGGAAGCCCTTCCAGGTGGTGTCCTCGACCTTGCCCCGGCCGAGCCGGTCACCGTCGAGGTCCTCGTCCTCGAAGTCGACGACCTTGCCGTCGATCCGCAGCGGCTGGGCGGGGCCGTTGCCGTCGGGGCGGCGGGAGAACAGCACGTTCAACGGCGCGGTGAAGATGTGCAGGTGCTTGGAGTTCACCACGATGATCAGGAAGACCAGCATGACGCCGATGTGCAGCAGCAGTCCGACGCCTTCGAGGACCTCGTTGGCCGTCTCACCCAGCGGGTGCAGCAGCGCCGCGGTGGCCTCGGAGGCGAACGCGCCCGAGGCGTAGGGCAGGTTGCCGGTGTTGTGGGCGGCCCCCCTGAACAGGAACATCGTCCAGATCACGTTGAAGATCATGAAGAGGACGAGCCAGGCTCCGCCGAGGTGCGAACCGGAGAAGCGGGACTTGCGGCCCAGCTTCTTCGGCGAGTTCCTCACCCTGATGACCGCGAAGACGACCAGGCCGACCAGGGCCGCGACCGCGATGAAGTCCTGCAGGAAGCCGAGCACCGGCCAGGTCCCGATGATCGGGATGTGGAAGTCGGGCGTCCCGGTGATCGCGCCCTGGATCAGCGTGCCGTACGCCTCCAGGTAGACGGTCGCCAGGATGAAGAAGGCCCACATGACGAAGAAGTGGGCGGTGCCCGAGGTGGTCCACTTCAGCAGTTTCCGCTGACCGAAGACCTCGACGAGCTGCGCCTTGATCTCGGTGCCGACGTTGTCCCTGGCGTACTCGATCCGCTCGGGGGCCGGTGCCCCCACGGTGGCGAGTTTGTAGAGGAACAACACACGACGCGCGGCGAGCGCGAGCGCGACGGCGGTCATGATCAGCCCGATGATCGCTACCCAGAGCACGGGTCCTCCCACAGACGGCGGTGGCTGTCAGGCGTACGACCGCGGCCCGTCCACGGTTGCGACGGATCGTCCCGCGCCGCCGCGATGCCGTGCGACGGACGGCGACGCACGACGACCATGGCCACCATACGGTCAACCTGTCCTGTAGAACAATAATCTGTCCACCGGACCGCATCAGGACACGGGGTCGAGATACCCCTGGATCGTGGGCGCGAGCAGCCCGACCAGCTCCTTGACGTCGACCGAGGCGATCGGCTCCAGCCTGAGCACGTAACGGGCCAGCACCACGCCGAACATCTGGGCGAAGGCCAGCTCCATCCTGATCGGGGGGATGTCCAGCGCCTGCGCCACCCTGTCGACCAGGGCGTGCGTCATGAACTCACGGATCAGGGTGGCCATCTGCTCGTTGGTCATCGCCGTGCGGACCAGCGCGAGCAACGGCTGGCGCGCCTGGGCGTGCGAGGTCATCGTCAGCACGAACTCGGCCAGCCGCTCCCCCATCTCCTCGCGCGGTCCGGCCAGCAGCATGGGGACCACGTCCTCGGGGTCGATCGGCAGCTCCATCGCCGCGACGAACATGCCCTCCTTGCTGGTGAAGTAGTGGTGGACCAGCGCCGGATCGACCTCGGCCCGCCGGGCGATGCCCCGCACCGTCGCCTTGTCGAAGCCCTTCTCCGCGAAGGTCTCACGGGCCGCCGCGAGGATCTGCCCACGCGTGTCGGCCGACCCCGGCCTGCGCCCGAGGCGCCGCCCGCCCCCCGTACGGCCCGCGTCCCGCCCGGTGTCCTGTTCCGTGCCCCGCTCGGCGCCCTGCCTGACGCTCCGCCCGGCGTTCCGCCCTGCGGGAGCCGTACGGCCCGCGCCCCGCCCGGTGTCCTGTTCCGCGGGGGACTGCTGCTCGGTCACCCCTTCGAGCCCGCCGTTCCCGAGCCCTTCGCCCCCGACGCGTGCGAGGGGGCCAGGTGCCGCCGCGCGAAGGCCAGCGCCTCGGCGAGGTCGTCGATCCGCTCGGTACGGCCGCTCGCCTTGCGCGTGTTAATCTCCAGCACGACGAGGCCGTCGTAGCCGTTGCCCGCCATGCGCTCCAGGATCTCCGCGCACGGCTGGTTGCCCCGCCCGGGGACCAGGTGCTCGTCCTTGTTGGCCACCCCGAGCCCGTCGGCCAGGTGCAGGTGGGCCAGCCTGTCGCCAAGCTTGTTGAACATCTCCCTGGCGTCGACACCGGAGACCGCGGTGTGCGACAGGTCCAGGGTGACCTGGGGGAAGTCGTAGTCGATCGGGTTCCACCCGGGAGAGTAGGGGACCACCTCGTTGCCCCTGGCCTTCAGCGGGAACATGTTCTCCACCGCGAAGACCACGTCGGTCTCCTCGCGCATCCTGGCCAGGCCGACCTCGAACTCGCGGGCGTAGTCACGCTGCCAGCGGAAGGGCGGGTGCACCACGACCGTCCTGGCGCCGACGCGCTCCGCGGCCCGCTGCGCCCGCTGGAGCTTGACCCACGGGTCCTTGCCCCACACCCGCTGGGTGACCAGCAGACACGGCGCGTGGATCGCCAGGATCGGCAGCTGGTAGTGGTCACTGAGCCGTTCGAGCACGTCGACGTCCTGGCTGACCGGGTCGGCGCCGACCATGATCTCGACGCCGTCGTATCCCAGCCGGGCCGCCAGCTCGAAGGCGTCAGGGGTGCGTTCCGGGTACACCGACGCCGTGGACAGGGCGATCTTCGCGGTGGATGCTCGGGTAACGCTCATACGGATTCCTCGCCTCCCGGCCAGAGCTCGCGTGAGCGGGTCCCCCTACCGCCGTCGGTTCTCTCACTCACGTTGCCAGCCTAAGCGCGCTCGGGGAACGATGGCGTATCGCCCGCTTGACGTGGCGCGGATCACCCGGGCACCGTCGCTACGGTTGGGGGCATGCCGCGGTTTGCCAAGGGCGCCATTCCCAGCCCGAACATCTGGAACACCCCGCAGATCTACGAGCTGGAGAACCGCGCCGTCGATCCCGAGGGGGTCGCCGACGCCGCGATGGCCGCCGTCAGGCCGCTGACCGGCGCGACGGTCGTGGACATCGGCTGCGGGACGGGCTACCACCTGCCGTCCCTGTCCGCGCGGGCCGCCCGGGTGGTCGGCGTCGAGCCGCACGACGACCTGGTCGAGCTGGCCAGACGCCGCTGCCGCTCCCTGCCGAACGTGGACGTGCGCCGGGGAACCGCCCAGGACCTGCCGCTCCCCGACGCCTCGGCCGACGTGGCCGTCGCCCGCTGGGCCTACTTCTTCGGCCCCGGCTGCGAACCCGGCCTGAAGGAGCTGTCCCGGGTCGTACGGCGCGGCGGCACGGCCTTCGTCATCGACCTGGACGCCACCCGCGGCGCCTTCGGCCGCTGGTTCAGCGCCTCGCTCCCGTCCTATTCCTCCGCCTCCGTCGAGGAGTTCTGGCGGCGCAACGGCTGGCACACCCGGCCTCTCGACCTGCGCATGGCCTTCGAGCGCCGAGCCGACCTCGAAGCCGTGCTCCGCATCGAGTTCACGCCGGAGGTCGCGGCGCGGGCCATCGCGGAGACGTCCGGGGTGGAGCTCGAATACCCCAACCTCCTGCGCTGGAAGCGGTTCTGACCTCGCCGGGAATGCGTTCCCCCGGTCCGGGGCTTGACCCTGACACTGACGTCAACGTTTACCGTGGCGCCGTAAGGAGGACCGGATGCGGATCGGGGAGCTCGCCAGACGGGCCGGGGTCAGCCCCAGGGCGCTGCGTTACTACGAGCAGCAGGGGCTGATCAGGGCTCGGCGGACGGCGAACGGCTACCGGGAGTACAGCGAGGCGGATCTCAAGCTCGTCACCGAGATCAGGTCGCTGCTCACGGTCGGGTTCACCCTGGAGGACGCCAAGCCGTTCGTGGCCTGCCTTCGGGCGGGGCACGAGTCGGGGGCCGACTGTCCCGAGTCCGTCGAGGTCTACCGGCGCAAGCTGGCCGAGATCGACGACGAGATCCGCGCGCTACTGGTCCGAAGGGCCGAGGTCGCCGGACAGTTGTCCACGGCCTGCCCCGGATGCGTGCTGACGAAACGGGAGTAGAAATGATCACCCTGACCGCGGAGAACTTCGCAGAACAGGTGCTGGAGAGCGACAAGCCCGTCCTGGTCGACTTCTGGGCCGAGTGGTGCCCGCCGTGCCGCATGATCGCGCCGGTCCTCGACGAGATCGACGCCGAGTACGGCGACCGCGTCACGATCGCCAAGATCAACTCCGACGACCACCCCGAGATCAGCGCCAGGTACGGCGTGCTCGGACTGCCCACGCTCAACCTCTACAAGAACGGCGAGGTCGTCAAGCAGGTCGTGGGCGCCAAGCCCAAGCGCCTGCTCCTGGCCGAGCTCGAAGGCCACATCTGAGCCCGTGGGGCCCTTCCCGGTGATCCACAGGGAAGGACCCCACGACTCAGGCGGGGACCGAGCCGCCCCAGAACCCGCAGCACCGCCTGCGCATGGCCGGCCTCCTCGCCCGCGCCCGGGACACGACGGGTGAAGTTGTCGGTCGGGACCGGTAGCCTCGCGGCCATGGCAAAGAGGGTCGGCTATCGCTGTGGTGAGTGCGGTTGGCAGACCGCCAAGTGGGTCGGTCGCTGCGGCGAGTGCCAGGCCTGGGGCACGGTCGAGGAGGAGACCGCGCGCGGCGGCGTCAACGTGGCCTCCGCGGGCGCCGTCTCCGCCCCCGCCGTCCCGATCGGCGAGGTCAAGGCCGAGGTCGCGCAGGCCCGCAGCACCGGGGTCGGCGAGCTCGACCGGGTGCTCGGCGGCGGCCTGGTCCCCGGCGCGGTCGTGCTGCTGGCCGGAGAGCCCGGCATCGGCAAGTCCACACTCCTGCTTGAGGCGGCGGCCAAGATCGCGCGCCAGCAGACCGTCCTCTACATCACCGGTGAGGAGTCGGCCTCCCAGGTGCGGCTCAGGGCCGACCGGATCGGCGCGATCCAGGACCGCCTCTACCTCGCGGCCGAGACCGACCTGGCCGCGCTGGTCGCCCATGTGGAGAAGGTCCAGCCCGACATGCTCGTCGTCGACTCGGTGCAGACGATCGGCTCGACCCTGGCCACCGGCGTCCCCGGCGGTGTCACCCAGGTCAGAGAGGTCGCGGGAAACGTGATCAGGCTGGCCAAGGAGCGCGGCATGTCCACGGTGCTGGTCGGCCACGTCACCAAGGAGGGCTCCATCGCGGGCCCCAGGACGCTTGAGCACCTGGTCGACGTCGTGCTCCACTTCGAGGGCGACCGCCACTCCCGGCTCCGCATGGTCCGCGCGATCAAGAACCGGTACGGTCCCGTCGACGAGGTCGGCTGCTTCGACCTGCACGAGAACGGCATCGAGGGCATCGCCGACGCCAGTGGCCTGTTCGTCTCCCACCGCAACGACCCGGTCCCCGGCACGTGCGTGACCGTCACCCTTGAGGGCACCCGCCCGCTGCCCGCCGAGGTCCAGGCCCTGGTCGCGCGGACCGAGGCCCAGCAGCCGCGCCGCTCCTCCTCCGGGCTCGACACCTACCGCGTGACGATGGTGCTCGCCGTGCTCGAACGGCGGCTCAACGCCAAGCTCGGCGGCTGCGACGTGTTCACCGCGACCGTCGGCGGCATCAAGCTCAGCGACCCCGCGGTCGACCTGTCGGTGATGCTCGCCGTCGCCAGCGCCGCCGGGGACAAACCGCTGCCCCCCGGCCTGGTCGTGCTCGGCGAGGTCGGCCTGGCCGGTGAGCTCCGCCCGGTCCGCGACGTACGGCGCCGCCTGTCGGAGGCCGCCAGGCTCGGCTTCACCCGCGCCCTGGTCCCCTCCGGGTCCCTCGACTCGGGCAAAAGGCGCAACGGCGACCGCACCCTGGTCCCGGTCGGCGGCCGGGGCACATCCTTCATGCCAGGTTTCGATGTCGTTGAGGCGGAAAACGTCTGGGACGCCCTCACTCATGTCACTTAGAAGAGGCGATCCGGTGATTCCGGACTCGGGGGAACCTTCGCCGGTAAGCTAGACCTTATACGCGGACCACGGGGGTCATGTGGCAGCCACCTACAAAGGACTCGACGAACAAGGACTCGACGAACGCCGCAGAAGTGTCCTGGCCGCGGTCGCGCCGGGCACCGAGCTGCGCGACGGCCTGGAACGCATCCTTCGCGGCCACACCGGCGGTCTCATCGTGCTGGGCTACGACAGCACGGTCGAGGCGATCTGCAGCGGCGGATTCGAGCTGGATGTCGAGTTCTCCGCCACCCGACTGCGCGAACTGGCCAAGATGGACGGCGCCATCGTGCTGAGCTCCGACGACCACAAGATCGTCCGAGCCGCGGTGCACCTGATGCCCGACCCGTCCATCCCCACCGACGAGTCGGGCACCCGGCACCGTACGGCCCAGCGCGTCGCCGTGCAGACATCCCTTCCCGTGATCTCCCTCAGCAAGTCCATGCGGATCATCGCCCTCTACCTGGGCGGCATCCGCCATGTGCTGGAGGAGTCGGCGGTGATCCTGTCGAAGGCCAACCAGGCGCTGGCCACTCTGGAGCGATACAAACTCCGGCTCGACGAGGTCTCGGGCACGCTGTCCGCCCTGGAGATCGAAGACCTGGTGACCGTCCGCGACGTGGCCGTGGTCGCCCAGCGCCTGGAGATGGTCCGGCGCATCTCCAACGAGATCGCCGGCTACGTGGTCGAGCTCGGCACCGACGGCCGACTCCTCTCCCTGCAGCTCAACGAGCTGGTCGCCGGGACCGAGAGCGACCGTGAGCTGATCGTGCGCGACTACCTCCCCATCTCGGCACGACGTCCGCGCCGCTTCGCCGACGCCCTGCACGACCTCGACCAGCTCTCCTCCGACGGCCTGCTCGACCTGACGGCCGTCGCGCACGTGCTCGGCCAGTCGGGTACCGACGTCCTGGAGAGCCCGGTCAGCCCCCGTGGCTACCGGCTGCTGGCCAAGGTGCCCCGCCTGCCCGTGACGGTCGTCGACCGCCTGGTCGACCAGTTCGGCAGCCTGCAGAAGCTCCTGGCCGCCAGCATCGGCGACCTGCAGGAGGTCGGCGGCGTCGGCGAGGCCAGGGCCCGGCACATCCGCGAGGGCCTGTCCCGCCTGGCCGAGTCGTCCATCCTGGAACGTTACGTCTGACCCGCCCTCCCAGGGTTCCACCGCGAACCGGCCCTCAAGCCGGTGCGTGCCTCGGCGATCTCAGGTGGGAAGACGGTAGGTCCCGTCGTCGAGGACCTCCGCCAGCCCGTCGGCGACCAGGCCGTCCAGCGCGCGCTCCCGCTGCGGGGCGTCGTCCCAGACCACGTCGAGAGCGTCCTTGGGGACGGGCTCGTGGGCCTGACGGAGTACGGCCAGCAGCCGCCCCCGGCACTGACGGTCCGTACCCGCGTAGGTCTGCCCCTTACGCGCCGGTCCCTCGTAGGGCGGTTTGCCCGCCAGCCGCCAGGCGCACAGGCCGACGACCGGGCAGTCGGCGCAGCGAGGGGCGCGAGCCGTACAGACCAGGGCGCCGAGTTCCATCACGGCCACCGCCCAGACCGGGGCGTCCTCCTCCCCGGGCAGCAGCGAGGCGGCGAGCTTGCGCTCGACGGGCGTGGTGGCCTTCGGGGGATACTCCTCCCCCCGCACGGCCCGCGCGAGGACCCTGCGCACGTTGGTGTCCAGCACGGCGTATCGCCCCCGGAAGGCGAAACTGGCCACCGCGGCGGCGGTGTACTCGCCGATACCGGGCAACGTCAGCAGGGTCGCGTGGTCGGAGGGCACCTCCCCGCCGTGCTCGTCGGTGATCACCCTGGCGCAGGCGTGCAGGTTGAGGGCACGCCGTGGATACCCAAGACGCCCCCAGTGCCGTACGGCCTCGCCCGGCGGTTCCTTGGCCAGGGCCGCGGGCGTCGGCCAGCGCTCCATCCACTCCGTCCAGATGGGAAGCACCCTGACCACCGGAGTCTGCTGCAGCATGATCTCGCTGACCAGGATCGACCAGGGGGAGGCGTCCTCGGCCCGCCATGGAAGGTCACGCGCGTTGTCGGCGTACCAGGAGAGGACAGGCTCCAACAGGAGGTTCGACTCGGGCACTCTCCGACGATAGTGCCGTTCCGGACGTGCTTCGCCGCCTTCGCCGGACCCCGCCCTCCGAAACGACGACCAGAGCGGCGGGTCGCCCTTCACGGCCCACGGAGAGTCACCATACTGTGCGTATGGATCCGGACACTTTCCGTAGTGATATAGGAGTGGACGTCTACTGGCGGCGGCGGATGGTCGCGCTCCTCGGTGTGCTCATGGTGGTCGCCCTGGTGGCATGGGCCTGCTCGGCAGGCGGACAGGACGACGGCCCCCGGGCGAACGGCACGGCCACCGGGTCCCCGTCACCGGATCCGGTCCTGGCGCTTCTGCCCGCGGTGACGATCACCCCGACGCCTCCCTCCCCACGGTCCCCCGAGGCCACCCCCTCCCCGAAGGCCGCCGTCGTCAAGGCGAAGCCCAAGGTCCAGATCAGGCGTCCCGGCCAGACCTGCGACCCGTCCGACCTGGTCCTGGACATACGCGGACGGAGCGAGGTCTACCCCGGGGGCAGCCGGCCCCAGTTCATCGTCACGCTGGTGAACACCAACAAGGTGATGTGCACCGCCGACGTGGGGGCACGGGCGCTTGAGGTCCGCATCACCTCGGGCGACGACCGGATCTGGTCGTCCGCCGACTGCGTCAGCGGAGAGGCCGAGGAGATTCGCCGGCTCGACCGGGGCATCCCGTACGTCCGGCAGATCGACTGGAACCGGCACCGTTCCGGCAGCGACTGCTCAGCCCATCGCCCCGCCGCCAAGGCCGGAACCTATGTGGCCATGGTCCGCACTCCCGACCTCAAGAGCCACAAGGCCGTCTTCCACCTCCGCTGACCTGCCCTTCCCCCCATTACAGTTTCCGAGGCTTTTGCAACGCGGTTTCTCGGGGCTCACATCTTGGGATTCCGGGGCCGTACCGCGGTTTTTCCTGACCCGTCTACTTCTTCAGGACTTTTCCTGACCTGATAGGCCCACACCACCGCCCGCTTCTCAACCCGCCTCGGATTCCTCTAATTCACACCACCCAGATCGGTTTTCTCGGTTCTTCCGCATAGCCTTTTCCGGCCTTCACCTGGCGTGCCCTCTCCACACTCACACGCGGTTTCACCCTCCCGCGCCCAGGCCACGAACTCCCCCTGAAGCCCACCATCCGCCTCACGGACCACGCTCCGCCCAGCCCACACCCCGCAGACCCGCAGCTCCCCAAACCGAGCCGTGGCCCTTCCCCGACTCCGTCCCGGGCCCCCTATCCATGCCGCAGACCCACCGGGCTGTGGGTTTCCCCTGGCCTCGTCCTGGCTCCCGCTGTACGCACCGAGGGTGGCGGCCTGGTCCGACATGATCACTACCGAAGAACCGTTGACTTCGTCTGCCCAGCGCCCTCCAGCCCGCTGAAGCAACCCGCGCGACCCCCACCCGGGACCAACCACCGCAGCTGAAGCCCCTACGCGGAAAGGAGCGCATGGCTGAGCTGAACCAGCACGAGCCCAACGAAACCCGGCCCATGCGCGCCAAAGGCAGTTCCGGCACCTTTCAACGCCCGAACCAAGGAAATTGGGCCTGTTGCCCTCGGTGCTCCCACCACCTGAGCCGAGGAAGCCGACGAACCCTCCCCACACCAGGAGTGAGGGGTTTTGCCTGTGCTTTACCGGTGCCAAGTGTGAGGAGTGTCGGCTTGGGCGCGTCGGTGCTTGGACTGAGGAGTGAGGGAGCGCAGCGGACGAACGACGAGGGAAAGCACCGACCCGAAGCGCCCAAGCCCGCGACGCCGCCAGGCGGCGCAAAGAGACATGGTTCGGGTGCGCCGGCGCTTGGACTGAGGAACGCAGGAGCGAAGCGACGGAGTGACGAGGGAAAGCGCCGGCTCGAAGCGCCCGAACCCGCGCCGCCGAAGGCGGCGCAAAGAGACACGCCGCCGGGCGGCGCAAAGAAACACGCCGAAGGCGGCGCAAAAGGTCACGCAGCGAGTGTCAGGCCCAGTGCCGTCAGGTTCGTCCTTGCCCAGTCGAGCTCCTCGGCGATCATGTTGACCAGGGCGCCGGGGCCCTTGGCGCGCAGCGGTACGGCCAGGCCGTGGGTTTCGACCTCGATGTGGGCCGTGCCGTTCACCGCGCCGGAGAGCATCGCGGTGAGGGTGTCCTCAAGCACGGAACGGGTGCTGGGGAGCTCCTGGCAGGCGTCGCCGAAGTGGTTGTGGACGTGGCCGAGCTTGACGACGGGGGCACCCGCGGCGGCCAGGCCGCGCAGGGCGTCCTCCGGCTGCTCCGCGCCGCCCGCGAGGTGGCAGGCGTCGAGGCAGACGCCGAGATGCTCGGAGTCGATGCCGCAGACGCGTTCGAGGGCCTGCTTGGTGGTCTCCAGCACACAGCCGGGCCAAGGCTCGAAGCCGACCCTGACCGTCTTGCCGGTGACGCTGTAGAGGCCGCGCAGTTCGCGGGAGAGTCGTTCGAGGCGGCGGGCCGCGATGGCGTGCAGGTCGGCGGGCCAGTCACGGCGCCAGCCGATGGGGATGGTGGAGATGCTGCCGAACTGGACGTCGTCCGGGAGCAGGAAGGCCAGGATCTTGGCCAGGGACATCGTGTAGCGGTACCGCTCGGGCTTGGCCCAGTCAGGGCCGGGGCTCTCCTGGTTACGGCCACCGGTGCCGTTGAGGCTGACGACCTCCAGGCCGCGCTCCTCCAGGGAACGGCGCAGGCGGACCAGTTCGATCCGGTCGGCGATGAGGTGGTCGGCCACGCTCGGGGAGAGCCAGAGTCCGACGCCCATCCGCCCGACGCCGAGGCGCTTGCGCACCGGAACGGCGTACCTGGTCAGGTGGGCGATCAGGTTCTCCAGGTCCTCAGCGGGATGGACGCCCGCGTTGTAGGACAGGTGAACGAGAGTCCCGTCCTGGTGTCGCAAACGCATCCGATGCCTCCAAGCGTGTGGTGCTTTCGGTCAGGTGGTCCTGGGACCCGCCTGGTGGGCCGAGCATCCCGCGCGGAGGCCGGTCACCGCGTCACCTCTGCAGGTGATTCGCCGGTACGCCGCGCGGCTGACCCCGGAAGGCGATCTCGCCGCGGAAAGCACGATGTGTGGCTCACTTGGTGAGCCTTGGCCAGGCTCACTCTACAGAGTGTAGTACTACCTTTGGTGGTAGGACACCTCCTTGTATAACAAATGAGCAGACCCCGCCGTGATGTCTCACGACGGGGTCTGCTTCAGTTCTCTGACCTGCCGGTCCTTCGGAAATGGAGCCCCGGGGACCGTTCGGCCTAGTGCTGGATCGGCTCCGCGATGGCGGCGGCCGAGTCCGGGACACGGTCCGTGGGCGCGGCCTCGCCGACGAAGGTGAAGGTGGCGTTGTCACCCTCGCCCTCGACGCCGATCTTGACGATCTGGCCGGGCCGGAGCTCGCCGTACAGGATCTTCTCCGACAGCGTGTCCTCCAGCTCGCGCTGGATCGTACGGCGCAGCGGGCGGGCACCCATCACCGGGTCGTAACCGCGGTCGGCCAGCAGCTGCTTGGCGTCGTCGGAGACTTCGAGACCCATGTCGCGGTCCTTCAGGCGCAGCGCCACCTGGGCGAGCATCAGATCGACGATCTTGATGATCTCCTTCGGCGTGAGCTGGTGGAAGACCACGATGTCGTCGACACGGTTGAGGAACTCGGGCCGGAAGTGCTGCTTGAGCTCCTCCTGCACCTTGGCCTTCATCCGGTCGTAGTTGGACTCGTTGTCGTTGGCCTTCGCGAACCCGACCCCGATGCCCTTGGAGATGTCACGGGTACCGAGGTTGGTCGTCATGATGATGACGGTGTTCTTGAAGTCGACCACCCGGCCCTGGGCGTCGGTCAGGCGACCGTCCTCCAGGATCTGCAGCAGCGAGTTGAAGATGTCCGGGTGCGCCTTCTCGATCTCGTCGAAGAGGACCACGGAGAACGGCTTGCGCCGCACCTTCTCGGTGAGCTGACCGCCCTCCTCGTATCCGACGTAGCCGGGAGGCGAACCGAACAGCCTGGAGACGGTGTGCTTCTCCATGAACTCGGACATGTCCAGCATGATCAGCGCGTCCTCGTCCCCGAAGAGGAACTCGGCGAGCGACTTGGACAGCTCCGTCTTACCGACACCGGAGGGACCGGCGAAGATGAACGAGCCACCCGGACGGCGCGGGTCCTTCAGACCGGCGCGGGTGCGGCGGATCGAGCGGGACAGACCCTTGATGGCGTCGTCCTGGCCGATGATCCGCTTGTGCAGCTCGTCCTCCATGCGGAGCAGTCGCTGGGACTCCTCCTCGGTGAGCTTGAAGACCGGGATGCCGGTGGCGGTGGCCAGGACCTCGGCGATGAGCTCCTCGGTGACCTCGGCCACGACGTCCATGTCGCCGGCCTTCCACTCCTTCTCGCGGCGTTCCCGCTTGAGCTGGAGCTGCTTCTCCTGGTCGCGCAGCGCCGCGGCCTTCTCGAAGTCCTGCGCGTCGATCGCGGACTCCTTGTCGCGCCGCACGTTGGCGATCTTCTCGTCGTACTCACGCAGGTCCGGCGGCGCGGTCATGCGGCGGATGCGCATGCGCGAGCCGGCCTCGTCGATGAGGTCGATCGCCTTGTCCGGCAGGAACCGGTCGCTGATGTAGCGGTCGGCGAGCTGGGCGGCGGCGACCAGGGCGCCGTCGGTGATGGAGACCCGGTGGTGGGCCTCGTAACGGTCGCGCAGGCCCTTGAGGATCTCGATCGTGTGGCTGAGGCTGGGCTCGGCCACCTGGATCGGCTGGAAGCGGCGCTCAAGCGCGGCGTCCTTCTCCAGGTGCTTGCGGTACTCGTCAAGCGTGGTCGCGCCGATGGTCTGCAGCTCACCACGGGCCAGCATCGGCTTGAGGATGCTGGCGGCGTCGATCGCGCCCTCGGCGGCGCCCGCGCCGACGAGCGTGTGCAGCTCGTCGATGAACAGGATGATGTCGCCGCGGGTGCGGATCTCCTTGAGCACCTTCTTCAGGCGCTCCTCGAAGTCACCGCGGTAGCGCGAGCCCGCGACCAGGGCGCCCAGGTCGAGGGTGTAGAGCTGCTTGTCCTTGAGCGTCTCCGGAACCTCGCCCTTGACGATCTTCTGCGACAGGCCCTCGACGACGGCGGTCTTGCCGACGCCGGGCTCGCCGACCAGGACGGGGTTGTTCTTGGTCCTGCGGGACAGGACCTGCATGACCCGCTCGATCTCCTTGTCCCGGCCGATGACCGGGTCGAGCTTGCCCTCGCGGGCGGCCTGGGTCAGGTTGCGGCCGAACTGGTCCAGCACAAGGGAGGTCGACGGCGCCGTCTCCTGCGGACCGCCCGAGGCGGCCGGCTCCTTGCCCTGGTAACCGTGGAGCAACTGGATGACCTGCTGCCTGACGCGGTTGAGATCCGCGCCCAGCTTCACCAGCACCTGTGCGGCGACACCCTCGCCCTCACGGATGAGGCCGAGCAGGATGTGCTCGGTGCCGATGTAGTTGTGTCCCAGTTGCAAGGCCTCGCGGAGCGACAGCTCAAGGACCTTCTTCGCACGCGGGGTGAAGGGAATGTGCCCCGACGGCGCAGACTGCCCCTGGCCGATGATCTCCTCGACCTGCTGACGCACACCTTCAAGACTGATGCCGAGGCTCTCCAGAGCCTTGGCGGCAACGCCTTCACCTTCATGGATCAAGCCAAGAAGAATGTGCTCCGTACCGATGTAGTTGTGGTTGAGCATCCGGGCCTCTTCTTGGGCCAGGACGACAACCCGCCGTGCGCGGTCGGTGAACCTCTCGAACATCTCGTCGCTCCTCACAGAGCGGTCAGGCAGGTCCGGGATATCCGGGCCCTGTCATCCCGCATGGTAGCCCCGACCCGGCGACCGCTCTACGCAGAAGACGTTCCCCGAGAGCAGGGCGTTCACCCTCCATCCAACTACTTGCGGGGGGTGCGATGTTCCCGATACGCCGCAAGCGAACGACGTTTATCGGCCGCTCAAACGCGTCATGCGGTCATGGCCGCCACCGGACCCCACCGTGGCCGCCATAACCGCATGATTCAACGATCTAGTGAGCCGCTTCGTACTGCTCGACGATCTTGGAGGCGATTCGACCGCGCTCGCTGACGTTGAGGCCGTGGGACTTGGCCCACGCCCGGATGTCGGCGCTCTTCTCCCTCGTGAGTGCCCGGGTACCACCCGCACGACGACGGCGAGGAGCCAGAGCACCGGAACGACGGGCGCTCTGCACGAAAGGCGACAGGGAGTCGCGGAGCTTCTTCGCGTTTACGTCGCTGAGGTCAATCTCATAGCTGGTGCCGTCAATCGCGAAGGCGACGGTCTCATTGGCCTCGCCCCCATCGAGGTCGTCGATGAGTATCTCCTGGATCTGCTTGGCCATCTACGCAATCCTTTCGCGGAGTATTGTTTCATTCGCTAGCTAAACATATACCCGCAATCGGAGAGCGGCAATTCCAGGAGCCCGGCGATTCTCGTCGCCCCGCGAGCCCGGGGAGTGATCAACCGTTCTGCGACTCGACCTGATCCCGTCGTTTTGCCGGGCGACGGCCGACGGCTTCACTCCGAAGAAGCTTGACAACTCCGTAGATGAAGGCCCCGCCGACGACCACCGGGGGTATCAACGCGGACAATACCTCGTTCATTCGTCCTCGCTCCGCACCGTGGGTAACTTTCGGAGACCATGGAAATTTTGCCTGCGACAACCCGGGCCACGCTGGGAGGACGCGCTCGATCGGTCCGGTTCCGTCCACGGATGACCATAGCGTCACCTGCGGTCGGTGGGTGTCACTGGGGCAGACAGACCTGCCGCTCACTACCTTAATGCTTCTCTCCAGCCGTCTTACCGGTTGCGCTCCGTAAAGCCGGAGGGAAAAACCGGCAGGGCGATCTTGTGATGATCACTCCACCGGAAAACCATTGCGGTCCCGGCTCGGCGACTGCGGAGCCGTACGGCCTCCTGCTCACGTAGCCCCTGGTGAGGGGTCCGGAAGGGAAGATCAAACGGGCCGTCCACGAAGCCGGAGATCACCTCGGGCGGGTTCACCGCCGACAATGCCCCTGGTGCGAAGAACACCCGTATGGATAGTTGCCCTCTTCATGTTGCGGGGGGCCGTGGTGCGACTCCGCCGACAGAAGAAGACGGATCTTCCTTGTTTTCTTACCAAGAGTACGTCCTTGTCTGGCATCTAGGACATAGTCGTAGACCTTATAACCACCAAACAGGAGCGGACTCCGTAACAACCATGTGACACCAGGACGCCTCCTGAGCCATCGCTAAGAAGCCTCGGGAAGGGGAAGTCGGGTGGCGGGACAATCCCTTGGGGGACGCGAAGTCGGCGCCGCCCGGGAGGATGCCCTCCCCCGGCCGCGATCCATTCGGCCGTCTGTCCGCGAACTCCCCGCGGCGCGCGTTCTCCCTTTGGGGCCCCATAAGACCGTGTGGACGGCTGTCCAAAGGCCGCACCGCGTAGTTGTTCATCCCGCGGCCCTTGGGGGTGGGGGCGCCGTGACGTCCGTGGCGCACGGCGTTTGTCGGCGAGGGAGGGGGGTGGACGGCCATAACGCTCCTCGTGCCGCCTCGAATGGGTTTGCGCTTCCATCGCGTCCTGAGGGGCCCTCGTTACCGGGCACGCCCTCCGGCGTGTTTCCCGTCACACGCGAACGCGCACACGAAACCCGGCGCACCGGGACGCGGACACGAAAAGGGACCGGCGGTTCAACCCGCCGGTCCCTTTTCCCGCGACTACTTGGTCTTGACGACCACCGTCGCGGCGACCTTGTCGTGCAGGCACTGCTTCAGGGGCTTGTCCCACAGCTGCCAGAGCACGTTCACCAGAGTGAAGATGTTGAGCACGAATCCGACCAGCGGAATGCCGCTCAGCGCGTAGGGGCCGTAGGAGACACCCGCCCGCTTGATGGCGACATCGGGGGAGAGACCGCCCTGCAGAGCGCCTCCCACCCGGACGACCTTGATACCCATGACCATCTTGCCGACGGTCTGACCGTTCTGCCGCAACATCAGGAACTCATAGGCGACATAGATCAGACCGGCGATGATGGTGGTCAGGAAAGTCGACAGGGCGTACCCCGAGGGCTGGGTGATCACACCGCTCTCAAGGTCGAAACCGCCGTTGGTGATAAGGATCGCCGCGAGCACAAGGCTGAGGATCACCGTGGGGATCGCCAGAATGATGCCGTCGATCATCCTCGCCACCAGACGCTGCCACCATTCGGCCAGCGGAGCCGGCGCACCGGGGGGCGTGACCCCCTGGGGACCGTACCCCTGGCCGTACATGGACGCCTGGGCGCCGTAACCGGGTTGCTGGCCGTAGCCCTGCTGACCGTAGTCGGGCTGCCCGTAGGAGGGCTGCTGACCGTAGGACGGCTGGGCCGCCTGCTGGCCGTAGTCCTGGCCGTAGGAGGGCTGGGCGGCCTGCTGGCCGTAGCCCTGCTGCTGGCCGTAGTCCTGGCCGTAGGAGGGCTGGGCGGCCTGCTGGCCGTAGCCCTGCTGCTGGCCGTAGTCGGGCTGCCCGTAGGCGCCCGTCCCACCCTGCTGGCCGTAACCCGGCTGGGCGGCCTGCTGGCCGTACCCCTGCTGCTGACCGTAGTCCTGGCCGTAGGAGGGCTGGGCGGCCTGCTGACCATAACCGGGCTGGGCGGCCTGCTGGCCGTAGCCCTGCTGCTGGCCGTACCCGGGCTGGGTCTGCCCAGGTCCGGTGTTCGGCTGTGAGGCCTCCGATCGATATCCCACGACTGTCACATCGGGATCGAGTTCTCCGGGGGCTCGACCCGCGTTCTGTCCGTATTGCGGATGCCCCGACGGTGTGCGGTCGCGCTCGGGATCATCCTGCGGATACGGTGGCTGTCCGGTGCTCACCGCGTCACCTCACTTCGACTGCGCATGTGGCACATGTCAGACTCACATGCTTGCTGGTGCACAACGTATCGACATAGGTAACAACAGTCACCTTTCCGATCAGTCAGCACCACGGTCAAGCTAGTGGCCCCGCGGTGTCAGATGGAGCAGCATCCGGGTGTTTCCCAAGGTGTTCGGCTTGACGTGCTCCAGATCAAGGAACTCTGCCACACCTTCGTCATAGGAGGCGAGAAGTTCCGCGTAGACCTCCGGCGCGACGGGTGTGCCCTGGATCTGCCTGAATCCGTGTCTCGCGAAGAAATCGATCTCGAAGGTGAGACAGAAGACCCTGCGCAGTCCGAGGTCTCCGGCGACGCCGATGAGACGGGAGACGATCCGGTGGCCGATTCCCATACCCCGGCAGTCGGGATCGACGGCGACCGTGCGAATCTCGGCCAGGTCCTCCCACAGGACGTGCAGCGCTCCACAGCCGACGACCTTTCCCGCCACGTCGGCCACCCAGAACTCCTGGATGTCCTCATAAAGGGTGACGGTCGCCTTCTCCAGCAGGCGCGGCCCCGCTCCGGCGTAGGTGTCGACCAGGCGGCGGATGGCGCGGACGTCCGGCGTCCTGGCCCTGCGCACCGTGATCTCCGTCGACGATCCTTCCGGGACGTCGCCGGAGACCGCCACCGACTCCCCTTCCGCGGCCTCCGGGGAAACCTCGTCCCGGCCGGGTACGGCCCGCACCGGGGACTGTTGCGCAACCTGCTCCATGACTGATCAGAGTACGTCCTCGTCACCGCTTGTTTACGGCCTGCCCTTATCTCGGCTGCGGGGTCCGCCGGATGAATCTCGCCGTCTTCTTCGCGCCCCGGGAGGCCGCCCGGCGAGCGCGCCTCGACCGGCCCCGCCCGAAGGCCCGGACCTGCGAGAATCTCCACCCCCGCGCCAGGGGAGGCGGATGCCCGGCGTGGCACATATGTCGATCATGAAATTACGTGACCCGACCGTGACATTTCAGTTGCGAAAGCTCCACCGGCTTCACAGTTCTGGTTGAGCATGAACCGCCAATTGCACTAATGTCCGTCCTCGATGTCAGCACCCGTAAAGTGCTGCGCCGCCGAATCCCCGACTCGGGGAACCGGGGACCCACCCTCCAGCCGTCCCCCGGGGTGAATCCGATGTGCCACCGGCGCCTCGGTAGGGCTGCCTCCGGCCCGAACCCGTCAGCTAACCCGGTAGGCGGCCGAGAGAGGAGCCTGTTGGTGAAGCGCACGCGCAACCGTGGGAGAGAGAGCGCGGGCGGGAACGCCCGCCATCGAGAACACCGGGTGCGCAGGCCGCGGCACAAGGTGGTGATCGCCGGGCTCGCCTTCGCCTCCCTGCTCCTCGGCGCCCCCTTCGCCGCGACCGCGGAGCCGAAACCGAGTCTGCAGGAGCTCGCCAAGCAGGCCGAGAAGCTGCACACCGAGATCGAGACGCTCACCGAGCAGTACAACGGCGGGCGGGTCAAGCTCAAGCAGGCGCAGCGCGCCGCGGAGAGCGCGAAGAAGACCCTCGCCGCCAGCGAGTCGCAGCTGGCCGAGCGGCGCACGAAGGCCACCCTGCTCGCCCAGAGCACCTACATGGCGGGTGGGCTCGCCTCGGCGCTGGCCTTCACCCAGTCGTCCAACCCGGACACCTTCCTCGACCAGGCCACCACGAACTACGCGCTCCAGCAGCAGCAGAGCGAGGAGGTCGCGCAGGTCAGCAAGGCGATCGAGACCGCCCAGCGCGCGCAGGCCAGCGCCAAGGCCCGCACCGACGAGGTCAAGGACCTCCTGTCCGACCTCGGCGACCGGCGGACCAAGATCGAACGGCTGGTGAAACGGGTCGAGAGCGACCTGTTCAGCGAGGTGCGTTCGCAGGCCGGGCGCAACCGGGGCAGCCGGGTCAAGGTCAACGTGCCGATCATCGGCTCGGGCAAGGCCGCCGAGGCCGCCCGCTGGGCCCTCACCCAGCAGCTCAAGCCGTACGTGTGGGGGGCCGAGGGCCCCAACTCCTTCGACTGCTCCGGCCTGGTGATGTGGGCCTACCAGAAGGTCGGCATCAGCCTGCCGCACTACACGGGCGACCAGTGGACTGCGGGCACCCACATCTCCTCAAGGAGCGACCTGCGCCCGGGAGACCTCGTCTTCTTCTACAGCGACCTGCACCACGTCGGGATCTACATCGGCGCGGGCCTCATGGTCCACGCGCCGCAGACCGGCGACGTCATTCACATCGCCCCGATCGACAACCGTCCCTTCGCGGGCGGGGTGCGCATCGCCGACTGAGCCGCCTGAACCGGCCGGACCGCCCCGAACCGCCGACGGCGGTTCGGGGAAGGACGCACCCGGGTCGCGTACGGCCACAGCGGCCCCTCAGGGGGCCCCTGCCGTACGCGGGGGTCCGGGACGGCATCGGGTAAGGGCTCGCCTCAGATGAGGCGTCTGCGGGCCGCCCAGGCGACGGCCTCGATGGCCGTCGCCACGCCGATGCGGTCGCAGATTCCGCGGAGTCTACGGCGGACCGTTCTTCCGCTGATGTCGAGGCGGCGTCCGACCCGGTCGACCGTGACGCCCTTGGCCAGCTCCGCCAGCAGCACGAGATCCTCATCTGTGAGGCCGACCTCGCCCATGCCCAGGAGGCTGTCGCCGCGACGGGAATCCACTTCGGGATATGCCATCTGGAGTCGCTCCCCCCGCACCTGCTAATCGAGGCGTGAGTTGTCTGGAATCAGTGTCGCCCGTCAGGAACGGTAAACGGCTTGTTCAAAGGTCGTCAAGTTCCACACTTCATAGAGGTAGCACGCGCTGTTGACATAGTGGTCGCTACGTGAAGTACTCATGATATGTCGGCGCCTTTATGGTTAAGTCACGGACAAGTCAGGGTCCGTGGCCGGGGGCGCCCGCCGCGCGCCACGTCCTCGCAGACCAAGGTTTCGCCGGAGCCCCGCCGACCACGGCCCCGGCGCCGGCCGGCCGTATGGTTATGACCTATATGTGAATTTCGCCGGAAAAAGTGGAGCCCTTCCGCGCGCTTCGCCGAGCGCCTCACTACCCCTTGACGTGGCGGTTGGAAACCCTCCGCAATGGGAGGATGCCATGCCCCAGATTTACGGCATTCGGCGCAAATCTGGCGTAACGTGCCGTTTACCGTACGGTATCGAACACACTGGAAATAGAGTTTCCGTCCTCCGTTTGGCCCCAATCAAATCACCGGGCTCCGGGCCCCCACATGAGACCGGGCCCGCCGCCCGGCCCGCCGTGAGGGGAGCCGGGCAACGGGCCCGGTGCAGGGAAGGAAGGGTCAGCCCGTGGGCTTGACCAGCGGGAACAGGATGGTCTCGCGGATGTTCTTACCGGTGAAGGCCATGATCAGACGGTCCACGCCGACCCCCACGCCACCCGTCGGCGGCATGGCGTACTCAAGGGCCGTGAGGAAGTCCTCGTCGAGCTGCATGGCCTCAGGGTCGCCGCCCGCGGCGAGCAGGGACTGCTCGGTGAGGCGGCGGCGCTGCTCGATCGGGTCGCTCAGCTCCGAGTAACCGGTGCCGAGCTCGGTGCCGAACCCGATCAGGTCCCACTTCTCGGTCAGCAGCGGGTTGTCCCGGTGCGTCCTGGCCAGCGGGGAGGTCTCCAGCGGGTAGTCCATGACGAACGTCGGCTGGACGAGGGTGTGCTCGACGAGCTCCTCGAACAGCTCCTGCACGAGCTTGCCCTGACCCCACTTGGCGTCCCAGTGGATGTCGCGCGCGTCGGCGAGCTTGCGGACCTGGTCGAGCGGGGTCTCGGTCGTGACCTCCTCGCCGAGCGCCTCGGAGACCGAGCCGTAAACGGTGACCCTCGGCCACACCGGCAGCCCCAGGTCGATCTCCTGGCCGTCGTGGACCACCACGGAGTGCCCGAGGGCGGCCACGACCGCCCGCTGGATCATCCGCTGGGTCAGGTCGGCGATCCCGTTGTAGTCGAGATAGGTGCCGTAGGCCTCCATCATCGTGAACTCGGGGTTGTGGGTGGCGTCCGCGCCCTCGTTGCGGAAGTTGCGGTTGATCTCGAAGACCTTCTCGATGCCGCCCACCACGAGCCGCTTGAGGTAGAGCTCGATCGCGATGCGAAGGTAGAGCTCCATGTCGTAGGCGTTGATGTGGGTCCTGAACGGCCTGGCCGCCGCCCCGCCGTGGATCGGCTGGAGCATCGGCGTCTCGACCTCCAGGAACCCCTCCTCGTGCCAGAAGTCACGGATGGACCGCACGACCGCGCTGCGGGTGTAGGCCATCTTGCGCGCCTCGTCGTTGACGATGAGGTCCACGTAGCGCTGGCGGACCCGCGCCTCGGGGTCGGTGAGCCCGGCGTGCTTGTCCGGCAGCGGACGCAGGCACTTGGAGGTGATCGTCCAGCTGTCGGCCAGGATCGACAGCTCGCCCCTGCGGGAGGTGATGACCTCGCCCACGACGCCGATCTGGTCGCCGAGGTCGACGTCGCGCTTCCACGCCGCCAGGGACTCCTCGCCGACCCGGTCCAGGGAGATCATGACCTGGAGGTCGGCCGAGCCGTCACGGATCGTGGCGAAGCAGAGCTTGCCGCCCGTGCGCGACAGCATGACCCGACCGGTGACGCCCACCCTGTCGCCGGTCGCGGTGTCGGCGTCGAGGCCGGCGTATTTCTCGCGGACATCGCCGTTGGTCGCGGTGCGCGGGAAGTTCACCGGGTACGGCTCGACGCCCTCCGAACGGAGGCGGTCGAGCTTCTCCCGGCGCACGCGCATCTGCTCCGGCAGATCGTCGGCTGGGGTGGTCACTTCATCGGTCACAGGACAAGGTTACCGATGTCCGCCAGAGGGTGTTTCCCGCTTTTTCTCCGCGAAGGAGACCGGGCCTCAGGTGGTGTTGCGGTGGTAGATGAGCCGCAGGCCGATCAGCGTGAGCCACGGTTCGTGCACGTCGACCGAGCGCGCCTCGCTGACCACCAGGGGCGCCGCGCTGCCGGTGGCGACGACGGTGACCTCGTCGGGGTCGTCGGCCAGTTCGGCCGCCATCCGCTCGACGATGCCGTCCACCTGCCCGGCGAAGCCGTAGATGATGCCCGCCTGCAGCGCCTCGACCGTGTTCTTGGCGATCACCGAGCGCGGCCGGATCAGCTCGACCTTGTGCAACTGCGCCCCGGCCGCGGCCAGCGCGTCCACCGAGATCTCGATGCCGGGGGCCGTGACCGCCCCGACGTACTCGCCCTTGGCCGAGACCGCGTCGAAGGAGGTGGCGGTGCCGAAGTCGACGATGACGCACGGCCCGCCGTACAGCTGGATGGCGGCCAGGGCGTTGACGATCCGGTCGCTGCCGACCTCCTTCGGGTTGTCCATCCTGACCGGGACCCCGGTGCGGATGCCCGGCTCGACGATCACGGCGGTGACGTCGCCGTAGTAGCGGCGGCACATCTCCCGCATCTCGTTGAGCACGGACGGCACGGTCGAGCAGAGCACGATGCCGTCGACGTCGGTGCCCTTGAGCAGCGGCGACTGCCCGAGCAGCCCCTGCAGCACGACCGCGATCTCGTCGGCGGTGCGCCGGGCGTCGGTGGCGATCCGCCAGTGCTCGATGACCTCCTCGCCCTCGAACAGGCCGAGGACGGTATGGGTGTTACCGACATCGATGGCGAGCAGCATCAGTTCCCCCGAAGGTCCAAGGCGATGTCAAGGGCCGGCGCCGAGTGGGTGAGCGCGCCAACGGCAAGATAGTCAACCCCTGTTTCGGCTACGTCACGAGCCGATTCCAAGGTCAACCCGCCGCTGGCCTCAAGCCGGGCCCTGCCCGCGACCAGCCGTACGGCCCGCGACATCTCCTCGACGGTGAAGTTGTCCAGCAGGACCTCCTCCGCCCCCTCGGTGAGGACCGGCTCGATCTGGTCGATCCTGTCCACCTCGACCTCGATCGGCAACCCCGGGTAGGCGTCCCTGACCGCGCGGAAGGCCTCGGCCACCCCGCCCGCGGCCACCACGTGGTTGTCCTTGATCAACGCGGCGTCCGAAAGGGACATGCGGTGGTTGACGCCGCCGCCGCAGCGCACCGCGTACTTCTCCAGCGCCCGCAGCCCGGGAAGCGTCTTGCGGCTGTCCCTGATCCGTGCGCCCGTGCCCTCGACGGCCCGCACCCACCGATCGGTCAGGGTGGCCACGCCGGACAGGTGGGTGAGCAGGTTGAGCGCCGTGCGCTCGGCCGTGAGCAGGCCGCGGGCCGGGCCGGAGACGGTCATCAGCACGTCACCCCGCGCCACCCGTTCGCCGTCCTTGGCCACGCGTTCGACCGTCAGGCGGCTCCCGCCCACACGGGCGAACACCCCTTCGGCCACGGCCAGTCCGGCCACGACGCCGTCGGCCCTGGCGACCACGTCGGCGGTGGCGGTCAGCCCCTCGGGGATCGTGGCGAGGCTGGTGACGTCACCGGCCTCCTGAAGGTCCTCGGCCACGGCGACCTCGATCAGCGCCGCGACCTCGGCCGGTTCGACGCCCGCCTCGGCCAGGGCCGCCTCGACCCGCGGCGGCAGGGCGTCGGAGCCTCGTCCGTGCGGCACATATGTCATGGTCGTTCCCTCCGCTGTCAGGGTCACGTCGAGGTGCCCGAGCCACCATTCATCGTTCCGTCCGGCGAAGTCATCACGCCAGTGCGACCCGCGGGTCTCCTCCCGGTCGCGGGCCGCGGCGACCAGCGCGGAGGCGACCGTCAGCAGGTTCGTGGTCTCCCACGACTCCGTGCACGGCTCGACCGCGACCGGGGTCCACCGGACGTTCAGCAGCGCCTTGGCGGTCTCGCCCAGGGAGGCGCCGCTGCGCAGCACCCCCGCGCCCATGCTCATGTGCCCCTGGATCCTGGGCCTGGCCCTGGGGTCGATCAACCCGGCCCGGCGTCCGTCGTCGACGGGCTCACCGGGCGCGGGCCGTACGGCGCGCTCGGCGTGGATGTCGTCGGCGATGCGGCGGGCGAACACCAGGCCTTCGAGCAGGGAGTTCGAGGCCAGCCGGTTGGCGCCGTGCACCCCGGTGCAGGCGACCTCGCCGCAGGCGTACAGGCCGGGCACGCTGGTACGGCCCCGCAGGTCGGTCCTGACGCCTCCGCTGGCGTAGTGGGCGGCCGGGGCGACGGGGATGGGCTGGGTGACCGGGTCGATCCCGTGTTCGAGGCAGACCGCGAGGATCGTCGGGAAGCGGGTGCGCCACTTCTCCGCACCGAAGTGCCTGGCGTCGAGATACATGTGGGCGGCGCCGGTCTCACGCATCCGCCGCGTGATCGCCTTGGCCACGACGTCGCGGGGAGCCAGGTCGGCCAGTTCGTGGACGCCCTTCATGAAGCGGTCGCCCTCGGCGTCGATCAGGACGGCGCCCTCGCCCCTGACCGCCTCGGAGATCAGCGGCTGCTGGCCGGTTGAGTCCTCGCCGAGCCAGAGCACGGTCGGGTGGAACTGGACGAACTCCACGTCCCTGACCACGGCCCCGGCCCGCAGCGCGAGCGCGACGCCGTCCCCGGTCGAGACGACGGGGTTGGTGGTCGCGGCGTAGACCTGGCCCATGCCTCCGGTGGCCAGCACGACGGCGCGGGCCCTGACGGCGCCGACGCCGTCGCGTTCGCCCTCTCCCATGACGTGCAGGGTCACCCCGGTGGCCCGGCCGTCGGCGTCCTTGAGCAGGTCGAGCACCAGGGCGTGCTCGATGACCTGGATGGACGACTCGCCGACGGCCTTGACCAGCGCCCGCTGCACCTCGGCCCCGGTCGCGTCGCCGCCCGCGTGCACGATGCGGTCTCGGCGGTGGCCGCCCTCCCTGGTGAGCTGCAGCTCACCCGTTTCGTCGGTGTCGAACCTGGCGCCGGTCGCGATCAGCTCGCGCAGCGCGTCCGGCCCCTCGGTGACCAGGACGCGTACGGCCTCCTCGTCGCACAGGCCGACACCGGCGACGAGGGTGTCCGACAGGTGCTCCTCGGGGGTGTCGGCCGGGTCGAGCACGGCGGCGATGCCGCCCTGGGCCCAGCGCGTCGAGCCCGCCGAGAGCACGTCCTTGGTGACGACCAGGACCTTCGCGCCGGGGTCGAGGGCGGCGGCGCGCAACGCGAGGGTCAGCCCCGCTACGCCTGAACCGACCACGACGACGTCGGCCTCGACTGTCCAGCCCGGTGGGGGCGCGGTCAACTTCAGGGGAATGGCCGGGATCGTCACTGCCGCCTCCTTGTGGGGATCGCTAGAGGCACCTCTATTTCGTCAATGTGACGATAACGCCCTCCCGAAAACCCTTGTTCCCCGGGTCCCCCCTTTTCGGTCGTCCCGTTCTCAGGGGGCCGGGGGAAGCATGGAGCGGCGGCCGGGGGCGGCCGGGGACTGGGTGGTCATGCCTCCGTCGACGACGAGGACCTGCCCCGTCAGGTAGCGCGACTCGTCGGAGGCCAGGAAGACCATGACGTGGCCGATGTCCTCGGGGGTGCCGAGGTAGGGCAGGGCGTTGAGGCGCAGGAGGTCGTCCACGACGTTCCGCGGGAGGTTGTCCAGCAGCGCCGGGGTGACCACCGCGCCCGGCGCCACGGCGTTGCAGCGCACGCGGTGCGGGCCGTACTGCACGGCGATCGACTTGGTGAGGTTGATGACGGCGGCCTTCACCGCGCCGTAGGAGATCTGCAGGACGTCCCCGACCAGTCCGGCCACCGAGGCGGTGTTGACGATCGAGCCGCCACCGGCCTCGATCATGTGGGGAAGGGCGTACCGGCAGCCCAGCAGGGTGCTGCGCACGTTGAGGGCGACGGCCCGGTCGAACTCGGCCATGTCCAGCCGCAGCAGGTCCAGGTCAGTGCGCGGGTCCGTGCCGCCGACGTGGTTGCAGAGCACGTCCAGGCGGCCGAACTCGGCGACCGTGGCGCCGACCATGGCGGCCACGGAGCCCTCGTCCATGACGTCGACCGACACCGCGAGGCCGCCGTCGATCATGTCGGCCGTCTCCCTGGCGGCCTGTCCGTCACGGTCCGCCACGGCGACCCGGGCGCCCTGCGCGCCCATCAGCAGCGCGGCGGCGCGGCCGATGCCGCTGCCCGCCCCGGTGACCAGCGCGACCTTCTCCTTGAGGCGGTCCATTCGCTCCCCCGATCAACTAGTCCTATTTATGAGACTAAAGGGGCATTTGTCGGCTTTATCGACCGCGTGTGGGCGACCCGCCCCCGACGGGTCGCCTGTCGTCGGGGAATCAGGCGCTCAGGGCCGTCTCCGCCGTACGGAGGGCGTGGTCGGGCAGCAGGGCCAGGAGTTGCCGGGTGTGGCCGGGGATCTCCACCTCCGCGAGGCCCTTGAGGAGGACCCTCAGCGGCATGGGCTGGTCGACGAGGACCGTGCCGTTGGACAGCAGCAGGGTGGGCACCTCCGTGTCGAGTTCGGCGTCGCTCAGCGTGGACCCGGCGAGCGCGCACAGGGCCTCCCCCTGGAGCCGGATCCGCTCCCGGAGCCCGGCGTCGCCGCCGGAGAGCGCGATGACGCGGTCGAGGTTCCAGGCGTAGAGCGCCGCGCGGTTGTCGTAGGTCGCGTCCACCCCCGCCGCGACGTCGGAGACGGTGGCGAGGGTGACGGCGTTGACGATGACGACGTGCGCCAGGATCTGTTCGGCGCCCCATTCGTCAGGTGGCGGAACGGGTCTCATGCCGGAGTCCGCGACCGTGGCCGCGGCTTCGAGCAGGTCACGGCAGGCGTCTCTGAGCGGGGTCGTGTCGAGCATCTCTTCCTCCTGATGGGTCCGGAACGTACAGGGGTCAGACCTCCAGCCGGGACATGTCCCACGGAGCCTGCGGGAGGGCCTCGCCGGTTTCGAGCAGGGTCTTGAGTCCGGCCAGCACGGCGGGCCAGCCGTGCGCGATGCCGCGGTACATCTCCCGGTCGGGGAGCTTCTCGTGGGTCACGGCCAGACGGACGATGTCCTGGTGCGGTTCGATGACGAAGGTGACGACCGACGCCTCCCGGTCGGCACCGGGTTTGTCCTCGAAGGTGATGACCAGGCGTCTCGGGGGTTCGGCCTCAAGCACCTCGCCGACGACCGCGACGGTGTCCGATCCGTCGAGGCGCCGGTGCTCCCAGGTCGAGCCGGGCAGCCAGTCCGAGACGTTGGCGTGGTACCAGTAACGCGCCGTCAGATCCGCGTCCGTCAGCGCCCGCCACACCTGCTCCGCCGTCGCGCGGATGTAGGTGACGTAGACATAGCTCGGCATGGATGTGGATTCGTCGGTCATGGCGTACTCCTCTGCCCTGTCCTTGATGGCGGTCAACGCCCGTAGGCGCGGTTGGTCGAATCCCGAGATCCACCGCTGCTCGATCTCGTGGATCGGCACCGGGTTGAGGTAGTGAAGCCGCTCCCTGCCGCGCCGTACGACCGTGACGAGGTTGGCCCGCTGGAGGATGTCGAGGTGCTGGGTCGCCGACTGGCGTGCCATGTCCAGACACTCACACAGCTCACGCAGCGTCTGGCCGTTGTGCTCACGCAGCCTGTCGAGCAGGAGCCGCCGGGTGGAGTCGGCCAGCGCCTTGAACGCCAGGTCCATCTCTGTCGCTTCGGGCTTCACGGCCCAATTATGCAGGCATTTGCCTGCATAACGTCAAGCACGGTCTCGAACACCCGTTCAGCCGGGTCTCATGGGCTTGAACCGCCGGTGAAGCCGGGCGCCCGGCCGCCCTGTGAGGGGGACGGCCGGGCACCTCGTCGCTACATATGTCGGAGCCCGGAGGAGGATCAGGCGCGGATCTGGGTGGCGGGGTGGCCCTGCAGGGCGGTCCGGGTCGGGGCGAGGGTGGCGGCGTAGGCGAGCCCCAGGGTGACGGCCGCTATGGCCCCGTACGTCAGGTACGGCACGTGCGGCAGCGGCGACCCCGTGATCCCGTAGCTGAGCGCCATCAGGGTCGGCGCCGTGATCAGGGTTCCCGCGACCACCGCGAGGCCGCCGACCAGCAGCGCCTCCCAGCGGACCATCCCGCGCACCTGCCGCCGGGTCCCCCCGACCAGGCGCAGCAGCGCGAACTCCCGCACCCGGGCGCCGGTGGCCGTCACCAGCGTGTTGACCACCGAGATCGCGATGAACACGATGATCATCCCGACCACCAGGAGGTTGGCCCAGTCGCTGAACTCCTGGACGGCGTTGGCCGCGGCGCCCGCGCCGTCCCGGTCGAGGACGGTCAGGCCGGGGGCCAGCGCGGCGAGCCGCTCCTTCGAGCCACCGGTGACGTAGAGGCGCTCGGCCATCCCGGTCTCCGAGTGGTCGCGGACCACCTGGTACGGCAGGGCGACCTCGCCGTACCCCAGGCCGCGTTCGTAGACGGCCACGACGGTGCGGGTCAGGCGGGTGCCGTCGCCGAGCAGCAGCCGGACCTCCTGCCCGACCGTGGCGCCGAAGCCGTCGGCGGCCAGCCTGCTCAGCGCGACGCCGTCGCCGCGCAGCCGGTCGAGGGAGCCGGAGGTGACGCCGAGGTCGATGCCGTGCGCGGGGACGGTCAGGCCGACGGCCCCCATCGGCTTGAATGTGCGCTCGCCCAGCTCGACCGTGTCGGCGAGCACCTGGGTCCTGATCGTCTCGGTGACGCCCGTGACGCCGGGCAGGGCGCGGGCGGCCCTGGCGACCTCGGGGGACAGCCCGGGGCTCGCCTCAAGGACGTAGTCGGCGCGGTTGCCCTCGATCGCCTGCGTGGTGGTCGCGTGTCCCACGGTCGACTGGGCGAACAGGGTGGTCGAGGTGAAGGCGAACATCAGGATGAGCGGGCCGGCGACCGAGGCCAGCCGCTTGGCCGCGGTCCTGGTGTTGGCGACGGCCAGGTAGCCGCCGACCGGTGAGGTCCGCCTGACCAGGCCACCCGCCAGGGTCGCGGCGAGTCGTACCAGCCAGGGGCCGAGGAGGGAGGCCGCGGTGATCAGCAGGAGCACGATCGCGCTCGCGCTCATCGCGGCCGTCTCCCCCGCGGCGACCATGGACAGGCCGGAGGCGGCCACGCCCATGCCGAGGAAGACCAGCCCGGTGATCATGCGGCCCCTGCCGAGCTCCCTGCGCTCGGCCATGGCCTCGCCCAGGGCCTCGGTCGGCTTGATGCTCGCGGCCCGCCGTACGGCTCCGCGGGCGGCCAGCCAGGCGGTGAGCAGCCCGAGGGCCGTGGCCGCGAGCAGCGGGATGGGGCCGACGACCGGGGCGAACCCCTCGGGCACCATGCCCCGGGCCAGGAACTGGCCGAACATCCACCTCCCCAGCACGACCCCGAGCGGCAGCGCGGGCAGAATGGCCGCCGCGGCGACGACCAGCGCCTGCCTGCCGATCATGGCGCGGACCTGCTTGGGGGTGGCGCCGACCGCCCGCAGCAGGGCGATCTCCCGGTCGCGCTGCCGCACGGCCAGGCCGAAGGCGCCGGAGACCACCAGCACCGCCACCATGACGACGATGCCGATGAGGCTGCCGCCGAGCCCGATGAGCATCTCCCGGCCCTCGTGCGCCGAGGGGGTCTCGGCCAGGCCCCGCTGGTCGCCGGAGTAGACGGCCACGGAGTCGCCGAGCGCCTGTTCGACCCGGTCGGCCAGCCCGTCACCGGTGCCGAACACCCCGAAGGCCGACACCTTCCCCGGCCTGGCGAACAGTTCCCCGGCGCGTTCCCCGGTGAAGAAGACCGACGGCTGCCGGGTGAGGCCGGGTCCGGCGACACCGGTCACGACGTACTCGCGGAGGCCGTCCCTGCCGGCGACGCCGACCTTCTCGCCCACCTTCCTGCCGAGCGTGACGTCGGTGACGACCTCTCCGGCCGTGGCGGGCGCGCGTCCCTTGACCAGCCGGTACGGCGTGAGCCCCGCCGACCCCCAGGAACGGCCGACCACCCGGCCCTCGGTGCCCGTGAGGCCGACGGGGAAGGCGGTCTCGGGCACGACCCCGGTGACACCGGGCACCTTGCCGATCTTCTCGGCGAGGTTCGCGGGGATCGCGACCGGCTCGGAGAGCGACAGGCCCATGTCGGCCTCGCCCTTCACGAAGGTGATCTTCTGCTGGCCGGCGACCACGACCGGGGCGGCGCCGTAGCGTTCGGTGGGGATCCTGGCGCGTACACCGCTCTCCAGGAGCAGCCCGCACGAGACGACCAGGACGACCGCGAAGAACAGCGCGAGGAACGACCCGACGAGGGAGATCGCGCGGCCACGCGAGGTGGCGAAGGCGAGTTTCAGCACGGCACGGCCCTCAGGCGACCGAGCGAGGCCATGCGGCCCGCGATGGCGTCGGGTCCCGCGGCGTACATCTCGTCGACGAGCGTGCCGTCGGCGAGGAACAGCACCCGGTCGGCGTAGGAGGCGGCGACCGGGTCGTGGGTGACCATCACCATGGTCTGGCCGGTGGTGTTCACCACCTGGCGGAGCAGGGTGAGCACCTCGGCGGCGGTCTGGGTGTCCAGCGCGCCCGTCGGCTCGTCGGCGAAGACCACCTCGGGCCTGGTGACCAGGGCGCGGGCGATGGCCACCCGCTGCTGCTGGCCGCCGGAGAGCTGGGAGGGGCGGTGCCCGGCGCGGTCGCCGAGCCCGACCCTGCCGAGCACCTCGGCCACCCAGGCGTGGTCCGGCCTGGTGCCCGCGAGCCGGAACGGCAGCAGGACGTTGTCGGTCACGGTGAGCGAGGGGATCAGGTTGAACGCCTGGAAGACGAAGCCCGCCCTGTCCCGGCGCAGTTCGGTGAGCTGGGTCTCGTTCATCCGCGACAGTTCGACGTCGCCGATGTGGACCGTGCCCGAGGTGGGCGTGTCCAGTCCGGCCGCGCAGTGCAGGAAGGTGCTCTTGCCCGAGCCCGACGGCCCCATGACGGCGGTGAAGCCGCCCCGGGGCAGGTCGACCGTGACGCCGCGTAGCGCGTGCACCTTCCTGCCGTATGTCTTGGTCACCGCGTTGAGGCGCACCGCGTGCGTCGACACCTGTCGTCCCCCGTCTTCGAATTCACTGCCTTGCAGGAGCAACGCTACGAATTCGGACAATACGGAAACGAGCCAGCGAGCTACCCAACCGATGGTAGGGATTACCCCCCTACGGCCGCCCCGTGGATCTCGTCCCCGCGCAGCAGGCCGTCGGGGGCCCCGGCGGGGTCGTGACCGAGGTCGACGACCCTGTTCTCCCGGTCGACGTGCACGATCCTGGGCTGGAAGACCCTGGCCTCGGCGTCGTCGAGCTGGCCGTACCCGATGATGATCACCAGGTCGCCCGGATGGACGAGATGGGCGGCGGCGCCGTTGATGCCGATGACCCCCGAACCCCTGGGGCCCGCGATCGTGTAGGTCACCAGCCTGGCGCCGTTGTCGATGTCCACGATGTGGACCTGCTCCCCGGAGAGCAGCCCGGCCGCGTCGAGGAGGTCCTCGTCGATGGTCACCGACCCCACATAGTGCAGATCGGCCTGGGTGACGGTGGCCCGGTGGATCTTGGATGTGAGCATGGTGCGGAGCATGCGTCGGATCACCTCTCGCTCGGTCGCGCCACCGGTCGGCGTGCGCGCCTGCGCGGAATATATCCGACGCCGGACACACCCCCAAGAGAGTCAGCGGGTGTCAGAGGGTGACGGTGACGTTGTCGATGAGCCTGGTCGCGCCGACCCTGGCGGCCACGGCGAGGACGGCCTCACCCCGGTGGTCGTCGCCGACCTCGGTGAAGGTCACCGGGTCGGCCAGCACCAGATAGTCGAGCTCGACCCCGGGCTCGGCGTCGAGCACCGCCCGCGACTCGGCCAGGACCTCGGCGGGCGTACGGCCGCGGGCCCCGGTGAACAGGGCGCGGGACAGGGAGAGCGCGGTGTGCCGCTCGTGCGTGGACAGGTAGCGGTTCCTGCTGGACAGCGCCAGACCGTCCGCCTCACGGACGGTCGGCGCGCCCATGACGGAGACGGGAACGTCGAGGTCGGCGACCATCCGGCGGATCATGGCCAGCTGCTGGGCGTCCTTGCGCCCGAAGACCGCGATGTCCGGCTGGACCAGGTTGAACAGCTTGAGCACCACGGTCAGCACACCGTCGAAGTGACCGGGTCTGAACGCCCCCTCGACGATCGTGCCCATTCGCCCTGAGGACACCGAGACCTGCCGGTCCGCGGCGTACATGTCGTCGGCCGAGGGGGCGAAGACGATGCTCACGCCCTCGTCCGCGCAGGTCTCCAGGTCGGCGTCAAATGTCCGGGGATAGCGGGAGAAGTCTTCGTTCGGCCCGAACTGGAGGGGGTTGACGAAGACGCTCACCGCGACGTGGTCGGCCTGCTCACGGGCCAGCCGGATCAGTGAACGATGGCCCTCGTGCAGCGCGCCCATGGTCGGCACCAGCGCCAGCGTCGCCCCGGACGCGCCGATCCCCAGGCTGTGCTTCGCCTTGACCAGCCCGGCGCGGTCACCGGCCACGATCACGTCCATATGTTCCCTCCCAGGGCGTCGAGGAGGCGCTCGGCGGCCTCGGGCTTGAGCAGCCCGGCCGCCAGCGCGCGGTCCGCGGTGAGCCTAGCGAGGGCGACGTAGGCGTCCGCCGCCTCGGGTGCCGCGAGGATCAGGGCGTCGACGTGCTTGCGGACCGTCCCGGCGTCGCCGCGCACCACGGGACCGGTCAGCCCGGAGATGCCCAGCCGCAGCACGTTCTCCAGCGCCGCCCCGAGCAGTGGCCCGAGCATCCGGCCCGGCTGTTCGACACCGACGCGTTCGAGCAGCTCGGAGGACTCGGCGACGAGCGTGACCATGTGGTTGGCGGCGCCCGCCAGGGCCGCGTGGTAGAGCGGCCTGTCGTCGTCGGCGATCCAGACCGGCTCGCCCTCCATCTCGATGACCAGCGCCTCCGCCACGGGCCTGAGCATGTCGGGGGCGGTCACACCGTACGAGATGCCGGTCAGGCGGCGTAGGTCGTCCTCCCTGCCGGTGAAGGTCATCACCGGGTGCAGGGCCAGCGGGAGGGCCCCCGCCCTGATCGCGGGGTTCAGCACGGCCAGGCCGTACGCGCCGCTGGTGTGGGCCACGAGCTTGCCCTGGAAGGCGGCGCCGGTGCCCGCCAGCCCGGAGACCAGGTCGGGCAGGACGTCGTCGGGGACCGTCATGAGAATGAGGTCCGACGTGGCCACCACGTCCTCAGGCCGGGACGGTGTGACGCCCAGCCGCTCCGCGGCCCGTTCCCTGGAGGAGTCGGAGACGCCACTGGCGGCGACGACCCGGTGTCCGGCGCGTGCCAGCGCGGCGCCGAGCGCCGAGCCGACCCGGCCTGCTCCAATCACTCCGACGGCCAGCCGCGCCGGGCGATCGACTGCGTCCATGACGTCCCGTCCTTCGACAAGATTGGGGCTCCATGCCCAGTTGACCAGCGTAACGGGCCTGCCCCACCCGGCTGCGCGAAGGCACGTGTCCGAAAGCGGCGGCGGTCCTGTCCCAGGTCTGCCCCGGGCCGGGCCGCTTTTCCCCTCTCGTCGCATGCTTTCTCACCGAGGGGGGCGTCCCTGTAGCGTCGGGGATCGTGTGGCTCACCTGGCGCGCCGCGACACAGCGGGCGCTCTACGGCGAAAACGGCTTCTATCTGCGCGAACGACCTTCCGCCCACTTCCGGACCTCGGTCAGCGCCGCAGCCAGTGCCACAGTCGGCACCTCGGCCGTTCTGGCGGGGGCCGTGCTGCGCGAACTGGCCGAACTGGCCGGGCCCGCCGGGACGATCGACCTGGTGGACGTCGGCGCGGGTGAGGGCGCCCTGGCGGCCGGGGTGCTGGCCCTGGCGCCGCAGGAACTCCGTTCCCGGCTACGGGTGACCTGCGTGGACGTCGCTCCCCGGCCTCCGGACCTGCCCGAGGAGATCGGCTGGGAACCGGTGGTGCCCGAGGGGGTCGAGGGGCTGGTGATCGCCAACGAGTGGCTCGACAACGTTCCCCTCGACGTGGTCGAACAGACGCCCGACGGCCCCCGGCTGGTCATGGTCGATCCCTCGGACGGCGCGGAGCGGCTCGGCGACGCCCCGGAGGAGGCCGACCTGGCCTGGCTCGACCGCTGGTGGCCGCTCGGCCCCGTCGGCGAGCGCGCCGAGATCGGCAGGCCCCGCGACGAGGCCTGGGCCTCGGTGATCGTACGGCTGGCGCGCGGCCGGGCCGTCGCCGTCGACTACGCGCACCGGCTGGGCGCCCGCCCGCCGTACGGCTCGCTCGCCGGTTACCGTGGCGGCGCGGCCGTGGCCCCGGTCCCCGACGGGTCGTGCGACATCACCGCGCACGTCGCGCTGGACGCCTGCGCGGCGGCGGGCGAGCGGGTCGGGGCGGTCACGACGACGTTGACCACCCAGCGGGAGGCCCTGCGCGCCCTGGGCGTCACCGGCGCCCGCCCTCCCCTCGACCTGGCGGGCTGGGACCCGGTGGGGTATCTGCGCGCCCTGTCACGGGCCTCCATTGAGGCGGAGCTGATCGACCCCCACGGCCTCGGCGCCTTCGGCTGGCTGCGCCAGTCACGACCCTGACCGTACGGATACGCCCGTGGTGAATTCGCTGGGGTGGCGGGGCCGGCGCGATGAGGATGGTCGGCATGAGGCTTCTTGTATTGGGTGGCACGCACTTCGTCGGCCGGGCCGTCGTTGAGGAGGCGGTGCGACGGGGCGACGAGGTCACCCTCGTCAACCGGGGCAGAAGTCCCCTCCCACCGGGGACGGCGGGGACGGGCGTCGAGACGCTCGTCGCGGACAGGACCGACCGCGAGGCGCTGCGCGCGGCCCTTGACGGTCGTGAGTGGGACGCGGTCGTCGACACCTGGAGCGGGGCGCCGAAGGTCGTCGCCGAGGCGTGCGGGCTGCTGGACGGACGGGTCGGCCACTACGGATACGTGTCCAGCAGGTCGGTCCACAGCTGGCCGATCCCACCGGGGGCCGACGAGAGCGCCCAGGTGGTCGAGAGCGACCCCGACTCCGAGGCTGCCGACGACTACGCGGAGGCCAAGCGCGGCGGCGAGCTGGCCGTTCTGCGGGTCTTCGGCGAGCGCGCCCTGCTCGCCCGCGCCGGGCTGGTGATCGGCCCCTACGAGAACATCGGGCGGCTGCCCTGGTGGCTGCGCCGCGTCGAGCGGGGCGGCCGGGTGCTGGCGCCGGGCAGGCCGGGCCGTCCGCTGCAGTACATCGACGCCAGGGACATCGCGATCTGGATGCTCGGGGCGGCGCAACGGGGTGTCGGCGGCGCCTTCAACACGGTCAGCCACCCCGGGCACGCCACCATGGGCGAGCTGCTCGACGAGATCATCAGGGTGACCGGCTCCGACGCCGAGCTGGTCTGGACCCCCGCCGAGGTGATCGAGGAGGCGGGCATCGCCGCGTGGACCGAACTGCCGGTCTGGCTGCCCGAGGGCGGCGAGGAGGACGGCCTGCACGACGGGGACGTCTCGGCCGCCCACGAGGCGGGGCTCGTCTGCCGTCCGCTGCGGGAGACGGTCGCCGACACCTGGGAGTGGCTCAAGGTGGAGGGCGACCCGGCGCTCAGGGCCGACCGCCCCTCGGTCGGCCTCGACCCGGCCAAGGAGGCCAAGGTCCTCGACGGCCTGACCTGACACGCGGTTTCCCGGCGGCCGGGGTCGTACGGCGGGCGGCTTCCGGCCCTGGCGATGTTTCCTCGGCGGCCGGAGGTCGGTCGTCGCAGGCCCGAAACAAATGATCGGGCCTGAAACACAACTCCATGAGCTTCGGAAACAAGCGGTCACCCCTGTTCCCGGAAAACGGGGATCGTGGAGGTCGCGGCTGTTCGCTATTGTCTGGATCGTTCTACTTGGTGTGATCCCGCCATGCCGGTCCACGGCGTCGGCCGACAGCGACCGTGACGAGGTTCGCGTGAAAGAGACCATGGCTCCTCCCGCGGCCAGGGAAAAAGCCCCCCGCCTCCCCTCCCTGACGGGTTTGAGGTGGTTCGCGGCATTTGCTGTTTTCGGTTTTCATCTGTTCACCGGCGGCATAACGGATGACCCCGGAACACAGCGCTTTCTCGGGGCGGTCTTCTCCGCGGGCTCCTCCGGGGTGCCGTTCTTCTTCGTGCTGTCCGGCATGGTGCTGACCTGGTCGTCCAGGCCGGGAGACCGGGCGTGGGCGTTCTGGCGGCGACGGGCCGCCAGGATCGTCCCGAGCCACATGGTCACCTGGATCGCCGTCCTGGCCCTGTTGACCGTGGCGGGACGCGTCGTGGCGCCAGGACCGGCCGTGAGCGGCTTTTTCCTCCTTCAGGCCTGGGTACCGGACGAAACCTATTACTTCGGCGGCAACACCCCTTCCTGGTCACTCTCCTGTGAAATGGCGTTTTATGCGGCTTTCCCGCTTCTACTGCCGCTTCTTCGACGTATTCCAGGAAACCGGCTCCTACTAACCTCGGCGGGGTTGTGGGCCGGGACATGGGTGGTCCCGTTTGTCAGCTTCTCAATGCCGGAAAGCATCGGTTACTGGTTCGTCTGGATCTTCCCGGTGACCAGGGCACTGGAGTTCGCACTCGGCATGACCGTGGCGCTGATGGTCAAGGAGGGCCGCTGGCGGGGACCCGGCCTGCCCGTGGCCGTCGTCCTGGTCCTGGCCGCCTACGCGACCGTCCCGCTGGTCTGGCAGCGCGCGGGCTGGGTGGCGTGGATGGCGGGACCGTTCGCCGTGCTGATCGCCGCCGCCGCGACGGCCGACGTGCGCGAGAAGCGTTCGCCGCTGCGCCTGCCCGCCCTGGTCTGGCTCGGGGAGATCTCCTTTGCCTTCTACCTGGTGCACCAGCCGACGATCAGCCTGGTCAACCGGGTACTCGGGCGCACCCCGGCGCACGCGCTCCTGGTGACGCTGACGGCGCTGCCGCTGGCCGTGCTGCTGGCCTGGGCGCTGCACCGCCTCGTCGAGCGGCCCGCCGAGCGCCTGTTGTCAGGCGGGCGCCCGGGGGCCGCGTGAGACCTCAGACCCGTGCCTCCAGAGCCGTCAGGCCCCGGATGACGTAGCCGGGGTTCCAGGTGGGCTCGGCGGCGAGTTCCATCCGGGGAGCCAGGCGCAGCAGGGCGCCGAACGACTCGGCCAGCTCGATCCTGGCCAGCGGGGCGCCCAGACAGAAGTGGATGCCCGCGCCGAAGGAGATGTGCGGGTTCTCCGCACGGCCGAGGTCGAGGCGGTCGGGGTCGGCGAACACCTCGGGGTCCCGGTTGGCCGAGCCGAACAGCAGCGCCACCTCCGCGCCACGCGGGATGTCCACCCCGCCGACCGAGATGTCCTCAAGGACCCAGCGCTCGAACATCTGCAGCGGGGTGTCCCAGCGCATCAGCTCCTCGATCGCCGTGGGCAGCAGGCCGTGGTCGGCGCGCAGCCGTTCCAGCTCGGCCGGGTTGCGGAACAGCGACCACCAGCCGATTCCGGTGACGTTGACGGTCGCCTCATGACCCGCGTTGAGCAGCAGCACACAGGTGCCGACCAGCTCCTCCTCGGTCAGGGTGTCACCGCCGTCGGCGACCAGGGCCAGGGCGCTGATCAGGTCGTCGCCGGGGTTCGCCCGACGGGCGCGGGCCAGCTCCGACAGGTAGCCGGAGAACTCCTCCGCCGCCCGTACGGCGGTGCGCTGCGTCTCGGGCGACGGGTTGAGCTCATACATCCCGCAGATGTCGGCCGACCAGGGCCGCAGCAGGTGCCGGTCCGCCTCGGGGACGCCGAGCATCTCGGCGATCACGGTCACCGGGAGCGGTTCGGCGACCTCCGCGATGAGGTCGCCGCCGCCACGTGCCACGAAGTCCTCGACCAGCCCCGTGGCGATCGAGGCGACCTTGGGCCGCAGCGCCTCGACCATCCGCGGGGTGAACGCCCGGGAGACCAGGCGGCGCAGGCGGGTGTGGACTGGCGGCTCGACGTCGAGCATCCCGGCCCTGACCACCCGCCAGAACGGGTCGAGGAAGGGCGGCTCCTCCGGCCTGCCGAACTCGGCGTGCGTGGCCACGTGCAGGTAGGACCGGCCGAGTCTCCGGTCGCGCAGCAACGCGTTGACGTCGGCGTGCCGGGCGACCAGCCACTGGCCCGTCGGCTCGAAGAAGGTGACCGGCCGCTGTCTCAGCTCGGCGTAGGCGTCATAGGGGTAGGCGACGAATTCCGGACTCCATGGGTCAAAACGCACAAACCCATGCTAGGGCTCCGGAGTCTTCTCGACGGCCCGGGAACGACGGCGGGCCCGGATGTTGAGCAGCTCGACCACCAGCGAGAACGCCATCGCGAAGTAGATGTAGCCCTTGGAGATGTGCTGTCCGAAACCCTCCGCGAGCAGCACGACGCCGATCAGCACCAGGAACGACAGCGCCAGCATCTTGATCGTCGGGTGCTTGTCCACGAAACGGCTGATCGGCCCCGAGGCGAAGAGCATCACCACGACCGCGACGATGACCGCGATGACCATGATGGCCAGCTCGTCGACCATGCCGACCGCGGTGATCACCGAGTCGAGGGAGAAGACGATGTCCAGCACCATGATCTGCAGGATCACCATGCCGAAGGAGGCCGCCGCCTTCCGGCCGCCGGAGTGGTCCTCGCCGTTCTCGGTGTGGCCGTGGATCTCGTGAACGCTCTTGACCAGCAGGAACAGCCCGCCGAGGATCAGGATCAGGTCGCGTCCCGATATCTCGTGCCCGAAGATCTCAAAGAGCGGGGCGGTGAGCCGTACCACCCAGGACAGGGCGAGCAGCAGCGCCAGGCGGCTGACCAGGGCGGCGAGCAGGCCCAGCCTGCGGGCGTTGTCACGCTGTTCCGGCGGAAGTTTCCCCGCCAGGATCGAGATGAAGATGATGTTGTCGATGCCCAGCACGATCTCCAAAGCGATCAGCGTGAGCAGACCTATCCAGCTCGCCGGGTCGGCCACCCAGTCCATCGGGTCCTCCAGTTTCGGTGGGGAGAGCGCCGCCCGCGCGCGGCGCGTGACCTGACGGGCGTTCACGGTCACAGCTCCAGACGATCGGGCAGAACCGGAAGTTCCTCAGGATCACCGCCGAAACTCCAGCCCTCCGGACCCCTTCCCGCAGACTTGCCAAGCACCGCCTCTGTGTGGGTATAGTCCGGTTCGTAGGTCATGAGTGCCAGCGACAAGCCCCGGCTAGCTGGCCGGCAACCCTCGCGTCCGCGGCGGGGTGCCCCGGGTGAGGACCTGGTCCGGCACGAGGTGTGCCGGGCAAGCGCGGGCTCCAGCACCAAGGCCATGGCTTGGGGTCCGATGACCTCCAAGGAGCTTTGGCGTGTCCACACTGACGATCTTCACCTCCGCCGCCGCCGCCGCCGAAACCGTGACCGTCCCGGCGACCCGTGTCCCCGACGACCGGCCGATCCCCGCGGTCCTCGGCGCCGACCTTGAGGTGCCCGTCAAGGGCGGCAGGCTGGTGCCGTACGCCAACCTCGACTACGCCGCCAGCGCCCCCTGTCTTGAGCCGGTGAGCGCCGCCGTCGCCGCCGCGCTCCCGGCCTACTCCAGCGTCCACCGCGGCGCCGGATACGCCTCCCAGCTGACCACCGCCCGCTACGAGCAGGCCAGGCACACCGTGCGGGCCTTCGTCGGGGCCCGTCCCGACGACGCGGTGATCTTCACGAGGAACACCACCGACGCCACCAACCTGCTGGCCCGCAGCCTGCCCGCCGGGACCACCGTGGTGGTCTTCGAGACCGAGCACCACGCCTCGCTCCTGCCCTGGGCCGACGTCGTACGGCTGCCCGCCCCGGCCTTCCCCGGTGAGGCCGTCCGCGCCTCCGACGACGCGCTGGCCGCGATCGACGGCCCTAAGCTGCTGGTCGTCACCGCCGCCTCCAACGTGACCGGCGAGCTGTGGCCGATCGCCGCGCTGGCCCACATCGCCCACCGCCACGGCGCCCGCGTCCTGGTCGACGCCGCCCAGCTCGTCCCGCACCGCCGCCTCAACCTGACCGCGCTCGACCTGGACTACGTGGTCTTCTCCGGTCACAAGCTCTACGCCCCGTTCGGCACCGGCGCGCTGATCGGCCGCTCCGACTGGCTCTCGGTCGCCGAGCCGTACCTCCGGGGCGGCGGGGCCGTCAGGGCCGTCGAGGACGAGACGACCGACTGGCACGACGACCCCGAGGCCCGTCACGAGGCGGGCACGCCGAACGTGCTGGGCGCCATCGCGCTGGCCGCCGCCTGCGACGCGCTGAGCGCGACCGGCTGGGACGTGCTGGTGCGCGAGGAGGAGCGTCTGCTGGCCCGCCTGCGCGCCGGTCTGGCCGGGATCGAGGGTGTGCACGAGCTGTCCCTGTGGGGCCCCGACCACGCCCGCGTCGGCATCGTCTCCTTCGTCGTGGACGGCTTCACCGCCCGTGAGGTGGCCGAGACGCTGTCCGGCGAGTACGGCATCGGCGTGCGGGACGGCAAGTTCTGCGCCCACCCCTTCGTCAGGCACCTGCTCGGCGCCAAGGACGGCGGCTGCGACGACGTCACCGCCTCCGCGGTGCGCGCCTCCATCGGCGTCGGCAGCACCACCGAGCACGTCGACCGTCTCGTCGAGGCCCTGCGGGATCTCGTCACGCGCCGCTGACGTGACAGCATGGGGCCTATGACTGAGCCCCGGGAAGTGAACGTGGGGATCGGGGCCGGAGCCGACGCCGTCGCGGGAGCGGCGGCGGCCGGCAAGGAGCTGGCCACCGAGGACATGGTCCTGAACATCGGCCCGCAGCACCCCTCGACCCACGGCGTGCTACGCCTGCGCCTGACGCTGGACGGCGAACGGATCAGCGCCGCCGAGCCCGTCGTCGGCTACATGCACCGGGGTGCGGAGAAACTGTTCGAGGTCAGGGACTACCGGCAGATCATCGTGCTGGCCAACCGGCACGACTGGCTGTCGGCGTTCGCCAACGAGCTGGGCGTCGTGCTCGCGGTCGAGCGGATGCTCGGCATGGAGGTCCCCGTCAGGGCCGTGTGGGCGCGCACCCTGATGGCCGAGCTGAACCGGGTGCTCAGCCACCTGATGTTCCTCGGCTCCTACCCCCTCGAACTGGGCGCGATCACCCCCGTCTTCTACGCCTTCCGCGAGCGCGAGACCCTCCAGGCCGTGATGGAGGAGATCTCCGGCGGCCGGATGCACTACATGTTCAACCGGGTCGGCGGTCTCAAGGAGGACCTGCCGTACGGCTGGCTCGACCGGGTGACCCTGGCCGTCGCCGACGTACGGCGCCGCCTGCCCGACATCGAGGCCCTGATCAGCGGGAACGAGATCTTCCTGGCCCGCACGGTCGGCGTCGGGGTGCTCGACCGCGAGACGATCATGCAGTACGGCGTGAGCGGCCCCATCGCCCGCGCCTCCGGCGTCGGCCTCGACCTGCGCAGGGACGACCCCTACCTCGCCTACGGCGAACTGCCGGTCAAGGTCGTGACCCGTTCCGCGGGAGACTGCAACGCCCGCTTCGAGGTGCTGCTCGAACAGGTCCGCGTCTCCCTCGACCTGGCCGACGTCTGTGTGGAGCGGCTGCGGTCCCTGCCGAGGGGGCCGATCAACCAGCGTCTGCCCAAGGTGCTGAAGGTCCCCGAGGGCCATGTCTACGCCTGGACGGAGAATCCACTCGGCATCAACGGCTACTATCTGGTCTCTCGTGGCGAGAAGACCCCCTGGCGGCTGAAGCTCCGGTCCGCCTCCTACAACAACGTCCAGGTGCTGAGAGAGATGTTGCCTGGGCATCTGGTTTCCGACATGGTGGCCATCCTGGGGTCGATGTTCTTCGTGGTCGGTGACATCGACAAGTGACCCGGAGCGCGGAAGGGGGGACATGAGCGAGCGCGTGGACGCCGCTTCCCGCATCGGAGGCCCGAAGCGGGACAAGTACATCGACTGGCTCCGCGCGGTCAGCCTGATCGTCGTCGTGGTCTGGCACTGGGCGTTCACGATCCTGCAGTGGGGGCCGGCCGGCCCCTCCCCGACCAGCCCGCTCGGTTTCACCTCGGGGTTGTGGATCCTCACCTGGCTCTTCCAGGTGCTGCCGCTCTTCTTCTACGTGGGCGGATACGTCCACTTGATGTCGTGGAACCGCGCCTGTGAACGCGGGGTCGGCATCGGCGCCTTCGTGTGGCGGCGCATCCGGGCCCTGGCGATCCCGGCGCTGGCGCTGTCCCTCGCGTGGCTCGCCTTCGGCGGGGTCATCTGGTTGATCTTCGACGTGCCGTGGATCGGCCGGGCCGTGCTCCTGGTGCTGAGCCCGCTGTGGTTCATCGGCGTCTACCTGATGCTGGTCGCCCTGCTGCCCGTGATGCTGTGGCTGCACCAGCGCTTCGACGTACTGGTGCTCATCTGGCTCGGCGGCGCGGCGCTGGTGGTCGACGTGCTGCGGCTGCGGTACGGCCTTGAGGCCATCGGCTGGCTCAACATGGTGATCGTGTGGGGTCTGGCCCACCAGGCGGGCTTCTTCTACGACCGGATGGTCGCGATGCCCCGCAGACTGGACGTCGCGACCCTGTGGACCGGGCTGTTCGCCCTGGTCGGCCTGGTCTACTCGGGCATCTACCCGGGGTCGATGGTCGGGGTGCCCGGCGACAAGCTGTCGAACATGGCTCCGCCGACCTTCGTCATCGTGGCCCTGCTGATCTTCCAGATCGGCCTGGTCGAGGTGCTGCGGCCCGCGATGGAACGGCTGCTCGAACGGCCTCGCTGGGGGTGGGTCAACACCACGATCAACCGGTTCGCGCTGCAGCTGTTCCTGTTCCACACCACCGGCATGGCGATCCTGAACGGGGTGTTCTGGGGGCTGACCGGCTCACCGCCCGGCAGTCAGGTCCCGCCGACGCTGATCTGGTGGCTGGAGCGGCCCCTGGCGATCGCCGGGCCGCTGCTGTGCACGATCCCGTTCCTGTTGATCTTCGGCCGCAGGAACTCGGCGGCCGCCACCCGGTGACGGGTCAGCTTTTCGCGAGCCCGGGCCGACGTCGCTTTTTCCACAGCCGGCGAAGACCTGTGAAAACCGCGTAGAGGGTCATGACGAAAAACGCGCCGAGCAGCAGCAGGTCGAAAACGAGCCTGAACTCCCTGTTGACCACACTCGGATCGTCTGCGTCATAGACGATCGAGACCTTCTCACCCTCGGCGTAACTCCCCCGGATCTCGGCGAAACGCCGGACGTCCTTCACAAAGAAGTTGACCTTGGTGAGTTGGTAGCTCTCCCCTGCCTTCACGGTTCTGGTGGACATCGCCGTCGCGGTGGTCCGGCCGCCGTGAAGATACATGTCGAGGTGCGACGCGCCCACCCGCACCCCCAGGATGGTCGCGAAAGCCCATCCGACGCACAGCAGGACGCAGGCGATCACGTAGATCCCGTTGACGGACCCGTCGTCCACCGGCTCCTCGTCCTCACCCGGCCCGAGGTCCCAGCGTAATCGTCCGGCCATCGACCTTGCCTCCCACATCGAACGACGGCGGGTGGAGACGGTTCACGTACGACGCGCTCACGAGGGGCGATTTTCCGCCAGAACGAACATCAGTATGTGACCACGATAAAACGACACGCAATGATTCCGAGTGCCGAGGAGAAATGTTCATCGCCCGTCGGCGTCGCGTATTCCACGCGTTAATTCGGACCGTGTCCGAAACCGTGTTCACGCGAAAGCCCGGCGAACTCGTTCGTCCGCCGGGCTCCCACGCGTTCAGCCGACCGTGGCGGCCTTCTCCCCCGTCTTCACGTCCGTGGGCAGGTCCACACTGTCCCGCAGCCTGATGGGCTTGAGGAACAGCGCGGCGACCACGCCGACCATGGCCACGGCCGCCGAGATGAGGAAGATGTGCCCGGTGGCGTCGCCGTACGCGGCCCGCACGACCTCCTTGATCGGCTCGGGCAGGGCCTGGATGTTGAGGGTGCTGCGCCCGCCCCCGGCACCCGAGGCCCCGATCCCGGCCTTGGCCAGGCCCTCGGCGATGCCGGTCGCGACCTGGTTGGCCAGGACGGCGCCGAGGACCGAGACACCGATGGTGCCGCCGAGGGAACGGAAGAAGGTGACCGCACCGCTGGCCGCGCCGAGTTCGCTCAGCGGGACGGTGTTCTGGATGGCCAGCACGAGGTTCTGCATCGACATGCCGACCCCGGCGCCGACCAGCACCATGGCCCCGGCGATGAGCGGCAGCGAGGTCTGGTGGTCCATCGTGGACAGCACGAGGAACCCGGCCGTGAGCACGATCGCGCCGGTCACGATGTACGGCTTCACCCGGCCGCTCCTGGAGATCATGCGCCCGGAGACGGTCGAGGAGACCAGCACGCCGAGCATCATGGGGATCGTGAGCAGACCCGCCTCGGTCGGGCTGTAGCCACGGCCGATCTGGAAGTACTGGCCGAGGAAGACCGAGCCGCCGAACATGGCCATGCCGACCGCGAGGCTGGCCAGGATGGCCAGGGCCGGGGTGCGGCGGCGGATGATCCGCAGCGGGACGACCGGTTCGGCGACCCGCGACTCGACCCAGGTGGCCAGCACCAGGAGCAGCGCACCGCCCCCGGCCATGGCCGCGGTCTGCCAGGACAGCCACTCGAAGGAGTTTCCGACGAAGGTGACCCAGATGAGCAGGACACTGACCCCGGCGGCGATCAGTGTGGCCCCCACGTAGTCGATCCTGACGTCCGTACGGCGCACGGTGACCACCCGCAGCGTCTTGTGCAGCAGCGCGAAGGCGACCACGGTGAACGGCACCGCCACGAAGAAGCACCAGCGCCAGCCGAGCCAGGAGGTGTCGGCGATCAGGCCGCCGAGCAGCGGTCCGGCGACGGTCGCGACGGCCATGACACCGCCGAGGTAGCCGTTGTAGCGTCCACGCTCCTTGGGGCTGATCATCGCGGCGATGATGACCTGCACCAGGACCTGCAGGGCACCCATGCCCAGGCCCTGAACGGCGCGGAAGGCGATGAGCTGGGCGGTGTTCTGCGCGAAACCGCAGGCCAGCGAGCTGACCATGAAGATGACGATGGAGACCTGCAACAGCAGTTTCTTGCTGAACAGGTCGGCGAGTTTGCCCCAGATCGGCGTCGAGGCCGTCGAGGCGAGCAGCGAGGCGGTGACCACCCACGTGTACTGCGACTGGGTGCCGTTGAGCGCGCCGATGATCTGCGGAAGCGCCACGGACACGATCGTGCTGCTGATCATCGCCACGAACAGGACGAGCAGCAGACCGCTCAACGCCTCCAGGATCTGACGATGGCTCATGCGAGCGGTCTCTGTGTGGGCGCCCACGCACACACCTCCAAAGCGGTGGAAACAGGATGACCGTGACACCTTACATGCCCATTGGGAAAGTTTGCGCACTGGGCATCTTTTCCCGGAGGGTGAGATACTGGCGCCATGGAGAGCACAGCGGGACTGCGCGAACGCAAGAAGGCCGAGACCAGGCAGGCCGTTCACGAGGCCGCGCTACGGCTGTGCGCAGAACACGGCCTGGACAACGTCACCGTCGAGGCCATCGCCGACGCCGCCAACATCTCCCGGCGGACCTTCTCCAACTACTTCGCCGGCAAGGAGGACGCCCTCCTGTACGGCGACGAGCGGCGCATCAGGCTGCTCGTCGAACGGATCCGCTCCCGGCCCCCCGAGGAGCCCGCCTGGCAGGCGCTGCGCGGAGCCGTACGGGACCTCTACGGCGAACTCGGCGACCCCGACGTCGCCTGGGCGGTGCGCGCCCGGCTCGCCAAACAGCACCCGTCCCTGCTGGCCAGGCAGCTGGCCAACCACGCCGCCCTGGAACGCGACCTGGTCCAGGCCATCACCGACCGCGACGGCTCGACCGACACCGTACGGCCCCGCGTCCTGGCGGCCGGGTTCCTCGTCGCCCTGCGCATCGCCACCCACCTGTGGACCGACGAACAGGAACCTCGCCCCCTCCAGGAGGTCATGGAACAGGTTCTGGACCAGATGTCGGCGCCTTTCTAAGGCGACGCCTGGCGGCGTCGCGGGTTGTGTCTCTTTGCGACGCCTGGCGGCGTCGCGGGCTTGGGCGCCCCGAGTCGGCGCTTTCCCTCGTCACTGTGTCTCCTTGCTCCGCCTGACGGCGTCGCGGGGCTTGGGCGCCCCGAGTCGGCGCTTTCCCTCGTCACTCCGTCGCTTCGCTCCTGCGTTCC
>NZ_JBITMT010000013.1:194559-214494 GCF_044466505.1 Streptosporangium sp. NPDC049376 | reverse complement strand
CGGATATCTCATAATTCCGGCATACCGAACACGCGGTCATCTAAGGGTCATGAATCACACGCGATGACCTAACTTCCGAGCTTCAACCTCAGTAACTGGTCATGCCGCGAGGTGTTCCACATGGGTGGGAGTGGCGAGGTTACCCAGGCGGAGCAGCCCACTCCTACGGTTGGCCCATGACCACCGAACGCGCCACGGCGCTGACCGATCTGATGGACAAGGAGGAACTCCGCGGCCTGCTGGTCCGGGGTTGGCGAGCTCTGGACCACAAGGACTACGACACCTGGATCGGGTGCTGGACCGAGGACGCCGAGCTGGCCTTCGGCCCCTGGGAGCCTCTGCACGGCGCCCGCACCATCAAGGCGACGGTGATCGAGGCGGAGGATTCCTACGCCGCGATGTTCCACTACCTGCTCAACACTCACTTCGAGATCGACGGTGACCGCGCCACCGGCGTCGGCTACATGTTGTTCGTCGGCGTCCCCGACACCGCTGAGGCGGGTGCTCATTTCGACATGGGCGGCTCTTACACCTGGGAGTTCGTCCGTGCCGACGCCGGTTGGCGGGTCGCCAGGCAGCACCTGACCATGTCCTGGACCTCGGGCGTCGACAGTCTTGGATCCTTCTCGTGACCGCCGGTCCGCTGGCCGCTTTCCTGCGGGCCAGGCGCGCCGCCGCCGACCCTCAGGAGCACGGCCTGCCCGTGGGGCAGCGCCGTACGCCGGGGTTGCGCCGGGAGGAGGTCGCCATGCTGGCCGGGGTGTCGACCAACTACTACATCCGGCTGGAGCAGGGTCGTGACCGCCGCCCCTCGGCCCAGGTCGTCGAAGCCTTGGCCGTGGCGCTCGGGCTGAGCCCGGACGCCGCCGACCACCTGCGTACCCTGGCCGCCCCCACGCCACGGCGGCCTCGCCCCGGCAAGGGGGAGTACGCCGACGCGTCGCTGATACAGCTCATGGACGGCTGGCATACCAATCCCGCGCTCATCTTCGACCGGTACCTCAACCAGCTGGCCGCCAACCCGCTCGGCGAAGCGTTGTTCTCCTGGGCGGGAGAGCAGGACAACCTGGTCAAGGCGGTCTTCCTCCTCCCCGCCGCCCGTGCCTTCTACCTTGACTGGCCGATGATCGCCGAGAGCTGCGTCGCGGCACTGCGCGCCGGCACCGGGCACGATCTCGATGATCCCGCCCTGATGGCGCTGGTCGGCGAGCTGTCGTTGAAGAGCGCCGACTTCGCCCGCCTGTGGGCGCGTCACGACGTGCGTAACAAGGTCTCCGAGATCAAACGCTTCGACCACCCCGTGGTCGGGGAGCTGGAGCTGAGCTACCAGTCCCTGACCGTCAACTCCAGCCCCGGCCAGCAACTGGTCGTCTACCAGGCCGACCCGGACAGCCCCGCGGCCACCGCCTTGGCTCTGCTGGGTAGCCACCACGCGAGCACCACTACATCGGCTACCGCCGAGAAGGAGCACTTGTGAGCGTCTGGTTCGTCACCGGAGCCTCCCGCGGCTTCGGCCGTGAGATCGTCATCGCCGCGCTGGAGGCCGGTCACCAGGTGGTGGCCACCGTCCGCGACCCCGGCACCGATCGTCTTCCCCAGGGGTACGGCGAGCGCCTGCTGACCACCCGTCTCGATGTCACCCACAACAGGCAGGTCGAGGCGGCCGTGGCCGAGGCGGTGACCGCTTTCGGCCGCATCGACGTGCTGGTCAACAACGCCGGGTACGGCCTGCTCGGCGCGGTGGAGGAGACTTCGGATGCGGAGGTGCGCCGCCTGTTCGACACCAATGTCTTCGGACTGCTGTCCGTCACCCGCGCGGTCCTGCCGATCATGCGTGGCCAGGGCGCCGGCCACGTCATCAATCTGTCCAGCGTCGCGGCCATCTCCACCGTGGCCGGGCTGTCGGCCTATGCCGCCACCAAGCACGCGGTGGAGGGCATCTGCGAGGCGCTGGCGGAGGAGGTCCGCCCGTATGGCGTGAAGGTGACCTCGGTGCAGCCCGGCAGTTTCCGCACCGATTTCCTCAACGCCACCAGCTTCCGGCATGCCGAACGTCCCCTGTCCGCCTACGACGGCACCGTCCGCGCTCTGGCCGCTCATCTGGAGGACAGGCGCGGCAACCAGCCGGGAGATCCGGTGGCGGCCGCCGAGGCGATCATCTCGATCGCGGACGCCGACCAGGCACCCGCGAAACTGCCACTGGGCAGCGACTGCGTAGCGGTGCTGGACGGCGTGCTGCGCGCCCGGGCCGAAGAGCTGGCCGTCTGGCGTGAGCTGGCCACCTCCACCGACTACGGCGCCGCCTGAAGCGATCCACAAGGGTGACCACTGCCACGATCGCCCTGGTGAGCTCGGCCCCGTCGACCCCGGTGGGCGAGCGGGAGCCTGGCTGGAGATGCCCAGCTCGATGGTCCGCAGATCGACGCCGTATTCGCAGGCGACGCCGACCGCCGTGGTGTCGCCGGTGACCCCGGCCCCGCCGATGCCGGCGCAGGATGTCGCGACCTCATCGCGGCGCGGCCCCGGTGTCCAGCAGTGTGTACCACCGGGAAATCTGACCTCTTCGGGGCGCACGTGGCCTGGCACGCAGCGCACCGCCGATATCTAGGGGAGCTTGTCCACGGCTTCCGTCTCGGATGACGTCACCGGCGCGACCGGTGCGGTCAGCGCGGGAACGGCATGGCCGGGCTCGCCGTACAGGCGGCCGGCGAGCTGGCCGTGCAGGGTCGTCAGCCGCTCGATCCGCTCGCCCAGAACGGTCAGCCGGTCCTGGGCCACTCGCATCGCGGTGCCGCACACCTCGGTGTCGACGACCGTGAAGGTCGCGGGCACGGGCCGGTCGAGCAACTCGGCGAACAGGCGGATGTCCTCCACGGTGAATCCGACTCCCTGCAGTTCGCGGATGTTGCGTACCCGGGTGATGTCGTCCTGACTGTAGTCGCGGTACCCGGCCGCGGTGCGCGGTGCCTGAAGCAGTCCTTCTTTTTCGTAGTAGCGCAGCGCCCGCGTCGTGGTGCCCGCAGCGCGTGCCGCCTGCCCGATCCGCACTCTTGAACCCCCGCTCTACAGCTTCACCACGACGGTACCGGTGTGCGCACCGTCCAGGAGCCCGGCGAGTGCGGCGCCGGTCTGCTCCAAGCCGTGGAAAGCCGTGTGCGGCACGGTCAGTAGGCCCTGTCGCGACCATGCCCCGATCTCTCGCTCCGCGCGCTTCAGCGCCGCGGGGTGGTCGCGCGGGGTGAACCCACGCAGGGTGATCCGTTTGGCGATCAGCGTCGCGAGATCGATCTCGACCTGGTTCCTGTGGGAGTCCAGAGTGCCGATCGCCATGATTCGCGCGCCGGGATTGGCGACCTCTATGACGGCCCGCGTCTGTGCTCCGCCCGTCAGGTCCAGGTACACGTCCACGCCTTCGGGCGCGGCATGGTGCAACGCCGCGACCAGATCCGTCTCCGTCCGGTCGAAGGCCGCGTCGAATCCCGCCTGTCCGGTCAGCCACGACAGCTTCCCCGCCGAGGCGCTGCCCACCACCCGACCGGACCCCAGCCGCCTGGCCAGGGTGCCCACCACCGAGCCGATCGACCCGGCGGCGCTGGAGACGAACACGGTCTCCCCTGCGCTCAGTCCCGCCGTCGTCAGCGCGGCATGGGCCAGCTCGGCCTGTGCCAGCCCCAGCACGGGATCGACCCCGGCGGGCAGCACCCGCACCCGCGCGGTGTCGAGCACGGCATGCTCCCTCCAGCCCAGCGGGTGGGCGACCAGCGTGCCCGGCGGCAGCTCACCGGCGACGACCTCACCGACGGCCGGCCCCCACAGCGCCTTTCCCTCCTGGTAGGCCGGCATGCCGGGCGCACCACCCGTCAGCAGCAGTCCCATCGCGGCCCGCAGCCCGATCATCCGATTGCGGACCAGCACCTGCTCCGGCCCCGGGGCCTCCAGCACCGTCTCGACGATCTCCAACCGCCCTTTGGCGGCCAGGCGCACCTCGCGTGTTCGCGTCATGCGGCCGACGCTAAACCTTGACCTGGACGTCAAGGTCAACCCCGCGGCCGCCCCGACGAAGCCCGCGGTAGCCGTACCAGCGATCACACCACCACTGACTACCTCGACCGCACCTTCGTCGAGGCCTGCACCCGCCACCACGGCGGCGCGATCCTCCACCGCCGAAGCCGATCCCGTCCGCCGGTGGCTACGGTTCGACGTTCAGCCCGAGGGCCGTGGCGATGGCGACGGCCTGGGTGATGTCGACGCGAGCGCGGCCGAGTCGCACCACGAGGGGATCCAGCGTGGACAAGTCGCTGCCGCGTAGGTCGGCGCGGGTGAAGTCGGCGCTGTGCAGCAGCGCTCCGGACAGGTCCACGTTGCGCAGGGTGGCGCCTTCGCAGCGGGCTCCGGTCAGGTCCGCCTCGCGCATGCGCGCATCGACGAAGGACGCCGAGCCCAGGGGTGCCCCTGGCAGGCCGGTCAGCGACCAGTCCCCTCCCTTGACCTTCAGCAGGTCGAAGGTGCACCGGTCGAACATGCTGCCGACGAGCTTGCAGCGGGTGAAGGTCGCGTCGAAGAAGGAGCTGTTGGTGAAGGTGCAGTTGAGGAACGCGCTGTCGGTGTAGGTCGAGGCGTTGAAGCGGGCGGAGCGGAATGTGCACTCGACGAAGACCGCTCCATCGCCGGTGGATTCGGTGAGGTCCACCTCGCGGAAGGCCACGCGTTCGTAGACCCGGCCCGACAGGTCCTCGCTGTCCCAGTCGGCGAACTCGATGGCCGAGGTGGTCGGCGGGGCAGGGACTCCGTGCACACGGTCGGCCATGACATCCTCCAAAGATCAAACATGTGTTTCCCTGTGGGGCCGGACGCGCCGGGGCCACCCGCGCGTCCGCACCGCCCATCCACCGCGCCGGACAGCTGCTACCGCAGGTGGCGAGCTGGCCTCAGCCGCACAGACAGGCGCGAGCGAACTCGATGGCCGGGACGCACCGGCTCGCCGTACGGCGAAGGTGACTGCCTGCCCCCGGCGCCTGGATGGCCCGGTGGCGGGCGGGAGCAGCCGGTCCTCCAGCAGACGGCGAGATCCCGCGGGTACGGCAGGACCCGTCGTTCCAATCCGAGCCGACCAGATCCGTCAGCCGACGGGTGTCGGCCCGACGGCAGGCAGATCGTCGAGCTCGTTCCGCACCTCAGCGATACGGAACGGGTCGATCCGGTGCGTCATGTGATCTTATTTTTTGATTGATCGCCCGTTCAATATACACGAACGGCGACGGATGGATACTCGGCGTCAGAGTATGTTGAAAGACGGTTCACTCTCAGATCCCGAGGAGGGCGATGCCCAGAACTCCCGAGGCATCGGCCGCTGTTCGTGAAGCCACCCGCGCCCGTATCCGCAAGGCGGCGGTGCTGCTGATGGCCGAGCAGGGTTACCACGCCACCACCCTGCGGCAGGTCGCCGCCCGGGCCGGAGTGGCCAGCGGTCTGCCCTCGCACTACTTCGGCAGCAAGGACGGCCTGCTCCTCGACGTGGCCAACAGCTGGCGCGACCGGACCCGCGCCGCGCTGGCGGCTCTGACCGCTCCCCCTGGCGCGGAACCCGCCGCCGCATTGCGCCTACTGGTCCGCTCGGCGCTCCTGGGCCTGGATGCCTCCCCCGAGGAGATCGAAGAAGGGCGTGCGGTCTCGGCCCTGCTCGCCGACCCCCAGGCGCGGCAGGTCCTGCGCGCCGCGCAAGCCGACGAGGAATCGGTCGACCTTCTCGACTCCCTGGCCCAGGCTCTGCGGGACTGCCATTCGTCCGATCCTGAAGGAGATCGCCTCCTCCTGCTCGCCGGGATCCGCGGCGGGCTGTCCCTGGCTGCCGAAGATGCGAGCTTCCCACTCCGGGACCTCGAGGAGGTCCTCCTGTCCCGCGTGCTGCGCACGCAAGCCGCCGCTGGGGATTCCCTTCGGCGGTGACGTCGGAAGCGGGCCGATGTCGTTGTCGTGCGGACGGCGAACGGCCTTGAACTGCGGGAACACCACAGATGGCGGCCGGCGGGACCGGCCTTACCGGCGGGCCAGGACCGGTGAGTGCCGTCGGCGTCGGCGCCCGGTTCCGCGGTTCACCGTAGCCCCAGGTCGGAGCGGTCCCGGACCGCTCCGACCACGGCGATCCGGGCGCTGCGCACCGACGCACCGTCCGCAAACCGCATCGCCATCTGCACAAGCGCGCCAAGGGCCCCACCGTCGAGGGGGGGAGCCGTGTGGGGCTGGTCCTTGCCGCGGCCGCCGTCCGCGGGTGTCCCGGGCAGCGGAAGAACCCCCGGCGGATGACGTGGCCGGGGGTTCTTCACGTTCTGGATGCCGGACGGGCGCCGTCGGACCCGGGTGATGGGGACGACTCCGATCCGACGATGTGCGGGTTTGCGTGCCTGGCCACCGTCCCCGCACCGGAACCTCGGTGAGCGCCGGATTTTTACTACACCCCGGTTGAACGTGGTGTTGGACGCCGGTTCCGCGTGTGGCGCGTGGTCCTGTTCGTTCGGCGTGGGGTCAGTGGGAGCTGCCGAGCGCGAGCAGGCCCTCAAGGGAGGGTATCCGGCGTGGGACGTTTCCGAGGGTGATGTCGGTCAGGCTCTGGTAGGAGTAGCCGTTGATGTTGACGTAATCGGAGGAGTTGGCGGAGCCTACCCGGCTCCGGTAGGCCAGGCGGGACAGTCGGCTCCAGTTGTTCTCAAGTGCGAGCCCGAACCCGCCGAGCGTGGTCTGCCGTCCCCCGTTCTCGTCGATGTGGGAGCCGTAGTGGAGGACGGTCTGGATACGCCTTCGGATCCACCCGGAGCGCACGGCCTCGGAGGTCGCCGCGATGATGTTGGCGAGGCGCAGGCGGTGGTTGTTCTGGGTGGCGGCCGTGAAGTTAATCATTTCGTAGAAGTAGTGGTAAAGGTCGGCGGTCGTGAAATGGGCGTTTCCGCGGTTTCCCTGGGCGTCCAATTCGCCGTAGCTACTGGAGTAGCCGAGGACGCCGAACGCCAGGTTGCCGGCTCTGTAGTGCCGGATGAACTCCCTCATCAGGGAGTCGGGGGTATCTCTGAACTGGTAGTTTTGGCCCCGGACGGTGAAGCCCTCCAAGTAAAGGTTGGAGGAGCGGAAGTACAGGCTGAGGAAGTGGTCGCCGTTGTTCTCTATCTGTAGCTCGATGTAGTGATCGTCCACCGTCTCCGTCTCCCAGTACCTGTTCCTCACCTCCTCTCCAGCGAGGTTGCGGAGCCTGTTCAGCATCTCGCCGTAGGACTGCGCGGCGCCCAGCCCGCCATCGTTTAGGGTGTCGATGTCCCAATTCATTATCGTCCACCGCGACGTGGTGTCCGCGTTCGCCGGGCCCGCCGCCCCGACCTGGACCAGACCCAGGACGCAGGCCAGGGAAAGAAGGATCGAGCCCAGCCGCTGTGCGATCTTTTGTTTACCGAAACCAACCATGTGCCGCATACCTCCGTAGGATTCTTCTTCTTCTGAGATTTCAAGGTGGGCACCTTTTGGAAATCCCGGGAAACACGGAACCGGAAATTCCTCCCCTGTTTCCGGAAAACCGGTGATAAGTTTCCCGGCGAAGGGGGGAGCACGTTTTCGGGAGTCCTACTTACCGGCGTACAGCGCCCGCCACACCTCGTCGTAGGAGCCCTCGCAGGTCCAGACGCCGATCGGCTTGAAGTCGGAGTCGTGGGTGAGGCAGTTGTCGGCGTCGAGGCGGACGATCCACTGGTTGTCGCCCTTGTCGATGATCTCCCACTTCTGGTCGCGGGCTCCGGTCCAGGTGCGGGCTTCCGCGGTGTAGTCCGCCCTCCTGGACAGGGCCAGCCCTTCCGCGTTGACGATCTTCCACTGGTTGCGCCCCGAGGCGAGCTGCTCGATGCTCCACTTGCTGTTCGGGAGGCCGTGGATGGCGCTGATCACCTGGCTGCCGCTGGCCGTGCCGCTCGCGGCGACGCCGAGCCCGTTGGAGGCGAGCAGGAAGTAGGAACCGTTGGTCGGGCCAGGCGCGGAGGTGTAGTCGTACCAGCTGAAGTCCTGGTTGGCCTTGTCACGATCCTTGGCCGAGCCGCACCCCCACAGGTGGAGCTTCTTCCCGGGCTTGGTGGTGCCGCCGGGGATGTCGACGCAGAGGTCCTTGCTGTGGTCCAGCGGGCTGCCGATGTTGCGCAGAGTGCCGCTGACATTGTGGTACCAGCGTTGCCTGGGATCCCTGCCGTCGCAGGGCGCGGTGATGAGCTGGGCTCCGACGGCGAGTTCCGTGCTGCTGAGGCAGTGGTTGTCGGGGCCGACGACACGGATGCCGTTGTAGGTCCACTTCTGACCGGAACCGCCGGCCTTGCAGGTGCCCAGCTGTACGGCGTGGTTGCTCGTCTCCAGGCAGGAGATGCGGTCCGCGTCCGAGGCGAGCTGCTTGGTGATGGAGTTGCTCCGGCGCGCGGAGAAGGTGACATTGCCGCCCGAGCGGTCGAACGCGCCACCGAAGGCCCAGTTCATGTAGCCGCCATCACCCTTGTTGACGAAGGTGGAGGCGCCACGGAAGATCCAGATGCGGAACCAGTCACGGCTGGTCCAACCCTTGGGGTCGTGCACCAGCTCGTAGTCGACGTCCATCAGGACCTCGGTCATGTCGGCCTTGTAGTCGTTCCTGAACCAGGGGACCTCCCAGGAGTCGGTCCCCTTGTACTTGAAGACCATGACGTTGTAGCCGGGGAAGGCGTCCATCGCGTAGTCGACCACGCTCTGGGTGAACTTCTCGTTCTCCTGCTGCTGTTTCAGGGAGGCCCCGCGCCAGCCGGAGACCAGAGTCAGGATCGACTTCATCAGCTCGGTGTAGCAGTCGCCTCCGCCGGTTGCGGGAGGCAGGTCACACCAGCCCGACGGCGTGTAGTTCCTGAGGATGGGCGTGGGGACATCGGCCGAGGCGGGCAGCGCGGTGAACACGAGCGCCCCAATGGCCAGGCAGGCGGTCACCAGCCGTTTGAGATGCGAGAACACAGATCTCCTTGGATCGTTTGCGATGCGCCAAAGAAGAACCCCTCCGTGCAAATCGGACCATGTTCACAAATCCCACACCAGGAGGAACCGCAGGAAGGATGATGGGAAGAATCGCGATCTTCCTCTTGCGGGTGAGGAGGATCGGGCTGCCGAGGAGGCCAGGTGTCGACCGATCCATCGCGTTCCTTCGCCGCTCTGCTGCGCGCTCACCGGTACGCGGCCGGACTCACCATCGAGGAACTGGCCGAGGCGTCGGCGCTCAGCGGCAGAGCGATCGGCGACATGGAGCGCGGCCGCAGCAGAGCCCCCAGGAGCCGCTCGGTGGAGGCGCTGGCCGACGCGCTCGGGCTGGACGCCGAGGCGCGGCGCGAACTGATCGACGCCGCCAAGGCCGGTCGCCCGTCGCCGCGCCCCGCCCCCGGGACACGCCTGTTCGAGTTGCCGCGCAGTGTCGGCGATTTCACCGGCAGGAGCGCCGAGCTGGCCAAGCTGCGGGAGTTGGCGGCGCTGTCCGCGCCCGGCGGCGGCAGTCCCGTCGTGGCCGTACTCTCCGGCCTGCCCGGACTCGGCAAGACAACACTCGCCCTGTGGACCGCTCACGCCCTGACCAGCCACTTTCCCGGCGGCAGCACCTTCCTCGACCTGCGGGGGACGGACAAGGTGCCGCTCGGCGTCGTGGCGGCGCTGACCCGGCTCCTTCACGTGTTAGGGGTGGAGCACAGCCGCATCCCGCGCGGCGCGGAGGAGCTCACCCGGCTGTACCGGTCGCTGACCAGGGAACGCAGAATGCTGCTCGTCCTGGACAACGCCGCCGACGAGGCTCAGGTACGGCCGCTGCTGCCCGCCTGCGGTAGCTGCATGATCGTGGTGACCAGCCGCCGTCCGCTGGCAGGCCTGGAGTCGGTGCACCGGATGGAACTGGACACGCTGCCGCCGTCCGAGGCGGTCGAGCTACTCACCAGGATCATCGGCGAGCACAGGTCGGCGGAAGATCCGCAGGCCACGGCGCAGGTGGCGGCCCTGTGCGGGAACCTGCCGCTCGCACTGCGCATCGCCGGCAACCGGCTGGCCAGCAGGCCGGGCTGGACCGTGGCCCATCTGGGTGATCGTCTGGTCGACAGCGACCGCCGCCTGACCGCGCTGGTCGCCGGTGACCTCAGGGTCGACGTCGTCTTCGAGCTTTCCTACAGTCAGCTCTCGCCCGTCGCGGCGGCCGTGTTCCGGCTGCTGTCTCTGGCTCCCGGGGGTGGCTTCGCCGTACCGCTCGCCTCTGTCCTCGTCGGGATCGACGAGGAGGAGACGACGGCGGTGCTGGAAGAACTGGTCGACCTGAGCCTGCTGCAGGCGACCCACTCTGACCGCTACCGCTTCCACGACCTGATGCTGCTGTTCGCCCAGGCGAGGTTACGCGCGGAGGAGCCGGTCGAGCGGGTACGGCAGGCGGAGAAGCGCATGCGCGCCTGGTTGCTGCACACCGCGATCGGAGCGGGACAGCTGTTCAGCCCCTCCCCTGTCCGGGCCGTGCTGCCGGACACCGCGTTGCGTTTCTCCCTGCGTGAGCCCGCCGCCGCCTGGCTGGACACCGAGGCCGACGCCTGGCTCGCCGCCGTCGGCTCGGCGGCGGCGGACGGCGAGCACCAGCTGGTCCTGGACGTCGCCGAGGCCATGCACTGGTTCTCCGACCTCCGCGGCCACTGGCCGCATTGGCTGACGCTGTTCTCCCTGTCGACGCGGGCCGCTCGCGCGCTCGGCTGCCGCCGCCAGGAGACCGTGCATCTGAACTACTGCGCCTGGACGCTCACGTACTGCCTGGGCCGCCACCGCGAGGGCCTCGAACACGCCGCCCGCGCGTTCGTCCTCGCCGGGCAGGTGGGCGACCTCCGCGAGCAGGCCTGGGCCCTGTTCTACCAGGGCGGCGCCCACCTCTCACTCGCCCGCCGGCCCGAGGCCTGCCCCCTGGGGACGGAGCGGGAGCACCTGGAACGCGCGGCCGAACACTTCAACTTCGCTTCCCGGTTCTTCGTCCGGTCGGGCGACTTCCTCGGCCACACGGTGGCGGCACGTAAGTTCGGCGAGGTGCTACGCGAACTGGGAGACCCGGTGACGGCCCTGCTGGTGCATACCGGCCTCCTCGGGATCTACCTCACCGGGAGGCCCGAATTTCCCGCCACGCAGCGGGACCTAGGCGTGGGCCTGTGCCTGCAAGACATCGGGGACGACCTGGCCGCTCAGGGCCGCTGGCAGGAGGCGGCCGACCACTACCACCGGGCCCTGCCGTACTTCAGTGCCGCGGGCGATGTCTCGATCATGGCGTTGCTGCTGTACTCCCTCGGCCGTGCCTGCACCGAGATGGCCGACCATCCGCAGGCCCGAGACCATCTGGAGCAGGCCATGACCCTCTTCACCGAGACCGGCGACCTGAACGGGCAGAGCCGGGTACGCCAGGCCCTGGACGACCTTTGACCCTATGGGGCCCTTCGCTTCATGACGCCTACGGTGCCTTTCTCGACGTCAACGCGGACCCGCCCCGCCCACGGGGAGTGGAACGGAGACCAGATCCTCGTTCGAGCCGGCTGATGTGAATCCTTCGATCGCTTGGCCACGTGACGACATCGGCGGGTCCGGTCGTAGCGATACGAGTTCGACCTGGTCACAAGCATGGGACGGCCGTCGCGTGATCCATCGGGTAGTGGAGATCGGGTTCAAAGGAGAGCCAGGCGATGGCCACGGACAACAGCGTGACCCCCGCGCGGTGGCCTGTGAAGCAGATCCAGCGGCAGGATCCGGATCTGTCGCGATCCATGGCGGGAGACCACGGCCGAGGCCGACGCCCTGCGCGGTACCGGAGAGTTGGAAGGGTGTGTTCATGCGGGCAGCCGTTCAGCCGGGCGAGCTCATGGGTGTCATCGGTTCGCCGACGCGACCACCGGCACACCGAGTAACGGTCATCGTGCCGGCCCAACTCCGGTGAGTTGTCGGTGCAGGCGCTGAGCCTGCTCCAGCAGCCGGCTCTTACGGGTTCCGGCGGCGAGCGTGGTGACGGCGGGCAGCTCGCCCTGGGCGTTGGTCCATCCGGCGACGTCGGCGGCGAAGGCGACCAGGCGGGTGTGCGCGCTCGTCGGCTTCTCCCCCGGCAGGTAGACCTCCAGCAACCCGGTCATGATCTCCCAGACCGCGTGATGGGCGCCCCGCTCGGCCGCCAGCCGCAGCGCGGACAGCGCCTTCGCGGGTTTCGCACCCCTCTGGAGCAACACGGCCAGGCAACGCCCTGTCTCCGGCCAGGGAGCGGGGCCGGTGGCGGCCAGCCGCATCAGGTCGAGCGCGCCGTAATCGCCGGCGATCATGGAAGCCAGCAGCAGGCTCATCGCCGGTCCGACCGGCCCCTCTGCCGACACCAGAGCGCTCAACCCCGAGACATAGCCGGATGAGCCGGGCAGCACCGCGACCGCGGCCAGCTCCCGATGGGCCGCGAAGATCGCCACATCTCCGTCAGGGTGCTTGCCCCACTGCTGCTCGAACAGATCGCCGACCAGCTCCTCCAGCTCCGCGTCCATCGTGAGCGTTACCGTGGGCTTTTCGCCCCAGGTCAGCGTCACCTCCGGGTCTGTCGGCCGGTTGGCGAGCCATCGGTGCAGCCGCCGCCCGGCCGCTGACCTCAGCCGCGCCGCCTTCCGCAGCTCCAGCTCCGTCACCGTACGGCGAAGCCGCAACAACGCCTGCGCCAGGTCGAGTGGCAGCGGTTCGATCCCGGCCCGCTCGTGCCTGGTGAGGCGTTCGATCAGGATTCCGGCGTCGATCAGCCCGTTCTGCCTGGTCGGCGTGGCCAGCAGGCACGGCGGCAGGGCGTCGTCCGCGAGGGCCCGCAGGATCTCGGCTGTCCGGCGCTGGAGCTGGAGGTCCCAGACGGGCACCTCGCCGGGCAAAGCCGTCCTCCGGGAGAGCGGGCTGCGTTCCTGCGGCGCCTCGCCGAGGCCGATGAGCGCGGCGGCGACACAGGCGGGCAGGTCAGGCAGGGTGCGGAAGTCCTTGTGGCCGCCGTCGGAGCGGCTGCCGGACTCGGCGAGGCGCCGCAGGGCGGTGACGAGGTCCCGGCGGTGGTCGCGGGTCAGCCGGACGAAGCCGTCGAGCCACCGGTCGGCGTCGAGCCAGTCGCACCAGATCAGCTTGACGCGGGCGAGCCGACTCGGGTGGTCGATGTCGGGTGGGGTGGGGTGCGGGTTGCTCACCATAGGCAGCGGCGGGGGGACGAACGGCTCGCCCTCCGGCTCGGGTTCCGGCACCGGATCTCCGCCGAAGACCTCGGCCAGCACCCGGCCTCGCTCGGGCGGCAACACGTCCCAGACCGCGCGGATGGTGGCGTCACCCTCGGCCTTGGGCAGGCTGTCGATCGCCGTACGCACCGCCTCGACGCTCGCCTCCCCCAGTTTCGCGGCGTGCGCGACAACCAGTTTGACGGCGCGTTCGCGAGCCCCGGCCGACGCACAGGTGAGGGCGACGGCCAGTGCGGTGATGTGGTCGTCGGGATCGGCTCCGGCCTTGAGCAGCTTGTCGAGCAGGGACAGGCCGACCTTGACCAACTTGCCCTCTGGCCGGAACAGCAGCGCCTCGACGGCGTCGGCGGGCGGCGTGGCGGACAGCCTGCGGATCACTCCGAGCGCCAGCTCGGCGACGGGGCCGGGGGCGGCGGGCAGCAACGCCAGGTAGTCGCCGAGGTGGGGACGCAGTTCCTCGTCCGTGGGCGCGAGCCGTTCGTGCAGGAGGGTGAAGAAGTGCAGGTCGAAGGCCGGGGCACCGCGCAGGAAACGGCTGCGGCAGCCGTCCAGCAGGGTCTCGCGCCTGGTACGGCCCGCCTCGGCCAAGCCGGTGAGCGCGTCGATCCACCCGTCGGTGCCGCGCCGTCCCCAGTAGTCGGCGCGGCGCAGCAGCCTGCCCGCGCCTTCCGCCTCGAAGATCGTGGGCAGCAGCGCGTCGGTGAGCGGGTCCTCGGCCAGGCTCCCGAGATCGGCGGTGGCGATCCACAGGGCGGTGAGCGGGTCGTGGCGCGGTGGCTCGGCGCCCGTCTCCCGCAACAGGATCAGAGTGAGGCGCTCCAGCCCGCCATCGCCCGGGTCCAGGGAGCGCAGGCGCAGCGCCAGCCGTACGGCGAAGTCGCGGCGCCAGTCATCCGGGCGGGAGCGGGCGATCGCGGCGCACGGACCGGCCTGGGAGATCGGCAGGACGGCTTGATCGCGGGTGAAGTCGCGTTTGAACAGCCAGGTCAGCGCGGCGGCCGGGGTGGCGATCGTGCCGAGTCCGACGAGCCGCATCGGCTCGATCCAGCGGCGTTCAGGGTCATCGGACGCGCGGATGACCTGGAGGTGGGCGGGGAGCCTGGCGGCGATCGGTTTGCGGTCCGTCTCCGTCAGGGTGGTCACCAGGGCGACGATCGCCGCGGTGTCCGAGGCCGCGATCGCGGCCTCGACATGATCCCAGGGGGTGGTCATGGCAGGGGAGCCTAGGGCAGGCCACCGACATCAGGAGACGAGCGTGAAGGCTCGGTGCCGGCCTGGTCGTCGAGGCAGGGCCAGGCGCCGTTCTCCCGCTTCTCGCCCTTGGCGTCGCGCTGACTGCACAACGCACCGGTGGCCTGCTCCCCTGGTCTCGGAAGGACAGCCACGATGTGTCGTGCCGGTGTTGCCGGGCACCGGCACGGCTGGGCAGGCGGAGGCACCCAGCAGATCGGTGCCACAGCCGGAAGGGGTTCCCTCCTTGGGCTGCGATGAGGTACCAGGCGGTCACCCCTGTCCGGAGTCCAGGCCGTCGTTCGAGGCGGCGACGGGCTGCGCGCGTGACGGACACAGGAACTGCGCATGCTCAGCTCGGCGATCGGACTGATCACAGACGCGGGCCCCTGGCATCGCTTCCGCGTACCGCGGGAGGCAACGGCGGGGATCGGTATCCGGATCCCGGCGACAACCGACGGCACGCTCACGCCTCCGGTCGAGATCGCCTGGGACACACCTCTGCCCGGGTACACACCGGTGCGCACGCTCTCCGTAATAGATGCGGCCCCGCCCGTCTGACCTGCCGGTGCACGGTGGTCACGGCCCCTTCCCACCGCGGCCTGCCGCATGGACACTTGGAGGCTTCGGCGCGGACACCAGATGAGTCCGGCCTGGCCGCAACCGGCGAACCCGGAGCGCGACAAGCAACTCACCCCAGTTTTCCGGTCAGGCCTGCTCGTTTGATCCAGCGGGGGTTGCGCTCGAAGCGTTCGGCGATCGCCCGTTCCGAAGGGAGCGTCCCATCCGGCCGGCCGTTCTCCCACGCCTCACGATGCAAGACCACCACGCCTTCTCGGGGGTGATCGTCCTCCGGTTCCTGACCTCGTCCTGCTGAGGCTCAGAGGGTTGCCGTCCGGTGTCCCAGGAGACCCAGCGGATCTGGGACATCGGGAGTTCGTAGCTGCCGATCAGCGCGACGCTCGGCCAGGCGGCGATGACGCGGCCTATCAGACCGGGCTCGGCCACGGCGACGTCGGTGCCCAGGCCGGCCAGGCTGCCGACCACGAGCAGGGTCCAGGCAAAGGCGCCGCCGCGGGAGCCGTACCGGTTGGCCAGCAGGATGGACATCAAGGCCACCACGATGATGCCGTCGACGGCCAGCGGGATGAGCACGGCGGCCAGGCGGTCCTCACCGTGACGCAGGCACAGCTCGTGCATGTGACGGAACGAGACCACGGCCGCGATGACCGCCAGAAGGGCGACGCAGGCGATGGTCGTGCGCTGGATCCGGCGCACCGTGAGCGAGTCCGGCACCATCGCCGCTCGCCCCTGACCCAGCAGGAACCGGGTGGTCAGCGTGAAGACGTGTGCGTTTGGTACGGCTCCCCCATGCTGCCCAGGTGGCCGACCGTGAGCACGGCAGCCACATATTCACGGGCGAAAGTAAGGAGAGGCAGCGGAGGGGTTGGGGCTTTGTAGCCGTACCGGTCCGCCATCTCCTCTCTGGGAGGGAAGAAGAGCGGTATCCGGACCGGTGCCGCGCAGGAACATATACACCGCCTCCTCGCCGCTGCGCTGTGGCCGAACAGAGCGCTGTATCCGCCGATTCGGCCAGCAGTCACGCACCAATGCTGATAAGCCCGTTTCCTGGGCCTCTGGGCGCTGCGGTTGCGATAGTGACGGGGTGAGCGCCGATCTCCCCAACGACCACGCGGAGCTGATGCGCGACGGTGTGCGGGCCCGGGTGGCGCGGCTGGCGAAGGCGGCAGGGACCGGCGCACGCCGCTGGTCGCCGCCCGCGCTGCTGGCGGTGCTGTCGGCAGGCGCGTTCGGCCCGCTTCTGCTTTCCGGCCTCGGTGCCGCGGAGCTGGCCGCGGCCGCGGTGGGGGCGGTGACCGCGGTCGGTGGCAACGTGCTGACCGACATGCTCAAAGCAGGCGTCGCCCGGATCGAGCCCAACGGTAAGTCCCCGGGCGAAGAGCTGGAGGCCGACCTGGAGCGGCAGTTCCAGCAGATGCTGGAAGCCGGTGGCCGACAGGCCGACCTGCTGCGCGGACAGCTCGCCGACATCCTGCGACAGACCGGGGCGGTGGGGGCCGCCGTCGAGGAGGCGATCCGCAGCGGCAACCGCGAACTACAGGCGAGCCTGACCTCCGGTCTGACGCGGCTGGGTGAAGAGTTCGGTGAGTTCGGTTTCGTGCTGGCCGAACTGGGGGTCCAGCTACGGTCGATCCGCGAGGGCGTGGACCGGCTCGGCGCCGAAGGGCAACTGGCCACCGGCATGCTGTACCGGCAGGCGATCGACACTCGGCTGCTCCTTGAGCAGGTGGCCGCCATCGAGCGGCGCACCCGCCAGGACCGGCCGGACCCCGGGCGGCAGAACGGGGCCCGGTGGCGGGATGGAGCCCCCTACCGGGGGCTGATGCCGTTCACCGAGACCGACGCCGAGGTGTTCCACGGCCGCGAGACCGCCACCGCCGAACTGATCAGCATGCTTTCCCAACGGCTGGGCGGCCCCGGGCTGGTGGTGGTGACCGGCGCCTCCGGAGCCGGGAAGTCCTCGCTGCTGCGGGCCGGGCTGATGCCGGCGGTCGGGCGCGGCGAACTGTCGGAGGCCGCCCGGCACTGGCCCCGGCACACCATCGACCGGCCGACCCACTCGCCCCTGTCGCGCCTTGCCGTGCTGCTGGCCGGGCTCTCCGGATTGGACGCCCCCACGGTGCTGGAGCGCCTGACCGGCCAGCCTGAGCAGACGCATCTGCTGGTACGACAGGCGGTCGAGACCGACGCCCGCCGTCGCGGCCTGCCCGAGCAGACCGCGGCGGAATGCAGACTGCTGCTGGTCCTCGACCAGTTCGAGGAAATCTTCACCCTTCAAAGCGACGACCGGCCCGAAGAGCGGGCGCAGCGGGAGGCCTTCCTCACCGCGCTGCACAGCGCCGCCACCGTTTCGGGCGGGCCGGGCGAGGTCCCGTCCGCGCTGGTGGTGGTCGCGTTACGCGGCGATTTCATCGACCGGTGCGCCGAGCACCCCCAGCTCGTCTCAGCACTGCGGGACACCCCGTTCGTCCTGGCACCGATGGGGGAGAGCGATCTTCGGCGTACGATCACCGGCCCGGCGGACGCCGCCGGGCTGGACATTGAGCTTGGGCTGGTCGACACCGTTCTGGCCGAGTTGCGTACCCGGCCCGGCCGTTTCGAGGCCGGAGCGCTGCCGCTGGTGTCCCAGGCCATGCTCACCACCTGGGAGCACCGCGAGGGGAGGTGGCTGACCAGCCGCGGCTACGTCCGCACCGGCGGCGTCACCCGCGCGGTCGCCACCAGCGCCGAGGCCGCCTACGACGAACTGGACGCCGCGGGCCAGGAGACCGCCCAGCGGGTGTTCCACCAGCTGACGGCCATCTCCCGAGACGGAGTGCTGACCCGCCGCGCCGCCTCCCGCACCGTCTTGCACGCCGGTGGCGAGCGGGGTGAGGTGGAGCGGGTGCTGGAGGTCTTCGCCCGGCGGCGGCTGCTCGTGGTCGACACGGAGTCGGTGCAGGTCGCCCACGACGTGCTGCTGACGGCGTGGCCCCGGCTGCGCGGCTGGCTGGAGGCCGACCTGGCCGGGCACGCCCTGTACGGCGAACTCGTGGATGACGCGGCCGAGTGGCACCGTAACGGCCGAAAGGCCGCTTACCTGTATCGGAAAGAGCGTCTGGCCAACCCGTTGAAGATGATGCCCGGCTGGCGTGCCGACCCCGACCGCCACCCCGATCTGGCGGGCTTACCGCAGGAGTTCCTGGAGGCAGGGCGCAAGGCCGAAAGCCGCGCCGCGTTCCGGCGCCGCGCCGTGTTCGCCGCGCTGTCCGCTTTGCTGGTCGCGGCCCTGATAGCAGCGGGAGCCGCGGTCCGTTCCGAGCGGGAAACGGCCCGGCAGCGCGACACCGCCATCGCCAATGGCCTGACGGCGAAAGTCGAACACCTCACCGGTGACCCCGTGCTGTCGGCACTGCTGGCAGTAGCGGCATGGCGGATCAGCCCCAAGCCCGACGAACTCCGCGCCAACCTCCTCACCGTTCTTCGCGATCCTGCACGTACCGTCCTCACCGGAAACGGCACGGGAATATCCACAGTGGCCTTCAGTCCCGACGGCCACACCCTGGCTGGGGCCAGCGGAACCAGAGAAGGGACATTGATGCTGTGGGACGTCGCTACCCATCAGCCGGGTGTCCCCCTCGTCGGCCACACTGACGGAGTGATCTCTGTGGCGTTCAGCCCGGACGGCCGAACTCTGGCCACAGGAAGCCATGACCGCACGGTGCGGCTGTGGGACGTCGCCGCCCGCAAGCAGATCGGCGCCTCTTTCGCCAGGCACACCGAGTCACCGCCCTCGGTGGTGTTCAGTCCCGACGGCCGCACCTTGGCCACGGGAGGAGGAGAGGAGGCGCGGCTGTGGGACGTCGCCACCCGCAAACAGATCGGCGCCCCCTTCACCGGCCACACCGATTCGGTGGAGTCGGTGGCGTTCAGCCCGGACGGCCGCACCCTAGCCGCCGGAGGCTATTACGGCACAGTGCAGTTGTGGGACGTCTCCACTCGTAAACAGATCGGCGCCCCCTTCACCACCGGCCACACCGATTCGGTGGAGTCGGTGGCATTCAGCCCGGACGGCCGCACCCTAGCCACGGGAGGAGGAAAGGAGGCGCGGCTGTGGGACGTCGCCACCCACAAGAAGATCGGTGCTCCCTTCACCGGCCACTCCGAGTCACCGCCCTCGGTGGCGTTCAGTCCCGACGGCCACACCCTGGCCACCGCAGGCGAAAAAGAGGTACAGCTCTGGGACGCCGTCACCCGCATGCGGATCGGCATGCTGCTCCCTGGAGACGGCTTCGCCGTGAAGTCGGTGGCGTTCAGCCCCGACGGCCACACTCTGGCCACTGCAGGCGGCGGGTCGGTGCGGCTGTGGAATGTCACCAGACCTACCGTGATCGCCCCTCGCGAACCAGAAACAAACATCTCGGTCGCGGTCAGCCCTGACAACCACACCCTGGCCGTCGGAATTAACGGGACCGTGTGGCTATGGGACATCGCCACTTACAAGCAGACCGGTACCCCCGCCACCGAAGTGAACTCAATGGCGTTCAGCCCTGACGGCCTCACCCTGGCCACCGGAGGCTACGACGACACAGTGCGGCTGTGGGACGTCTCCACTCGCAAGCAGATCGGCGCTTCCCTCACCGGCCACACCTGGCCCGTTTCCTCGGTGGCGTTCAGTCCCGATGGTCGCACCCTGGCCACCAGCGACGACAAAGAAGGGTCGGTGCGGCTGTGGAACGTCGCCACTCGCAAGCAGATCGGCACTCTCCTGATCGGCTCCATCGACAAGGTGGTCCCGTTCGCGTTCAGCCCCGACGGCCGCACCCTGGCCACCAGCGGCGAAAGAAACGGGTCGGTGCTGCTGTGGGACGCCACC
>NZ_JBITMT010000013.1:192804-194461 GCF_044466505.1 Streptosporangium sp. NPDC049376 | reverse complement strand
CCACCCGCAAGCAGATCACCACTCCCCTCACCGGCCACACCGATTCGGTGGAGTCGGTGGCATTCAGCCCGGACGGCCGCACCCTGGCCACCGGAGGCTACGACGACACAGTGCGGCTGTGGGACGTCGCCACCCGCAAGCAGATCACCACTCCCCTCACCGGCCACACCGATTCGGTGGAGTCGGTGGCATTCAGCCCGGACGGCCGCACCCTGGCCACCGGAGCCGGAAAAGAAGCGCAGCTCTGGGATGTCGCCACCCGTAAACGGATCGGCTCCCCCCTGCCCGCAGACGGCTCCGCAATAACCCGGGTGATGTTCAGCTCTGACGGCCGGACCTTCGTCACCGAAGGCTTCGACTCGGTGCGGTTGTGGGATGTGGGAGTCCCTGATGACCTGCCTGGAGCGCTATGCGCGATCGCCGCCCGCTCACTCACCCCCGCCGAATGGGCACAACACATTCCCGAGGCGGACTTCCGCACGGTCTGCCCCTGACGACCGGCTTCCCAACTCCGCGTCGTGTGGCCCTTCAGGACGGTCGGTGGAGGGGCGGCCAGTTTCTGAAGCCGCTCCAGGGCAGCGGAGCCGAACGCTGTGGCAGTGCGCGTGGGCATTCGGTCCCCAACCACATCACCGGCATGTGGCCAGCAGCGTGGTGAAGAGCGCCCTGCATGCGCGTGCGTTGGTTCGCCTGACCCGCCCGCTCACCCGGGGTGTGGCCCCAGCCCCAAAGTAGGTTCTGATCGGCCTCCGTTCACGGACGCGTCCCCAGCCGCCAGCTACCTCCGTGACTATGCGGGCTCACCGTACTCGGCGACGTAGCCGCGTAGCTCTCCACGGTGATCGGATGTCACCGGAATACGGCAGATTCGGGCTCGAAGCTCGGAACTACAACGATGCATGACCCGCCGTAGGTGGCCCAGAAATGTACGCCCCTGCCGGACGGCCCAACCGCAGGTCATGGCACAGCTGGCCAGCGATCTCCTCACCCCTTGACGGTGGGCGGCTGCTTCATCCAATCGGGGACACCCTGGCCGGTGACCTCGCGAAAGCTTCTGCTCACCCCCCTGACATCCCCCACATAGGCGTGGCGCAGCAGACCGACGACCGCTTCCATGATGCCCTGGGCGTACTCGGGCAGCTGCTGCCCGGCGATGAGCGCCTCGGCCAACGGGGCGGTCGCCTCACCGAACCGGGCTCCTTTGACCAGGACATATCCCATCGCGGTAAGACTCTGAACGTAGTTGGGCAGGTAGGCGTCACGGTTGAGTTCGGCCAGTTCTCGACGCAGGCGGACGGCCTCCTCACTGACCGGTACCGCTTCTCGGCTCTGGCCGGTCTCAGCCAGCCGGATGGCGTGGTTGTTCAACGACGTCGCCAGGTCGGGCAAGTAGGCGTCACGGTTGAGCCCGGCCAACTCCCGACGCAAGCGGACGGCCTCCTCACTAACCGGTACCGCCTCCCGGCGTCGGCCGCTCTCAGCCAGCCGGATGGCGTAGTTGTTCAACGACATCGCCAGGTCGGGCAGGTAAGCATCGCGGTTGAGTTCGGCCAGCTCGCCATAGAGACGGACGGCCTCCTCACTAACCGGTACCGCCTCCCGGCGTCGGCCGCTCTCAGCCAGCCGGATGGCGTAGTTGTTCAACGACATCGCCAGG
>NZ_JBITMT010000013.1:0-192707 GCF_044466505.1 Streptosporangium sp. NPDC049376 | reverse complement strand
AGGTTGGGCAGGTAGGCGTCACGGTTGAGTTCGGCCAGTTCTCGACGCAGGCGGACGGCTTCCTCGCTGACCGGTACCGCCTCCCGGCGCTGACCGGTCTCGGCCAGCAGGTTGGCGTGGTTGTTCAACGACATCGCCAGGTTGGGCAGGTAGGCGTCACGGTTGAGTTCGGCCAGTTCTCGACGCAGGCGGACGGCTTCCTCGCTGACCGGTACCGCCTCCCGGCGCTGACCGCTCTCAGCCAGCCGGATGGCGTGGTTGGTCAATGAGGCGGCCAGGTTGGGCAGGTAGGCATTGCGATTAAGCCTGGCCAGCTCGCCGTAGAGGCGGACGGCCTCCTCACTGACTGACAGCGCTTCCTGGCGCTGCCCGACTTCGGCCAGCTGGACGCCGTGGTTGGCCAGTGAGGCGGCCAGGTTGGGCAGGTAGGCGTCACGGTTGAGTTCGGCCAGCTCGCCGTAGAGACGGACGGCCTCCTCACTGACCGGTACCGCCTCCCGGCGCTGGCCGCTCTCAGCCAGCAGGCTGGCGTAGTTGTTCAACGACATCGCCAGGTTGGGCAGGCAGGCGTCACGGTTGAGTTCGGCCAGCTCGCCGTAGAGACGGACGGCCTCCTCACTGACCGGTACCGCCTCCCGGCGCTGGCCGGTCTCGGCCAGCCGGTTGGCGTAGTTGTTCAGCGACATCGCCAGGTTGGGCAGGTAGGCGTCACGGTTGAGTTCGGCCAGCTCGCCATAGAGGCGGACGGCCTCCTCACTGACTGACAGCGCTTCCTGGCGCTGCCCGACTTCGGCCAGCTGGACGCCGTGGTTGGTCAGTGAGGAGGCCAGGTTGGGCAGGTAGGCGTCGCGGTTAAGCTCGGCCAGCCGACGCCATAACCGGGTGGCCTGATCACTTTCGGTCAGGGCGCGCGCGTACAGACCCGCGTTGGTCAAGGGAATGACTAGCGTGGTGTGGATGTGGGCGCAGGCGGCAGGGTTGGCGGGGTCAGCCTCGCTCAGCCGATGCTCGGCCAGCCGGACGGCCACCGCGGCGATCCCGATGTCCAGATCGATGTGCCGATGGTCGGGCAGTACCGATTCGATCCGCTCCAGCAGCCCCCGATCGATCCCGGGCAGGTCGGCCAGCGCGGCCAGCGCGGCCCCTCCGCCGTGCAACGCCAGGTCGGGGCGGGCCTCCAGTAGCGGATACAGCTGAAGCCGGGCCAGATGCGGCCAGCGCCGACAGGCCTCCACTACGGTGATGAGCCCTTGCCGGATCCACACCGGCGCATCACCATCGGCGCCGCGTACCGGCTCGGCCGTACCGCCGGGGACGGTCAGCAGCCGGGCCAGGACGTCAGCGGCCCACGGGTCGGCTGGAAACGCGTAGGAGTGGCCGGGGGTCGACAACGCCAGGAAGTCCTCGCCCAGTCGGTCGGGATACAACGGCTCCAACACCGTGACCTCACCCCCGCCCACCGCCTCCGGCGCGCGGTCAGAACCGGCGATGGCCCCGGACTGCGGGTAGCAGACCGCGTGATCCTTCAGCATCTGCCCGGGATGCAGATGCGACTCGATCGCGGCACGCGCCAGGGCGGCCCCGCCGTCGGCGTGCCCGAGGCGGCCGGTCACCGTGGCGGTGTAGACCAGCTGGCCCATCGCCTCCGGCGAGGTCGCCAGCGGCCGCTCCCGCCGATCGTGCAGCGCCTCCCAATGATCCCGCTCGCGGGCCAGCAACACCTGGGACACCTCGACCGGGTCAGTGGGCGGGTCCTGTCCACCGGCCGCGGACAGAACCGCGGCCAGCGCGGCCATCTGCACGGTCAGCACCAGCCGGTAGGCCTCATGGTGTTCCAGCGCCGCCGGCGGGGCGACCCGCCGGGCGGCGGGCAGGTCCAGCAGGTCGGCGAACCGGTCGCGAGCTGCGACGAACAGCCCCTGGCGGGTGATGCCCGCCTCGTTCTCCAGCGGTCCCAGCTCGCGCGAACTCGCCATCACGCCCAGGTCACGCTGGATACGGCCGTGCAGGCTCTGCCACCAGGTGCCCGAGGGGCGGGCCAGCAGCAGCACCCGCACCGGCAGCCGCCCGCGGATCAACGTGTCGCCCAGCAGCGTCAGCAGATCGGCGGTGTCCCACCGCTCGGCGTAGTCCACCACCACCAGCACCCCGGCTGCCCGCCTCAGGTCCGGGACGGCGAAGGCTTTGCCGACGGAGCGGTCCCGCCGGTGGTGGGCCGACAGCACCGCCCACCCCTCGTCCTGCCACAGTCCGGCCAGGTGGCCGGCCAGCCGGGTCTTGCCCTGGCCGCCCTGCCCGTGGATCAGCTCGACCGCGACCCCCGAGCGCGAGGCCCCGCCCGGGGACGGGGTCGGCCCGCTGCCCTCCCGCCAGGCCAGCAGGTCCTTCAGCACCCCCTCACGGCCGGTGAAGCCGACCACCGCGTGAGCCGCCCGCAGCAGCTCACTCGGCTGCCACACCTGCGACCCCGCCGCGGCCGCCAACGGCGCGGGCCAGGCCGCCCACCGGTACGGCTCTCCGTCTTCGTAGACGACCATGTCACCGGCAGATTGGAAGATCTGCGCCAGCCCCGTGGCCTGCGCGTGCTGAGCTGCCTTACCTGACCTGCGGAACAGACTCACCGCGCGTCGCCCTCCTCGCCCTCCTCGTCCGCGTCGTCGCTGTCGCCCTCGTCGGCATCGCTCGTGGTGAGGTCCCGGCCGGCCTGACGCACCTGGCTGCCCCTATCGGCTTCGGCCTGCTGCGTTACCTCGCGGGGGCCGTCCCCCAGCGCCCCTCCCCCTTGCGAGCCGTCACCCTGCGCGCCATCAGAGCCCCGCCCGCTCTCACCCGCCTTCGACCCAGGCCGCGCCGACGGATGTTGAGTCAGATCGCGACCGGCCTGATAGATCCGGCTGTTTCCCCGGGCTTTGGCCACCTGCCGCACACGGCCCCCCGGCCCGGAGCGCAGCCCGACGATCGCCACCCCCAGCCCCGCCACCGCGACGAACAGGCTGATCACACCAGCCAGATGATCGGCCTGCTCCAGTTCCATCGTCGTGAAGTAGGCACCCAGCGCTGCCACCGCCACCGCGGCTCCACCCCATACCAGCCCACGCCCGCGCATACCGGCATCATCGATCACCCGGCAAAGCCACGCAATGCGGTTGCGTGATCACGTATCGACCGAATCCTGCGCCCCGGACAGCGACAACAACAGTGACAAGAGGCGCACTCCCCAGTGGAGGCCCATCGGCGACAGAGGGTATCGGAATTAGAAGACTTCCCGACCCCCTCTGGCGGGGCCCCGCAACCCCTCCCGAAAACCGGACATCAAGTGACAAATCCCGACGTCGGATGGCCGGTTCCGCACACGAATTGACGACAGGATTTCCCAACAGGAAGACCGGGCTCCCCCCTTCCCGAGGAAAGCCTGGTGCAGATCGTCTACTCTCCGCGTCTCCACCGCGACCCAGTCCCTGCTGTAGCAGCGCCACATCCTCACCGAGGCCGGCCTTCTCGTGCGCACCGGAGGCGTCGCCGAGGAAAAGCGGGCCGGTGGTACGGCCGCGCAGCGGGCGCTCTTGCGGCGTTGCAGCCGCCGGGCGGGGTCGGTGGCGAGGATTTCTTGACGCTGTGTTCAGGTGGTGAAGGAGATGAGCGCGGACAGGTGCCGGTTCCAGGTCGCGGCCGCGGTCTCGGCCCGCCGCTCCATCACCGCGGCGTAGTCCTCGGGGGCAAGCATGTTGGCGGGTAGGTCCCGACGAGCGCGGTGAGCCGTGCAAGGGTCTCGGCGTAGCTGTCGGGGTCGTCGTGGCCTGGACGGAGTCCAGGTACCTGTGGACGGCGGCGGCGACGGGCTGGGCATCTGCCCGGCCCGGGAGACCAGTGTGACACCTAATGCGAATTACCTGTCACCTACAGCACGCGAGTCACGGCGGCACCCATCAGCGGGCCGGACAACTGGGCCGGTATGGCTCGTCGGGAATGTATCGTTGCCACTCCTCAGGCGTGAAGGCTCGTACCGCGATACCGCACACCGCTCGCAGAAGAACATTCGGCAGCTCGACATCCCAGATCCGCACCGTCCCTTCGGCCCCGGTGCCGGCCAGGCGTTTGCCGTCCGGACTGAACGCCACCGACCACGCCGCACCGGTGTGACCGGCCAGAACAGCGCGCACGGGCTGGCTGAGGAGCGCGGCCATGCTCGCCTGTGCCTCATCGGTATGGGTAATGGTCCACGCCGCGGCGGCGAGTCGTGTCGAGGCCACTGGGTCGTCGGGCAGAGATCGGCTGTAGGCGGCTACCTCCCGGGAGGCAGCCTGGGCGCTGCGGGCCAGCGCCAGGGTGCGTTGCTGGTCGGCCTCGGCGCGTTGTTGATTGGCGTCTTGGCCGAAACGCACTGCGGCCACCGCGGTGATGATCGCGACTACCAGCAGTCCGACTAATAGCTCCTAACAGAATGATCTCTGTTGTGGTTTGATCTCTCGCTGTAACGACAGCGGGAGGGGTGGGCCGGTTGCGCGGCTGAAGCCGTGGGAGGTCAGCGACGAGTTGTGGGCGGTCATCGAGCCGTTGTTGCCCAGGCATCAGCGACGAGTGCGCTGGCCAGGGCGAAAGCGGCTGGACGACCGCCTGGCCCTGCAGGGCATCCTGTTCGTGCTGCACACCGGGATCTCCTGGGAGCACCTGCCCCAAGAACTCGGGTACGGCTCGGGTATGACGTGCTGGCGGCGGCTGAACGAGTGGCACAAGGCCGAGGTCTGGCAGCGCCTGCACGAGGTGCTCCTGGCCAGGCTCAGGGCCGCGGGCGCGATCGACTTCTCCCGGGCCGCGGTGGACTCCTCCCACGTCAGGGCCCTAAAAGGGGGGCGCAGACCGGCCCGAGCCCGGTCGACCGGGGACGATCCGGCAGCAAGCACCACCTGATCGTCGACGCCACTGGCATTCCCTTGGCCGTCATCCTGACCGGTGGCAACCGCGGGCGACGTCACTCAGCTGGTGCCGCTGCTGCAGGCGATCCCGCCGGTGCGCGGCAAGCGCGGCCGGCCCCGCAGGCGTCCCGGCGTCGTGCCGGCCGATCGCGGCTACGACCACGACAGGTACCGCAAGCAGGTCCGCGCCCTCGGCATCCGCCCGCTGATCGCGCGACGCGGCACCGAGAACGGTTCTGGCCTGGGCAAACACCGCTGGTTCGTCGAGCAGGCCTTCGCGTTGCTGCATCGCTTCCGGCCGCCTGCGCATCCGCTGGGAAGTCCGCGACGACATCCATGAGGCCTTCCTCAGCCTCGGTTGCGCCTTGATCTGCTGGCGCCGTCTCAGTTCATGCGTTAGGAGTTCTTAGGCAGCAGTTCCTTGGCGGCGGTGGAACTCAGTCGCGGTCGGCGGGTCAGTCGTGGGTGGACGGCCCTGGTCCGGGCGCGGCGTACCGGGCGGCGATGGTGTGGACGGCCTCGTCCACTACCTGAGCGACGCGTTCGGCGCTCACCTTCCAGCCCGGCACGAGGAGTGTCGGCCAGAAGACGTAGTTGGAGATCATGCCCAGGAATTGGGTGGCTGCGAGCTCCACGTCCTCGACCCGCACCGTTCCCGCCTCGTGCTCGGCCAGGAGATAACCGCGTACGGACTCGAAGTAGGGCATCTTCCCGTGCGAGAACTGCGCATTGGCGAGTTCGGGAAATCGCGGCAGCTCGGCGATGACGATTCGGAACAGGTCGGTCATCTGGGGGCGGCTCAACAGCTCGGCGTAGCGGCGACCGATGGTGCTGAGCCCGTCGACGATGTTGCCTGTCGACGGAGGATCCTCTTCGTCAGCGGTTGCCCAGGACTCGGTCACGATGGCGTCGAACAGGGCAGCCTTGCTCGGAAACTGCTTGAACAAGGTGGCCCGCGAAACGCCCGAGCGCTCTGCGATCCGCGCCAGCGACGTCCGGTCGTAGCCCAACTCAAGAAACAGTGCCGTCGCGGCCGTCACGATCAGCGCGCGCTTCTCCTGGGCGACGCGCTGGTGGTACGTCGTCACGACCCTGCTCATGGGCCGAGCATACAAGATGAGTGGCTTGACTCACCATTGCCATCGATCTAGTGTCAGGGCAGTGGTGAGTCACTCAGCTCACCATCGGCCGGCGTTCGTCTCCGAAACTCCCGGTCAGTCATCCCCGTACCGAAGGAACATCTGATGCCCCGCTTCGACGACCAGACCGTGCTCGTGACCGGTGGGACCGGCGGCCAGGGATCGAGCCACGTACGCGCCTTTCACGCGGAGGGAGCAAACGTGATAATCGGCGACATCGACGCCGAACGCGGCACCGCTCTCGCCGACGAGCTCGGGACCCGCGCTCGCTTCACCCGCCTCGATGTCACCGACGAGAGCTCGTGGTCCGACGCTGTGCTAGCCGCCGAGAGCGCCTTCGGCGCCCTGAACGTGCTCGTCAACAACGCGGGCGTGCAGAACCCGCCGGCAACGATCGAAGACACGGAGCAGGCCACGTGGTCGCGCGTCCTCGACACCAACCTCACAGGGACCTTCCTCGGCATCAAGGTCGCCGCCCCCGCTCTGCGCCGCGCGGCAGGGGGAGCCATCGTCAACATCGCCTCGACCATGGCCCTGGGCGGCACGGCGCACTACGCACCGTACGTCGCCAGCAAGTGGGCCGTACGAGGCCTCACCCGAACGGCAGCACTCGAACTCGGCCGCGACCGCATCCGGGTGAACACCATCCACCCCGGCGTGATCGCGACCTCCTTCATCCATAAACCAGCGGCCGGTGCCACCGCGGCGATCGCCGACTTCTACTCACCCGAGCCGTTCGCCGTCCCCCGGCTCGGAGAGCCGACCGACGTCACCCGGCTCCTCCTGTTCCTCACGTCATCGGACGCGTCGTTCATCACAGGGTCGGAGTACGTCATCGACGGTGGACTCCTCCTCGGTCCCGCCCTTCAGACCGAGACCGCATGAGCACTCCAGACACGACCGGGTCGAACGACTCCGCACGGGACGCGTCTTTATCCCACCTGCCCGACCACGTCCGGCGAGCCATCGAGATCACCCCCGCCGCGAGCACCAGAGAACGGATCATCGACATCACGACGCTGGGGCGACGCACCGGCCGGCCACACCGCATCGAGATCTTCTTCTACCGGGCTGCGGGCGCAACCTACCTGTGTAGCGGCGCGGGCAGGGCCGCGACCGACTGGCATGCGAACCTTCTCGCCAATCCCAACTTCACTTTCCACCTCAAAAACGGGACCCGCGCGGATCTGCCTGCACGAGCCACGCCGGTCACCGACCCAGCTGAACGTCAGACCGTGCTGACCGAGATCGTCGCGGATCTCAATCAACCCCACGACCCCGGCACCATCCGGCCGACACGGCTCGAAGACTGGGCCGACAGCGGACTGATGCGCATCAGCTTCCGCCGGCGGCCGTGATCGCGGACTCCTCGACACGTGACCTATTCCCAGGTACTGGGGTGTAGTCGCGGCTAGATGTACTGACCTGAGAGGTCAGGTACGCGACTGGCGGGTGGGCGGCCCTTGTCACCGAACTGACCTCTGAAACGGGCCAACGCCCTGGCCGCTCGTCCACGGGCGCGGGCTGCGGAGGCGACCGCATATGGAACGCCCTCCAGCAGGAGCCGGCCCCCGTACCCTGACCAGGTCAAGAGCGAGGGGACCCGATGACGAGCGCAGGAAGCTCACCCGACCAGGACGTCAGATACACGACGCCGACGGGGATCAGCGTATGGGCAGGCAGCATGGACGCCAAGATGCAGCGCAGGCTGGAAGACGCCGTGGCCGCCTCGGGATCACAGGTCTGGGTCACCAACCAAACTCAGGGGCGCGCCGTTCGCGCTGATTCGATCGTTGCGGCGCACGCCGATGCTCGCGGTGTGCAGATTGTTCCCGCCGGCGGCCGCGAGCCCATCCAGATCGTCTCCCGCGCCCATGGCCAGCCCGACCTGCCCTAGGGGTTCGCCATCGCACTGCTGGCGAAGATCAACCATCTCATGACGACTTCCCCTCAGGGCCACACCATTCATGCGGCCTGCCAGGAGGCGACCGGGTGGCAGTGGCGGGTCCAGACGCTGTGACCCGCTCATGAAACGGGTACCCAAGGACGCCGGTACAGTCTCGTGGCCGACGGCATCGGAGACTACTGCCGAGGCGGGGCCGTGGGGCTGCCGGTGCGCGCCCTCGCTTAATCGGTGACGGCGAGCCGCCGTAGTCGGGCACGCTGGGTTGCATGCTGATCACCCTTGACGCGAACGCCGACCGGTCCAACGTGCTGGCGGCTCTGCGTCACGTGCACACGGCCGCCGTCAACCTCGCGCACAGCCCGTCCTCAGTCGCCGAGTTGCACGGGCAGTACCTGTCGTGGGTGACCGAGGCCCGTAGCCAGCTGCGCGGGCAGCTCAGCCGGGACGACATTGACTGGCTGACGCTCAGCCCGCACTTCAGCGCCCTGCTGACCCTGCAGATCGTTCCGACGGTGACCGGCGTGATCAGGAGCAGGGCAGAGCTGGCGCTTCCGCCGACGTCGGGCGCCATCCGCTCCATGATCGTTGAGGAGGCCAACGAGCACGTGCGCCGTCTGCAGGCGGCTCTGGACTCCCTGACCTGGTGGTCGGACACTCTCAAGGGCCACAGCGGCCCGCTGGTCGTCGTCGACACCAACGTCTTCTGCCACCACCCCGACCGGCTGGACGTCTGGGAGGTCGGCACCGACGTGCAGGCCTGGCCTGGTCAGGACGTGCACCTGATCCTCCCCATGATCGTCCTGGACGAGCTGGACCGGCAAAAGGACCGCGGCCAGGGTGCCGTGGCGACCAACGCGCGCCACACGCTGCGCGTTCTCAACGGCTTGCTCCCACACGGCGCCATCCGCAAACGCGGCCTGGTCGACGGGAAGCCGCAGGGGGCGATCACCTTGGATCTGTGGCCCGACCCTCCCCGGCACATCAGACAGGTCCGCGCCGACGATGAGGTCATCGCCCGCGCCGTGGCCTTCCGGGCACTGGCCGGCGCACAGGTGACGATCCTGACTGGCGATCTGGCCATGTCGACGCGAGCTCGCCTGGCCGGTCTACAGCCCGTCTGGCTAGACCTGCCGAACGCCACGCAGCGACCGCCCAAACCGCCGCGCGGTTCCAAGCACCCGGCCCTGGCCGTGGACACCGAGTCCAGCTGAGCTGGAGCCCGTCCTCCTGCCAACAGCGCCCCCGGCTCGAACACAGAGGGCAGCAGCCTGGCGACGAGAGGGGAGCCATCCGAAGGCGCCAGGGTCAGGGCTGCGACGCCTACGCCGAGATGACCTCGCAACCGCCCGGTGATCACGCCTGGCTCCGGGCCACCTCCAGGACGTCGGCCAGGGGCCATACGCGTCAACGAGCAGCCACGGCGATGCCGGCCCATCCGGATCCGCCCGCAGCGCGCACCCCCGGCAACCGCTCGGGCGATCGGTGCGCGCACCTCGAACCGGGTCGCGCAGCGCCTCTCAGGTCACCAGGCCCCGGCGGTAGGCGTAGACCACCGCCTGCACGCGATCGCGCAGATCGAGCTTGGTGAGAATGCGCGACACGTACGTCTTGACGGTCTCCTGGCTGATCACCAGCGCGGCGGCGATCTCGCCGTTGGACAGGCCATCGGCGATCAAGCGCAGTACCTCCAGCTCACGCGGAGTCAACGGGACATCGTTCTCCGTTCCTCTGACGGGACGGATGCGCGCCGCGTACCTGCCGACGAGCTGCCGCGTCACCTCCGGCGCCAACAGGGCCGCACCCGTCGCGACGGTGCGGATACCGTGCAGCAACTGCGCCGGCGGCGCGTCCTTCAGCAGGAACCCGCTTGCCCCGGCCCGCAACGCCTCATAGACGTACTCGTCCAGGTTGAACGTCGTCACCACGAGCACCTTGACGGGATCGGCCACCCCGGCGCCGGCCAGCCTGCGAGTCGCCTCGATGCCGTCCAGCACCGGCATCCGCACGTCCATCACCACGATGTCCGGACGCAGCCGCCGGGCCAGATCGACCCCGGTACGGCCGTCGCCGCACTCGCCCACCACCTCAAGGTCGGGCTGAGCATCGATGATCGTCGCGAAACCGGTGCGGATCAGCGCCTGGTCGTCGCAGACCAGCACGCGAAGCGGCGCCGTCACGACGGACGCCCCGCCGGGATGCGGGCCCGCACCACGAAGCCGCCACCCGTCCGCCGACCCGCGCTGAACTCACCGCCCAAGGCGTTGACCCGCTCGCGGAGCCCGGCCAGTCCTCTCCCGCTACCACCGGGGGAACCGGTCCGCGAGCCCGAACCGTCGGTGCTCACCTCCACGCCGATCTCCTCCCCGTAGCGCACCGCAACCACGGTACGGCTGCCGTAGGCGTATTTGAGCGCGTTCGTCAGGGCCTCCTGCACAACCCTGTAGGCCACGAACTCGGCACTGCCCGCCGATTCCGCCGCGCTGCCCTCCTCGGTGAACTCCACCGGCTGCCCGGCCTGACGGGTCTGCTCCACGAGCGTGCCCAGCTCACCCGCGGAAGGCACCCCGACCTCACTGTCATGATCGGCCTTGAGCAGGTCGAGCATGTGGCGCAGATCGGAGATGGCCCGCCGACCGGTGTCGGTGACGGTACCCAGCGCCGCGTCAAGGCGGTCGGGAGCCTCGGTCAGATAACGCGCGGCCTCGGCCTGCACGACCATCGCCGTCACATGGTGCGTCACCACGTCATGGAGCTCGCGGGCGATCCGCGTACGCTCGGCGGCACGGGTGGCCTCGGCGGCATGGCGACGGCGTTCGGCCTCGGCCGCGCGAGACGAGCGCAACCACGCCCCCGTGCCCCACGCCAGCGTCAGCGCCAGGTAGAACGCCACATAACCCTCCACCCTCTCGGTCCCGCCCAACCGGTCCAGCACCAGCGCCAGCGCGACATACGCCATGGACAGCACGACCACCGTGACGCGCCGGTACCGCTCCATGTGCGCGCCCGCACTGATGAGCGCGATGGGCATCGCGTTGCTCGCGAACACGTGGTAGGCGCGTACCTGGTCGAGGACGAAACCGAGCGACACCAGAACCAGGCACATCGCCGGCCACCGTCGACGCACGGCGAGCGCAAGGCACTGCAGGGCGATCGCCACCAAGGCCAGCCCGTCGAAAGGGCCCATCGGCAGATCACCGACCTGCGTCCCCTTGCCGTGCAGGGCCGGTAGTAGTGACGCGACGGCGACCAGCAGCCCGAACACCGAATCCCGGATCACGACGTCACACCGCCGCCACAGCTCCATGATCCGCCGCAGATCGATCAACGTGCGAGCGTAGCGTCCGCGCCGCGCCGGAACGGGACCACGTTTCCGCGCCGACGGGCCAGCCGCATGAACACGACCGTCAGCAGCAGGCCGGCCACCACCGCGAACAGGCTCGCCTCCGGACCGAACTCACCGCCCGTCAGCGCAGCGGGGCCCGACGTCACACCGCTCAGCAATCCCTGCGCCACGCCGCTGCCCGACACCTCGGCGCCGAAGATGCCGGCCGCCGCGAAGTTCCAACCGAAGTGCACACCGATCGGCACCCACAGAGTGCGCGTGGCGGCGTAGGCCGCGGCGAGCATGCTGCCCGCCTCGATCGCGATGGCGATCGCACCCCACAGGCTGGCATGCGGGTTCAACAGGTGCGACAGGCCGAACAGCAGACTGGTCAGCACCAGCGCCGGCCACGTACCGATGCGTTCTTCGACGATCCTGAACAGGATGCCGCGAAACAACAGCTCCTCGTTCACCGCGACGGCGGCCATGACGCCCAGCAGCCCGACCGCAGCCGCCGGTGAACCCAGACCGTCGATCCGGTAGCCGCCCACGACGGCGATGCTCACGATGACTGCCGCGAACAGCGCGACACCGATCAGCGCCCCCTTCGCGACGGTGCCGGCGGCTCCCTGCGTCGCCACCTCAGCCGGTGTGCGGCCCTCGGACCACCGCACCGTCCGCGCGTAGACGAAGACGGCGAGTGCGGCCATCGCAACGCCGAAGAGCAGGGTGAGAAGTGGACTGCCCTGCACCACGCCCATGATCGCATTACCGCCGAAGGCGACCACCGCGACCGGCACGAACTGTTTCAACAACCGCATGACGACTCCCTCACGTGCGGGTCGCACGGCGGGACTCCGCCGCTACACCGGGAAACGCTAGGCATCCGGCGCGCCGGGATCGTCCCCACCAGGTGGACAATCACCAGTAGCTCGCAGGGGGGACAGCAACGCCCCTCGGCGGCCTCCGACGCCGCCGCAGACGGCGCGCATCCCCAGCGGATCCCGCACCACACGGCAGGGAGCGGCGGCTGCGGCCTTCCCCCGGCGCCATCGGGAGCACCGTTCGGCGTGGTGGGCGCGGATCAGGCTGGCCAGGCGGATCAAGAGTGCGGTTGGACAGCGACGAGGCTCCCGGTTGGGGTGTCGGATCTGGGGCGGCTGCTGTCTTGCCGGGGGACTCATCTCCCCCCAATTCCCTGCACCCGCGCTGACCGGCACCGTCAGGTTGAAAAAGGCCCAAGAAGCCAGTTGACCTCAAGGGTTATCAGCCAGTACGGCGCTCCAGGTGTCTCCTCCCTACAGGAGGTGTCGTTAAAACTCGTGTCACCGAGTTCCACGGCACCCCGAAGCTCAGCAGGGGTGGCCGGCCGGCCATCGCGATGGGCGCCGGGGTTCTACTCGCTGAACTCGGTCACGGAATACGCCTTGTCCAGCCGGCCGGCGGCCAGGTCGTCGTAGCGGATCACAAAACTCCCGGAATAAAACTCATCGGCCACGGGAAAACAGGCGAGCGACATCCACTCACTTGTCAGCCGGTGTTTCTCCTCCTCCACATGGGAATACCATTTCCCCATCGGGATGACGATCTCGCCGGCCTTCTCACGCCCCGCGAGGGTCCGCTCCGCGATGCTCGTGATCACCTCGTCGTCGACATACCCGCCGATATAGGTGCTGGCGAACCCTTCGTCGGGCGGCCAGAGGTCGTAGGCCACAGCGCGGAGTTCGTCCAGGTGCGGCATGTCACGCTCCAGGTCACGGCCGGCTGCCGCTGGAAGGGTGACAGATCCTCCTCGTCCTCGTCGTGTGGCGGGAACCAGTCGGGCGGCTCTGCCAGGAGTGTGGCGCTGAGGTCGTACTGTTTGCCGACGAACTCGGAGTCGGGTGATTCTGCGACCGCGGTATCGGTGCCGACCGGTACGTACACGACGCGCGCGTACCCCCGATCTCCTTCCACCCTGCCGGCCCCGTAGTCGTTCTCATGGTCGAGGAAGAACAGCAGCGAGCCGTCGACCTTCGGCAAGTTCGCGCAGTCGACGGAGAAGACGAACGGCAACCGGCTGCCCCGGTGGGACGACCGGTCCCGGCCCACCGGCAGTCGGGGCGATCCGCCGAACTGCCCGACCGGAACACCGCCGGAGCCTCCGCACAACCCGATCGGCAACCGGAGGTGCTTGATGAATCTGCTGATCTCGTCCTCTGGGACGTTCAAGGCGAGCGCTGCACGACGAAACCGCCCCTGATAATCCATGGCGCAGCATGATGCCATGAAGGTGACGACGAGAGGGCAAATCCGGCGATCAGTCGGCCTACGGTCCCCACGCCGTTGTCGCGCTTGTCCCTCGTGCGAGCTACATGGAATGTCCACCACGGGGTGATTCGGGGCGGGGTCCTGCGTTCCTACCTTTCTCATCAGCGGCCGACAACCACGGTCGGCCGCGAAACCGGATCGCGGCCATCGGTGGTTCGGAGGACAGCGCCATGGGAAACACCGTACGCGTCGCCCGCGCCCCCGACGTGTTGTTTATGCCCGGCCGATACTGGGCTGCCGCCAAAAATCGATCCTCCTCGGAGGCGTCTCTCAGAATGCTTGACATGTCAACGCCCTGGACAGAGGAAACTCCGCAGCGACGGTAATCATCTGCGGCTCTACCGGGCGGCGTCTATGGGCGACGGTCTCATCCACCCCTGATGCACGGAGGAATCCTCATGACATCAAATTTTCCGGCCCCTGACTCGGATCGGCGTCACCGGAGGAAAGGTAGCTCTACCCAAAACATTTACCGGCGTTTCGCAGTCAGACAGAACATGATGAAAACGATGATCGGGGCCTCGCTCCTCGTCGGCTCACTGCTGGTCTCCGGCGCCACCGCGGCGAACGCCCAGGCCAAGCCGACGCTGGGCCCCTACGGTTATGGCGCCGTCAAGCTCGGCATGACCGTCAAGCAGGCCAAGGCGACGAGGAAGGTCGTCAAGAAGACGCCGGGCGCCCCGAGCAACGACGGCTGCTCCGGCTGGGACCTGAAGCGGTTTCCGACCCCCAAGGATTCGGTTGGTGTCTATATCTCGTCGAAGGTGGGACTGGCCGCCATCTTCGCCGCGAAGGGCATGACAACCCCGGAAGGCATCAAGATCGGCTCCACCGCCAAGCAGTTGAAGGCGGCCTACCCGCACATCGAGAAAACCTTCCAGGGCTTCTACTCGATCACGGTCCCCGGCAACAAGAAGGCCTACTACTTGTTCGACATCACGCGCGGCAAGGTCGCCGATTACAGTATCTCGCTCAACAAGCAGGACTGTTTCAACTAGCGGAACGGCACTTTCGCGATACCGCCGAAACTGGAAGCGGGCTTGGAGTGGCGACGGCAGCACCGGCGGCCGTGCTGAGGATTTCGGCATGAAGGTCGTCATTCCGCAAGAAGCGGTCACGATCTGACCGCTTCCCCTGCCGTTGTCGTCACGGTGGGAGAATGTGAGCGCGGGCGAGAACACCCGCTCGTTCGCGTTCACGGGCTCGCGTCAGGCCGGAGAGAGGAGCCGCGTGGCCGTTTCCATCGATCTGGACTACCCGTTCACCGGCCGTTGGCTGGTCCAGAACAGCCCCGCCAACCGGGTGCCCAGCCACGGGACAACTCTGTTCGCCACGTCCTACGCGATCGACTTCGTGCCCGTCGGCGGCGCCGGGCGCACGGCACCGATCACGTTCGGCTCTCTCGTACGCCCGGAACCACCCGAGAGGTTCCCCGGCTTCGGACGCCCGATCCTGGCACCCGTCGCGGGTGTCGTCCTGGCCGTGCACGACGCCGAGCCTGACCACCCGGCGTATCGCGGCCTGCCCTCGATCGGCTACGCCCTGACCCAGCACCGGCGAGCCGCCGCAGGCTGGGTGACACTCGCCGGAAACCATGTGCTGATCGAGCACGCGGACGTCGTGGTCGCCCTCTGCCACCTCCAACACGGCGGCGTCGAGGTCCGGCCCGGGCAACGAGTGCACGTCGGCGACGTGCTCGGCCGCTGCGGGAACTCCGGCAACAGCACCGAGCCCCACGTCCACGTCCAGGCGATCGACAATCGCGACGTCGAGCACGCCAACGCGGTGCCCGTGACGTTCAGAGGATCACTGCCGCGCGACGGCGAGGTCATCACCGCGCAGGAGCCGCACCGGAACAGCCGGTGAAGTGTCAGCCGTGACCCCTTCGGCGAGGCGCGTTCGAACGGAAAGTCACGACAGCCGCTCCACAGCTCGAATGCTCGTCATGCCCCACTACCCGGCAGGAGGCGCTCAGCGTCGTCTCCTTGAGCCAGGCCACCGCCGGGGGTGTCCCGCATCCGACAGGTGCCGGGGCGCTCGTTCAACAGGACGGCTCTTGGCTCTGCCGCGCGCGTGGTGGACGCCAGGCGTGAGCGGCGGCCGCGTCGCGTCGTCGTGCCGGCCGATCTCCATGGCCGTCGGGTCGTGCGGGAGGTCGACGGTGATGTCGAGGCCACCTCCGGAGCGGGCGCTGATCGCGATGCGTCCCCGGTGAGCGAGGGTGATCGCGCGGACGATTGTCAGTCCCAGTCCCAGGCCGTCGGTGCGGACTCGGGGGTCTTGCCCGTGCACGAACGGTTCCAGTAGCGTCTCCGCCGCCTCGGGCGGGATCTCCCGGCCGGTGTTGGAGATCCGCAGGACGGCACATCCGCCTGCGGTGTCCGTGCCGATGGCCAGGTGCCCGCCCACCTGGTTGTAGCGGATCGCGTTATCGATCAGGTTGCCGATCATTCGTTCCAGCAGGACTGGTTCGCCGGTGACCGGTGCCGGCCGGAGCCGGGGCCGTACTGTGACGTCGGCGACCGCCGCTCGCGCTTGGGCGGCGTCGAGGGCGGTGGCCGCGATGGCGGCGAGGTCGGCTGGTTGCCGCGCTGTAAGACCGGCCTGGCTGCGTGCCAGGAGAAGCAACCCGTCCAGGACACGCTGCATGTGTGTGACGGCGTCGCGGACGTCGCCGGCCATGGTGAGCAGCTCGTCGCGGCTGGGGTGACCGTCCAGGGTGACGTCGATGGCGGTGCGGGCTGTGGTCAGCGGGGTGCGCAGCTCGTGGGCGGCGTTGGCGGTGAACAGCCGCTGGCTGTCCAGAATCTGGTCTCGCTCGGCGACGCCGCGCTGGATGCGGTCCAGCATGTCGTTGACCGTGCAGGCCAGCGCCGACAATTCGTCGGCCGGGGCGGTGACCGGGACCCGCTCGGTGAGGTTCTCGGCCGACAGCCGCCGGGCGGCGACGGAGATGACGCGGATCGGTCGCAGTACCCGGCCGGCCACCAGCCAGCTCAGTACGGCGGCCAGGGCGGTCACCGTGACGAGCGCCAGGCCGGCCTGGGGCAGGAGCGCGGCCAGAGTGTCGGCCTGTACCTGGTCGGCGAGATAGAGCAGGTCCTGCGGCTGTGGCCACAGCGGCACCGGCTGGAACACGCCCCGCGGATTGGGCCCGGGCGAGACCAGTCGGGTGAAGAACGCCGGGCGCCGCCTCGTCAACAGGTAGGTCAAGCCGGTCAGCGCGGCCCCTGCGGCCAGCACGAGGGCGGTCTGCAAGATGGCGAGCCGGGCCCGGGCGGTCAGCCTCACGGGCCGATCCGGTAACCGGCGCCGATGACGGTCTCGATCAGCGGCGGGTCGCCGAGCTTGCGGCGCAGCGTGCCGACGGTGATCCGGACCGCGTTGGTGAACGGGTCGGCGTGCTCGTCCCACACCCTCTCCAGCAGCGTCTCCGCGCTGATCACGTCACCGTCGGCGGCCAGCAGCTGCTCCAGCACGCCGAACTCCTTGGGGGTCAGGCGCAGCAGCCTGCCGTCCCGCTCGGCGCTGCGCCGGGCCGGATCCAGGCTCACCCCGCCGATGCGCAGCACCGGCGGACGGGCCGGTGCGCTGCGCCGTACCAGGGCGTGAACCCGGGCGACCAGCTCGGAGAAGGCGAACGGCTTGCCGAGATAGTCGTCCGCTCCCAGCATCAGTCCGCCGACCCGGTCCTCCACGGCGTCGGAGGCGGTCAGCATCAGCACCCGCGACTCGCCTCGCTGGGCGAGCCGACGGCAGACGGAGTCGCCGTGCACGATGGGCAGGTCCCGGTCCAGGACCACCACCTCGTACGGAGTGAGCTCGCACTTGTACAGCGCGCTGCGGCCGTCCAGGGCTACGTCGACGGTGAAGCCGTGCTTGCGCAGCCCCGCCTGGATGTATCCGGCGAGGGGCTGCTCGTCTTCGACCAGGAGCACACGCATCCGGGCAGTATCGCAACGCTCGCATATGGACCACGTATGGTCCGCCGATCGCCCGTCGATAGGCGCCGGCCGGTAGATGTGATCCCTCTCAACGTTCCCGCAGAGAGGATCACGACGAGATGAGCCGTGCAGCGGAGACGCCGAACGCGTCCGGCCCCAACCCTCGAACAGTTCATCCGACGGTTCATTCGACAAGGAGAGCTCCCATGAGACGACGAGTCCTCAGCGCGCTGGTCACGGCACCGTTCGCGCTCGCCCTGCTTCTGGCCGGCTGCGGCTCGGGCGACGGGGGCGGCGCGGACGTGGCCTCGGTGAACGACGGCGCCGGTGCCAGGGCCGCGGACAGCGCCCCGCCCAGCGCGGACCCGCGGGAGATGGCGTTGAAGTTCGCCCAGTGCATGCGGGAGAACGGCGTCGACATGCCGGACCCCGATTCCAGCGGCAAGATGATGATGAAGTTCGACAAGGACACGCCACAGGGGAAAGTCGAGGCGGCTCAGGAAGCGTGCAGGCGGTACGCCCCCAGCGGCCGGCAGGTCCGCAATGACCCTAAGGCGACCGAGAACCTGCGCAAGCTCGCCCAGTGCATGCGCGACAACGGCGTCGAGGCCTATCCCGACCCCGAGGGCGGCATGATGCGCATCACCCGGGAGGTCGGCGAGGACCCCGACTTCAAGGCCGCGGAGGAGAAGTGCAAGCAGGAGTCGGCTGACGCCGGCCCGGGAGGTTCTTGATGGCGACGGCCACCGTCGACGGCAGGACGGAGCCGGGGGCCACGCCTCCCAGGCGGCGCCGCCGTGGCAGGGGCAGGCTGGTGGCCGGGCTGCTGCTCGCAGCGGCGGCGGGCGGCGGGTTCGTCGCGGTCAACAGCGTCGGCCTGTTCGAGGGCGGCGCCGGCCGCACGCAGTCGGCCGCGGCCCTGCCTCCGGCCACCACGACGGTGACCAGGCAGACCCTGAACGACACCAGAGAAGCCGACGGCGAGCTCGGCTACGGCCCCGTGACCTCGGCCATGGCCCGTCAGGCCGGCACGGTCACCTGGCTGCCCGGCAGCGGCGCGACGATCACACGTGGCAAGTCGCTGTACCGCCTGGACGACAAGCCGGTCATGCTTCTGTACGGGGATGTGCCCGCCTACCGGGATCTCAAGATCGGCATGAAGGGCAAGGACGTCGAGAACCTGGAGCGCAACCTCAGCAAGCTTGGCTACGACGGCTTCACGGTGGACGAGGAGTACACCTACGCCACCTATGTGGCCGTCAGGGAGTGGCAGGAGGACCGCGGCCTGGACGAGACCGGCGTGGTCGAGCTGGGCCGGGTCGTCTTCACCCCCGGCAAGGTGCGGGTGGAGAGCCTGGAGTCGGAGGAGGGCCAGCCGGCCCGGCCAGGGCAGCAGGTGCTGACGTACACGGGCACGTCCAAGGTGATCACGGTGCGGTTGGCGGCCGAGGACCAGCCGATGGCCAAGGAGGGCGCCATGGTCGAGGTCACGCTGCCGGACGGCAGGAGTGTGAAGGGCGAGGTCACCGAGGTGGCCACGATCATCGAGCCGGGCGACGGGCAGAACGCCGAGCCGGAGACGCGCGTGGAGGCGCTGGTCTCGATCGGGGCAGCCAGGTCGGCCAGGAGGCTGGACAGGGCGTCGGTGGACGTGACGTTCACGGCGTCGCGGCGCAAGGACGTGCTGACCGTGCCGGTGGCGGCGCTGGTGGCACTGCGGGAGGGCGGTTTCGGCCTGGAGGTCATCAAGGGCGGAAAGTCCAGCTATATCGCTGTTGAGACGGGGTTGTTTGCCGGCGGCCGGGTCGAGGTGTCCGGGGACGGGCTGAGCGAGGGCATGATCGTGGGGATGCCGAGATGACGTACCCCATGATCGTGCTGACGGACGTGTCCAAGACGTACTCGGGCGGGGTGGCGGCCCTGAAGTCGGTGTCGCTGCGGATCGAGCATGGCGAGTTGGTCGCCATCTCCGGGCCTTCTGGATCGGGCAAGTCGACCATGCTGAATGTCGTCGGGACGCTCGACCAGCCCTCCTCCGGGACCGTCCAGATCGACGGCTACGACGTCTCCAAGCTGTCCGACAACCATCTGTCGGCGCTGCGCGCGACCACGATCGGGTTTGTCTTCCAGTCCTTCCACCTGGCCGCGAGGGTCCCCGCGCTGGACAACGTGGCCGACGGTCTCATCTACACCGGCCTGAGCAGGGCCGAGCGGCGCCACCGCGCGGCGGCGGCGCTCAGGCGGGTGGGGCTGGAGCGCCGCATGGACCACGAGCCGCACGAGCTGTCGGGCGGGGAGCGGCAGCGCGTGGCCATCGCCAGGGCCGTGGCGGGCGATCCGCCGCTGCTCCTGGCCGACGAGCCCACCGGTGCCCTCGACTCCGTCTCGGGCACCGGGGTGATGGAGCTGCTGCACGAGCTGAACGGGGGCGGCACCACCATCGTGATCATCACGCACGACCGTGAGATCGCCGCCGGCCTGCCCCGGCGGGTGAGCATGCGTGACGGCCAGATCGTCTCCGACTCCGCCAGGCAGCCCGAGCCCGTGGAACCAGGGGTGGCGTGATGGCGGTCGTCGAGATGCGGCGGCCCAGACCGGCCCCGGCCCGGATGCGGCCGGGCGACGTGATGCGGGTCGGCGCGGTCGGCCTGCGTACCCGGCCGTTGCGGGTGTTCCTGTCGGCGTTGGGCATCGCCATCGGCATCGCGGCCATGGTCGGCGTGGTCGGGCTCTCGTCCTCCTCGGGCGCCGAGCTCGACCGTCAGCTCTCCGCGCTGGGCACGAACCTGCTCACCGTCTCCGCGGGCTCGACGATCACCGGCGAGGCGGCCCAGATGCCGAAGGGCGCGGAGGCGATGATCGAGCGGATCGGGCCCGTTGAGTCGGCCTCGTCCATCGCGAAGATCGCCGAGGCCAAGGTCTACCGCTCGGAGCACATCCCGCAGGCCCAGACCGGCGGGCTCAACACGTACGCGGCCCGCCTCGACCTGCTCGACACGGTGGGCGCGACCCTGCACAGCGGCACCTGGCTGAACGCGGCCACCGAACGTTATCCCGCCGCCGTGATCGGCTCGTCCACCGCCCAACGGCTGGGCATCGGCGCGGCGGGGCCGGACACCCAGGTTGTCGTCGGCGGCATCCGCTTCACGGTCGTCGGCGTCCTGAAGCCCGTGGCGCTGGCCGCGGAGCTGGACAGCGGGGTTCTCGTCGGCTGGCCGGTGGCCGAGGAACGGCTGGGCTTCGACGGGCACCCGACCACGCTCTACACCCGCTCGGAGGAGGCCAAGCTGGAGTCCGTACGCCAGGTGCTGGCGGGCACGGCCAACCCGGAGGCGCCGAACGAGGTGGACATCTCCCGCCCGTCCGACGCGCTGGCCGCCAAGCAGGCGACCAGCCAGGCGTTCACCGGCCTTCTCCTGGGGGTGGGCGCGGTGGCGCTGCTCGTGGGCGGGGTCGGGGTGGCCAACACGATGGTCATCTCGGTGCTGGAACGCCGCGCCGAGATCGGGCTGCGCCGCTCGCTGGGGGCCACCAGGGGGCAGATCAGGACGCAGTTCCTGGTCGAGTCCCTGCTGCTGTCGGCGCTGGGCGGCACCGGCGGCACCCTGCTGGGGACAGGGGTGACGACGGGGTACGCGCTCTACAGCGGCTGGCCCTCGGTCGTGCCGGCCTGGGCCACGATCGGCGGCCTCACCGCGACCCTCCTCATCGGCGCAGTCGCCGGACTCTACCCGGCCGTCCGCGCCTCCCGCCTGTCCCCGACGGAGGCCCTGTCCACGCCGTAGACGGGGGTCGAGCGGTCACCGAACGGCCAGTGGCGTCGACGAGCCGCCCGGGCTCGGGTCACCGCCACTGGCCGTTCTGATGCGGGCGGGGTCATCGGTGGCGTCGATCCGCTCGGCGTCCACGCCTGCCAGTTCGTCCGCCGACCTGGCCACCTGGACGATCCGGTCGTTCTCGATCAGTACGGCGCCGCCGGTGACGTCCCCGAGTTCGGGGTCCATGCTGATGATCAGGCCGCCGGAGATGACGGTGCGCTTCGCACTCATTGGCTACCTCGTCTGCTGGGGGGAGAGCGTGGAGTCCACGGTGGCCGGCCGCCGCAGTCCGGCCACGGGCATGCGGTGGTTGACGGTGGCCGCCGCGACGGGCACTCCGCCCGACAGCCACCGTAGGACGAGTGCGCGTTCGGCCCGGTCACCGGTGACGACCACCGGTGGCGCGTCGCCCGGGATGGTTCCGCACACCTTGATGGACAGTCCGAACTGCTCGGTCCAGAAGTACGGCCGCGCCTGATAGGCGGGCGCGGACTTCGAGGTCAGCAGTGTCGTCGCCGCGGCCCTGCCCTGGTCGAGGGCGTTGGTCCACAGCGGGGTTCGCACGGGCCCCACCGGGGTGGGCAGGAGCACCACGTCTCCGGCGGCGACGACGCCTGGAGCCGCCCACAGCCGGTGGTCGACGAACAGACCGTCCGCGTGGATCAGACCGGAGCCGGCCAACCATTCGACGTTCGGGAGCTCGCCCGCCGCCGTGACCACCACGTCGGCCGCGACCCGGTGCTCGCCGGACACCACCGCGTGGCCGGCGACGTGCGCGGGTCCGGCCGTCTGGACGAAGCGGACGCCCGCGTCGCGCGCCGCCTCCGTGATCAGCTCGGCCAGGTAGCCGCCGACCTGCCGGCGCATCGGCGGGAGAAAGTCGACCACGGTCACGTCGCGGCCCAGGTCCCGGCAAACGGAGGCGATCTCCATGCCGAGCGGGCCGCCTCCCGCCACCGCGACCGATCCGGAGCCCTTCAGCCGCTCGCGCAGGCCGAGGGCGTCGTCCATGGTCCGCAGCCGCAGCTCGTCTGTCGCGTCCTCGGGCGTCCTGGCGAGGGAGCGCGCCCGTGCACCGGTGGCGATCACCAGGCCGTCGTATCCGGCCTCCTCCCCAGTGGACAGTCGCAGCCGCCGCGCACGCGCGTCGAGCCCGACGGAAGATGTCGCCGGCGCGCTCCTCGCACATGCCGTGTCCCTCGCACCGGTCGTAGTCGACGATCACTTTCATGGATGTACTCCTTGGATCACCCGGGTGGGCAGCGTGTCGAAAGCGCGCATCAGGTTGTTGACGGTCCTGCGTTCGCCGGAGACCTCGAACCCGGTCACCCGCTGGGCGAGGGCCTTCAGGACGGCCTACGCCTCCAGGCGGGCCAGCCCCTGCCCCGCGCAGCCGTGCGCGCCGTACCCGAAGCCGACGTGCTCGACGGGGTTGCGGGTCACGTCGAAAACCTCCGGACGTTCCCACTGCCGTTCGTCGCGGTTGGCCGAGGCGAACATCACCAGCACCTGGGCGCCGGCCGGAATCGGCACGCCGGCGATCTCGGTGTCGCGCGCCACCCGGCGGCCGAACTGGCGGACGGGGGTCTCGAAGCGGATCACCTCGTTGAACGCCGTCGCCACCAGTGACGGATCGTTCCTGACCAGGTCCCACTGGTCGGGATGCCGGGAGAAGAGCCAGATCGCCGAGCTCAGCCCGGTGACCGTGGTGTCCAGGGAGGGCACAAGGTAGTCGATCATCAAGGAGATCGCCTGTTCCCGGTCGACCCGCCCGTCGTCCATGGCGTCCAGGACGCAGTGCGCCAGGCCACCGGGTCGCGGGGACCGCTCGGTCACCAGCCGGGAGGCGTACTCGGCCATCCGGCCGGAGACCGCCAGCGCGGCCTCGGCGCGCTCGTTGAGCGGGCCGTGACAGTTGAAGTTCGCGGCGGCCCAGTCGATGAGGTGCTCGCGCCCCTCCTCGGGGATGCCGATGAAGTCCGGCACGATCGCCATGACCATGTCACGGGCCAGGTCGCCCACCGAGTCGAAGGACCCTCGCGCGATCACCCGTTCCACCGCGGCGACGGCGGCCTCCTCGACACGGCCTCTCATCGGCCGCAGCGCCTTCGGCGTCAGCTTGTGCCCGACGAGGCCACGCAGGAACGTGTGGCGTTCACCGTCGCTGGCGAACATGGAGTCGCGCAGGAGTTCGTTGTAGCGCTCGTTGAGCGAGACGCCGCCGCCGGTGCGGAAGGTCTCGTCATCCCCGAGTACGGCCCGCACCTGCGCGTAGCGCGGCAGCGCGTAGACCTCGTGCCGTTCCAGCCACACCACGGGGCCGAGGTCGCGCAGCGCGCGGTAGTGCGGGTACGGATCGAGGATCGCCTCTTCTGTGTACAGGTCCTCGGCATATACGGGGACGATGGCGCACCTCCCTGTCTTCGACGGCTTTGACATCGCTCGACGGCCGCACGGGCCAAGGTCAGAGAACTGGGGGCAGCGGCGGTTCGATGACGCCCGTTCCGACTGCGGACTCCCGCAACACCACCGTGGGGTATGGGGGTCCTTCATGGTCTCTCGCCGGGCGAGCGCTGACCAATGTCGGTTCCGCTCCGACCTATGACCGTCTCGGCATAGGTCAATCCCGACATAGCTCGGGCGTGATTAGGCATTGGCCGGACACGGGGTTTCGGGGACAGCATCACCTGAACGGCTCAGAACGGGAGAAAGGTGAGCGGTGTCCAGCGCAACACGACATGCCCAGGTCATCGGCGCGGGTCTCGGCGGGCTGACCGCGGCGGCGGCGCTGGCGCAGCGCGGCTGGACCGTCCGGTTACACGAGCGCGATCCGGAGATCAGAGCGATCGGCGCCGGCATCTACCTGTGGGGCAACGGGTTGTCGGTCCTGCGCGCCCTGGGCGTGTTCGACGAGGCGGTCGAGGGCGCCCAGCTCGGCCCGGTCGCGGAGAGCCGTGACCGGCACGGCCACGTCGTCGAGAGCGTCCCGATCAACGGCGAGCACGGGTCCGAGCTCTACACGATCCTGCGCCGGAGGCTGATCGACGCGCTCGCGGGCGCGGCGGTCCGAGCCGGGGTGGAGATCGTCACCGGTTCCACGGCGGTCGCCGCGACGCCGGACGGCGAGGTGGAGTTCGCCGACGGCACCCGGCGGCGGAGCGACCTGGTCGTCGCGGCCGACGGGGTGAACTCGCGGCTGCGGGACTCGCTCGGCCTGCTGCGCCGACGGGTACGCATGCCGCAGGGCGCGGCACGGATGCTCATCCCGCGCCGCCCCGGCTTCGTCGCCCCGGCGGACGAGGCGAAGTACATCGAGTACTTCTCCGGCAGCCGCCGGATCCTCTACACCCCCTCCAGCGCCGACCGGCTCTACGTCGCGCTGGTCTGCTCCACCGGCGACGAGCACGCCCGGCGGGTCCCGCTCGACAAGGACACCTGGCTCCGGTCGTTCCCCCTGCTGGAGGAACTCATCGGGTGTCTCGACGCGGAAAGCCGCTGGGACCGGTTCGAGTTCCTGGAGCTCAGGCGATGGTCGGCCGGGGTGGTCTCGGTGCTCGGCGACGCCGCGCACGCCCAGCCTCCCTACCTGGGCCAGGGCGGCGGCTGCGCGATGATGAACGCGCTCGGCCTCGCGGAGGCGGTCACCTTCGGCGAGGGCGACCTGGAGACGCGGCTGCGCCGCTGGGAGGCCGCCGAACGGCCGGTGATCCAGCACACCCAGCGTTTCTCCTATCGGCTCGGCCACCTCAACCCCCTGCCCGACCGCCCGCGTGCGGCTCTCCTGGCCGTGATGAACCGCTCACGCTCGCTCGCCAGGATGCGCATGCGCGCCGCGACCACCATCCCCACCGGTATGAACCGTTTTCCGGCGTGACCGCACGCCGGCGGAAGGAAGATCAATGGAAACCCTGGTCCTCGACGGCAACCCGATCGACTACGACGTCACCGGGACCACCGGTCCCACGCTGGTGCTCGTCAGCGGGTGGTGCCAGGACCACCGGTTGTTCGACCACGTGCTCCCCCTGCTGGCCGAAAACCATCGGGTGATCCGCGCCGACTGGCGCGGGCACGGCGCCGTCCGCTCGGTCGAGGCCGACTTCGGGCCCGCCGAACAGGCCGCCGACGTGATCAAGCTGATGGACGCCCTCGGCGTCGACCGGTTCGTGCCGGTCTCCACCTCGCACGGTGGCTGGGCCAACATGGAGATCACGGACCGGCTGAGCCCCGAGCGGGTGCCCGGTTCCGTCGTCATCGACTGGATCATGGTGGAGGCCTGGCCGGAGTTCGTCCAGGACCTGCGCGACATCCAGGACCCCGAACTCTGGCTCGCCGGTCGGCAGCGGCTGTTCGACTTCTGGCTCGGCGGCACCGCGCATCCGGCGGTCGCCCGCCACCTCGACGACGAGATGGCCTCCTTCGACTTCGACATGTGGGCCCGTTCCTGCCGGGTCATCGAGAACGCCTACGCGACCTGGGGTTCCCCGCTGCGCAGGATGGCGGCGTTGAAGGTACGGCGGCCGATCGCTCACCTGTTCTCGCAGCCGAGCCTGCCGGACTACGAGGCCGTCCAGCGGGAGTTCGCCTCGGCCAACCCGTGGTTCCGGCCGCACCGCATCCCTGGGCAGACGCACTTCCCGACGTTGGAGTCGCCCGCCGTACTCGCCGGACTCGTCGAGAAGTTCGCCGCCTCGGTCGGCCGGTGAGTCTCGGGCAGGACACCGACCGCGCCTACAACGTGCGGGCGACCGTGCCCGTGCCGGTCTTCGACGAGAACATGCGGCTCTACCGGGCGTGGTCGGAGTCGGCGGTGGACGGGCTGCGCGGTCACCCGGGCCTCGTCTACGACCACGTCAGCGGCGAACGGCTGGACGTCTGGGGCGTCGGCGACCGGCCCCGGCCCGTCTTCGTCTTCGTGCACGGCGGCTACTGGCGGGCCCTGTCCCGCGCCGACTCCGCCTTCATGGCGCGCATGCTGGACGAGCAGGGCATCGCCACCGTCGTGGTCGACTACACGCTCGCGCCACGGGCGACGCTGGAGGAGATCGTCCGTCAGGTCCGCGCGGCCGTGGCCTTCGTCCACCGCGAAGGCGCACGCCACGGGCTCGACCCCGACCGCATCGTCGTCGGCGGCAGTTCGGCCGGTGGGCACCTGACCGGGATGCTCATGCTCGACGACTGGCAGGAGCCGCTCGGCCTGCCCCGGGACGTGGTCAAGGCGGCCCTGCCGATCAGCGGGCTGTTCGACATCAGGCCGCTGGTCCACAGCTTCGCCAACGAGTGGCTCGGGCTCGACGACGCTCGGGCCGCCGCGCTCAGCCCCGCGCTGCGCCTTCCGGTCCGGCGCCCGCCCGCGGTCTTCGCCGTCGCCGAGCACGACGGCTCCGGCTTCGTCGACCAGAACATCCGGTTCCACCAGGCCTGGGGCACCGGCCCCGAACTGCTGGTCGTGCCGGAGGTCAACCACTACGACATCGTGCTGGAACTCACCCGGCAGGACTCCGCGCTCAGTCGCGCCCTGCTCGGCCTCTTCACCCCCCTTTAGGAGGCTGCATGGACCGCCCGTCCCGCAAATGGTGGATGCTGGCGATCGTCTCCGCCGGATTCGTCGCGATGACGACCAACTGGTTCAACATCGCCGCCGGATTCGTCCAGATCAGCGAGACCTTCCAGCTGGACATCCCCCAGGTCGCCTTACTGATCTCCGTGTTCGTCATCGGCTACGGCGTCTTCCACATCCCGGGTGGGGTGCTGGCGACGCGCATGGGCATGCGCTGGGTACTCGCCCTCGGCCTCACCGTCGAGGGCGCCGCCGTCATCCTCTCCGCCACCGCGAACGACTTCGCCACCCTGCTCGTCTTCCGCGTGCTGTGCGGTGTCGGCGCCTCGGTGTTCGCGGCCGTGGGTGTCGCGGCCGTCAGCGTCTGGTTCCGGAATCGGCACCACGCGCTGGCCCTGGGCGTCACCTCCGCCTGCTTCAGCGTCGGTTCCGCCGCGGGTCTGTACGCCTGGCGCGACCTCACCGACGCGTTCGGCTGGCGCACGGCGCTGGTCGCCGGGGGTGCCCTGTGCGTCGTCGTCGGCGTGGTGACCGCCGCCGCCTTCCGGGTCCCCGCCGACGGCGACCACCTGCGTGGCATTCGGCTGACCCGTGCCGCCCTGCGCGAGAGCCTCATGAACCGTGGCATCTGGCTGTACGGCGCCGCCTTCCTCGGTGCCTACGGCGCTTTCATCGCCGGCTCCCAGCTGATCGTCGGCTACGGGCTCGACCAGAGGCACGTCGGCGCCGGCGAGGTGGCCCTGGCCGCCTTCCTCATCGGGATCGCCGGTGTGCCCGGCAGTGTGGCGGGCGGCTGGATCAGTGACCGGCTGTCCAGCCGACGTAACGTCTTCGTCGCGGCGGCCGTGACCGAAGGGGTGTTCGTCCTGCTCGTGCCGCTGAGCGGACCCGGCTGGTTCTGGGTGCCCGCCATGGGTGTCGGCTTCATGTTCAACTTCGCGCTGGCCGTGTGGCAGACCATCCCCGGCGACCGGCCGGGGCTGTCGCAGGAGAACATCGGCACCGCCTTCGGGCTGATGCTGACGATCTCGGCGGTGGGCGGGTTCGCCCTGCCGTACCTGTTCGGCGAGCTCGCCCCCACGGCGGGCTACCCGCTGGCCTGGTCGGTGCTCGGCGTGCTCAGCATCGGTTGCGCGTTCCTGGCCATGCTCAACGGTGAAACCCGGCGCACCGGACGGCGGCATCCCCCGCTCCCCGCCGCCTCCGACGCCTGACCTTGGCCCTGTCCGCACCGGCTGCTCCTCCTGCCGGTGGGCGCGGAGCCGCCGCGCTCGAACCGGCTTCGCCGAAGGCGCCGTGACCTCGATGGCCGCCGCCCCGCCTTCCGGTTCCTGATCCCGTCCTGCTGAGGCTCAGGGGGCTGCCGTCCGGTGTTCCGGGAGGCCCGGCGGATCCGGGACATGTCGCCAAGGGCGCTCATCACCGTGTCGACCTCCTCCGCTCGGCCCCAGGAAGGCGTCAGTTCGGTCAGGTCAGGGTGGCGTTCGCCATCCAGGCGGCGGGCTCCTCAGCGGTGAGCCGTACCCTCCAGGGGTGGGGCGCCGAACAGGCGGCGGCCGGCCAGGCTCACATAGACCAGCGCCACCAGGACGGGCACCTCGATGAGCGGGCCGACCACCCCGGCCAGGGCCTGGCCCGAGGTGACGCCGAACACGCCGATGGCCACCGCGATGGCCAGTTCGAAGTTGTTGCCCGCCGCGGTGAACGCCAACGTCGCGGTGCGGTCGTACGGCAGGCCGACCGCCCGGCCCAGCAGGAACGAACCGCCCCACATCACAGCGAAGTAAACCAGCAGCGGCAGTGCGATCCGGGCCACGTCGCCGGGCCGTTCGCCGATGGTGTGCCCTTGGAGGGCGAACAGGACGACGATGGTGAACAGCAGGCCGTACAGGGCGACGGGCCCGATCCTGGGCAGGAACCGCTCCTCGTACCACTGGCGGCCCTTCGAGCGCTCGCCGAGCTTGCGGGAGACGTATCCGGCGGCCAGCGGGACGCCCAGGAAGATCAACACGCTTTGCGCGATGTCCCAGGCGGAGATCCGCAGCGCGGCCCCTTCACCGAGACCGAGCCAGCCGGGCAGGATCTGCAGGTAGAACCAGCCCAGCGCGGCGAAGGCGACCACCTGGAAGACGGAGTTGATCGCGACCAGGACGGCGGCGGCCTCCCGGTCGCCGCAGGCCAGGTCGTTCCAGATGAGCACCATGGCGATGCAGCGGGCCAGCCCGACGATGATCAGCCCGGTGCGGTAGGCGGGCAGGTCGGGCAGGAGCGTCCAGGCCAGGGCGAACATCAGCGCCGGGCCGACGACCCAGTTCAGCAGCAGGGAGGACAGGAGCAGGCGCCGGCCGCCGGTGACGGTGCCCAGCCGGTCGTAGCGGACCTTGGCCAGCACCGGGTACATCATCAGCCGGCAACGAGATCCCGGCGACCTTGACCGCCTCCAGAACGGCGTTCAGGCCGGGTACGGCCCGGCCGAGCAGCAGCCCTGCCGCCATCGCGACCCCGATCCACACCGGCAGGAACCGGTCCAGCGTCGACAGGGCGCCGATCATCCCCGCCCGCTTCGCCGTGGCGGAATCCGATACACCGGCAGACGATGACGACGAGGGCGAGGTGGGCATGAGGGTTCCTTCGAAGCCGGTCAGGCGGGAGCGGGGACGGTGATCAGGCCGGACAGTTCGGCCAGCGTCTCGGGCACCAGGCGGTAGTACACCCACGAGGCGCGCCGCTCCGAGACCAGCAGGCCGACTTCTTTGAGGACTTTCAGGTGGTGGCTGATGGTGGGCTGGGAGACGTCGAAGGCGCCGGTGATGTCGCACACACACGCCTCGCCACCGGCGTGGCTGGCCACGATCGACAGGATCCGCAGCCGCACCGGATCCCCCAGCGCCTTGAACACCCGGGCCACGGCGGCCGCCTGATCGGCGTTCAACGGCTCGCGCGTCAGCGGCGAACCGCACTCCAACAACTCCAGCGGCTCCATCGTCTCCCCTTTCGGCCACCCCGGCCGGTAACGGTTTCCGAGTTTATCTATATTGACGTCCGTCTATACATAAGCGGTGCGAGCGGCCGGGTCAGCGGTGCGGACCAGGCGCGGAGGGCGGCGCCGGGTCGGATGCCGGCACGCCGAGATCGGCCAGCAGGACGCGCACCCGGCGCTCGATCTCGTCCCGGATGGGGCGCGCCCACTCCGGCCCCTTGCCCATCGGGTCGTCGACCTTCCAGTCCTCATAACGCTTGCCGGGGAAGATCGGGCAGGCGTCCCCGCAACCCATGGTGACCACGACGTCGGCGGCCTGGACGATCTCCTCGGTCCACGGCTTGGGGAACCCCTTGGAGATGTCGATGCCGACCTCGGCCATGACGGCGATCGCGGTGGGGTTGATCTCGGAGGCGAACTCCGAGCCGCCCGACCAGGCCACGGCGCGCCCACCGGCCAGGTGCTCGAAGAAGCCCAGTGCCATCTGGCTGCGACCGGCGTTGTGCACGCACAGGAACAGCACGATCGGCCGCCCGTCGGAGCGGCCCTCGATGCGGGCCAGGGCGTACAGGCGCTGACGGGCGAAGCGCTCGGCCAGCAGCGGCAGGAAGCCGGCCACCGCGGCCTTGCCGGCGAACCGGTCGTAGCCGGTGCGCAGGAACCGCTCGATCGTCTCGGCGCCGAAGAGGCCGGTGAACTCCTCGCTCAGCCGGCGGGCCGCGGTGGTCAGGGCCAGGTGCTGGTCGATGGTCAGATCGTCGCGCTTGTAGGTACCGGTCACGGCAACGCTCCCTGAACGCCCTCACGGAATCGATGGTTGCCGAATTCGACTTCTGTCGATATTGATGCTCGTCGATTCCAATCGGGGCGAGCGGCGCGTGAACAGCCCTGACTCACCTCTCGCTCCCCGACGCGGGCAGCCCGCACCTGGCCGAACTCCCTGCCTGCCGCCCTCCCCCTCCGCCCAGGGCCTTCGGGAAGAAGCTCCCGCCCGCAGCACTCCGGCCCCGTACGGCGAAGCGCCGGGGCTCGCGGGCGGGCGAACGACGGCCGCCCTCCAGGCCGGGCAGGGGCAGGTCACCTCCAGATGCGATCCGCAACGCGGCTTGGCCGGGATCTGCGAAATCCTCGGCGGCCACACCGTCCGCGGGGCCGAGGGTGAAACCGGCCGCCGTCGATCCTCGCCCCGTCTGAGGACCTCCCATGTTCTCGCGGCGGCTCCACCCAGGGTTTTCTGAGGCGGCTCTCACCTGGGGCTCTGTCGGGCGGCTGAGGCGGGCGGGAAGAACAAGACTGTTGTCCACGCATTTTCTCGTGCACGGTTGTCGGCGTCCCCACCCCATGCCGACAGGAGTTCCCGCATGTCCGAAACGGTGCCGCTGCATCTCGCGGGCAACAACGCCCCCGTCGCCGAGGAGGTGACCCTGGAACCGTCCAAGGTCGTCGGCGAGATCCCGGCCGAGCTGGGCGGGCAGTTCTTCCGCAACGGGCCCAACCCGCGCACCGGCTGGTCGCCACACTCCTTCGCGGGCGACGGCATGATCCACACCATCGCGCTGGAGGGCGGCAGGGCGCGCTGGTACCGCAACCGGTACGTGCGCACGCCGCTCTACGGGAACCCCGGCCGGTCCCGCTTCGCCCTCGCCTTCAACCAGGAGACCGGCCGGATCGACTACCGCGTCACCACCGCCAACACCCACCTGATCACGCACGCGGGCCGGCTGTTCGCCCTGGAGGAGGGCGGCTTCCCGTACGAGGTGACGCCGGACCTCGCAACGATCGGGGCGTACACCTTCGACGGGGCCCTGCGGACCCCGATGACCGCGCACCCGAAGACCTGCCCGATCACCGGTGAGCTGCTGTTCTTCGGCTACCAGCTGCGCCCGCCGTACCTGACCTACTACCGCGCCACGGCCGCCGGCGAAGTGGTGCAGACGCGGGTCGTGGACGTGCCGCGGGCGACGATGACGCACGACTTCGCCATCACCCGCAACCACGTGATCTTCATGGACCTGCCGGTCGTCTTCGACCCCGCCCAGGCGGCTGCGGGCGGGCCGCCGTGGCGCTGGGACGACGCGCACCGCGCCCGGTTCGGCGTGCTGGCGCGTACGGCCGGCGACGACGCGCCCGTACGCTGGTTCGACGTCGTCCCGTGCTACGTGTGGCACACCATGAACGCCTTCGAGGACCCGCGGGGCGACACGATCACCGTCACCGGCACCCGCGTCCCCACGCTGTGGCACGGCGGCGCCGCCGACCTGGAGGGCGGGCTCCCGATCGTGTACCGCTGGACGCTGGACCTGAGGTCGGGCACGGTCACCGAGGAGGCGCTCGACGACGCGCCCAGCGAATACCCCCGTGTGGCCGACTCGATGCTCGGACTGCCCCACCGTTACGGCTACACGACGAGCTTCTCCCTGGACGCCGAACCTGAGCGGTCGGAGATCTACGCCTACGACCTCACCGGCGGCGGCGAACGGGCGGTGCACCGCCTCCCTCCAGGTCACACCTGCGGCGAGGCCGTCTTCGTGCCCCGGGCCGGGACCGGTGAGAACGAGGGCTTCCTGATGACGTTCGCTCACGACCGTGGCGCCGGCACGAGCTACCTGGCCATCCTGGACGCCGCCGACCTGGCCGCGCCCCCGCTCGCCGAGGTACACGTCCCGGTGCGCGTCCCCGCGGGCTTCCACGGAAACTGGATCCCGGTCTGAGCATCGAGGAGCGCAGACCGGATGCTCGTCCCCGTCCCGGCAGATGGTCCTGCCGATCCCACCGACAGCAGCGTGTGGTCAGCTGATTCCGATGTAGAGCCGGGGTGGCGCGCCAGGCGTTTTCGATGCCGGGCATGCCGAGAGGATCGGCGCCGGCCAAGGCCACGTCGCGTTACAGATCACCTCCAGAAGGTGATCACTTTGCATATTTACGTGCAAAGTGGTGCAAAAGTCACGAAACACCGCCCGTTCAAGCGGGGGGTACGGCCCTGGCCGACGGTCGCGCCTGGGCCGTGGCCTTCGGGACCGTCGCGGAGACGGTGGCGACGGCGTGCTGGAGGCCGGTGTGCACGTGCAGGAGGGACAGGACGCCGGTGATCGTCAGCAGGCGCAGCGGAATCGGCTGGAGTTCGGCCAGGTGGAGGCTGCTGCCCTCCCGCTCGGCGGCCATGTGGGCGGCCAGCAGTACCGTCAGGCCGCCGCTGTCCAGGAAGCCCACCCCGCTCATATCCACGATCACCGGCTTGCCCCGCCGCCGGGCCTGGACCAGGGCCGCCTCCAACTGGGCCGAGGTGGTCGCGTCCACCTCGCCGACGACGCACAGCAATGTGGCGTCGAGCAGGTACGTGCTCGTGGTCATCAGACCAGGACGGCATCCGGAATGAGAGGCGGGCATGGCGTGCTCCAACATCGATCCAGCGTCCAGACAACGCGGGAGAACTACCTGACTCCCACCATAATGCCGAAGTATATTTCCGGAAAGACCATTCGGTGTCCGCTGGCGGAAGATCCCCTCACGGGGAGACGGACACACCCCGAGATCAGAAAGCACAATGGTTGCCATGGACAGGCCTGCCGATCGTTCCTCCTGGACCTTCCTCACCCACCACGCACGCGTGCTGCTGGAGATCGCACGCCACCCGGAAAGCCGACTGCGTGACATCGCCCAGAGCATCGGGATCACCGAGCGCGCGGTCCAGGGAATCGTGGCCGACCTGCACCAGGCCGGATATCTCACCATCGAGCGCGTCGGCCGGCGCAACCGCTACCACCTCAACCTCGAACGCGGCTTCCGTCACCCCACCGAGGCCCACGCCCCGGTCCGCGCCCTGGTCGAGCTGTTCGCCGCCTTCGACGCCCCGAGTCTGCCGGAGCAGGCCGACTCCCACAGGACCCCCGCGCCGATCTCCTCATGAGACCGGCGCACGTCGGCCGTCGTCCTCGACCTCAACTCCGCGACCCCGCGGCGCCGATCTCTTATGAGACCGGCGCACGCCCGGCGCCGAGCACCCAGAGCCGTCTCTCACTCCGAGACGAGCAACTCGGCGACGGCCTGACCGACGCTGTCGCGCAGCTCGAAGCGCGGCAGCAGGCCGGTCTGGTCCAGCAGGTGCCGCAGGCCGTGGGGAAGGCCCACCAGCAGCAACCGGCCGGTGGCGGTGTCCCCGACACGCTGACGCGTCCAGGCCAGAAGGCCTACCGCGGTGGAGTCGTAGAAGGTCAGCCGGGACAGCTCCAGCACCAGGCGTGGTCCCGAGCTCTGTTCCCAGGCCGCCTTGACGTGGCCGGCGAGCGTGGGGGCGGTGATGAAGTCCAGGTGGCCGCCGACCCGCAGCACGCTGCAGTGCCCGTGATGGACCACCTGAACCCGCAGGTCCTGCCTGGAGGAGCTCACCTCGTTCTTTCCTCTCGTCGCCCTGACCGGTGAGCCGTGTGCGATACCCCGTCCTCGGGCGACAATGTCTGCTGTCCGCCTCAGTGCGTCGTCAAAAGTCGTGTCGTTGCCCCTGATGGCGGTCCCTGCAACGTGACCGGGCTCATCGGACAGAACCTGTTCGGCCCCTGACCGTGGCTACGGGATTCTTGAGCTTGTGGCGGCCGACCTCGCGGGTGACGTGCCGAAATGCCGGTGGGGTGGTGCCTGAGCGTCAGCCGGTCCGGTCACCGGGTCGGACCGATCCACGTTCCCAGGCCAGGGCCGCGACCACACCGATGGCATAGGCGACCAGGTCCCATGGGTCGGGGAACGCGCCGACCAGGACACCGCCGACACCCGGCGGGGTCGTGCCGACTACTTGGTAGAACTCGACGGTGGCGGCGATCGCGGCCGTGGCCAGGGCGCGACGTGCGGCGGTGGTGCGCCACAGCAGCCCCAGGAACGCGTAGACCAGCATGGTGGCGCTGACGTCGCTCACGTAGCCGCGGACGAACGACTGCCCCGGGCCCCGGTAGAGAAGGACGAACGCGCCGACGGCGAGAGCGACGCCGCCCAGCAGGACCATGGTGCGGCGCATGAGGCTGACATCTTCTCCGAATCTCAACGATCAGGACGAACCTGATCATAGAGTTCGTCCCTTATGGCGGCACGCCGATCGCGTCAGGTCAGCGACCGCGCGGTGGGAGGTGGACAGGGCCTCTGGTACCGCTGATCCCAAGGGACGGCCACGCCCGGATCCATGAATGGGACACGGCGCTCAGATCTCGGCCCTGAGCGACAGTGCCCGGCACAGAACCACGACCTCCTCCACCCAGGCTTCTGGCCGTGCCTGGTCGAAGCTCGCCATGGTCTCCAGCGCCCAGTACCGCTCGAACGGCAGGTCCGGCAGGCGGGCCTCGGCCAGCCGCCGGGCCCGCCACTTCGGCAGCTGGGAACCGTAGACACCACGGCTCTCCAGGAGCGCGTCGACGGCATGGCCGAGTGCCTGGCGTGCCGACAGCACGGCGCTGGTGACATCGCCGGTGGCGAGCTGGCCCAAGGCGTCGTCGAGGCAACCGTCCGCTGCGGCCAGCGAGCGGGTGACCAGGAACGCCTGGAAGGCGGTGTCGGCAAGGGCCTCCCGGCGTCGGCGGACCCACTGCTCGCCCTCCAGCGGAACGCAGCTGATGAGCCGTTCCAGGAAGGACTCCTCGGCCGGTGCCAGCGGATCGGCCACGGCGGCACCGCTCTCGAACTGCTCCCAGCTGACCTTGTCCAGCATCTGGTTGACCTGGCTGTCCAGCCAGTACTTCAGTTCCCAGCGGCGGCCGTCGAGCACGATGCTGTCCGTCGGCACATACGACGGCTGCAACGGCATGGTACGGCGCGCCGCGTTGGGCCGGCGCCACGGTGTTTCGGTGACCACGTAGAAGTCGTAGTCGCTTTTCTCGTTCGCCCAGCCGAGCGCCACCGACCCGACGAGGAGGACCGCCAGTCGCCGTCCGGGCAGCAACTGCCTCTCGTGTAACGCGTGCAGGCACCGCACCGGATCCGGATTCATGTCCCCCCCGTCGCCGCTGGTCGGACCCCCGGGTGGTGGACGGACTGCGCGGCCGTCCACCACCCGGACAGGTCAGGAGCGAATGCGGAGCGAGCCGCGACCGGCGTAGATCGCCCTGTCGCCGAGCTCCTCCTCGATACGGATGAGCTGGTTGTACTTGGAGGTCCGGTCGGAGCGGGACAACGAGCCGGTCTTGATCTGCCCGCATCCGGTGGCCACCGCCAGGTCGGCGATGGTGGTGTCCTCGGTCTCACCGGAGCGGTGCGACATGACGGCGGTGTAACCGGCCTTGTGCGCGGTGTCCACGGTGGTGAGCGTCTCGGTCAGCGTGCCGATCTGGTTCACCTTGATCAGGATCGAGTTCGCGTAGCCGCCCTGGATCCCGTCGCGCAACCGGTTGACGTCGGTGCAGAACACGTCGTCGCCGACCAGCTGCGCCCGCGAGCCGACGGCGGCGGTCAGCCGCTTCCAGCCCTCGATGTCGTCCTCGCCCATCGGGTCTTCGATGGAGGCGATCGGGTACCGCTCGATCAGCCCGGCGACGTACTCCAGGTGCTCGTCGATCGAGCGCTTGCGACCTTCGCCGGCGTAGTCGTAGACACCGTCGCGGAAGAACTCCGACGCGGCGGGGTCGAGGGTGATGACGATGTCGTTGCCCGGCTCGTAGCCGGTCTCCTCGATGGCGCGGACGACGAACTGCAGCGCTTCGTCCGCGGTACCGAGGTTGGGCGCGAAGCCTCCCTCGTCGCCGACGTTGGTGTTGTGACCCGCGGCGGCCAGCGACTTCTTGAGCGTGTGAAAGACCTCAGAGCCCATGCGGACCGCCTCGGCGAAGGACGGGGCGCCGATCGGAGCGATCATGAACTCCTGGTAGTCCAGCAGGTTGTCGGCGTGCACGCCACCGTTGACGATGTTCATCATCGGCACCGGCAGAATGCGGGCGGAAACGCCGCCCACGTACCGGTAGAGCGGAAGGCGGTGCGCCGCGGCCGCCGCCTTCACCGTGGCCAGCGAGGCGCCCAGGATCGCGTTGGCGCCGAGCCTGCCCTTGTTCGGCGTGCCGTCGAGCTCGATCAACTTCTCGTCGACCCGGGCCTGGTCTTCCGCCTCCAGCCCGATCAGTGCCTCGGCGATGGGGCCGTTGACCGCCTCGACGGCCTTGCGGACGCCCTTACCGTGGAACCGGCTCTTGTCGCCGTCACGCAGTTCCACCGCCTCGTTGGAACCGGTGGAGGCGCCGGACGGGACGGCGGCCCGGCCGAGGGAGCCGTCGGACAGCACTACGTCGACCTCAACCGTCGGGTTGCCTCGGCTGTCCAGGATCTGCCGGCCCGTGACACGGCTGATTGCTGTCATTCTCTTCCTTCGTTAGCAGGGACTCCGGATCGCGGGAGATCGCGTACCCGGACTTTGTCGTACAGGTCAGGCCGAAACCGTGCCCCAGTCGGATGCCGTGGTGGCGGGTAACAGGTCGCCGCAGCCGAGGCGTTCGGCCGGCAGGACCTCCGTCGCGATCCGGACGAAGTCCCAGATGTCGACGTCGGGGTCGTCCGGATCGATCAGACCGGCCAGTTCGTCGAACGAGAGCGGCTCACCGGTGCCGGAGCACGCGGCCAGCAGTCGCCCGGTGTCCGGCTCGCTGAGACGTGCGGCGGTGGTCACCCGCCGCAGGGCCTGCCGCAGGTCGAAGTCGTTGCTCGGGAAGCGGGCCTCCAGAGCGTCCACCTGACGCAGCGCCTCCTTCAGCAGGTCGTCGTCGAAGTGTTCGCCGACCTGACGGAGAAGACGAAGGCGTTCCGGCCGGTCCAGGAAGATGGCCGTCTCACGGACCACATCGGCCGGTTCGTCGGCGACATGCACGAAGTTGATCACCTGGTTCGGCGGTTCGAGCACCGAGCGCAGAGCGTCCGGTGACCGTTTCGCGGGGTTCGCCGAGCCTTTGAGGTCGGCGATCCGTACCGCCGCGGGCAGCCGCCCGTCGTAGCGCAGGTCCCGCAGGATGAGCAGCAGCGTTTCGGTGGCGGTGTGCATCCGGGTCATCAGGGTCAGGCGGTCGGTCGGGTAGACGTGCCAGTTGTACCGCCACAGCTCCCGGATCGACTGCCGGTTGTGGTGCAGCGGCGCGAGGCCGACCACCCGGAAGCCTCTCTCCGTCAGGTATTCCAGGGTGGGCCGCATCCGCCGGCCCACCAGACCGTCGCACTTGAACGACAGCAGCGCGAGGGCGGACAGCGTCGGCGCGGCCTCGCCGCCCATGACCTGTTCCACGTCGGCCCAGCCCTCACGAAAGTACAGATCCTCCTCGAAAAGCTGCCGCTTCTGCGCGGAGACGGTGAGGCTGGCCCATGTGTCGGGCGTGGGCATCCCGTGATGGGCAGGCACTCGGTGCATGGCAGGCGTTCTCCTTCGAGCGGCTCGTTCGGCGCGTCAGTGCGAATCCCAGGCCCCGGGCGGCGGATTGGTGATGCGCTTGCTGGCGTCCGGATCGTCGTACCGGATGTAGGTGGTGCCGACCAGGGCGAGATCCCACGGGTCCGCCTTGACGCCGAGGCGGTTCAGACGCCGCCGCAGCGCCCGCCATGCCAGCCGCTCGCCGGCGTCGAGGGACGCCAGCTGCCGCAGCACGGCCTCGGCCGTTTCCCGGTCCTCGTCGGCGCTGTCGCGCACCGCCGCCCGCAGCCGTTCCAGGGCCTCGGGGGCGTTCAGCGACCGGGCAGGCCGTGCGTCGCTCCACACCGCCTCGTCCAGCACGGTGCGGTCCGCCTCCGACGGTTCGGTGTAGGTCATGGCCGTGATGACCTCGACGCGTGCCGGATGTTCGAAGAACAACCCCAGCTCGCGCACGAGGTCGGCCGGTTCGTCCGCGACGTGCAGGAAGCTGAGCACCCGGTTCGGTTGGCCGAGCCGGTGCCGCAGCGTGCCCGGTCGCTGGTCGCTGAGGGTCGCCGACCCTTTCAGGCCGCTGAGCCGGACGGTGGCCGGCACCGGATGGTCGCCGTCGCTGCGCAGCAGCATGAACAACGCGTCGGAAAGCCTCAGCACGTGATCGTTGACGGCGAACCGGTCCAGCGTCGCCGAGGTGAGCTGGTAACGCCACAGCTCGCGCCAGACCATGCGGTCGAGCGCGATCCGGCGGGCGGCGACCACGGTGAAGTCGTTCTCCGCGAGGAAGGCCAGGACGGTACGGAGCTTGGCGGCCGCCAGGCCGTCCGGCTTCATGATAAGCAGGGAGGTACGCCACAGCGCGTCCTCGGCTTCGGCTCCGAGCACCGCGGTGACGTCGTCCAGGCCCTCCCTGAAGTAGGTCTCCCGATCGTAGAGATCCGCCTTGACCGGCATGCGAGTGAGCGAAGACAAACACGGAGTTGTCATGGTTCTCCTCGGTCCAACGGCTGTTCCGACCGTGCGAGCAGGTGCCGCAGACGCTCCATCCGGACGTCACTCAGCGGCACGCTGAGCCTGGCGACAAGTCTGCGCGTTCCGCTTGAGGCCGACCAGACGGGGTGCAGCTTGCCCACTATTCCCCTGCCGCGTAGCGCCGCCAGCGCCCCCGCCGGATCGTCGTCGAGCAGATGGTACGGCAGGAACTCGCTGGCGGGGGTCGTCGACGGCCAGCCCGCGGCGGCCAGCGCGGCACCGGCTTCGGCTCGCCGTTCGGCGATGCGCCGCCGCAGCGGAGCGGCGAGATCGCCCGACCGGAGGATCGCCGCGCCGAGCCGCAGTGACAGCGACGACGCGAGCAAAGGAGCCACCACCCGGCGGACGGCCCCGGTCAACGCCGGGGCGGACAGGCAGTAACCGAGCCGTAGGCCCCCCATGCCGAAGGCCTTGGAGAGTCCGCGGACCACGATCAAATTGGGGGTGCGTGACACCAGTCGCGCGGCGCTGAACCCGGGCGGGCAGTAGTTGGCGTTCGACTCGTCCACCAGGACGACGACGCCGTCCGCGGACAGCTCGGCGCAGAGCCTGCTCACCGCGGCCAGGTCGGTGAACCCGTCGGTGGTGAGCGCCGGTCGTTCCATGGCGACAAGCCGGGCGCCGTGGCGGCGAACGCGGGCGACGTGGGCGCCCACCACGTCGTCATCGGGCTTTTCACCAGGCTTTTCACCGGCGCCGACGCATCGCCCGTCGGCGGCCTCCACCCAGTGGGGAAGATCGGGGTAGACGTCTCCGGCCACATACACGGGCGCCGAACCGGCGAGGCGGACCAGACTCTGCAGCAGGGGTCCCACCCCGGCGCCGCAGGTGACCGGCACGGGCTCCCAACGATCACCGAGATGACGTGCCACGGCCGGTCCGAGAACGCCCTCGCCGTAAGGGTCCTTGACCAGGTAGCTGGTGAGGTAGGGCAACGCCCCCGACACCTCGGCCGACAGTTCCCGCGCGCAGAGTTCCAGCAGATCGGCGCCGAGATGCTCGCGCTCGTCCACGGTCCATGCGAGGTTCAGGATGTCGGGGTCATCGGTCAATGTCTCCAGCCGCTCGTACGAGTCAATGGCAAGCGACATTGTTCCCTCCGCATCTCCGCAGCCTCGCCGAATGGTGGGTTCGCCTGGTGTGCCGGGATCGATGCTCACGAGCGGTGACGATTACGAATATGACGGCCGGTGGCAGGGGAGCCGCCGTCACGGTAATGCTGGTCATAACCTGGTAATGCCGGTAGGCGCCTTGTTCGCTGGACAGGCTCGGAGATCACGGTCACTATACCGTACCGCACCGCCGTCATTCGTGGAGGAACACCTTCACCAATGGTCTTCACCGCCGGGGGACACACGGGTAAACTCCGGCCGGAGTGGATTACCACGCGGTTAGGTTTGTCAGCCTACCTCTTGCTGAGAATCTGTGTAAAACTGACGCTGGCCACATCCGCCGGAGGCGTCCGGCGACTTTGCGGCAAGCGTTTCTCTGGGGGTGTGCTGAGTGGTTGACGACACCGCGGAGTCTTCTTCCCGAAGATGCTCGTTCTGTGGCAGGAGCGCCCGTGAAGTGGGCGGAATGATTGACTCGTCGACGGCGAGGATCTGCCACGGATGTGCCGAGCTGTGTCACGAGGTGGTCGTCGAGCGGCGCGGCGAGGCCTCCGCGCAACCCTTGGGCGAGCTGCCGAAGCCGCACGACATCAAGGCGTTTCTTGACACCTACGTGGTGGGCCAGGAGCGGGCGAAACGAGCACTCTCTGTCGCCGTCTTCAGTCATTACAAGCGGGTCCGGGTGAATGCCTCATCACGGCGTCCCAGCGATGTCGAGCTAACGAAGTCAAATATTCTTCTACTGGGCCCGACCGGCTCCGGCAAGACACTTCTGGTGCAGAGCCTGGCGCGTACGCTCAATGTTCCCTTCGCCATCGCGGATGCCACCGCGCTGACCCAGGCCGGCTATATCGGCGAGGACGTCGACGCCATCCTCATGCGTCTGTTGCAGGCCGCGGAGAATGACGTCGAGAAGGCGCAGACAGGGATCGTCTACATCGACGAAATCGACAAGATCGCCGGCCACGGAGAGTCGGCGGGCGGGCGCGACGTTTCCGGCGAGGGTGTGCAACAGGCACTGCTCAAGATGCTGGAGGGCGCTGTCGTGACCATCGCGCCGCCCCACAGGTCGGCGGCGGCGCCGGGGGGCCGCGGATACGCCCAGCAGGCTCAGACCCGGATCGACACCTCCGACATCCTTTTCGTGGTCGGCGGCGCCTTCGCGGGCATCACCGACATCGTGGCGCGTCGGCGGAACGTCAGCAGCATGGGCTTCGCAGGCACGGTGCGGTCGCCGCAGGACGACGACGCAGCCGACCACTACGCCGAGGTGATGCCGGAGGACCTCGTGGCGTACGGGATGATCCCTGAGTTCGTCGGGCGCCTGCCGATCGTCACCTCGGTGCGGGCACTGGATCGGGACGCGCTGACCAGGATCCTCACCGAGCCCCGCAACGCGCTGGTGAAGCAGTACCAACTGTTGTTCGAGCTGGACGGCGTGGCTCTGGAGTTCGCTCCCGGCGCACTGGAGGCGGTCGCCGACCAGGCCCTCCAGCGCGGCACGGGGGCTCGCGGCCTGCGAGCCATCCTTGAGGAGGCACTGGGCACGGTCATGTACGACGTTCCCTCGTTCGAGGACGTCACCCGCGTCGTGGTCACCGAGGACGTCATCCTGCGCGGCGTCGAACCGACCCTGGTACGGGGTGACCGCCGCCCGGCGGAGCAGGTGGCGGGTGTCTGATCGCAGGCCGGGCGCTTCCCGGCAGGTCGATGCCCTGATCGCGTCGGTGCTGGGGTCGATGCCGACGGACGAGGTCATCGGCGTCCTGGAGCGGGTCTCCGGACACGATCGGTTCCAGGCCTCCGACGGCCTGCGCGCCGCGGCCGGGCTCGTCGCCGAGGCCGCCGAGGCCGCCGGGCTCACCTCGGTCGGCATCACCGACCACCCGGCCGACGGGACCGCACGGTGGTGGTCGTTCGCCGCGCCGATGTCGTGGACACCGACGCGGGCGCGGGCCGACATCGTCGTGGCCGGTGCCACGGTGCTCTCCCTCGACCAGGAACGCGACCCCTTCGCCGTCGCCACGTATTCCGCCGCCACCGCCGGGCCGACCGAGGCGCCGTTGGTGCGTCCGGCCGACGTCCGTCCGGGCGCCGTGGTCGTGGTCGATCGGGAGACCTACGCCGACGGCTCGCTGCTGCCGGATCTGACCGACGCCGGGGCCCTCGGCTTCGTCACCGACGCGCCGACGCGTACCGGGCCGGACGGCGTCGCCTACCGTGGGCGCATCGAGCTTGGCCTGCACAGCGGGCTCCTGGCCTTCAGTCTCACCCCCGGCGAGTTCGCCGAGGCGCGACGGGCCGCGTCGGCGGGCGGCCGTTGCCGCGTCGACGTCGCGGTGACCCGGGACGCGTCCATGCCGGTGGTCGAAGGGTTGCTGCCGGGCGACGACCGGCTCGACGAGGTCTGGATCACCGCCCACCTGTGCCATCCACGGCCCAGCGCCAATGACAACGCCTCCGGCGTGGCGGCGCTCCTCGGTGTGGCCACCGTACTCGGACGGCTGCCGCGACGGTCCGGTGCCCGTCCGATCCGGTTCCTGTGGGGCCCGGAGTTCGTGGGCACCGCCGCCACCCTGCACGACCGTCTCGGGCCGGGACGCACCGGCCGGCCACCGCATGCCTTGGTCAACCTCGACATGGTGGGGGAGGACCAGGATCTCTGCGCCGCTCCGTTCGTCGTCGAACGGCCTCCGGACCTGCGGCCCTCGCTTTTCGGCCCGCTCGCGGAACACGTCGTCGACCGGGTCTTCGCGGCCACCGCCGAGGAACCGGGCGACTGGTCGGCCTCACCGTTCCTGGGCTTCTCCGACCACGCGCTGCTCGCCGATCCCGGAATCGCCCGCCCGGCGGTTCAGCTGTGCCATCCCGCTGACCGGTTCAACCACTCGGCAGGCGACACCCTGGACAAGGTCTCGCCCGTGGAGATGCGCCGGTCCGTCACCGTCGCGGCGGTGCTGACGGCTCTGGCCGCGGACGGCGGACCGGGACCGGTGGAATGGCGCGAGATCGTCGCGGCGTGGCGCGGGCGTGAACTGGACACCGTGGCGGAGGTGGCGTGCGCCGGGGGCGGTGAGTTCGGGTCGGGCCTGCGCGCGTACACGGCGCGCCGGATCGCCGCGGTCGAGTCCTTGCTCGATCGGCCGGGCACGCCCGCTGCCCCGTCGGCCGCGCCGCGTTTCGCGGCCCGCCGGTGGGAGGGCCCGTTGAACCTGCGCGCCATGACAGAGCATCTCGGCGCGGACACGCGGGCCGAGCTGAACGGGCTGGTCAGCCAGGACAAGTCCACGCTGTCCGTCCTGTTCCACCTCGCCATCCGCGCCGACGGGCGGCGGACGCCGGAACAGATGATCGCCGAGACGTCGTACGAACTGCGCAGGCCGGTGCCCCAGGAACTCGGCCGCCGGTTGCTCGCCGCGTTGCAGGAGTCGGGCTGGATCGGTTGAGCCGCCTCGGCGGTCAGCTGTACCGGGGCCGTCCACGGGCGGGCTCCAGCGCCCGCTCCAGCGCCGCGCCCACCCGTAACACGGTGACCTCGTCGAAGGCCCGGCCGACCAGTTGAAGACCCATCGGCAGCCCGCTGCCGAACAGCCCGATCGGCATGGCCAGCGACGGATGCCCTGTCACGTTGAACGGGATGGTCAGCATGGCGGCGGCGGCCTTCGGCGGCGGCCAGTCCGGCGGGAAGTCGTCGAACCGGGCGGCCTGCGTCACCCCGGTGGCGGTGACGAGCACGTCGGCCCAGTCGAACGCGGCCTGCTCCACGGCGTCGAACAACTCCTTCCGCACGCGGTACGCCTGCACCAGGTCCGCCGCGGTGAGCCCGGCTCCCGGCGCGATGCGCTGGAAGGTGTACCGGCCGTAGCAGGACGGCCGCCGCCGCAGTTCCGGCTCGTGCACCGCGAACGCCTCCGCCGTCATGATGACCCGCCCGCACGCGTTGAAGACGTCGAACGGCGGCAGGGTCACCGTACGGACCTCGGCGCCGAGCTCACGCAGCGTGCGGACCGCGGCGTCGAGGCCGCGGACGACCTCGGGGGAGGTGACCGGATCGGTGGCGAACAGGTCCCGTGCGTACGCGACCCGTGTTCCCTCGATTCCGTTGGACAGTCCGGCCAGGTAGTCCGGGATCGCGACGCGGCGGCTGCTCGGATCCCGCTCGTCGTGTCCGGCGATCACCTGCAGGGCCGACGCCACGTCGGCGACCGTCCACCCCAGCGGGCCACAGTGGTCGAGCGTGTAGGAGAGCGGGAAGGCTCCGCGCCGCGACACCAGCCCGTAGGTGGGCTTCAGTCCGACGACGCCGCAGTGGCAGGCCGGTCCCCGGATGGAACCGCTGGTGTCCGAGCCGAACGCCACCCGCACCAGACCGGCCGCCACCGCCGCGCCCGAGCCGGAGGACGACGCGCCGGTGAAGTGCTCAAGGTTCCACGGGTTGCGGGCCGGCGGGAACGGCAGCTCCCAGCTCGGGCCGCCCAAGGCGAACTCGTGGGTCGCCAGCTTTCCGACGAGTACGGCGCCGCCGGCGCGCAGCCGTTCCTCGATGCCGCAGTCCGCGGCCGGTACGTGGTCCAGCATCAGGTGGGAATGGCTGGTGGTCGGGATGCCCTCGGTGTCGAAGATGTCCTTGAGGGCGTACGGGATTCCGTGCAGCGGGCCGCGATCCACGCCGCTGGCGAGCTCACGGTCGGCGCGCTCGGCATCGGCGAGCGCCCGCCGCGCGGTCACCCGGACAAAAGCATGCAGGACCGGGTTCAGCCGTTCGATCCGCGCGAGCGTGTGCAGGGTCAGGGCCCGCGAGGTGAGCCGTCCGGTGCGCAGCAACGTGCCGCACCGCACGACGTCGAGCCTGTGCGGGGACGGCGTGGTGTCGTCGTCAGTCATCGGCTCGACCGGTGGGTATCCGGTAGACCATGGCGGGTTCGCCGTGCGGATCACGGACGCCGTGCAACGTGGCGGCCTGTTCGCGGAGGCTGACGAAGCCGGCGTACGTGCCCGGCCGCCACTCGGCCGGCACCGTGATGCCATGCCGAGCCATGAGCAGCTCGAACTCGGCTTCGAGGCCGCCTTCGCCGTCCGTGATCGCCACTGGGGCACCGCCTTTCCCATCGGCACCCCTTACGGTGCTCGGTGAAGGGGCCCGGTGGGGGGACGTCACCGCTCCCCCACCGGGCTCTGCCGGAAGGGCCGCCGCAGCCCGAGGTGTTCGCGCAGCGTACGGCCGGTGTACTCGGTACGGAACAGGCCACGCCGCCGCAGTTCGGGGACCACCTGCAGGGCGAAGTCGTCGAGAGAGCCCGGCAGCTTCGGCGGCATGATGAAGAACCCGTCGGCGGCGCCCTCCTCGAACCAGTACTGCAGTTCGTCGGCCACCTCGCTGACGCTTCCGGTCAGGTGCCAATGGCCACGGCCGCCGGCCACGTGCTGGTAGAGCCTGCGGATGGTGAGTTTCTCCCTGCGGGCCATCTCGGTCAGGAGCGTGAACCGGCCCTTGGCCGTGTTCGACGGGGGCAACGGAGGCAGCGGGCCGTCCAGGGGGTAGCCGGACAGGTCGACCCCGCCGAGCTCGCTGCCGAGCAGGGACAGGCCGACCGCCGGATGGATGAGGTCCTGCAGCTCGGCGACCTTGTCCTCCGCCTCGGCGCGGGTCCGGCCGACCGTCACGAACGCGCCGCAGAGCACCCGCACGTCGGCGCTTTCGCGGCCGTGGCGGGCCAGCCGTCCGAGGACGTCGGCACGGAAGGCCCGCGCGTCGGCGAACGTCGGTTGCGCGGTGAAGACCACCTCGGCGGTCCGGGCGGCCAGCTCCCGGCCGGGCTCGGAGGCACCGGCCTGCAGAAGCACGGGACGGCCCTGCGGGCTGCGAGGGATGTTGAGCGGGCCCCGGACCTGGAAGTGCGGCCCCTTGTGGTCCAGCGTCGTCATGGCGTCGGGCCGGAAGAACCGGCCGCTGTCCTTGTCGCGCACGAAGGCGTCGTCGGCCCAGCTGTCCCACAGCCCGCGTACCACGTCGGCGAACTCGTGCGCGCGCTCGTACCGCTCCGCGTGCGACGGCTGCACCGAGTATCCGAAGTTGTACGCCTCGTACGGGCTCTGCGAGGTCACGAGATTCCAGCCGGCCCGGCCGCCGCTGAGGTGGTCCAGCGACGCGATGGCCCGGGCCACGAAATAGGGCTCCTGGTAGGTCGACGACATGGTGACGGTCAGCCCGATCCGGTGGGTCACCGCCGCCATCGCGCTGATCAGGGACACCGGCTCGAACTGGGCGACGTAACGGATCGCGGTACGGCTCAGCGCCTCAAGATCGGTGCCGCGCATGGCGGCCGCGTCGGGCAGGAAGAGGAAGTCGAACTTCGCCCGTTCGGCGGTCTGGGCCACCTCGACGAAATGCCGCAGGTTGACGCCGGCGTCGGACGGGACGTCGGGGTGGCGCCAGGCGGCCACGTGGTAACCGGTGGGATAGAGGAACGCGCCGAGAATCATGCGGCGCTCGTCCTGCGGCATCTCTGGCACCTCGTCGTAGGTCATCAGGCGCCCCACAGAGAGAACGGGGTGTCGAGTTCGGCTTCCGTCCGAGAACCGTGCTCCCAGCGGTAGCCCGGGTCGGTGATGAACCGTTCGCCCTCGGCCAGGATCACCACGTCGCCGACCCTGGCGGTGATGAGGGGGCTCTCGGCGAAGAGCTCCGAGCGGCGGGCCACCCGTACGTCTGTGGGAAGTTCACGGAGGAGGACCTCGTACAGGACGTCCGACGCCGCCGGGGACGCGTGGAACCAGCGGGTCCGGCCGGCCCCGGCCAGCATGGCGCCGTGCGTACGGCACAGGTGCCGCAGCAGGCCGTCCAGCTCCGGGTCGTGCCTGGTCGGGGTGAGACCGTGATCGGAGTGGGCCACCACCACCGTGCCGTTCTCGGCGAGCCGCTCGGCGTACCGGCCGAGCTCCACCATGACCTCGACGGCGTACCGGTCATAGCCGTGCCGGTGCAGGTGCCGGTCCAGCTCCAGGTAGCACCAGACAAGTGTCGGCGCCCCGGGTGAGCCGGCGTCGCGCGCCGCACGCACGGCCTCGTCCAGCCGGCGAACCAGCTCACGCTCGTCCATGACGTCGGCGCCCTCGCTGAAGAAGCGAGGGCCGTCGACCGGATCGGCGCCGGTCAGCAGGCGGTCGCGCCAGGTGCTCGGGTACGCCTGCAGGTCGCCCAGGACGGCCACCGGGCGGTAACCGATCGTTCGAGCGTCCGTGAAGATCGTGGCAGTGGGCCGGATCAGGTCCGCACCGGTGTGGGTGAAGACGTTGACGAGGCGGTCGCAGTGCTCCGGATCGGCGAACACCACCCCCGGTACGCCGTGGTCGGCGACCTCAAGGCCGGTCATGCTGCTCAGCCAGCCGGCGGACGAGGTGGTCGGGAAGACCGACCGGTGCCGCCGCGTCCGTGCGGTGGGCCAGCAGTGCGACGCGTAGGCGTGGCTCATCCCGTCCACGGCGAGCACAACGACGTCGCGAGGGGACGAGCCGGTCTGCTCGCTTCGGAGCAGGGCGGACAGCTCGGCGCGGAAACGGACGACCGTCGCGGTCATGCGACGCCGGCCGGATACGCGTCGCGGTCCACGGCCGGGGCCACCGCCTCGGTGGCCCAGCGCGCCGCGTTCGCGAGCACGGCGCTGTCGGCGTACGGCCGTGCGGCGGTCAGCTGGAAGTGCTCCAGGCCTTCGGCCGGCGCGCCGAGGAAGGTGAGCCGGGGGTCCACCGTTCCGTCCGCACGGACGGGGTGGAAACCGGGGTCCAGATCGAGGGCGCCCGGGACGTACCGCTCCTCGGTGCCGTCGCCCACGTCGCACCACTGCCGGACCAGTCCGCTGCGAAGGAGGTTGCGGTAGAGCGGCAACGGGTCGTTGTCCGGGTCGAACGGCGGAATCCAGGCGTCGACCAGCAGGTCGGCGTGCAGCGCCGTACCGGTGCGCCCGCCGGTGATCCGCCAGCCGTCGTGGACGCCGCTCACCACCGGCTCGGGACCGGTGGACAGGTCGAGCACGCCGCACTCGGCCAGGGCCAGGATTTTGCGCATGGGCTCCAGTCCGGCTCCGTTGGACAGTCTGTTGTAGTAGCGCATGTGCCGTCGCAGGAACTCCTGATGCGCCGCCGGGCGCAGGCCACCGCGGTCGGCCACGGCGTTGAACACCACGCGCAGGTCACGCCACACTCCGTCGCAGGCGGCCTTGACCGGGTTGCGGACGTTGCCCTGCGCGCTGTCGCGGATGTCCCGGCGCAGGAAGCGCAGTACCTGTTCGTGCCAACCGGTGCCGGAGGACGGGGCGGCTCGCAGGGGGTCCAGGAGCGCCTGGTGGTCGAAGCGATGATCAGCCAGCCGGGCGGAATGGCGCCACGGCGAGGAGCCGTCGGCGGAGGGGGGCACCCGGCCGAGGCCGTCGTGGACCACCCGGTGGAACGCCGCGGTCAGCACGGCCCGTGACGGCAGGACACAGGGACCGCAGGGGGGTCGTCCGTCGAGCAGGTCGACCGCGGCCTGGAAACACCGGTCGACCGGACCGAGCAGGTGCGCGACTCCGGCGACGCCCCACGGGCCCGTTCCGCTCAGGTATCGATCCACCAGGGGCGTCACGGCGGTCGCGAGGCATTCGGCGAACTCCGGTCCGAGCAACGTCGCGTGATACACGTACGCGGTCTCCAGGGCGACCAGCGGCATCAGGTGACGGTCGAAATCCAGTGCGGCACGTCGCCCCGCGGCGACCGCGGCGCGCAGCCGGCGCACCGCCTCCACGGTGAGGAAGCGGCCGCGGTGCTCCGGCCCCCACCCATTGATCTTGTCGTTCACCGGCCGCCCGGTGACCGGTACCCCGCTCGGGCTGAAGCCGATGACGACCGAGGGCTCACGTCCTGACCGCAGGTAACGCAACGGCGCCGTGAGGCCCGGCTTCTCGGCGACGAACCTCCCGCCCCGCCCCTCGGTGAGATGGAGAATCACGTCGACGGCGGTCAGGCCGAGCCCGGAGACGGCCAGCGGCCGCCCAGGTGGCGCGACCCGCTCGCTGAGACGGTCGTCCAGCGGGTAGGGGTAGGCCACCCGAGGTGACGCGACGCCGGGCGAGGGGTTGACGCGGTCCACCTGATGGCCGGTGACGAAGAGGATCCGGTCGGCGACGACGGACACGGAGCCGCCGCAACGGATGACGTAGGCGTCCGAACCGTGCGGCGTGACGTCGAGGACGTCCACCGGGTGGAGGTCGACCGTGACGCCCGGGACGTTCCGCAGGTGCCGTACGTAGCGGTCGAACATGTCGCGCAGCGCGAGTCCGTGAACGTATCGCCGGGGCACGTCGTCCGGCCGAACGTCGAAGACCGGATCACCGGTCTCCGCGTACCGTCGCCGGCACCACTGGTGGAAGGTGGGCCGCAGCTCGCGGGGCAGCAGCGCGGTGCCGGGGCCGCTCGACTCGTCCGCGGCGAAGCCGATCTGTCCCACGGAACGGTTCAGGTAGCTCGTCCGCGCCTGCTCGTCGCTGTGCACCGCGCCGGCGCCGAAGCGGCCGCTGCGCTCGAAGACCGAGACGCGCACCGGTACCGCAGGCTCCGCCTCCGACAGCACTGCGGCGAGCTGTGCCATGGCGTACGTACCGAGGGGTCCGGCGCCGACGACGGCGATCCGATGCTCAGGCACGTTCATCCCCGTTCTCCTCCGTACGTGCACGATTCGGGCCTGCGGTTTCCGGCCGGGGCGGCGACGTCGGGATACGGCTCAGCCGCGGGTGGAGAGCATTTTCTGGAACCGGAGCAGCAGCGGGAACGGCACCTCCCGCTCGGTGTGAAAACCGAGCGACTCGCGATAAACGTACTCCACCGGGTCCTTGAGGCTCAGTTCTGACATGCCCCGGGCGAGCTGCTCCAGGTATCCGGGAAAAGTCGACTGCAGGTTGTAGACGACGCTGTAGTAGAGATTGCGGCCCAGGGAGAAGCACGGATAACGCGCGTCATAGTTCTCCAGTGAGAACTTCGGGAAACAGCCGTCGATTATTCTCTTCGGGCACAGCCACAACGGGTAGACGAGGGTGACGTCGCCGATCCGGCGGACCGGGAAACCGGCCGGCTTCATCCCGCTGGAGACACGGAACAGGTTCTCGCAGACGATGTCCTCAAGGTTCACCCCGGTGACGATGTACTCGGTGTCGAGCTGCCGCGCGTACGCCGTGAGGGCGAGCCGGATCAGCAGGGTGCCCATGAACTCGAAGTCGTCGCCCTGGAACTCCTTCTCGAACCGGTCGATCAGCGGCAGGCCGTCCTCGGGAATGCCCAGCAGCGCCTTGACCTCCTCGGCCGTCATCACCCGCAGGTCGAGTCCGTACGTCTCGCACAGCTCCTGGGCTCGCGGAACCCCGGCGTCCCAGTCCGGGATGCCTTTGAGGATCACCGGGTGCACCTGCACGCCGTGGTCCCTCAGCCGGCTCAGCCCGTACAGCAGGGCGTTGCTGTCGCCGCCCCCGCTGACCCCGACCACCAGGCGCGCGCCCTGCGGCAGATGCGTACGGATGGTGTCACCGACCCGGTCGGCGATGACCGTCTTGCACTCGTCGGAGGTCATCTTCTTGAGGAAGGCCTCGGCCGTGCCGGTCTGGTTGTCAAGCCGCTGGTAGAAGTATTCGGTGGTCTCCTGGCCGGGATCGGCGCTGTCGATGACGTGGAAGTCGGCCAGCGAGAACTTGAACGGGTTCACGTTGCGGTTAAAGTAGAGCAGGATCTCGGCCGCGTCGGAGAACTCCGCCAACGTGCGGTCGAGCGACGACGTGAGCCGCAGGGGACCTCCGGTCCTCGGCAGAACATAGGCGGAGATCGCCGACCACGGGACGTTGTTGCGGTCCAGGATGTCGATCAGCCGTTCGCCCGGATCACCGGCGAGGGTTTGGCGGCCGTGCGACGTGACAACGGAGACCATTGGAGATCCGGCGAAGGGCGAGGTCATCTGTCCACCAGTCCAATCGGGAGAGGGAAGAGGTGGGCCACCCCGGGGGGACGGCCCACCGGGGTGTCACTGAGCACCGGTCTCGCACGAGGCGCCGCAGATCACCTCAAGGCCGTTCTTCGACGCCGGGACGAAGGCGCGCTGGGTCCGCATCGCCTCCAGGTCGCCGATGCTCATCGCGAGGTGGCCGGCCACCGAACCCGAGGGAATGAGCTCGACGAGCTCGTGCTTCAGGTCGAAATTGGTGGACTGCACAGCGGTGGAGACGGCTTCACGCATCTGACCACTCCTTTTCTTCCGGCGGGACCGAATTCCCGCCTGAACAGATTAACCACGGCTGCTGTGGCGTGGTCAACGGCGATCGACATTCACCGTGTCTCAGTTGGAAGAAAGCATGTTTCAGTTGGCTGGGATGCCGTACACAGTGCCGTAAAACCATGCGGGAACTGCCGTTTCAGCGGCCGGAAGGCGTTTATCGCGGTGATTCTGCGGGTCCTTTTTCCGGGATAGTGACGATCAGTCGTGCGGCCAGAAAAGCCGCTGTGCGAGCGCCCTGTGCACCCGCCGGACCGTGGGCCGGGCACCGGTTTCGCCATGCTCCTCGCGAACCCAGACGTCGGGTGCGGCCGAGACGCCACGCCGCTCGCGGAGTCTTCCCCGAACCTGCTCGCTCACGATCCGCGCCCAGTCCTGGGCGTGCTCCGGTCCGTTCTCGGCGACGGCCTCCTCCAGTCGCGGCCAGAGGCCGTCGTCCGTCCACTGCACGAAACGGCGATGACAGTTCTGCCAGGAGACGCCGAACAGGCGCGGCAAGGCACGCCATGCGATGCCGGTGTTCAGCACGAACTGCACCGCGGCGAACACGGTCCGCTGGTCGATGCGTTGCATGCCGCCGCCCTGCGGTCGAACCCCGGCGGGAGGCAGCAACGGTTCGGCGTACGGCCACAGGACCATCGGCGCCAGCCATGCGAAGCTCTCCTCGTCCGCGGGGTCAGCCATCGGCGCTCACACGTTCCGGCTCGTGGCCGCCGACCGTCTGGGCGGTCAGGACCTCGTTGGCGGCAAGGTGGGCGAGCATCGCGGCGGTGTCGGCGAGGGCCTGCTCCAGCGGCAGGCCGTAGGTGGCCGCGACGCGTTCCCCGATCTCGCGAACGGTTCGTTTGCCGTCGATCTCCCAGAAGATGTACTCGGCGACGTGATCCAGTTCGAAGGCCTGGTCGGCGCTGGCGACATAGAGCCGCCCGCGGTACTTGCGGATCCGGGTCTCCAGTTTCCGCCTGGGAACGGCGGCGTGACCGAGAGGCGGTACGTCCACTGTCAACGGGCTCCCTTCCGACTCACCAGTCGATGTCCGCGCTCATCAGCCGCCGAGAAGGTCCGCTCGGACGAAGCTCTCCCTGGTGCGGGGATCGTCGAGGCATCCCACCTCGGCGAAGTACCGCACACAGGCGGTGGACGACTCGCGGATGCTCGCGCGAACCCGCTCCGGTGGGTACGCCTCGCGCAGTATCTGCTCGGTCTCGGCCGGAGTGAACCCCTCCTCGACGAGGGAGAGGGCGACCGCGGGAAGGTCCGGCTGGAGGAAGGCGTGAATCAACTCGGGTACCACCGGGCCGATCGCGCGCTGTTCGGCGCGATCCAGCGCGCCCCAGAAGTGGCGCAGGAGGCTGCGAAAGTAGGCGTGATGTCTGCCCTCGTCCTCGGCGTGGTCGGCGACCGTACCGCGTACCGCGGGAGGCAGGCGCTGATCGTGCGGCAGATCGGTGAGGATCGAGGAGATCAGCGTCTCGCTCACCACGGCGAACAGCAGGTTCGCCAGACCCCCGAGGCAGGGGTCCAGGCCGTCATGAACGACCTTGAGCGAGTGGAGGAACCGCGGTCGCCGCGGCAGGGTGGCCGCCAGGCCCGTGGCCTGCTCGACCTGGTCCAGCAGGTCGTCGGAGAACTGCGCGTGCCAGGCCTCGTCGGTGACTATCTTGAACGCGTCGCGCCGCATGGCGGGCGGTAGGTGCAGGCCGCTGCGGCTCATGCCGAGTTCGGCGGCCACCGGGAGAACGGTGACCGTCTCAAGTTCGGTGGTGAAACGTAGATAGCCGTACAGGCGGTGAACCAGCAGACGGTGACGTACCTCAGGGCCGCGGTCCGCGACGAGACGGTGGTCCACCACCGGATGCAGTTCCGGCGGGAAGTAGAGTTGCGACGCCTGCGGCTCGTCGAGGACGTGGCGCGGCTTGGTGCGAACGCTGGCCCGGGCATCCCAGTTTCGGAACTTGCTGTGGTACTCGGCGACTGTCCGTGCCTCCGCCAGCACGCGGTCGGTGTTCACCGCCACCCCCCGACGCCTGCCGTGCCGGGCAGCCGGCGGCACCCGTGATCGTGCCGATCGAACTCTTTGGTGAGATCCATGTCGTCGGAATGCTCCTCGGAGGGTTCTCGGTCCGGCATGGCCGCTGAGGCGTTCAATAGGCGGGACGGCACGGTGTACGGTGGCCGATCGCCCGTACCTGGTACGGAATTGGGCGCCATCTGCACAAACGCCGAGACACCCGACGATGGAATCGGCATACTGCCGAAGTATTAACGTACGGCAAACTCGGGGCCGAATATACATCGAAGCACGGCGACGCGCGCTACCTGCCTGTACGGGACATCGCCGACACTGAGGCCACCACCTGCGCCGACACATTAAGTGTGATAGACGTCACATCCGGGCCGGGGTGATGACGCACCGGCGCGCCGGACGAATTGACGCGCCGTCGCAAGCGCCAATAGCTGCGGAAACGCCGGGTTCGAGAGACGCCCGCGCCGGGTGTTGCCTATTGCTACGATTCTGTGACCGTCGTACGATATGCGCAGCGCGTCGGCCTGAACGGTCGCACATGGATTGCTGCTCAAAACGGTACGGACCGAATCGGGTTTTCGTTCGCTCCCACGTTTGGCCGCTTTGGGGTCACGCCGCCGTGCCGATGATTCGGTACCGGCCAATGGGGCGGCGCACTTGCAGGGCAGGACGGGAACCAAATCCGCAATTCGCTTTCAACAAGGCAGCACATTGGCATCGGCCGATGATTGACAACAGAAGCATCATGTTGTCAAATTTTGCGGTGTAGTGGGGGCGGGCACGGGGAAGGAGCATGTTTGGCATGCGTATACGCAAAGGTCAGACCTCACGAGGAAACCTTGCGCATCTCAGATCCCGGCCCCTGGTCCTGCTTTCAACCGCCACCTTCATAAATACGGTCGGCAACGGTCTTTTTGTCACGACCAGCGTCCTCTTTTTCACCCGTGTCCAGGGAATCTCTCCGCAGCAGCTCGGTATCGGGCTCACCCTCGGCGGCCTCTGCGGCATCGCCGTCGGCTACCCCATGGGAGTCTTCGCCGATCGATTCGGCCTGGTCAGGGTCCTCACCGCCCTGCTCGTGCTGGAGAGCGTCGGTGTGCTCGCCTACCTGCTCGCGGACACCTTTCCCGCCTTCCTCGTGGCCGTCGCCGTCGTGACCTTCCTGGACCGTGGCGCGATCTCGGTGCGCAACGCTCTCGTCTTCGAGGCCTTTCCGCCGGAGGAACGCCTGCGTGGCCGTGCCTACGTGCGCGCCGTCGGCAATGCCGGGACGGGTTTGGGAGCCGCGCTGGCGGCCATCGCGCTGGTGGCCGACACCCCGATGGCCTACCGTCTCATCGTGATCGTCAACGCGGTGACCTTCCTCGTCACCGCCGTGCTGATCCGCAGGATCGGGCATCGCCGGATCACCGGCCACCGCGAGCCGGCGTCGACGGGTGTCCGGCGCACCGGCGCCAACCCGTTCAGAAACACGCCGTTCCTCGGGATAACGTTACTCAGTGCGATACTCGCGCTACACATAGCCATCCTGGAAGTCGGTCTGCCCCTGTGGGTGACGACGAACACGAGTGCGCCTGCCGTCATCATTTCGGGCTGTCTGATTCTCAACACCGTTATGGTCATTCTTCTCCAGGTACGCCTCAGTCGAGGTTTGGACGATCCGCGCCGGGCCGCCACCGCCTGTTTTCGTTCCGCGGTGGCCTTCGCCGTCTCCTGCGCCGCGCTCGGTTCCGCGGCGTTCTTCGGCCCGCTGATGGCCACCGCGCTGGTGCTGGTCGGCACGGCGACACTGACGCTGGGCGAAATCCTGTCCTCCGCGGGCGGCTGGAGCCTGAGTTATGACCTCGCGGACCCTTCGACCCCGGGTTCTTACCAGGGCGTCTTCAACAGCGGAATCGCGGCGGGCGGGCTGCTCGGCCCCCTCGCGGTGACCTCTGTCATTCTGCCCTTCCACCTGGGCGGATGGCTGGTCTTCGCCCTTGTCTTCTTCCTGGCCGGCAGCGGCTTCTATCCCTTCGCCCGCAGGGCGTCCATAAAAAGCAGTTCACCGGACACGGATCTCGACGAACTCCACGAAGGGAAGCCGGCCACTCCGAACTGACTCCGACGCGTCGCCGCAGAAGGAGCGTCATTCTTCGCCTCGCCTCACTCACCCGGCCGGGGAACCAATTGGCCCGCCGGTGCGGAATTCACAGGCCCCCCGGGCGCAACCGTTCGGGGTCACCCTTTCCAGGAAAGGAGGTGGAACCATGAAGAAGTACACCAAGCCGACGACCACGAAGGTCGAGCGCTGCGCCGTTCTCGGCATGACCGTCTGAGAGAACTGATGGGCCGCGGCTCTCGCGGCCGCGGCCCATCGCTCCACGAGTAACCGACCGACGGAGTGGAACGAGGTTGATGGGCCTTGTGTGGATTGGCCGGAATAGTGCAGCTTGGGGGTGGCCCACTGCCGCCGACGTCCGCAGGCGTGCTGGCGCGTATGGCCCACGCCGTCGGTCATCGGGGACCCGACGGTGAGGAGACCATGGTGGACGGGCCGGTCGGTCTGGCCTTCCGCCGCCTGGCCCTGGTGGGTCCGGACAACGGAGCGCAACCGCTTCTCAGCGACGACGGTTCCGTAGTCCTGATCGCGAACGGCGAGGTGTACAACCATCGCGACCTGGAAAAATCCCGGATCCCCGACGTGGCGCTGCGGACCAAATCCGACTGCGAGGTCCTGGCCCACCTTTACGCCCGGGAGGGGCGCCACTTTCTGGATCACGTCGCGGGTATGTTCGCCATCGCGCTGTGGGACCGCAAGCGCCGGACTCTCGTGCTGGCGCGAGACAGATTCGGCATCAAGCCTCTCTACTACGCGCGAGTGGGCGACCAGGTGGTCTTCGGCTCCGAGATCAAGGCGCTCTTCCAACACCCCGAGTGCCCAAGAGCCGTCGACTGGGACGTCGCGCTCGGCGAACAGACGCTGACCGTCGCGCCGTACCTGTCCCAGGAGCCTGCGACATCCTGGTTCAGAGGTGTCGAGATGGTGCCTGCGGGGGCGATCGTCACCATTGACCTGACGTCGGGATCCACCACGCGGCACGACTACTGGAAGCTGCCCGACTTCGACGGGCAGGCGTCGCTCTCCGACGAGGAGTTCGTCACCGCCTACCGCGAGCTGCTCGCGGAGTCCGTGCGCGACTGCGCCAACGCGGACGCCGAACTCGGTCTCTTCCTCAGCGGCGGCGTGGACTCGGCCGCGGTCGCCGCCTTCGCCGCCGGCGGCTCTCCGGACATCCACACCTTCACCGTCGTCAACGCCAGCACCTTCGCGAACGGCGACGCCGAGTACGGCCACCGCACCGCCAAGGGGCTCGGCCTGCGCAACCACCAGGTCGTCCTCGACTCCAGCCGGATGCCCGATCCCGCCGAATGGAAGGATCTTCTCTGGCTTCTGGAGACTCCCCTGTGCGGAGCCGAACAGCACTACAAGTTCCAGCTGCATCGCTTCGCGAAGTCGGTACGGCCGCAGCTGCGGGGGATGCTCCTCGGGCAGGCGAGCGACGAGTACAACGGCGGCTACTCCAGCGTGCTGTCCAACGACGGTACCTGGCAGGGCTTCGAAGCCGGCATGCACCGGATGGCCCGGTCCGCCGCCCTGCTGCACGCGCCGACGAGAAGTCCGTGGCTTGAGGCCTACGACGAGCCGCTGGTCTCGGACGCCGCCATCCCGAGCGCCGCGGCCGAGGCCCTCGCCGATCCGTACGGGGCCTATGTGGCCTGGAAGCACAGGAGCATCCAGCAGTACAACTGCTGGCACGAGGACCGCACCGCGGCCGGCAACGGGGTCGAGGCCAGGGTGCCCTTCCTGGACCACCGCCTCATCGAGCTGCTGGCGAGCATCCCGAGACACCAGCGCGCCACACTTCTGTGGGACAAGGAGATCCTGCGCCGGGCGGTCTCGGGCGTTCTGCCGGACGACATCGCCCGTCGCCCGAAGGTGCCGTTCTACTACGGCCCCGGCGAAGGCTTCACTCATCGCTCCATGGTCGCGCTCCTGAGCCAGGACAACGGCGGTCTGCTTGAGGAGGCTCTGTCCTCGAAGGGCGGCCGCGACTATCTCCGCGCCGACGCCCTCCGGAACATGCTGTCGCGGCTGCGCACGGCACCGAATCCGGCGGACGTCGAGATCGTCATGCGCCTGGTGAACCTGGGCTTGTTGGACCAGATGACCCAGTCTCTTCCTCCCGCGCCCCTGGACACGCCGCGCGGTGACCTGCCGGTCTCGCTGGACGTCGTGGACTGGGAGACACAGCAGCGCGGGATCGGGGACCGTGTCGGGTACTACCCGAGCCTCGACCCGAACCACGTGCTGGCGTTCTCCGACGATGTGGCCGCGGTGCGGGAAATCAATTCATCGATCCTGTACCTGGCTGTCGGCGGTCAGCTCGAGTTCGTCGTGGACGCGGCCGAGGAGCCCGCGTGGTACCGGTTCCTGTCCGCGATCGACGGCGACCGCCGGGTCGAAGCCCTGCTCGCGCAGGCACAGGTCGAGCTTTCTGACGTGATGCCGTTGCTCACCGAGGCGTTCAACGCCGGTCTCTTGGTTTCGACCACGGCGTCGCCGTCGGAGAAGGCCCCGGTTATGGAGGGAGAGTTTCATGGATGAGGACCGGTTCTCTCAGTGTCGCGACGCCCTGGCGAGCGAGGGGCTCCTGCCCGCGACCGAGCTGACGACAATGATCGTCGGCTCGACGGCCCAGGGTTGGAGCCACCAGTACAGCGACCTCGACTTCGCCATCGTGTCCACGGAGTCCCTGGTGCACGAGGAGTTGTTGACGGCGGACGTTCCGCTGGCGCCCGGACATCTGTCCGTCACGGCGCTGCGGCACGAGGGGAACCGTTGGGAGGTCAAATACTGGCTCGACTCCCAGGTCGACGAGCTCATGGACAAGATCTCCTGGAAGGCCTTCGAGGAGCAGAAGGCCGGGCCTCCGCTGGTGGAGGTCGAACAGCTCTTTCTGGACCGCCTGCTTTCCTGCATCCCGCTGAGCGGCGACGAGTGGGTGGCCACACGGCGGGAGCAGATCAAAACCTCGGCGCTGCGTGCCTTCCTGGTGCGTTACAACCTCGCGAAAAGCGACTCCTTCGCGAACGCGGCTCTGGGACAGCTCGCGGTTTCGGACACCGAGAGCGGTGTCCTGTCAATGAAGGCGGCATTCGACTACCTCGTCGACGCGCTCCTGGCCAGCCATGACCAGTACGGATCCCTGGTGAAATGGCGTGCGCGCCGATATCGGGCGGCTGATCCTGAGGCGCTGCCCTTCGACCAGTACTGGGCCATCGAGACCATGCGCGACCTCGACCCGGCGAATCCCGGGGAGTGGATCAAGAAGGTGTACGAGCTCTGCAAGGACCTGACCGCAGAGATCGAGGTGGGGTGATGGATCTCGTGCTCGGGCCGAACACGGTGGTCGGTCAGACCGTGGACATCCGGATCCGCAAGTTCCAGGGCAACCTTCGGGTGGCGGGAGTGGGGGACGTCTTCGAACTGAGCGACACCGCGGCCTTCATCTTCCGTAAGGTCAACGGCAGCCGCACCGTGGAGGAGATATCCGCCGAGGTCGCGAACCACTACGACGCCCAGCCGGATGAGGTTCGCGACGACGTGCGGGAACTGCTGACCGAGCTGGTCAAGAACAAGGTTCTTGAGGTGGTCGTGCCCGGCTGAGCCAGGACCCTCCGAAAAGCCGCCGTGGTGAACGGACAACCGGCTTCTCCCCCGCCGTGGGGCCGCCCCCAGGCTCTACGGCCAGGTCGCGGACATGACGAAGGCTCCCGCCGTACGGTGAATCGCAGGGGTCGTTGCGACACAGGGTGATCAACCGGCTTCGGCCGGAAGCCTGGCGAGACGCTCGGCTGGGGTTTCCCAGCCGAGCGTCTCGCGTGGGCGGCTGTTGAGTCCGGCGGCGACGGCGACCTCCTGGAGGTCACCGCCCACGGCGGTTGGGGATGATTCGCAGTCCACGGAGCCGGACACCGTCGGAATCATCGAAGGGCCAAGCCGGATCATCACGCAGGCCGTCGTCGCGAAGCGCGTCAGCGGGAGGTACGCCACCAAGCCGGTCATGAGCCTGGGACCGGTCTCGGGGAGCGGCAACAGCGGCTGCAACGTGGCGGTCTCCGATCCGGTGACCGTCTCCTGCTGACCGCGCCGTCTTGGCCTCAATCGATCAGCAGACCTGCGAGGGAACCGGCCGAGCCGCGCGGACGGCGGCTGCCGTCACACGAACCCCCTGCGGCGAGCTTCGAGCGCGTCCAGGATCAGGTCCAGGCCGTAGCCGAACTCACTGGTGTAGTCGTAGCCCGGCTGCAGGGCGTGGTCACGGATCATCTCGGTGAGATACGGCAACTCCTCCGCAGGCAGACGCCGGAGGATGCCGCCCGCCACCTCCTCGACGTCGTCCGGCGTCCCCACCGGCAGGTTCGCCTCCTGCAGGACGAATCCGGAGACGTAGCTGTCGATGAGCGAGACGGCGTGCGCCGCCATCGGCAGCGTGAACCCCGCCTCCCGCAGGACGCCCAGGACGGCGTCGTGGTGACGCAGCGTCGCCGGTCCCGGATCGCGCCGGGAGTCCATGAGGCCGAGAGCCCAGCTGTGCCGGGACAGGATCACCCGTGCGGAGAAGGAACGCGCACGGATCGCCTCACGCCAGTCGTCGCCTTCGGCGCCGGGTAGCTCGATCGCCCCGAACACCATGTCGACCACGCCGTCGAGGATCGCGTCTTTGTTCGGCACGTGGTGGTAGAGCGACATCGCCTCCACGCCCAGCTCCTGCGCCACCCGACGCATCGTGATCGCCTCCACGCCGCCGCGATCCGCGACCCGGATCGCGGCCTCCAGCACGAGGCCTCTGTTGAGCGGTTGCGATGGTGGCACGACGGCTCCGGAGTCCGGACGGGTTGACAGCCTTACGAGCGTAAGCCAACCTTACACCTGTAAGCAGCCTTACTACCGTAAGGCTCTTCGGGTTCGCGTCGGCCAGGATTCGGACCTGTGACGCGCCCGCCAGGGCGAGAGAAGGAGATCTCCATGCCGATGCCGAGGTGGTGGGGACACGTGAACAAGAAGGTGTTCAACCCCCGCGCGATAGCCGGCGGTAGATGGCCGGTGCTGATCCACGTCGGCCGCGTTTCCGGTGCCACGTACCGCACGCCGATGGACGCGCATCCCGTCGACGGCGGTTACCTGTTCGTTCTGGTGTACGGATCACGCTCCGACTGGGTGCGGAACGTCCTGGCCGCCGGAAACGCGCGGCTCCGGGTCGACGGGAGAGAGGTGGAACTCACCGCCCCACGCCTCGTCGGGAAGGACGAGGCGTTCCAGGCCCTCCCCGATGAGGTGGCACGCCCACCGAAGCCGCTCCGCATCACCGAGTTCCTCCGCATGGACCTGCTCACAGGCTGATCCCGGCGGTCCTCGACCTGCGCGTCAGTCTTGCACCCTCAGAGAGCCCGAACCCCGCCGATCCGGCGCCGACCACTCCGCCACCATCGGGATCACAGGACGACCATCATGCATACGAACAGGCGGGCAGCCGCGATCGCGGGCACATTGATCGTCGTCAGCATGATCGCCGGTGTGCTGAGCATCGTTCCCGCTCTTGATGAGCCACGCCGTCTCGCTCTCGTTTCCGCGCACGAGAGCCAGGTCATCGTCGGCGCGATCGCCCAGTCCATCATGATCCCCGCCTACGTCGGGTTCGCGTTGTGCGTCTATCCGGCGTTGCGGGCGGAGAACGAGGCGCTCAGCCTGGGTTTCCTCGGGTTCAGGCTGATCGCGGCGACATTCCACTTCATCGGCGTGATCACCCTGCCCCTGTTCCTCGTCCTGGGCCATGAGTTCGCCGAAGCCGGCGCTTCGGACGCGTCCCACCTTGAGGTCTTGGGCGAGCTGCTGCGGACGGCACGCGACCTGGTCAACCACGTCGCGTTGATCATCGCGTTGAGCCTCGGAGATCTCCTGCTGTTCCGCGTTCTGTGGCGGTCGGGATCCGTCCCCCGGTGGCTGTCCGGATGGGGATTCCTGGGAATCGGCGCGGCCATGTCGGCGAGCTTCCTGATACTGCTTCGCCTGACCGACGTGGCCACGCCGCTCTACCTGACCATGAACGCGCCGCTGGGCCTGCAGAGCCTCGTCTTCGCCGTGTGGTTGATGACGAGGGGTTTCGCCACGAACGCGCCGACCACGGTCCACCGGTACGGCTGACGCGCGGGCCGTCCCACCCTGTCGCGACGGACGTGGCGGGCCTGCGGCGGTCGTGACCGCAGGCGGGCCCGTCAGTGGTGGTAGGCGTGGACGACCGCGTGCCCCCGCCCCTTGCCGATGATCCACTTGTTGATCGGCGTGGTCACCAGGAACGCCACCAGCAGGGCGACCGCCAGCGCGCCCCAGAACAGCCCCGTGGTGAGCCCGGCGTCCATGGCGCCGGGGATGACGAGCATCACGCCGTTGTCCACGATCTCCATCACGATGATCGACACCGTGTCGGCCGCCAGAGCCAGGGTGATCGCCTCCTTCCAACCCACCCCGGCCCGGCGAAGCGGGATGAGGGTGAGCAGGTAGCCGAAGAAGAAGGCCAGCACGACGGCCAGCACGATGGACGGGAACGTGTGCCAGCCCAGCGCGGTGGCGATCACCAGCCCGAGCACCTCACCGATGGCGCATCCGGTCAGGCAGTGCAGGGTCGCCGAGGCCGCCATCCGCCAGGTGACCTTGCCGTGGCCGGCGTGCGCGTGCTGGTCGTGGTCGTGGTGGCCCGCGTGCTCGTGCCCCGCCTGCCCGGACATGCCGTGCCGGCTGTGGTCGTGGTGCTGCTCGGCCATGGGAACTCCAGGTCTTTCGTACTTCCTTTGCCGTCACAGACGATATACCCCCTAGGGGTATATCGCAACGCTTCCACCACCGCCCAAGGCTCCCCGGACGCGCCGGCCACACCTGAAAACCCGGGGACGACCCGAAGGTCACAGACGAGGTGCGGGCCGTAGGCTCATGCCGGTCGGTGTGCGCGAGGATCCGGCGGGGCCAGGGTCCGGTTCGTCGAGAGGCCGCGCCCACAACGGGGGACCTCCTGCCGCCCACCCGGCCGAGCGTCCTCATGTGGTGGGTGCGGCGCCGTACTCCGCAGGCCGCGGAGCACGGCGCCCGAAGCCGCGTTTCAGGAGAAGACGACGGAGCGCACCAGCAGGCGTTCCGAAGCGCCCGCGCCGGGGCGCAGGCTGTAGAAGGCATCCCCCGTACAGCCGGCCTCAAGGAAGACCGTGGCCGTCGAGTCGGTCAGGTTCTTCGGCGCGTAGGAGGCCGACGTGCCGTCAGAGCCCGCCCCCCGGATGTCGATGCACCTCCCGCTCTCGGGGTTGTTGATGAAGCCGACGGCGTCGTACCCGTCGGCGGTCTTGTAGGAGTAACGGAACTGGCCCACGGCGGCCGACGCGGAGCCGGGAACCGCCAGAACCAGGATGAGGGCGCCGGCGGCGGCAGCCACGGCAGAGTGCAGACGCATGGATCTCCTCTTCACAGAACAGGGGAAACACTGAGCGCAATCATTAAGTCACGGTGAGTGTTCCATGTCGAACATGAGCCCGGCCGCAGGGAGGGGCCCCACCCCAGGACTTCGGCGCCGAGTTCGACGCGGCGCATGGCCGTACGGCGCTCCCGCGCGGACCCCGCCGAGGTGGTGCGCCGCGACGCGGTCGGCACGGACGGCGCCTTCTTCCAGGAGGCCGACGGCGACGAACCGGTCACCGCCCTGCGGTGACCCGGAACCACGCACCACGGCCCTGACCACCGACGACCCTCACCGGGGCCGCCCCCGGCTTCAGGTCGGGCGGCGGTCCCGGGAGTCCGGCGTCGTCGACGGCGAGAATTCCGAACTCCATGGATATACGCGACTACGTAACGTTAAGGTCCGAGAGGGTGGCCCTCGTAGGGAGTCGCCCGCAAAACCCTCGACGTACGACCGCGAAGGAGCTCAAGGTGCCTGCTCGACGACACATCGGCGCGATCGGCTTGCTGGCCGTGGGGCTGCTCACGGCGGTGCTCCCGGCCGCTCCGTCCTCGGCCGCCGTCATCAAGGCGACGGCCTACGGGGTCTGGGCCCAGGGAGCGCTTTCCGCGGGCCCGCTGCCCCACGCCGACTCCGCCGCCGGGCCCACCTCCGCCAGGGGCGGGCCCTGGGTCCTCGGCAAGCCCTACATGCAGATCCTCAGCGCCCAGGAGTTCCACGTCGCCGCGCAGCGCCAGAGCACTTCCCTGTGGGCCGACGCCCAGGTCAAAGGCATCCTGGCGTTCGGCAGAACCATCGAGGTCGAGAACCTCAGCGCCTCCTGCGCCTCCACCGGAACCGGCATCAGGTCCGAGGTCCGCATGGGGAGAAACCATTTCGGGAACAGCGTGGCGGGCGAAGGCGTCATACCGGCGCCCGAACGCATAACCTTCGACGGGGGCTCCGCCGTCGTCAACGAACAGCAGGTCAGGGCCTCGGACGGCACCCTCACCGTCAACGCCCTGCACATCACCATGAACAGCGGCCCCAGCTTCATTCTCGGCTCGGTCACCTGCACCCGCCTGGCGTAGAACGGCCACGGCACTCCAACGCCCCGCCCGGACGTGCGAACGCTCCGCGATCCGCGACCGGGCGATCCGCCCTCGACGCGACGACACGATTCAGGTCGGCGAGAGCGGGTGGCCGTCCGGCGCCGGCACTCCCGGTCACACCGCGTGGCGTGGAAGCGGACGTCGGCGAACGGGGCACCACCTGTCCGCGGGGCCGTCTCCCGGGCCGTCCGGGGCCACCTTCCCGGTCTCTCCATGGAAATCGGGAAATGGCCCGGCGCGTAATACGGGCGACATTAAGCATGAAATAGAGATATTGACAAACGGGTGGAACCTCCGGCCCTCCGTTCTTGACGTCCTCACTCATGTGGCGAAACGCGGGGGCGTGCGAACGTCCACGAGATTTCCGATCCCACCGCCCACGGCAAACGATTTCCACCTCCAAAATGGAGCCATGACGATTCAGCATGGTTCATGGCGCGAAGGGCCTTTGTCGGCGGCGGTGGCGTGGGCCACCCGTGACGTGACCGTCGAGTGGTTATGAACGGGGCACGGTCGTCCGTCGCACTGTGTCGGCGAGCGCTGGCCGACCTCGAACGCACCCTGGGCCCCGACCATCCGGACACCCTGACCTGCCGCCACGACCTCGCCGAGGCCCACCGGACGGCGGGGCAGGCGGACAAGGCCATCACCCTCTACGAACAGGTGGTGGCCGACCGGGAGCGGGTTCTCGGTGCCGATCATCCCGACACCCTGGACAGCCGCCACAACCTCGCGAGCGCCCACTGGGCGGCAGGCGAGGCGGTCAAGAGCATCGCTCTGTCCGAACAGCTGGTGGCCGACCGGGAGCGGGTCCTCGGCGCCGATCATCCCGACACCCTGGCCAGTCGGCACAACCTCGCCGAGTCGTACCGGACGGGGGGTGAGACGCACAAGGCCATCACCCTGCACGAACGACTGGTGGCCGACTGCGAACGTGCCCTCGGCACCGACCACTTCACCACCGTGACCAGCCTCAAGAACCTCGCCGAGGCGTACCAGGCGACAGGTGAGCAGGACAAGGCCCTTGCCACGAACGAAAAGGCGCTGGCCGGCTGCGAGCAGGCCTTCGGCAACGACCACCCCGCCACCCTGGCCATCCGTCGTGACCTCGTGGACGCCTACTGGGCGAAAGGCGAGGTGGACAAGACCGTCGCCCTGTGCGAACAGATGATGGCCGGCTGCGAGCGGGCCTTCGGCCCCGACCACCCCATCACCCTGGCCAGTCGCCACGGTCTCGCCCAGGCCTACCAGCTGACGGGGAGAATGAGAGAGGCCGTCGCCCTCTACAAGCGGACGCTGGCCCGGCGCAGGAAGACACTGGGCTTCGACCACCCCGACACCCTGGCCACCTGCCGCGGCCTCGCGAGCGCCTATGAAGCGTTGCGATGGATGAGACCGGCCCTGAGCCACTACGTACATGTGGAGCGCCGGCAGGCGGCGGCTCTGGGCTCCACCCATCCCGACACCCTGGCCGGCCGTGCGGACGTCATGCGGTCCTTCATCCTGATGAGGAAGGTGAAACCGGCCATGCGCGTGGGCGAGAACCTGCTGCCCGACTGTGAACGCGTGCTGGGTTCCGACCATCTCATCACCCTGACCGTGCGCAACAGCCTCATAAACGTCTACCGGGTGGCCGGAAAGATCGAAGGGGACGTCGGCCTGTGCGAACAGGCGTTGATCGCCTGCGAACGCGCCCTCGGCACCGACCATCTCGCCACCAACAACGCCCGCCAGAACCTCGCGCACGCCTACCAGGCGAACGAACGGCCGGAGGCCGTCGAACTGTACGAACGAGCGGTGGCAGGCTGCGAACAGGGCTTCGGCCCCGACCACCTCGACACCCTGATCTCCCGGCTGAACCTCGCGAACTCCTACCAGACGACCGGGCGGATCAGGCAGGCCGTCGAGCTGTACGAACGGACCCTGGCGGACTGCGAGCGGGTTCTGGGGGTCAGGCATCGGATCACCCGGGTGGCACGGGCGAGCCTCGGGAAGATCCGTACTCCCTGAGTACGGCGGCGCGTCACCCGAGCGGTCCGTGCCGACGGTTCACGGCGTTCAGCCGTTCGCGTGCCGGAGGCGAACCGGCCACCACGTCTTCGTGCGTCTTCGAGGCGAAGAGCGGTACGGCGGATCGCCTTCGGCACGCACGTGGCACGTTTCGACCTCGCAGGCTTTTTCCAAGAGGCACGGGATAAATCAATCGTTCCTATTTCTCCCAGGACCGCCCCTGTCGGTAAACGGTGTAGAAGCCCTCGGACAAACCGGAGACGAACAGAAACCAACACTCAACGGAAATCCCGCCGAACTCCTACGTCCCCCTGTTCCGGCGGCTCGCGGACGGCCACCGAAAGACCGTCTCGACACGGCCGCCACAAGGTCGCCGGAGAGACCACCCGGGCTTCTCTCGAAGCGCCCTCCGGCCCGGCGCACCCGGACCCCTGGCGGCTCCGACGGACAACCCCGTCGGATCCACCCGCCACCGAAGACACGCCTTCATCTTTGTGGCCGAACGACTACACAGAGTGCATGATCGGAATGTCCTACGGCGGAAACACCGCCTCGGCCCGAACAGGGGAGCCCCATCATGCGACGTAGCGTCCACCTTCTCGCCGCCCTCGGTGCGGCGGCACTGACCCTGCTGCCCACCACCGCCATGGCCGCGCACGGGCGGCTCGTGTTCGGCGGAGGCCAGGTGGTCGAGAACCCGTCCGGCTGCGTCGACGCGCGCCTGAGGCCGCTGATCCTGCGCAACGAGACCAACGAGTACGCGCTCGTCTACAGCGGTCCCAACTGCACGGGCCAGATCGTCGCCGTCGTCCAGCCCGGCGGACGCACCACCCAGGAGTTCGGCAGCAGCGTCTTCGTCGCCTGACAACCGACCGGGCAGGGGCGCGGCCGAACAAGGCCTGGCCCCTGCCTCAACCACCCTCCGGCGGCGACGTCGCCTTCCCCGGGCACGGAGAGAACCCGGCGTAGCACCGTCCACGGCCGCCGCCAGAACCGTGATCCACGGCTCGCCCGCCCGCGGCGTGACGACACCCCGGCCCCAGGGGCGAGCCGCGCGAGGTCCGCCTGGAAGGGCTCGGCCCCACCTCACCCGGCGCCGTAGAGCCTCGGCCGACATCGACAAGTCCGCGCCGCACCCCCAGGACGACCGCCCGGACCGTCCGTACAGCGGACCGGCGCCGGGATCCACACCTCCGGACGGCGTCGCGGCGGCCCTTGGCTCCCCGCCTACAGGAATCAGGCCAACTTGGCCGATAACGCAGTGTGACATGCGGAACCGGTGACGCTCAGCTGGTGGCCGCGTGATGCGAAGCTCTCCGTCCCAGGTAGTAACAGATAGTCATCAGGCACTTACTTTTAGCTGTAATGGCGTCATCGACTGCTCAGGAAAGGAGGTGAATCAGATGAAGCAGGACATGCCGGAGCCGGTGAAGGTGTACGAGCCGCCACTGGTGGCGGAGGTCGGCGCGTTCGCCGCCACGACTCTCGGCAACCTCGACCCCAACCGCCCGGAAGGCACCTTCTTCTTCCGCGAGGGCGACGACTGAGACTGACCGACTGTTCGTAACAGGAAGGGGGCGGCCGGATGCGCGGGTGCGGCCGATCGTGGCTGGTGGCGCTGCCGGACTGCGCGGCGGCGGGTGACGCCGTCGGGCGGGTTCGGGGGCGTGGGTGTCATGTGGTGCCGCACGCGTCCGGCCGTCCCTGGCTGGTGGGGTGCTGGGACGGCGACGAACTGGTCCTGGCGGGTTCGGGCCGGGTACGGCTGGCGGTCCTCGGCCTGTGTTCCCTCGGCGGGGACGAACTGGCACGGCGATCGGTCGCCGTGAGCCGCCCACAGGAGGTGGAGGCGGTGCTGGACGGGGCCGCCGGTTCGTTCGCGGTGCTGGCCTCCGTCGACGGAGAGACCTACGCGCGGGGAAGCGCGTTCGGAGCACGACGGCTCTACCACGCCCGGATGGGCGGGGTCACCGTGGTGGCCGACCGGGCGCGGACGCTCGCTCATCTGACGGGGGCGACGGCGGACCCGGCCGTTCTGGCCGCCTTGCTGGCCGGGCCTGGCGTGCCGTACCCGCTGGGTGAGGCGGTGGCCTGGCAGGGGGTGGAGTCGATCGGGCCGGGGCGGGCGCTGCTGGTGGACGCGGACGGCGTCGGCCGGTCCCGCGTCTGGTGGCGTGCGCCCGAGCCGGTGCTACCGCTGAAGCAGGGCGCGACCGCCCTGCGGCACGCCCTGTGCGAGGCCGTGGCGGTGCGGGTGCGGACCGGGCAGGTGTGGGGAGCGGACGTGTCGGGCGGGACGGACTCCACCTCGGTGGCGTTCCTCGCCGCCGAGGCCGGAGCGCGGCTGGTGGCCGCCACCCTGCACTGGGCCAATCCGAACAACCAGGACCATCGCTACGCACGCCAGGCTGTCGACGTGCTCGGCGTGCCGCACCTGACGTTCCCCTCCGATCGGGTGCCGGGGCACTTCGACGGCCTGCACCTCCGCCTGGAACCCGGGGACGGACCCTCACTCGGGATCCGCGACCGTCTCCAGCAGAAGCACATGACCGAACTGCTGCGCGAGCACGGCGCCGTCGCCCGGTTCTCCGGGCACGGCGGCGACCACGCGGTGATCCCGCCGCCCGGATACGTGCACGGCCTGGCCCGCCGCCGCCCGCTGCTGGCGTTGCGTCACACCACCGGCTACCGGGCCCGATCCCGCTGGCCGCTCGCGTCGGCCGCCCGCCTGCTCACCGACATGGGTTCCTACCCCTCCTGGCTGAACGCGCAGGCCCGGCTGCTCGGCTCCCCCAGGACGGCGCTCGGCAGGCCGCCGGTCGGCTGGGGGCCACCGGTCACCCTGCCGGTCTGGGCCGGTGACCACGCCCGTGACCTGGTCGCCGGTCTGCTGCGGGACGCGGCCGAGAACGGAGACGGCCCGCTGGCCGCCGAACGCGGTCACCACGCACGGGTCGAACAGGCGATACAGGCCGGTCGGGGCGCCTGCGGCATCACCGCCGCCCACGGACCCGACCGCGGCGGGCTGCCGATCCACATGCCGTTCTGTGACGACGCGGTGCTTGAGGCGTGCCTCGCGGTCCGGCCCGAGGACGCCGCCTCCCCCTGGGTCTACAAGCCGTTGCTGGCCGAGGCGATGCGCGGCCTGGTCCCTGACGCGATCCTGGAGCGAACCACCAAGGACCACTGCGGCGACGAATGGCACTCCGGCCTGGTCGCCAACCGCCACACCCTGGCCGCCTTCGCCACCGACTCTCACCTGGCCGCCATCGGCCTGGCCGACCCCGGCGCGCTGCGCCGCGCGCTGATCAGCCCCGCCCTGCTCACCGGCGGTGCCGCCGAGCTCGAACACACCCTGGCCGCCGAGGCCTGGCTGCGCGACATCGCCGCCCACCCCGAACCCGCCTACCTGAAGGTCCACCGTCATGAGCCTGACCCTGTGCCCTGATGTCACCCTCTACGACACCGGGCAGGCGCTCATCCTGCTCGACACCCGCCGCGGCCGATACTGGCAGACCAACGCCACCGGAGCCGAGGTGCTGCGCGCCCTGCTCGGCGGCACCACCGCCGACCAGCTCGCCGACCAGCTCGTTCGCCGTCAACCGGTCACTCACCGGCAGGCCGCCGACGACATCGCCGCCCTGCTCGACGACCTGCGTCGTACCGGGCTGGTCCGGTCGTGAGCCAGACTCTCCACTCCCCGAAGACCCGGCCCCCGCTGCGCACCCGCGTCGCCGCCCGCACCGCCGTCGCCGCCGCCCGGCTGCTGGCCCACCTGCCGCCACGGCGCATCGTCGCCGTCCTGATCCTGCTGCGCCACGGCACCCGTCCCGCCACACACGCCCAGGCGCTGGACGCCCGCACCGCCGTCACCGCCACGAGCACCATGTGCGCCGGACGCCACTGCCTGCAGCGCTCTCTCGCCGCGACCCTGCTGTGCCGCCTGCGCGGTCACTGGCCCACCTGGTGCACCGGCGTACGCACCCCGCCCTTCGCCGCCCACGCCTGGATCCAGGCCGACGGCAGGCCCGTCGGCGAGCCCTCCGACATCACCGGCTACGGCATCATCCTCAGCGTCCCGCCGTCTCCCGACCGGGGTCCCGGCGGCCTGACCGGCACTGTGCCTGACCACCCGGTGGACACCGGTCGATGAGACGGGCACCGGCCGACGATCCGGCCGGTGCCCGCCGTCGCACCGCTCACCACACCGGCGTCCGCGCCGGGCCGGTGTGGTCGCGGCCTAGCCCTTGGACCTCGGTCCCGGGGTCAGGCCCGCGCTGCGGAACGCCGCGTACATCTGGTTGGCCTGGTTCGCCGCGCCGCGGACGTTGGGGTGGATGAGGGTGCAGGCCTCACCCTTGGGGACGCCGGCCGGGAGCATGTTCAGGAGATCGCACCGGTATTCGGCCGGGTCGGCCGGCTTGGTCTCGCCTTCGGGAATGACCAGGTCGTCGAACACTCCGTACATCCACTGGTCGGCGCCCCTGGCGCACACGCCCTTGCCCTGGCTGGACTCGTAGGTGTCGACGTAGGTGGCCCACCCCTGGTTGTCCCGCGCCTGCTGCCTGATCGCCTCGTTGAGGCGCCGCTCCAGGGCGATGAGGAAGTCGCCGTCCACGCCGAGGCGGACGGTGCCCAGCCGCTTGAAGTTCCCCCAGTAGCAGGTGGTCTGGTTGAACGGCCTGGACACGACCGTGGGGTAGCCCAGCAGGAACACCTTCGCGTGCGGAGCGCGCTCGTGGATCCGCCGCATCATGAGGGTGTACTCACGGGTCAGAGTGGCGAACCTGTCCGCCAGCCACTGACGGCCCTCCCCGTTCTCGTAGTAGTCCCTGCACCCCGGGCCCAGTGTCGGCGGGTCGCCCTGCTTCACCCCCATCTCCAGGCACTTGGCCAGGATGCCGGCGAACCCGAGGGTGTTGCCGCCGATTCCGACGGTGACGACGTCCTCGTCGCCGTTGAGCGCGTCGATCTGGGCGGGCCTGGCCGGCCATGCGCAGGTGCCGTGGTTGAACGGCGGACCAAGGAGCAGGTCGCAGGTCTGCGGGGACAGAACTCCCTTGTCGATCTCGGCGGCGCCGCAGGAGACGTCGGTGAGCCGAACCCAGTTGGAGGTCTCGGCGTTCAGCCGCTGGGCAAGCTGCTGTTCCCAGTTGTGGTTGGACCGGGCGCAGCCGTCGCTGGGGTCCCAGCGGGGAACAAGGGCGTTTGCGCTGTAGGAGTCGCCGAGCGCGGTCCACTTCAGCGGCTGCTGAGCCGTCGTGTTCGGGGTCGTGACCGGGGCGGCGTGGGCGGCGGAGCCGCTCAGCAGGTTCGCGACGATGCCACCGGCGAGGGCGACGCTCAGGGCGATGGAAGGTGGGCGCATGCTTCTCCTACGTCGATCACTCTTGGTAGTTGTTTGACTACCTATAGCATGCGGGTTGTGGCGGTGCCAGATCCCTGGCCCGCGACGTCAGGGGCCGGACAGGGCCTCATCTGACCTGCGGCGGTGACCCGGCGCCCCGATCGTCCACGGGCCGCGCGAATGCCTCGACGGTGCCGTACGGGAAGTGGGTATAGGACTTAAGGGGTCAAAACACCCGCCCGGCTCGTGCGGCACCAGGTCCACGTCGGTGCCGCGTTCCCCCCTGCGCCGCCCGCCGGAATGACGTCGGCGGCGTATCCGGCGCGGGCGAAGGCGCGGATGGCCGCGTCCAGGTCCGTCCCCTCCGTGTGTCCACACCCGCGTCTGCCTTCTGGAGGAATCGTGACCACTCGTGTTCAGCTGCCGTTCGAGCGGCCCGGCCCGATGCTGCCCGCGCCGCTGCTGCGCGAACTGCAGGCCCGTGGCCCCATCCATGCCGTCCGCACCGCCCTCGGCACCCCCGGATGGCAGGTCACCGGATACGCGGAGGTGCGCCGGTTGCTGAACGACGACCGGCTCGGCCGGTCCCACCACGATCCCGAACACGCCTCCCGCACCGGGGAGTCGGTGATGTTCGGCGGGCCGATGGGCGACTTCGAGACCGAGCAGGCCGACCACCGGCGGATGCGCTCGCTGTTGCAGCCGCACTTCTCGCCCAAACGGATGCGCGTCCTGCGCGCCCGTGTCGAGACGCTCACCGCCACCCTGCTGGACGAGCTGGCCGCCGCCGGGCCGCCCGCCGACCTGCACTCCGCACTGGCGCTGCCGCTGCCCATCGCGGTCATCTGCGAACTGCTCGGCGTGCCCTACGAGGACCGCGAGCAGTTCGGCGCCTGGAGCCAGGCCGCGAGCGACGTCACCGACCGGGCCCGTTCCGAGCAGGGCCTTGAGGAACTGTTCGGTTACGGCCGGCGCCTGGTGGCCCGTAAACGGGCCGAGGGCGACACCGACGCCGATGTGATCTCCCGGCTGGCCGCCACCGACGGGGTCAGCGACGAGGAGGCCGCCACGATGAGCATGATCCTGCTGTTCGCCGGGCACGAGACCACGGTCACGGCGATCGACGCGGGGGTGCTGTGGCTGCTGGCCACGGCGGGCCAGTGGCAGGCGCTGGTGGCCGACCCGTCCCGGATCGGCACGGCGGTCGAGGAGATCCTGCGCGCGCTCAGCCTTGGCGGGGACGGCATCGCGCGCTACGCCCGCACCGACCTGGAGATCGCCGGCGTGCGGATACGCGCCGGTGACCTGGTGCTGCTGGACACCGGCGCGGCCAACTACGACGCCGCCGTGTTCGACGACCCCGACCGCTTCGACATCGGTCGCGCGGCCGTACCGCACCTGACCTTCGGCCACGGCGCCCGCTACTGCATCGGCGCGCCGCTGGCCCGCATCGAACTCCAGGCGGTCTTCTCCCGGTTGACCGGTCGCTTTCCCGCCATGAGGCTCGGCTGCGCGCCGGAGGAGCTGACCTTCGACGCGAACGTGGTGACCGGCAGCCTGACCGCCCTGCCCGTCAGCTGGTGACAGGGCTTCGATCTATCGAAAACTTGCCCACATACATCACTTTGTGTATGTGAAAAGCCACTCTCCGCTCTGAAGCCGTTCGGTGGCGCGGAGGCGGTCGCGCCCGGGTCCGCACCCTGTGCGGACCAGCGGGCCGTACGGCACCGCGTCGCCGGTGGAGTCGCCGGGCGAACCTGCCCCGGCCCGCCGCCTGACATTGGGTCACCGGACGGGGCCGACCTCCAGGGCGGGGCACCACGACGCCTGTTTCAGGCCGCCGACCCGGCCGCAGAACCCCACCTGCGCCGGTCGGCCGAAGCCGTCGACGCGCTGAACGGAGATGAGCTTGTCCAGCGGGACCTGACGGTCGACGTCACCGCCGAAGTCGATCATGCCGCTTTCCCCGTCGAGCGCCTTGTCTCCGTAGACGCCGCTGATGGCGTGCCAGATCGTCGCCGACGTCAGCGGCATGTCCAGGAACTCCTCCTTCAGCTGCCTGACGGCGTTGACGTAGAGCCTGACGGCGTCGAAAGCGATCGCGGCGTGCCCGTCCAGCGAGGAGCTCTCCAGCTGACTGCACTCATCGGGGAACAGCTCCGCCAGCTCGGCGTAGAGCTCGCTGGTGCTGTCGCAGCGTGCGGCGTCGAGCGCGAAGTCGAGAAAGTCGTAGGAGATTCCGGGAAAGTTCTTCCGGCGTTCGGCGTCGGCGGCCAGGCGAGCCACGTCGTCGCCACCGAGAATGGTGGGCGGTTCTGAGTTGCAGGCCTCGTTGACGCCGCCCAGCATCGACTCGAAGTCCTCCGCGCGTCCCGCGAAGAAGATCAGCCCTGAGTAGTGGCACGCCTGTCTTCCCAGGTCGATCAGCCCGGCGGAGATCCTGCTGGAGTCCACGCTCGGAGTGGAGTACGGAATGACCTCGGTGGCGAAACCGATCTCCTTGAAGCTCTTCTCGACGTCGTCCTTCAGATTGTCGCTGTAGATGTCCATCGGATCGTCGGAATAAAGTATGCGAACCTTGCGGTCTATTTTCTCCCCTGTTCTGTAGCGAAGGCGGCCCGCGTACGCCGCGGCGACCTCGGCCTCACGCCTGTTCTGCGGCGAGATCTGGAAGTACATGGGCGACTGGCGGATGAGGGTGTCCGCGGAGAGGATCGTGCCCACCGCGGGGAGCCCGACCTTGGTCAGGGCGCGGATCGTCCGGCTGGTGGCGTCCCTGCTCTGGTCGAGGCCGGTCACGCCGAGAATCGTGGGGTCCTTCTCCTTGAGGCGCGCCAGGATCTCGGCGACCTGGGGGCCGTACCTCATTCCCGACCCCGCGTTCGCCGGATAGACGCGGACTATGGGCTCTACGGGACCGGACCTGCGGAGTTGACGTGACTGCGCGCTGGCCGCCCCCTGCAGGGCCTCGCGCACGTAGGCCCGTGCCCGTGGGGATCTGTCGGTGGTGCTGAACAACGCCGACAGGTGAACGAGCGTGATCAGGGGGCGTTTCGGGTCCTGCTTGTGCAGCTCGTCGGCCTTGCGGTTCAGCTCGTTGACGGTCTGGAGGGTCGCCTTCAGCTTTCCGTCCGAGGTCTGGAAGGAGAATCCGTACCGCGAGACGCCGACGCACTCGCCTGTGGGCATGGTCTGGACCGTGCCGGAGTCGGCGGCGAACACATCCAGCCCGCAGTGGGCGCTCTGGTAGTCCTGGATGGCGTACCACTGCCTGACACCGGCACCGGCCAGCACCAGGGCCACGGCGGCGGCGAGCATCCTGCCGGTCGAACGGCGCGCCCACAGAGGCGGCGCCGGAACACGTAGCCGCGCGTCCTGTGCGACCTCTTTCTGGCGGATGAAGTCGTATCCCGTTTCGGTCGGCGACATCGGGTCGGGAACGAGCAGCGGGAGGTACCAGGAATCGTGTGTCCTGGCGCGGGCGTGGCGCAGGAAGCCGTCACGCCAGCCGTCATAACGCCGGTCGTCGAGGGTCCAGAGCCGGTTGTCGCCCCAGTGGCCGTATAGGCGCGACCCCGGTTCCGGCACCGCCATGTCGCACGCTATGACGAGGAGAGGGTCGAAGGCCCCTGTGTCGATGCGGACGTCGATGATGGTCTCCAGGAGCGTGTCGCCCCCGTTCTCGGAAGTCGTCCCGTCGAATATCGCCACGCAGTACGCCATGCGCCGCGCGGCTCTGGGACGCCAGAACCGACGGCGGTAGGCGACCCGCAGGTCCTCCATGAACGCGTTCGCCATGAGTTTGCGGAGCTGCTCGATGTTCTCGACGTCCTTGTTCGGGCCCGTCAGCTTTTCCGCGAAACCGATGAACGTGCCCGGATCGGCCGGTGAGAGGTACGGCTGGCGAAGCAGCCATCGATACTCTCCGCCGAGCCCGAGACGTATCCTGAACCAGGCGAGGGGGAAGACGTACAGGCAGAGCAGCCGTAACCACCAGGGCACCTCGCCCACGGCGAATTCCGCCTGGGGTGAGCGCAGGAATCCGAACACCCCCCTGCGGCGGATCTCACGTTCCCGCAGCCTGCGCAGGAGTGTCGGTGTGTGGCCGTCCACGGCGTCCGCGTCGCTCTGTTGCAGGAGCCAGTTGACCAGACCGAACCTGCGGAAACGCACCTTGCCGTCACGGCCGTTGACATCGCGGCCGAACGCCTGCGCCAGTTCCGCCAACGCGGCGCGTGTGACCTCGACGGACTCACGTTCCGAGCCCAACGCCCGGTCGGAGAAGACGCACAGGCCGTACGGCACCCGGCGTGGATCGGCCTCACGCAGGAAGTGGGCGAGACCGTGGGAGAGTTTCGTGTGCTTCTCGGCACCGACGACGTAGACGATCGGAAGTCCTTCTCTGCCCTGCCTCACCCCTCTGTGACTGTCGGGCACCGGACATTCACCACGTCTCGGCCGGCGAGCGAGCCTGGCGATCAACCGCAGGAGATACCCGGCGCCAGGGAAAACCGGAATATCGGATGGATCGTGAGGAACATTCATGGCGCATCCCGAAATATCAGGGGAAAGGCGTGACGGCTCCGGCGTTCGGTGTCCGCCTGCCAATGGCGCCCGCCTGCCCCGACAGGGCGCCGCCCCGTACAGCCGGATCCGCATCGATCCCGGAAGTTCGCCTGTCCGCTCCCGTAACACCGCCTGAGAACCGGTGCCGTTCTGGCCGACGACCGCGATCACGGCACCTCAGATGTATTGCGCCTGATCAGGGCCGTTCCGGAGACACACCTCGGCAGCGTGCCCCCCGCCCCGCCGTGACGCCGAAGCCCTTCTCTTCACTCCCGATCGCCGTCGGAACCTGTCTCGAAAAATCAGCCGAATTCTCACTCATGATCGTTTCAGCCCTTCAGGCGTAACGAAATCACTGAGAGCGAGTCACCATCTCGCCATGGCTGAATTTAACACCAAACCACCATGGATCACATGCAAAGCGTTAATTTCGCTATACCCTGCGTTATTTGAAGGTAAGTCCGATAGGGTAGGAATGTTCATCTGCTTTTTCACGCCAACGGGAAGCGACTCCGCCGCACGGGTGTGCCCCCGTCAGCTCCGGGCCCCCAGGATGGCCCTGCCGATCCGCACCAGGGTGGCGCCCTCCTCGACGGCGATCTCGAAGTCGTTGGACATGCCCATCGACAGCTCACGCCAGTCGCGGTCCGGCACGTGCTCGCGCAGCGCGTCCCTGATGCGGGCGAGCGCCCGGAAGCAGGGACGGACCTGCTCCGGGTCGTCCACCAGGGGGGCGACCGTCATGAGGCCGCACGGCACCAGGTTGGGCAGCGCCGCGATCTCACGGACGACGCCGAGGAACCGTTCCCATCTCTCCCCGTCGCCGGGGCCGCGGAGGTCGAAACCGGACTTGCTCGCCTCGTCGGCGACGTTGACCTGGAGCAGGATCCGCATCGGGCCCCGCTCGGGATCGTCGGCGAGGACCCGGTCGAGACGCCGGGCGAGCTTCAGGGTGTCCACGGAGTGGACGACGTCGAACATCCGCACCGCCTGGGCCGCCTTGTTGGACTGCAGGGACCCGATGAGGTGCCAGCGCCAGGGGTCGTGGCCCAGTTCGTCGATCTTGGTGGAGGCCTCCTGGATCCGGTTCTCCCCGAGATCGGCCACGCCGGTGCCGTACAGGTGGGCGACGGTCGTGGCCGGATGGGTCTTGGTGACCGCGATGACGGTCACCTCGTCGCCGTTCCGGCCGGACTTCTCGGCCGCGACGGTCACCCTGTCCCGGATCGCGGTCAGCCTGACGAGCAGTTCTTCGGAGTTCATCGGTCCTTCCCATCGTTGAGGTGGCCGACGGGCTCGCGGACGGCCTGACGCATCGACCGCCGGATGCCGATCAGGACACCGATGATGACGACGGCGATGCCCACGATCTCGACGGGCGGCGGCAGACGGCGTTCGGCGAGGAAGACGTAGGCGAGCCCGGAGATCGTCTCGAAGACGATGAGCTGTCCGGAGACCGAGACCGGGAGCTGGTGGGAGGCCCTGTTCCACAGCAGGGTGCCGACCCAGGAGACCATGACGCCCAGGATGAGGCTGCCCGCTATCAGCCAGGCCACCGAGTCCCTCGCCCCACCGGTGCCGGGGGCGGGGGAGGCGGAGGCGCCGAGCAGCAGCAGTGGGCTGGCCAGCAGCGCCATGACGAGGGTCACCACGCCGATGAGGGTCGACCACCGCCCCGAGGACATCTCCGGGTGGGTCTTGAGGAAGGCCGCGTTGGCGACGCCGTACCAGGTCCACATCAGCAGGGCGAGGAGGGCGCAGCCCGCGCCGGCGAGCTGGGCGGCGAGCGGCCGGTCTCCGGTGCCCGACCAGCCGGCCTCGGTGAGGTTGACGAGGACGAGCCCGGCGGCGATGAGGGCGATGGGCAGGGCGAGGCGGCCGAAGGGGAACTCCTTGTGCCGCCAGTTGCCGTAGAGGGCGACGGTGACCGGGAGGGTACCGATGATCACGGTGACGACGGGGGCTCCGACCAGGGCGACGCCCTGGACGACGAAGAAGTAGTAGCCGACGTTGCCGGTGAAGGCGAACAGGACGGCCATGAGCCAGACGTCTCTTCCGAGGCCACGGAGCCGGGTCCTGGTGACCGCGAGGATCAGCAGCGACAGGATGCCGTAGCTGACGTATCTGCCGAGCGTGATGACCACCGGGTCGAAGGCGCTGAGCAGGACGGGGACCAGGAACGCGAGGCCCCAGATGAGGTTGGCGGTGATCCCCGTCGCGACAGCGGCCGTGGTGCCGGCGAGCGAGGACCTACCGGGAACTGCCATCGGGTCTCATCTCTCCATCGCGTCGTCTGTGCGGAAAGCCGGAAGTGATCACGAAACTACATTGATCGGCTTCCGGTCCGTGGCCACTGTGCCGGAGTCGGCCAGCGCCTCGCGCAGCCGCCGCTCCAGCGCGAACATGTGGCGGTGGGTGACGGCGTCGTAGACGGTGGACGCCTTCGGGTCCACCTTCGCCATGGCCGCCGCCACCCGCTCCTCCGTCACACCCGCAGGATCGACGGTGTCCCCGGCGACGACGAACCCCCACGGCACTCCGTAGGAGGGCACCGAGATGGCGTACGGCGTCGCGTACCGGAAGACCGATCCCAGGGTCCGCAGGGTGCCGGCGAAGAAGTCTGCGGCGAGGAAGTGCGCAGGTCCCGCCTGCGTCGCGAAGAGCCCTCCGGGCCGCAGGACACCTCTGACCTCGGCGTAGAACTCCGCCGTGAAGAGCCGTTCGGTCGCCGACCCCTCCGTGGCGTCGGGAAGGTCGGCGACCACCAGGTCGAAGTCGTCACCTGCCTCGCGGACCTCACGGACGAGGGCCCGGGGGTCCCCGAACACGACGCGGCACCGGGGGTCGCGGTCGGCCCCCCGGTGCATGTGGGGAAGCATCGACCTGGTGATCTCGTACAGCTCGCCGTCGACGTCGAGCTGGACCACCCGCCGGAGGTCGGGCAGGGCGCACAGCCGGTGCAGGACACCGCCGTTCGCTCCGCCGAGGACCAGCACGCGCTCGACCCGGTCACTCATCGCGTAGGCGGGGTACAGCAGCGCCTCGTGGTAGTGGGCCTCGTCCCCCGCGGTCGACTGGACCCGCCCGTCGAGCAGGAGGGCGGGGCCGTACGTGCCGAGCTCGACGATCGCGAACTCCTGGACCGGGGTACGGCCGGCGCGGTGCACGGTCACGACGTCGTGGACGTGCCGCTCGTAGGCGGTGATGGGTTCGACAACCTGTCCGGCCGGCATGGGATTCCCCTGTTGCGTTCGCGAAGATGTGGACGGTCAGCGGGCGGTGGCGACGACGAGGGCGTAGCCGAGCTTTCCCGCCTTGGTGACGGCGTTCTCGTAGTCGGCCAGCCGGGTGCTCGTCTCGAAGTACTCCTGCGAGGTCAGGGCGACGATCCGGTCGCGGAGGCGGTGCCGTACGGTGACCGACCTGTCCTGCCAGTCGCGGAAGGTCTCGGTCAGGTCGAGGCACTCCGTCACCGCGAAGCCCGCGTCGGTGAGGAGGTCGGCGTACTCGCCGGTCGAGTAGACACTCGGGCAGGCCCACTCCGTGGTCAGCGAGTGCCACTCCCGCTCGTCCAGCTCCCCCGTGCGGACCCGTTCGAGGAAGGCGAGCGAGCCGCCGGGCCGCAGGAGCTCACGGCAGCGGGCGAAGAGCCTGGCGGCGTCGAAGTGGCAGAACGCGCCGGTTCCGTAGGCTCCGTCGAAGGGTCCGTCGAACTCCTGCTCGTAGACGTTTCCGTGCACGAGCCGGATCTCCTCCCGCTGCCCCGTCGCGGTGATCCGGTCTCTCGCCTTCTCCAGCGGGCTTCCCGCCACGTCGATGCCGGTGATCCTCCAGCGGAACTCCCCCGCGAGGAAGCTCGCGACGGCGGCGGTGCCGCAGCCGATGTCGAGCACCGCCGCGCCCGGCGGGAGCTTCATGGCCGAGCCCATCAGCCGGAGTTCGGAGGCGCTGTTGTCGCTGAACTGGCCGATGTACTCGCCCTGTCCGTAGACCTCGGGGTAGATGAGGTCGTGGACGAGGTTGTTGCCCGGCATCTCCTCGTCGTAGAGCTGGGCGACGGCGGTGAAGTTCTCGTTCTCGGTCTTCATGTCCGGGCACTCCCGTCGACGAGAAGCTGGATCGGCTGTTCGAGGTCGACGCCGGCCACGGCCTCGCGCACGTCCTTCGGCACGTGGAACATGTGGTGGTGGGTGATCCCGTCGTAGAGGCGGAGGGTGCCGGTCATCCGCTCCGCGAGGTGGCGGTCGATCTCGGCGGCTCCGGTGCCCAGCGGGTCGAGCGGCAGGTTGGAGCCGATGACCGTCATCCAGACCGTTCCGTACGACTGCGGGTGTGTGACGTAGCGGTAGGCGTGCGGGAAGACCCGCTCGACCACGGCGCCGATCCGTGCGGCCATCTCCGACGAGCGGGGGCCGACCGAGCCGCACCACGAGACGTAGAGGCCGCGTTCGCTGAGTCTGGACCGCATCAGGCCGACGCTCCGCGCCGAGAACACCTCGGAGGCGGGGCTGCCGGGCAGCGGTTCGCTCAGGTCGTTGACGATGAGGTCGAACCGGCCGGGCTCGTCGTCGAGGTACTCCAGCACGTCCGCGATCTGGAGCCGGACCCGGGGGTCGGACCAGTGCTCGGTGCCGACGTGGGGCAGGTGGTCGCGGGCCACGTCGATGACCGAGGTGTCGATCTCCACCTGGACCACCTCGCCGACCCCGGGGTATCTCAACAGCTCGCGCACGACACCGCCGGGCCCCGCCCCGATGCACAGTGCCCGCTCGCAGGAACCCCCCAGCAGGAACATGGCCGGGTGGACCATGCTCTCGCTGTAGATGTACTCGTCCGCGGCGACGTGCTGGATCCGTCCGTCGAGGAAGAGGCCCCGGCCGTAGCTCTCGGTCTCAAGCACCTGGATGTGCTGGAAGGCGCTCCTGGTGGAGTGGACCTCCGCGACGATCCGGTGGCGGTGAGCCTCACCCGGGGCGATCTCCTCGAACGACCAGCGTCCGTCGGTCAACGGTCGCTCCCGGTCAGTTGCTCACGGGACCGGATGAGCGTGGGCTCGCCGCTCTTGTCGAGCAGCACCTCACACGGCTCGGTCTGGCCGAGGAACTGCGTGATCATCGAGTAGCAGTAGCTTCCCGCCTGGTCGAAGACCAGGACGTCCCCGGGCTCCAGCGCGGGCAGGTGGATGCCCTTGGCCAGGAAGTCGCGGGAGTACGTCGTCGATCCCACGACGTCGACCGGCTTCTCAAGCACGGCTCCGCTCTTGCCCAGGACGTCCACGTTGTGGAACTCGTTGTAGAACATCGACCGCGGAAGCAGGGTCGCGCTGGCGTCGCAGCAGACCAGGAAGCGGTCCGGCCTTTCCTTCACGTCGAGCACGGAGGTGCAGAAAACAGCGGTGTCCCCGAAGAGGGAGCGTCCGGGCTCAAGAATGAGCTTTATCGGACGGCCGCGCTCCTTCGAGTAGGCGTTGAAAACCTCGCTGATGCTCTTGTCGTACTCGGCGTAGTCGAAATCGATGGCGTCGTCGCCCCTGACCGGGAAGCCGCCGCCCAGATCCACGTATTCGAGGTCGGCGAAGTGGTTCGAGAGTTCGAGGGTGCGTTTGACCCCCTGCATCATGGTCGCCAGGGAGACAATGTTCGTACCAAGGTAGACGTGCGTTCCGACAATGGTGATGTCGTACTCCTTGGCCGTGGCCATGACCTTCTCGAATTCACTTTCGAGGACGCCGATACGGCTCTCGGCGCCGATAAAGACGTTGTCGAGGGAGTTCTCGTCGATGTTCAGCCGGATACCGCAGCGTCCGCCCGGGTTCACCTCGCCGAAAAGCCGCAGCTGGCCGATCGAGTCCAGGTTGACGGCCACCCCGTGCTCGACGATGAACGCCAGGTCCTCGCGCCGCACCCCCGTCGAGGTGTAGATGATCTCGCTGGGGCTGAAACCGCAGTTCAGAGCCAGCTTCATGTGCTTCAGGGAGTTGACGAAGATGCCCAGGCCCCGCTGCCTGACCAGTTCGAGGAGCCGGGGGTTGTTGTTGGCCATGGAGGCGAAGTGAACCGCCTTCTCCGGGTATGCCAGGCCGGTGAATCGGCTGACGTTCCTGTCGATCAGGTTCTCGTCGTACACATAGCACGGTGTGCCGAATTCGGAGACGACGGAGGTCAGGCGGTCACGCATGAGAATTCTCCCTCTTAGAACACGGATACCGGGATGACGAAGGGGAGTGCCGTTGCTTTCCGCCCGCAGCGGGGGCGGCGCGACCCGGCCGTGACTATTTGGCGGCTCGCGTAACTTGACCGTAACTATTACTAATCGAGCAAGAAGGGGGAGTCAAGGCCCCTCTTTCAGGTTCCGCATAACTCCGTATCGGCGCAGGTCACGCACCACCGGGCGGTGTTCCCCGGCACGACCAGGCATTCGGCGAAGTTCCCCTATCTCTCTCGTGAAGTTTTCACACCCAATGAGTGAAGTTCACACATTCCATATGGGGGCCGCACCCGCGAACACCCTCCCCGATCAACGGCCGGATAAATCCCTACTTGGAAACAAGAAAATGCTCGCCGCGTGCCCGTCGCCGGAATTCAAAAAGGACAGGGGATTTTATTTGTTTTCGGACACGACCCCTCCCGGCTCCCGGCTCCCGGCTCCCGGCTCCCGGCTCCCGGCTCCCGGCTCCCGGCTCCCGGCTCCCGGCTCCCGGCTCCCGGCTCCCGGGAGGCTACCCGTACCCACTCGTGGTGATCCGGTCGTCGAGGGCCGTCACGGGCGGAACCCTTGCGCGCGCCGGGCCCGGTCCGTTCGGCACCGCCCCCCGCACGCCCTGGAGAACCCCGGCCGCAAGGCCCGGCACTCGCGAGGACGCGTCCCGCGTCGACGACGGCCGGTAGGCCGGGCCGCCGTCGAAATGCCATGAGGCCTGCGGCTCAAGCCGTATCCGAGGCCCTGGAGTGGGACATAAACGGCCGCATCCCCAAGCCCGAAAGGTCGACGAGAGTGTACATCTCATCTTTTACATGGTTATGATCCCAGGGTTTGACAGAGTCTTTTACGAATGGAGAAGAATCATGTCAAGTCGCCTCATCGGTCTGGGGATCGCCGCGTTCATCGCCGCCTCGTCGCTGGCCACCCCCGCCTCCGCTTCCCCCGTTCACACAACCGCCATCAAAATGGTGAACGCCCCGCTCAACGCCGAGTGCACCCGGCAAACCGACGTGAGCACGTACGCCCAGGTGTCGTGCACCGGGACGAGCCTGTCCTATCGGGTCGAGGCCCAGTACTGCCGCCCCGGCTCATGCTCGTGGCACAACGGCGTCTGGGTGAGCGGTGGCGCCTGGTCGACGCTGTCAGGATTCTCCGGGGGAGCGTTCGACCCGATCCAGGTCAGGTTCGCCTGACAAATCCGTCCGGACGTGCAGCGAGGAGTGCGGCGACGAAGCCAGACGTCCAGGACCGCGACGGGTCCTGTGAACCTCGGCCGTAGCAGGTGAGACGGCGGCTTCGAACTGGTTCTGATCCCGTTGCCCGCACCCTCTGTGGAGTTTTGGCCCTGTAACGCCTCGGGGTCGAGGTCCGGGGCCCGGCGACCCGCCGAGCCCCGGAGCCCACCGGCCGGTCTCCCCGTTCACGGGCCAACGCCATGCCGGACCCGCGAGGAATAACCAGAATCCCGGCCGTCGGGACCTTCAATTGACCGTGTTTTTCCCACCGGTCAGAAGCGGTTTTCAGCAATCAGTCAAATCGAGTGCCCTTAATGTCAGTGGGTGTCAGACCCAATGATCCGGACACGAATCCAAGGGTAGGCCGGCGATTCGACACGCGTTCAGGCCGTGTTCTCCCGATGGTCACCCCGAATAAGGCCGTAGGGGCGTCCACCGGGACGGTTCCCTGAAAAACGCCTTCGGGAATTTCGTCGGGCGCGCCGTACATCGGCGTCGCGTCCCCGGTGGCCGGGAGGCTCTTCGCCCCGTGGACGTCCGGGCGCGGGCTCACGGCGCTCACGCGGCGTCGTGGAAGACGAGGGCCAGGGTGTGGCGCAGGCCGGAGCGGATGGCGGACACACCGTGACGGACCGGCGCCGCCGACCATCCCCGGCTCGACCGGACGGGACGGTCCCGGGTGGTGAAGAGGTAGCCGTGTCCGTGCGGCAGGAGTGTCGCCGTCCCCCGTGACTGCGCGCGGGGACGCTGTTCCATCAGCAGGAACTCGCCTCCCGTGTGGTCCACACCGGGCCGGTTGAGGTTGATCACGACCTGGAGGGGGAAGACGAGGTCGCCGTAGAGGTCGCGGTGCAGGGCGTTCCAGTCCTTCTCCTGGTATCGCAGCAGGATCGCCGTCGACTTGGTCTGCCCGGCCTCGTGACACATCGCGAGCCATTCGTCGAGCGTGTCGGGCCACGGCGCGGGGCGGCCGAGTTTGGCCCACCAGTCACGCGCGATGGGCAGCAGCCGCGGGTAGAGCGCCTGCTTCAGCCGCTCGATCGGTTCCGGGTACGGCGCCGCGAAGTACCGGTACCGCCCCTCGCCGAAGCGGTACCGGCCCATGTCGATCGTGCTGCGGAACAGTTCGTCCCGGTCGAACATCGCACAGAACCCGGCGGTCTCCTCCGGGGTGAGGAGTCGTGGCAGCAGGGCTCCGCCGTACTCGTCGATCTCGGCCGTGACGGCGGCCCAGTCGGCGGCGTCGACGCGCTCGCGCCACGGATCGACCCTCGTCGTCATGCCGCGGCCTCCAGGTTCAGCAGGGTGGCCTTGGCGTCGAGACCGCCGATGTAGCCGCCGAGGGAGCCGTCGGCGCGGAGCACCCGGTGGCAGGGAACGACGACGGGGAGGGGGTTGGTCGCGCAGGCGGTGCCGACGGCGCGGACGGCCTTGGGACTGCCGACGAGTTCGGCGACCTGCCGGTAGCTGAGGGTCCGCCCGTAGCCGATCTCCGGCAGGTGTTCCTGCACGAGCTGCCGGAACCCCCGCGACAACGACAGGTCCAGGGGCAGGTCGAACGTCCTCCTGCGGCGGCCGAAGTACTCCTCGATCTCCCGCGCGGCGGCCTCAAGCCGCCGGGGGGCGTGCAGGACGCGGGGGCTGAGCCTGCTCGCCAGCGTCTCCAGCACCCGGTCGTGGTCCTCGTTCTGGTAGGCCACCCGGACGAGACCCTTCGGGGTCGCCGCGAGCAGCAGCCTCCCGACCGGGGAGTCGACGACGGTGTAGGCGACGTCCACGAGTCCTTCGGCCTCCGCCTCACGCGCGAGCCGGGCGTGCAGCCGTGCCATCGTCTCGGGGTCGACGGGCGCCGACAGCACGCCGAGGATGTCGTTCATGAGGATGCTCCTTTCGCGTGAGCGCCCGGGTAGCTCTTCCTGAGGGTGTTCAGCCCGTCGGCCGCGGCTCTGCGCGCCGCCTCGGCGGTGCCGCCGAGAATCGCCGCGATCTCCGCGTGCGACATCCCGGCGAGGTACCGGTAGGTGATGGCCTGACGCTGCTTGTCCGGCAGCTTCACCACCGCGTCCCACAGGTCCATGTCGTCACCGCCGGGGACACCGAGACCGCTCGGCGTCTCGGGAAGGTCTTCGACGGCGACCGCGTTCCGCCTCGTGGCCCGGTGGACGTCGATCGCCTTGCGGCGCGCGATGGTGACGAGCCAGGCCTCCACGTTCGCCGTCTCCGGCAGGTCGGGATAGGCGCGCAGGGCCGACAGGAACGTCTCCGACCACGCGTCGTCGGCGTCGTGCACGCCCAGGAGGGCGCGGCAGACGCGCAGCACGGTCACCCCGTGCCGCGCGACCACCTTCTCGAACGGCTGCTTCATCTCGATCCCATCAGAACAGGCGTCCCGCTGTGACCTGGGCGGGCTCCTCCAGTTCCAGCAGGGCCCGCTTGCGTCCCAGTCCCCCGGCGTACCCGGTGAGGTTCCCGTTCGCGCCGAGCACGCGGTGGCAGGGCACGAGAACGCACAGCGGGTTCGCGCCGACCGCCTGGCCGACGCGGTACGCCAGGCCACGGTCGCCGAGTCGCTCCGCGACACGGCCGTAGGTCGTCGTCTCGCCGTACGGGATCTCGTTCAGGATGCTCCACACCGCCTGTTGGAAGGCGTCCCCGGCCGCCCGCAGCGGCAGGGCGAACGCCTGCCTGCGGCCGGCGAGGTAGTCCCTCACCTGCGTGGCGGCCTCGGTGAGCAGGGCGTCGCCGACGGCCACGGCGCCGAACGTCTCCTGCGCCGGACGGCGGGTGTGGTGCTGGAAGTACAGGCCGGTGACCGCGTCACCCTCGGCGACGATCGTGACCGGTCCCAGGGTGGTGTCCACCACGGTGTGTCGCGTGTTCATACCGGCTCCTTTCGCTCTCACCCTGCAGACGTACGGGACGCCCCGAACGTGAGACGGCGGTTTTACGACCAGGTGACCGGGAGGCTCTTCACCCCGTAGACGTCCGCGATCTCCGGGCGCAGGGCGACCTCCTCCGCCGGTACGGCCAGGCGCAGTGTGGGGAAGCGGTTGAGCAGGGCGGGGAAGGCGACACGCATCTCGACGCGGGCGAGCTGCTGTCCCAGGCACTGGTGGATGCCGTGGCTGAAGGCCAGGTGCCCGCCGTCCTGTCGCCGGAGGTCCAGCCTGTGGGGGTCGGGGAAACGCTCGGGGTCGCGGTTGGCGGTGTTGAGGCCCAGGATGACCATGGTGCCCGCCGTGATGATGTGGCCGCCCACCTCGACGTCCTCAAGGGCGACCCGGTAGAAATGCTTGACGACGCTGAGGTAGCGCAGCAGCTCCTCGACGGCCTGGTCGACGAGCGTGGGGTCGGCGCGCAGCGCGGCCAGCTGCTCCGGATTCTGCAACAGCGCGAAGGTGCCGAGCGCCAGCATGTTCGCGGTGGTGTCGAAGCCGGCCGACAGCAGGATCAGGGCCATCCCCTTCAGCTCCTCGTCGGTCAGGTCGCTGTCGAGGAGGTCGCTGAGCACGTCGTCGGTGGGGTTGGCGCGCTTGGCGGCCACCAGCTCCGCGAGGTACCGCTGGACCGCGAGGTAGGAGGCGATCAGTACCTCGTCACTGACCTCTCCGCCGAGGAAGTTGTCGATGTGCTCCTGGAAGAAGTCCCGGTCCTCGTACGGCACGCCGAGGAGTTCGCAGATCACCATGGCGGGGACGGGCTTGGCGAACGCGGTCACCAGGTCGGCCGTCGTCCCGGCCCGTTCCATGGCGTCCAGGTGGTCGGCGGTGATCTGCTCGACGCGCTCGGTGAGCTGGCGCATCCGCCGTACGGTGAACTTGCCCACCAGCGGCTTGCGGTAGCGGCCGTGCCGCGGTTCGTCCATGAGGAGGAACTCGCCGGGAGGCGCCGGGGGAACCTCGACGTCGCCGTAGTCGATCATCGGGTGGTGGACCATGAGCTCCTTGCGGGAGCTGAAGCGCGGGTCGGCCAGGATGGAACGGGTCAGGTCGTAGCCGGTGACCAGCCAGCCCTGGTGCCCGTCGGCGAAGGTCAGACGGCTGATGGGGCTCTGCTCGCGGGCCTCGATCAGCTCCTTGGGCGGGTCGAAGGGGCAGCCGGACTGACGCGCGATCGGCATCGTCATGGCGGTGTGGGGGGACTCGGACATGGTCTTTCCTTCCAGGGTGCGGTGCTGCTCAGGGGTGGCGTGCGGTTCCAGGGGCGCGGTGCGGTGCGGGAAAGGGCGTGCTCTGCCCGGCCGGTGGCGGCCTGGTGCGCGAACAACATCGAGGGAGACATCGGCATCCGGCGGAGTCATCGACGCCTTCTGCGGGGAGGCCGTTCGTCACTCACACGGGCAGGGATCCTGCTCTGGGGGACCTGTTCACAGCCTGGTGTTCGTCTCGCGTGAATCTTCTGAAGTTCTCCGGCCGGCGACGCGAGACGCGCCGGGGAAGTGCTGTTTCCCGCTCAGGGGAACCGCGTCGCGACCCTCCTTCCTGTCGTTGACACGGCCTAGGCGATCTTGCGGCGGTAGGTGTTCATCGCGAAGAGGTAGGCCACGGCGAGGATGCCGACGCACCAGCCCAGGGCGATCCAGATGTCCGTGCCGACCGGCTGCTCGGTGAACAGGGCGCGGATGGCGTTGACGATGGAGGTCACCGGCTGGTGCTCGGCGAAGGCGCGCACGGGGCCGGGCATGGTTGCGGTGGGGACGAAGGCCGAGCTGAGGAAGGGCAGGAAGATCAGCGGGTAGGAGAAGGCGCTGGCGCCCTCGACGGTCTTGGCCGACAGACCGGGGATGACGGCGATCCAGGTCAGGGCCAGGGTGAACAGGACCAGGATGCCGGCGACGGCGAGCCAGGCCGTCACGGGGGCGCTGGAGCGGAACCCCATGGCCAGTGCGACGAGCATGACGACGGCCAGGGAGATGAGGTTGGCGACCAGGGAGGTCAGCACGTGCGCCCACAGGACGGCCGAGCGGGCGGTGGGCATGGACTGGAAGCGTTCGAAGATGCCGCTCTTGAGGTCCGTGAAGAGCCGGAACGCGGTGTAGGCGATGCCCGAGGCGATGGTGATGAGCAGGATGCCGGGCAGCAGGTAGTTGACGTAGGAGTCGGTGCCGGTGTTGATCGCGCCGCCGAACACGTAGACGAACATGAGCATCATGGCGACCGGCATGATCGCGGTGGTGATGACGGTGTCCACGCTTCGGGTGACGTGGCGCAGGGATCGTCCCAGCAGAACGGCGGTGTCGCCGAGGAAGTGCCTGGTCATGGGGGGTTCCTAGGTGTTCGTGCCAACGAGGGTGAGGAAGATCTCCTCCAGGGACGGCTGCTTCTCCACGTATTCGACCTTGGCGGGCGGCAGCAGCCGCTTGAGGTCGGCGAGGGTGCCGTCGACGATGATGCGGCCCTGGTGGAGGATCGCGATCCGGTCGGCGAGGTGTTCGGCCTCGTCGAGGTACTGGGTGGTGAGCAGGACCGTGGTGCCCTGGGCGGTGAGGTCCCTGACGGTCTGCCAGACCTCCAGGCGGGCCTGGGGGTCCAGGCCGGTGGTGGGTTCGTCGAGGAAGATGATCGGCGGGTCGCCGATGAGGCTCATCGCGATGTCGAGGCGACGGCGCATGCCGCCGGAGTAGGTGGCCGCCCTGCGTCCCCCGGCGTCGGTCAGGGAGAAGCGGCGCAGCAGGTCGTCGGCGACCTGGGCGGGGTTGGCGAGGTGGCGCAGGCGGGCGACCAGCATGAGGTTCTCCCGGCCGGTGAGGATCTCGTCGACCGCGGCGAACTGCCCGGTCAGGCTGATCGACTCACGGACGTTCGCCGCCTGGGTGGTGACGTCGAAGCCGTTGACTCGGACGACTCCGGCGTCGGGCTTGAGCAGGGTGGACATGATCCTCACGGCGGTGGTCTTGCCCGCGCCGTTGGAGCCGAGCAGCGCGAAGACGCTGCCCCGCGCCACCTCGAAGTCCACGCCGCGCAGGACGTGCAGGTCCTTGTAGGACTTCCGCAGGTCCCGCACCTGGATGGCGGGGGTTTGTTGTGTCGTCATCAGACGGTCCTGTCCTTCTCCCCCGCGGCGCGGGCGACGGCGTCGGTGAAGCGGTTGCGCTCGCGGGCCCGGTACTGCCCGGCCGGGTAGTTCTGGATGAAGGCCTCGACGAACTCCACGGGGTCGTCGCCGAAGACGTCGCGGATCGGGGTTCCGTCCGACACGCTCTGTTCGAACAGGTCGGCCAGGTCCTCGTACATCTCCATCGCGCCCGCGCCGTCGACCGGGCCGAAGTGCATCAGGTAGCGCTCCAGCGCCTCGACCGCGATGCGGTAGTTCTCGGGAAGCTGCTTGATCCGTGCCTTGTACTGCCGGTAGCGCTTCTTCTCCTCCAGCGACCCGGTGACGACCTCCAGGTACTTCAGGTAGCGGCTCTTCGACTCGTCCGGTTCTCTGGTCATGTCTAGTTGCTCCCTTCGCGGAGTTGTTCAAGCCTTTCGGCGAGGAATGCCCAGGTTCTCCAGAACTCGTCGAGGTACTCCCGCCCCTGGGCGTTCAGGGAGTACACCTTGCGCGGCGGCCCCTTCTCCGAGGGGACCTTCGCCACATCGACCAGGCCGCGCTGTTCGATCCTGACCAGCAGTGCGTAGATGGTGCCCTCGGCGATGTCGGAGAAGCCCTGTTCACGCAGCCATGCTGTGATCTCGTAGCCGTAGGCGGCCCGGGTGGAGAGGATCGCCAGGACGATGCCCTCCAGTGTTCCCTTGAGCATCTCCGTGGCCTGTTTGCCCATGGAGTGCCCCCTTTCAGCTACTCGATACTGCTAAGTACCAGTAGAAAGTAACACTGACTACCGGTACTTAGCAACACCAAATAGCTCAGACCGTGGTCACCCCCGCAGACCGCCTCCGGCGCGGGTGACGATGAGCCCATGTCCACCGGCGGTGAGCGAGTTGAGAAACAGCCGGTCAGCGCCCGGCAGGGAGGCCAGACGGAGCATCCAGTCACGTGCGGCGATGCGCAGCCCGCTGGAGGGCGCCATCCACTGGATGAACCGGCGACCGAACGCCTGCACCTCCTCGATGGCCGGCCGTACCCGCCTCTGGTAGGCGGCCAGCGCGTCCGGGACACGGGCCGCTCCGGCCGTCGCCAGTTCGTCGGCGAGCACCCACGCCCCGGCCATCGCCATGGACGCGCCGTGCCCGGCGAACAGGGACACCGCCTGGCAGGCGTCCCCGAGCAGGGCGACCCGTCCGGTGCTCCAGTGCTCCATGTCGATCTGGGTCACCTGGTCGCAGTAGATCTCGGCGGGGTCCGGGCAGCGGGAGAGCGCCTCCGGCAGGATCCAGCCGAGGTCGCCGTAGGTGTGCCGCAGCCAGGCGGCCGGGTCTTCGGGCAGGGTGGGGTCGGGCTCGCGGCACAGGAACAGCAGCGCGAGCCGGTCTCCGCGTAGCGCGTAGGCACCGGCCATCCGCCCCGGCACGGTCAGCATCTGGTAGCGCGTGCCGATCTTCCTGCTGAGCGCCTCGTCGTCGATGACGTAGGCGGCGACCCGGTGACCGAGGTAACGCACGAATCCGCTCTCGGCGCCGAAGGCCAGCTTCCTGACCTGGGAATGTGCTCCGTCCGCGCCCACGAGGAGGTCGACCTCGCGCCGCGTGCCGTCGGTCAGCTCCACGGTGACGCCTTCGCCGTCCTGCTCGATGCCCGCGACGCTGGTGCCGTACGTCACCGGGGCGCGCACGCCGTCGTGGACGGCACGGACCAGGTCGGTGCGCAGCAGGCTCACCACCCGGTTGAAGGACTCGGGCATGACCAGGCGGCTGGTCCGCCGCCCGACACGGTCGACGTAGCCGAGTTCGTTGACCGGGTAGCGGGCCTCAAGCAGGCGGGGGGCCAGGCCCATCCGCTCGGCCACCTCGTATCCCGGCCCGTAGAAGTCGATCATGTATCCGCCGTCCCGGAGGGCGGGGGCGCGTTCGACCACCTCGACCTGCCACCCCATGCGCTCCAGGTGCCAGGCCAGGGTGAGCCCGGCGATTCCCGCGCCGCAGATGAGCGTCCTCATCGCCCCTCACTCCCCGCGTGCCCGTCCGCCCGCAGCATGGCCCGCAGGGGACCGGCGAGCGCGGCGACGTCCATGGCGGGATCGAGGCTGTGGTGCAGCACCAGGCCGTCCAGGGTCGCCGCGAGCAGGACGGCGGCGGCCTCGGCGTCGCCGGTGTGGCCGCGGGCGCGCAGCCACGAGACCACGCACGCGCGGAAGTCGTCGATCATGTCGCGGAGCCGGGCGCGGAGCTCGGGGAGCCTGCCGGAGGCCAGGTGCGTCTCCACGATCAACAGGGAGGCGGGGTCCGTGCCTGTGTAGCCGGACAGTTCGCCCAGCAGCCAGTCGAGGCCGCTCTCGACGTCCGGCTGTTCGGTCAGCCGGTGCGCGACCTCGCCGAACAACGCGCCGGCGAACGCGGTCGAGGCCTCGACCAGCAGGTCCGTCACCGACGCGAAGTGGTAGTGCACCACACCCGGAGCCACCCCGGCGCGTTCGGCGACCATCCGTGTGGTGACGCCGCCCCAACCGACCTCGCCGATCAACGCCACCGCGGCGTCGAACAACCGCTGCCTGGTCGCTCGACCTCGTTCCACCGACTTCTCCACCGTCTCCCACTCCTTTGGACATAAGACTTGGACAATCGACTTGGACAGTTGCCCAAAATATACATCCCAAGCCGCCGGCGCGGCGGAGAGGAGCGAGGCCGATCAGGTGCCGTGAACTGATCCTGCGGGCCAGGACGGACGCCGAACGCAGCCTCGCCGACCACGAGGAACCGGCCCGCACCGTCGCCGTCGAGGACGCGGGCTCACCGGACCTGCCATACGCCATGACCACCATCTCGGCCGGAAGACACAACACCCGAGCCCTCATCGCCTGGACCGACGAGGCCCTCACCCTGCTCGACGGAGCCTCCTGACGGCCCCTCCCCGGAGCAACGAAAACGGCCCGCCTCCTCGCTCACGCGTGTGATGCGCTGCGGAAAATCAGGAAGCGGGCCGTTTCACCCTCCTCAGGAGGGGAGTCCTGCGGGTCTTACTCGTTCACGGGCACGAACTGCCAGCGCTGGGTGTCGGACCCGTTCGCGCCGCGCAGCGCCACATCGCCGCGTGGAACCACCGGGGGCTCGACGTTCCACAGCAGGTCCTCGTTGGGCGCCTTGACGACGAAGGTGCCGCCGCCCGCCGACTCCACGGACCAGGTGGTCGGCTGACGGTTGGTGATGACCGGCTCCCCCTCCTCCGACCGTGACACCGAGGCATAGACGGCGGCACCGCGGGTGAGGCTCAGGCCGACGTTCTTGATCGTGAACCCGCCCTGGACCCGGGTGACCTCCCACAGCTCGAACGGTCCCGGATTCTCCCGGGTGCTGGAGACGAAGACCGCGTTCCCCTCGTTGTATGCCCGCAGCGAGCTGTGGGAGGCCGTGTTGACGATCCGGTAGACGTTCGCGGCGGCGGCCAGGGGCTGGGTGCCGTCCGCGGCGGCGTTGGCGGTTGCGCCCAGGCTGCTCATCGCCCAGGAGCCGAGCAGCAGCATCGCGGCCACCGCCATCCTTGCGAGGCCACGCCCGCCACGGGTCCGGTAGGTCCTTCCCATGCCACTCCCTCTCTGTAGTCGATCAACTTCGGAGGGTGACATCGTTCCAACAACGACGGGCCGGTCACAACGGGCCCGTCGGAGCAGAGGACTGATCCCCCACGGGCAGGCATGACTCACCGGAAGGTGAGGCCCGACTCAGGAGAGGGCCCTGACCCGGGCGGCCTGATCCTCCTGGACCCTTCGGGCGGTACGCAGGAAATCGAGGATGACGGCCAGCTGGTCCGGCTCGTACTCCCCCAGCGCCTGGGCACCCGCCCGGCCGACCGGGACGAAGATCTCAGCCTCGGCCGAGCGGGCGGCGTCGGTCGCGGAGACCAGGACCCGGCGACGGTTCTCCGGATCCGTGGAGCGGGCCACCATTCCGGCGCGCTCCAGCCGGTCGATGACCGTGGTGGTGGCCGCCGGACTGAGCTTCAGCGCGAGGCTGAGCGCGCCCGCGGGCACCGGGCCCTCGGCGAGCACCACGTCGAGGCAGCGCAGGTCGGTGCGGTTGAGGCGCAGCCGGGCGGCGGCCGCCTCGTCGAAGGCGTCGAAGCTCTGCTGCAGCCGCCGCAGCTCCGTCGCGATCTCTCCGATGACAGCTTGTTTCGACATTCGAAGCTTTCTGTTATCGTACATTTCGTTCGTCGAAACGACGATATCACGTCACGGAGGGACCCCCATGCGCTCGACCATCCTCACCGGCACCGCTTCCAGCCCGCGAACCGACGACACCGCCGAGATCGAGAGGCTCTTCGCCGACTTCCTCGCGGCCTGGACGGCGGGCGACGCCCAGGCGTTCGGCGCGCTGTTCACCGACGACTCCGACTACGTCTCCTACGACGGGACCGTCGCCCGTGGCCGCCGGGCCCACCAGCACAACCATGACAAGCTCTTCCGCGGTGTCCTGGCCGACTCCGCGCTGGTCGGCGACCTGGAGTCGATCCGCTACCTCACCCCGGACGTGGCGGTCGTGCACGGTACGGCCTCCGTCCTGATGCCGTGGCGGTCCGCCCTCCCCACGCGGCGGCTGTCGCGGCAGACCGTCGTCGTGGTGCGGACGGAAACCGGCTGGAGAATCGGCGCCATTCACAACGGCCGCGTCCGCCCCATCGCCGTTCCCGAGCCCGACGCGTTTCCTTCGAGGATGTCCCGGCTGATGTCGCGTGTCGCGCGCCGATTCGGCGTCGGCCAGAACCGATCCCGCTAAAGGACATTGTTTCCGCTGCGTTTCCGCTGCTCAGAGCAGGTGCCCGAGGGTCGGCGGCGAACGCGCGCCGAGTGCGGGAAACGCGGGGAAACCCCTGGGGAAAGCCCGGAGAAGATCCCGGAAAAAGCTCAGAAGGCTCGGCGAAGACGCCCTCGGCGGAATTCTCCCGGTCGTCGATCACGCCCTCGTCCCGCGAAGGGAAAAGGACGGACCGGCTTTCTCCCATGACGCGAGGCCCGGGACGTGGACCACCGGCCTCCCAGCGCGACGGCTCCAGGACGTGGACCACCGGCCTCCCAGCGCGACGGCTCCAGGACGTGGACCACCGGCCTCCCGGTGTGACGGCCCGGGACGTGGATCACCGGCCTCCCGCCACAGCGCCCCAGGACGCGGATCACCGGCCCCGGCACGGCGTCCTGGGATGTGGATCACCGCCGACGCTCCCGGCGCGCCGCAAGCCGATGTCATGTATTGACTGGATGCTCCCCTTCTTCCTAGATTTGTCCAAAAGTTAGGAAAGTTTCCTAACCTACAAACCGGAAGATCGGAAGGACGCCAGTGAAACTCGCCGTTGTCGGAGGCGGTTCGACCTACACGCCGGAGCTGATCGACGGGTTCGCCCGCCTGCGTGACGAGCTCCCGTTGACCGAGATCGCGCTCGTCGATCCCGACGCCTCCCGCCTTGAGCTGGTCGCGGGGGTCTCCCGCCGCATGCTGGCCCGGGCCGGGCACCCCGCCGAGGTCGTCGCCACCTCCGACCTCCAGCGGGGTGTCGAGGGCGCGCAGGCCGTACTCTTCCAGCTCAGGGTGGGCGGCCAGGCGGCACGCGACGTCGATGAGACGTTCCCGCTGGCGTGCGGCTGTGTCGGACAGGAGACCACCGGCGCCGGAGGCCTGGCCAAGGCCCTGCGCACGGTGCCGGTCGTGCGCGACCTGGCGGCCACGGTCAGGGAGCACGCCCCGGAGGCCTGGATCGTCGACTTCACCAACCCCGTCGGCATCGTGACCAGGGCGCTGCTGGACGACGGGCACCGTGCGATCGGGCTGTGCAACGTGGCGATCGGCTTCCAGCGCCGCTTCGCCGCCCACCTCGGCCTGGCCCCCGAGCGGGTCCGGCTCGGCCATGTCGGGCTCAACCACCTGACCTGGGAGCGCGCGGTGTACGTGGACGGCGAGAACGTGCTGCCCAAGCTGATCGCCGAGCACGGGCAGGCCATCGCCGACGACCTGCGCCTGCCGCTGGAGCTCATCGAGCGTCTCCAGGTCGTGCCCTCCTACTACCTGCGTTACTTCTACGCCCACGACCTGGTGGTCGAGGAGCAGCGGACCCGGCCCTCCCGGGCCTCGGAGGTCGCGGCGCTTGAGGAGCAGCTGCTCAGGCTCTACGCCGACCCCTCCGTCGACACCAAGCCCGAGCAGCTGGCCAAGCGCGGCGGGGCCTTCTACTCCGAGGCGGCCGTGGCGCTCATCGCCTCGCTGCTCGGCGACCGCGGCGACGTGCAGGTGGTCAACACCCGCAACAACGGCACGCTGCCCTTCCTGTCCGACGACGCGGTCGTCGAGGTGCCCGCGAAGGTCACCGCGGCGGGAGCCGTACCGTTGCCGGTCGAGCCGGTCGAGCCGCTCTACGCGGGCCTGATCGCGGGCGTGTCCGCCTACGAGGAGCTGGCCCTGCAGGCGGCGCTGTACGGCGGGGCGGACCGGGTGCGCAACGCGCTTCTCGCGCACCCGCTGGTCGGGCAGGAGGCGATCGCCGCCGAGCTGACCGAGCTGCTGCTGGAGAAGAACAGCGGGTACCTGTCGTGGTGAACGTGCTGGCCGTCGACGGCGGCAACAGCAAGACCGACGTGGTGCTGCTGAACGAGCTCGGCGAGATCCTCGCCCGTGGCCGGGGTGGCCCCTTCGCGCCGCAGAGCGAGGGGGTCGGGCCCGCGACCGACGTCATCGAGAGGGTGGTACGGCAGGCGATCGGGTTCACCGGCCGGGCCGACCACCTGGTCACCTTCCTGGCCGGGGTGGACCTGCCCGAGGAGGAGCGGGCGATCGAGGCCGAGATCTCGGGGCGCGCGCTGGCCAGGGACGTCGTGGTGCGCAACGACACCTTCGCCCTCCTGCGGTCGGGGGCGTCCGGCCCGTGGGGGGTCGCGGTGGTCTGCGGCGCGGGGATCAACGCGGTCGGCGTCGCGCCGTCGGGGCGGGTCGCCCGGTTCCTGTCCCTGGGGGCGATCAGCGGCGACTGGGGCGGCGGTCTCGGCCTGTCGTCGGAGACGCTCTGGCACGCGGCCCGCGCCGAGGACGGCAGGGGAGCCCCGACCGGGCTCGCCGAGCTGGTCAGGTCGCACTTCGGCGCGGACACGGTCGAGCGGGTGGTGATCGACCTGCACCTCGGCGCCCTGGAGCGGGAACGGCTGCTTGAGCTGACGCCGGGGCTGTTCAGGGTGGCCGCGGACGGCGACGAGATCGCCCGTGGGCTGGTCTCGCGGCTGGCCGACGAGGTCGCCACGATGGCCCAGGTCTGCCTCACCCGGCTCGACCTGCTCGGTACGCCGACCGAGGTGGTCCTGGGCGGGGGCGTGCTGCGGGCCCGCGATCCGCTGCTCACCACGCTGCTCGACGAACGGTTCGCGGCCCGCATGCCGCTGGCGGAGCGGGTCGTCGCCGAACTGCCGCCCGTCGTGGGCGCGGCGTTGAGCGCCCTGGATCACATCGGCGCAGGTGAGGACGCGAAAGCCCGGCTGCTCGGGCAGTTCTGAACTCTTGACGGGTTGAGGAGAGGCGACCTATAGTCGGCCGCTAACCGTCTGGAAGGTATCCGGACGGTTAGCGCCAGGAGGAAGCATGTCCCTCAGCCGCCGCGAAGTCCTGCGCGGGCTCGGTCTCGCCGCGCTCGCCACCCCTCTCGCCGCCTGCGCGACCGCCGGTCGCGAAGCCGCCCCCAGCCCCACCGCCTCCGCCGCCGCGACCTCAACGAACAACCCGCTCGGCGTGGACGCCACCCGGCGGCTGGAAGTCGTCATCTTCAGCGGCGGCAACGGCGACAAGTACGCCGTGGACCTGCACGAGGCCGCCTACCGCAAGGCGTACCCGAAGGCCGAGCTCAAGCACGTCGCCACGCAGAAGGTCGGCACCCAGCTGCGCCCCCGCTTCATCGCCGGTGACGTGCCCGACGTGGTCAACAACTCGGGCCCCGAGGCGCTCGACCTGCAGTCGCTGGTCCAGGAGGGACACCTGGCCGACCTTACCCCGCTCTTCGAGGCCCCCTCCCTGGCCTTCCCCGACAAGAAGGTCAAGGACACCCTCGTCGGCGGCGCCTACGAGAACTCGCTGATCGACGGCGTGCCGAGGGTCCTGCAGTACACCGTGGCCCACCGCGCCCTGTGGTACAACGCCAAGCTCTTCGAGTCCAAGGGCTGGACCGTTCCCAAGACCTGGGCGGAGTTCAACACCCTCGGCGAGGAGGCGAAGAAGGCCGGGATCACCCTGTTCGCCTACCCCGGCCAGGTCGGCCCGTTCTACCAGCTGTGGAACCTCGTCTACAGCGCCGCCAAGGTCGGCGGCAACAAGGTCATCATCGACATCGACAACCTGGCCGACGGCGCCTGGACCGCCGAGCCGGTCCGGCAGGCCGTCGCCGCCTGGGCGCAGATCCAGAAGGACTACGGCGACAAGGCCTACTTCGGTCTCGACCACACCCAGACCCAGATCAAGCACCTGCAGGACAAGGTCCTGTTCTACCCGTGCGGCTCCTGGCTGGAGAACGAGATGGCCAAGGACAAGCCGGACACCTTCGAGTACGCCATCGCCCCGGTGCCGAGCATCACCGCCGCGGACGCCCTGCCGTACGAGGCGATCATGATCGGGGTCTCCGAAGCCTTCTTCGTCGCGGCCAAGGGCAAGAACCCGCAGGGCGGCCTGGACTACCTGCGCATGATGCTCTCCAGGGAGGGCGCGCGCGGCTACACCGAGATGACCAAGAACCTCACCATCGTCAACGGCCTGGTGGACGGTCTGCAGCTCACCTCGGCGGTCAACAGCGCCGCCAAGGCCCAGGAGGCCGCCGGGAAGAACACCATCACCGACGCCCGCTTCGAGACCTGGTACAAGGAGCTGTTCGACCACGGCCAGACCCAGACCAACTCGGTCATGGCCGGTCGCATCACCGCCGACCAGTTCTGCGAGAACATGCAGAAGAAGGCGGACGAGCTCAAGGCCGACTCCTCCATCGCCAAGCAGAACCGGACCGTCTGACCGATGAGGCGGCACGGCTTCGTCGCGGGATTCCTGCTCCTTCCCGTCGTTCTCTACGGCATCTTCGTCATCAGCCCGTACGTGCAGGCGTTCCAGATCGCGCTGACCGACTGGCGGGGAGTCTCGGCCAAGCTCAACTTCGTCGGGCTGGACAACTTCCGGCGGATGTTCGGCAACGAGACCTTCTGGCAGGCGATCCGCAACCACGCGGTCCTGCTCGTCGCCATGCCGCTGGTCACGGTTCTCCTCGCGCTGCTGTTCGCCTACCTGCTGAACGTGGCGGGTGGCTCACGCGGCGGCACGATGACCGGGGTCAAGGGCTCCGGTTTCTACCGGGTCGTCTTCTTCCTGCCGCAGGTGCTCGCGGTGGCGGTGGTCGGCGTGCTGTTCAAGGCCGTCTACCGCCCCGACGCCAGTGGCGTGGTCAACGGCGCCCTCGTCAAGCTGGGCATGGAACCGATCGGGTGGCTGACCGACCAGAGACTCGCGCTCTGGTCGATCATCGCCGTCATGGTCTGGCAGGCGGTCGGTTTCTACGTCGTCCTCTTCTCCGCGGGGATGGCCGCCATCCCGAAGGACGTCTTCGAAGCGGCCTCCCTGGACGGCGCCAGCCGTACCCGGCTGTTCTTCTCCATCACCCTGCCGCTGCTCTGGGACACCGTCCAGGTCGGCTGGATCTATCTCGGGATCGCGGCCTTCGACGGCTTCGCCCTGGTCAACGTGCTCTCCATCGAGCAGGGCGGGCCGGACGGCGCGACCACGGTGCTGGCCACGGAGATCTACAAGAACGCCTTCGGCTACTCGCGGTTCGGCTACGCCTCGGCGCTCGGTGTGGCGCTGTTCTTCCTGACCCTCACCTTCGCCGCACTGACGATGCGGGTCACCAGGCGCGAGAGGATCGTCTACTGACATGGGCCGCAAACTCTTCGGAGGTCTTTCGCAGGCCATCCTCGCGGTGTGGGCCCTGCTCATCATCGCTCCGCTGATCTGGACGCTGCTGGCCTCCTTCAAGAGCAACGGCGAGATCTTCGGCGACGCCCTCCAGCTGCCGGGCGAGCTGCGCTGGGACAACTGGGCGCGGGCCTGGGAGCGGGCCAACGTCGGCCGGTACCTGCTCAACACGGTGATCGTCGTCTTCTTCGGCGTCGCGGGCACCATGTTGCTCAGCTCCATGGCCGCCTACGTGCTGGCGAGGTTCAAGTTCCCCGGCAACCGGCTGATCTACTTCCTGTTCGTTTCGGGCATGGCCTTCCCGGTCTTCCTCGCCCTGGTGCCGCTGTTCTTCGTGGTCGACGGGCTCGGGCTGCTCAACACGCACGTCGGGCTGGTCCTGGTCTACATCGCCTACTCGCTGCCCTTCACGATCTTCTTCCTCACCTCCTTCTTCCGGGGGCTGCCCGACGCGGTCGCCGAGGCGGCGATGATCGACGGCGCCTCCTACACCCGGACCTTCTTCCAGGTCATGCTGCCGATGGCCAAGCCGGGGATGGTCAGCCTGACCATCTTCAACGTGCTCGGCCAGTGGAACCAGTACCTCCTACCCCTGGTGCTGCTTCCCGGAGACAAGAGCAACTGGGTCATCACCCAGGGCATCGCCGACATCTCCACCATCGCCGGATATGAGGCGGACTGGCCGGCCCTGTTCGCGGCGCTCAGCATGACCGTTCTGCCGGTGGTCGTGGCCTATATCGTCTTCCAGCGGCACATCCAGTCCGGGCTGACGTCAGGAGCAGTGAAGTAGTGTCCACCGGGAACCCCACCGTCTTCAGAACCCTCAACGAACGGGCGGCCCTGGAGCTGCTGCTGCGGCACGGCTCCCTCACCCGCGCCGAGCTGGAGTTCCACACCGGGCTCTCCAAGGCCTCCGCCGCCGAGGTGCTGCGCCGCCTGGAGAACGGGCGCCTGGCGCGCAAGGCCGGCACCAAGCCCGGCAACGCGGGCCCCGCCGCCCAGCTCTGGGAGTTGAACGGCTCGGCCTCCTGGGTCGCGGGCCTGGACCTGACGGCACGCGCCGTCGAGGTGTCGGTCTCCGACCTCACGGGTGAGGTCCGGGGCGGCCACCAGGCCGAGGCCCCCGGCGAGGGCACCGACGCGGTGGCGTTCCTGACCGAGGCCGTGCAGGCCGCGGCCCACGACGCCGGGGTCACCCTCGACGACCTCGACCAGATCGTGCTGGGTGTCCCCGGTGTCGTCGAGGCCGGCGGCCACCGGCTGAGCCAGGCGGTGCAGCTGTCCGGCTGGTCGCACCTCGACGACCTCGGTGACCTGCGCGAACAGCTGGGCACCGAACGCTTCCGGCTGGAGAACGACGTCAACCTGGTCGCGATCCGCGAGCTTGAGGAGCACAAGGGCAGTAGCTTCGTCCTGTTCTGGGTGGGAAGCGGAGTCGGAGCCGGAGTCGTGCTCAACGACGTCCTGTGGCGCGGCGTCACCGGGCGCGGCGGTGAGGTCGGCTCGGTGACCGTGCCCGACCCGGTCAGCCGAGGGCGGCTCTACGGCCCCGACGGCGGCCCGCTCGGCGCGCTGCTCGGTACGGCCCCGCTCGCCGAACTGGCCGCAGCGCACGGGCTTGAGGTCGAACCCACCCTGCGCGCGGTCACCGAGCTGCTCCGCGCCGAACCCCCCGCCGAATTCCTCGACGACGTCGCCAGGCGGGTCGCGCTCGGCGTGACCGCGGCCGTCGGCGTACTCGACCCCGGCTACGTCGTCCTCGGCGGCCCTGTCTGCACGGCGGCCGGGGAGCCGCTGCGCTCCCGCGTCGCCGACCTCCTGGTCCCCACCGGTCTGGCGCCCGTCACCGTCGCCGTCAGCCGCGTCAGCGGCAACGCCGTACTGGAAGGCGCCGTCCGTCACGCCCTCGACCTGGCTCGTGAGCAGGTCTTCCACGCCGGTACGGCAGGCCGTACCGGACCCGTCAACGAAAGCTGAGAAATGTTGCGCACCCTGGTGATCGCCGCCCACCCCGACGAACCCGAGCTCTACGCCGGTGGCATCTCCGCACTGCTGTCCAAGGCCGGGCACGCGGTGAAGTTCCTGACGCTCACCAACGGCGACGCCGGACACCACGAGCTCGAACGGGCTCCGCTGGCCCGCCGCAGGGCGGAGGAGGGCTGGCGTGCGGCCGACGCCCTCGGCGTGGTCAACTACGAGATCTTCGACGTGCATGACGGCCTTCTTGAGCCGACCGTTGAGCTGCGCCTTCAGGTGATGCGGGAGATCCGTGCCTGGCGGCCCGACCTGGTGATCGCCCTGCACGCCGACGGCTCCGGCCACCCGGACAACCGGGCCGCCGGGAAGCTGGTCGAGCAGGCCGTCGAACTTGTCACCGTGCGCAACGTCGAGTGCGGCAAGCCCCCGCTTGAGCGGCAGCCGGTCTGCCTGCTGATGACCGACTACGCCTCCGACCCGGTGCACCGGGACGACGTGGTGGTGGACGTGACGCCGGTCGCGCAGGCCAAGGTGGACGCCTGCCTCGCGCACGCCTCCCAGTTCCTGGAGTTCGGCCCGTTCCAGCGCGGTCTTCTGGACCGGGTTCCTCCGGCCGACGACGTGGACGCCTGCCGCGCCTTCGTCGGCGAGTACTGGCCGGGCCACCTGTCGACGGAGACCTTCCAGTTCGCCCCGTACGGCAGGCGGGCCGACACGGCCGAACTGCGGCGGTTGCTGCCGTTCGTCCAGAACCTCTGACCCTTCAACCGGCGTCGTCCGGCCTCTCGTCGTGTGCGACGCGGGTCAGGCTGTGCAACAGGTGGCGCAGGGCGGGAGTCGGTGAGCCAGGGGGGACGGCCAGCGAGGTGGTCAGCCGTGGTCCGGCCAGCGGGCGGATGGCGACCCTGGGGAACTCCGGCAGCCCCGCCACCTCGTAGAAGACGGTCCAGGACGGGGCTCCGGCTCCGATGTGGGCGAGGGTCTCCTGGAGGGTGGTGAACGGCGGTCCCGGCGGCGGTGCCACCCCGGCGTCCCGGCAGGCTCCGGTGACCAGGTCGTGGAAGGGCGGATTGTCCTCACGCGCGGCGAGCCGGAGCGGAAGTCTCGCCAGGTCCTGGAGCCTCGGCTCGGCCGAGCGCGCCAGCCGATGCGCGGCGGGCAAGACCACGTACAGCGGATCCGTCCAGACGGGAAGCAGTTCGAGGCCGGGCGCCTCGGTGAGCGCCCTGACCAGGGTGGCGTCGAGCTCGCCGGTGCGGACCGCGGACAGGCGGGCGAGCAGGGGGAGCCGGCGCAGCCGGACCTGTAGCCGCGGCGCGACGGCGGCCAGCTCGTTCAGGGTGCGGAAGACCCGGTCGCCGGGGCCCTGCACGATCCCGAGGCGCAGGACGCCGTCGATGCCCGCGCCGATGTCTGCGGCCACCTGACGTGTGCGGCGCACGGCGGCGAGTACGGCGCGCGCCTCGGGCAGCAGGCGTTCACCGGCACCGGACAGGTGCACATGCCGGGTCGAGCGGTCGAACAGCGGCACACCGAGTTCGCGTTCGAGGCGGCGGATCTGCTGGCTGACCGCCGACTGCACGATGCTGAGCCGTTCGGCCGCCCTGCCGAACCCGCCCTCCTCGGCGACCGCAACGAAGTACTCCAGCTGCCGCAGCTCCATCCGTGCCCTCTGATTCATCTCGATCGGTGATCACTGCACGTCATAACCGCTTCTGGTTCACGGCTTCTTCCTGGACTCCAATGGGTTCCGATCCCGGTCCCTGTTTTCGGGAGAACTCATCAGGAGTCCACATGACCGTCACCGGTTCACCCGCCTTCGTCATGCCCGCCGACGCCGCGGAGGTCGTCGACCTCCCCGCGGGTGGCGCGTTCACGCTGCTCGCCGACGCGAGCCACACCGCGGGCGCGCTCGGCGCCAACCGGCTGAGGCTGGGGAGGGGACGCGACGGCGCCCGCCTCCATTTCCACTCCCGCTCCACCGAGCTGTTCCACGTCCTGGCCGGGGACATGGAGTTCCTCCTGGGGGATGAGCGGGTGACGGTCTCCGCGGGCGGGCTGGTCGTCGTGCCGCCGTGGCTGCCCCACGCGTTCGGCGCGGCGCCCGGCTCCGAGGCCGACGTGCTGTCCGTTCTGACGCCGGGGGTCGAACGCTTCGGATACTTCCGGCGGCTGGGACGCGTCCAGCACGGGCTGGAGCCCTTCGACGGCCTGTTGTCCGAGCAGGAACGCTACGACGTCCACTTCGTCGACGAAACCGGCAGGGACGTCCGATGAGCACCCTCGTGGCCGGGCCGCGGTTCGGGACGCTGTCGACGGCTCTCCGGCTCGGAGGTCGGCACCCCGGCCCCCGCCGTCGCCGCGCTGGCGGTGGTGTTCGTGCTCGCGGCCGGAGGGCAGGCGGCGCGTTGGTGGCCGTCGCGGTCTTTCCACTGGTCGCCGCGGCTCTGGCCTTCGTCATTCGATCTTCACCCGAATTCCCCTTCCCAGGGGGAGGGAAAGGTGGGATACGAAGGGGTGAACCGTGATTCGTGGACGAAAGACGATCTTGAGTGCGCGATCATGACACTATGGCAGGAGCGAGTGGAAGGCAGTGGTCACAGATGTCGGACGCCCCCCAGGACCGGATCGCCTCGGTCGATCTGCAGACCAACCGGCCGCACTCGGCCCGGGTCTACGACTACATCATGGGAGGCAAGGACAACTTCGCCCCTGACCGGGAGACCGCGGCCAAGGTGCTGGCCGACTGGCCCGGGCTGCGCACCTCGATGCTGGCCAACCGGGCCTGCATGCACCGGATGGCCCGTCACCTCACCGGCCTGGGCGTACGGCAGTTCGTCGACATCGGCACCGGCATCCCCTCCTCGCCGAACCTGCACCAGGTTGTCCAGGAGACCGCGCCGGACGCGCGTGTCGTCTACGTCGACAACGACCTCATCGTGCTGTTGCACGCGCGTGCCCTGCTGACCGGCACGCCCGAGGGGCGCATCGCCTACATCCAGGCCGACATGCGCACCCCCGAGGCGCTTCTCGGTGACGCCACGCTCCACGAGGTGATCGACTTCTCCCAGCCGGTCGCGCTCACCCTGATCGCGATGCTCCAGTTCGTCGAGGACGCCCAGGGGGTGGTGGAGTCGCTCCTCGAACCGCTCGCCCCGGGCAGCCACCTCGCCATCACCATCCCGACCGGCGAGCTGGCCCCCGAGTCCGAACGGCTCGCCCGCGAGTACACCGAGCGCGGCATCCCCATGTATCTGCGCGGCCGTGCCGAGGTCGAACGGCTGTTCTCCGGCCTGGAACTGCTCGACCCTGGGATCGTCCCGATGCCGCGCTGGCACCCCGCCCCCGGCGAGCAGCCCCTCCCGGACACCGCGACCAACATGTACGCCGCGGTGGGCCGCAAGCCCTGACCGGGCATCGGCTGACGGTGCCGACTCGTACGGCGACGGCTCGCCGTACGAACTCGCGACTCCGTCCTCCGGTCCACCCGACGCTTCCCGGGCCCCTGCGTACGGCCCGGCGCTCCCCATACCGCCTGCTGTACGGCCCGGCAGCCCGCGTAGGCCGGGTCAGCGGCCGGTCGGCGCCCACCAGGTCAGGTTGGCCGCGGCCTGGGACACCGGTTCGATGATCTCCCACGCCTCGGCGATCAGCCCGTCGTCGAGGCGCCAGATGTCGACGACGGCGATCTCCGGCCCGGTTCCGGGAAGCCGGCGCAGCGAGTGCATCACGACGTGGTCGCCGGATTCCAGCAGGTGCCGTACCTCGACCCGCATCCCGGCTGTCGGGCCGAGCGCGGCGCCGACTGCGGCGAGCCACTCCGTCTTGTTCTTCGAGGTCGCGTCCGGCCGGTGGTGGACGAAGCCGTCGCTCAGCAGCGGCGCGAGCGCGTCGACGTCTCCGGTCGCGACCAGGGCCGTCAGCGCCCGTTCCACGACACCTTTGTTACCTGTGGTCATGGGTCGCCAGTGTTCCCACCCCCGCCGGGGTTGTCGATGAAATGCCATTTCATGGCGTACGGCCCACAGGAGGGCTAGTGTCGGCGGCCATGCGCACGGTCGGGGAACTGTTGCGGCGGTGGCGGCACCGCCGCGGGCTCAGCCAGCTCGATCTGTCGATCGCCGCCGACGTCTCGGCCCGGCACGTCAGTCTGGTGGAGACCGGGAGGTCCCGACCGAGCGCCGACATGGTCATTCGGCTCGCCGAGCAACTCGACGTGCCGTTGCGTGAGCGCAACCGGCTACTGCTCGCCGCCGGTTTCGCCCCCCGTTACCCGGAACGGCCGCTCGACGGGGACGCGCTGCCCGCGGCCCGGGAGGCGGTCGAAAGGGTGTTGCGCGCGCACGAGCCGTACCCCGCGCTGGTCGTCGACCGCCGGTGGGACATCGTGCTGACCAACCACGCCGTCGCCCCGTTTCTCGCGCGCGTCGCCCCCGAGCTGCTCCGCCCGCCGGTCAACATGGTGCGGCTGGGGCTTGATCCGCGTGGACTCGCCCCGTTCATCGTGAACCTGGCGGAGGTGCGCTCGCTGCTGCGTGTCCGGATCTCCCGTCAGCTCGCGGTCGCCCCCGACCCCGGATTGGCCGCGCTCCACGAGGAACTGCTGGCCCCCGGGGGTGCGGAGGTGGTCCATCGGGCCGAGTCCGAGGTCGCGGCTCCGATGATCTTCCGTTTCGACGGCCGGGAGCTGCGGCTGTTCTCGACCGTCACCACGTTCGGCACCCCGCTGGACATCACGCTGGAGGAGGTCTCGATCGAGTCGTACTACCCGGCGGACGCGGAGACCGCCGCCTACTTCACCGGGCTCGACCTCTGACCCGGGTCACACGACGGCGACGGCGTCGATCTCCACGAGGCATCCGGGGTTGAGACCGGCGACGATGTGGAGCGTGATGGCGGGCGGCGGGGCGGCGAAGTTCCAGACCTGACGGAAGGCCGCCACGCCCTCGTCGAAGGAGTGGCCGTCGACCACGGCGATGGTCCAGTGCACGATGTTCGCCAGGGTCGCCCCCTCGCTCTCCAGGATGGTCGAGAGGTTGTGGAAGATCTGCGCGGCCTGCTCCCCGACCGTGGGGCCGACGACCTTGCCGTCGGGGCCGACGCCGTTCTGGCCGCCGATGTAGATGGTCTTCGTCGGCTGCTCGACCACGACGGCCTGGCTGAAGGCCGGGCTGCGGTGGAGACCCTCGGGGTTGATGTGCCGGACGCCCATGTGTTTCCTCCTGCATGACACCGGTAATACTGGTTTCGACTGACACCAGTTATAGTGGTTACATGCGCACGAACGCAACCGGACGGGTGCTCCACGACCCCAAGGGCGGCTCCTTCCGCTTCGACGCGGGCGCCGTCTGCCTGGATTTCGCCTACACCGGAGGCGAAGGCCGCTACGCGGTGTTCGAGACCCTCCATGAGCCGACCGACCTGGTCGAATGGCTGGCCCAGCCGCCGTTGGACGCGGTCGTCACGGCCCCCGTGACAGCCGACGACCTGGTCGCGGCCAAAACCCTCCGCCAGGCGATCTGGGAGGCGGCACGGGCCAGGGCGGCGCGCCGCCCGCTGTCCGCCGAGGCGGTCGCGGCCGTCAACCGGGCCGCCGCCTCACCGCCACTCGTCCCCGAACTCACCGGGAACGGCACGGCCATCGGGTGGGCGGCACCGGTTCTGGCGTCCCAGGCGCTGTCCACGATGGCCCGGGAGATGATCAAGCTGCTGTCCGGGCCGCTGGCCGAGCGCTTCCGCGAGTGCGCCAGCGAGACCTGCCCGCTGGTCTTCGTCGACTCCTCCCGGCCCGGTGCCCGGCGCTGGTGCTCGATGGAGCGCTGTGGCAACCGCCACAAGGTCCGGGCCCTGCGTGCCCGCCGTACGACATGACCTCGGTGGGAGACGCGACTCCGTTGGTGGAAAAGGAAAAAGGGCCCGCGCCGTGAAGGCGCGGGCCCTGATCCCGGTGTTCGTCGTCAGGAGGCGACGATGTTCTCGGCCTGCGGGCCCTTCTGGCCCTGCGTGACGTCGAAGGTCACCTTCTGGCCCTCGCGCAGCTCGCGGTAGCCGCCCTGGCCGACGATGTTGGAGTAGTGGGCGAAGACGTCGGCGCCGCCGCCGTCCTGCTCGATGAAGCCGAAGCCCTTTTCCGCGTTGAACCACTTCACGGTGCCGGAAGCCATATTGATCTCCTCTTGGTAGGTGTAGAGCCGAAATCCGTACTGACACGAATTTCGCGTCGCCGTGATAAGCCCACACCGGAGAAGACCGGTAAACAAAAAATGCACCCGACGCTACAAACCGTCAGGTGCACACAAGTTCATCATGGGTACCAAAACTGCAACTGCCATCAACGTATCACAGCCGTGGGGATGGTCCACGTCCCCCGGGCGAACATGGCCCAAGGAGGGCCGACCCGGCCTCCGGCCGTTGGGAACCGTCAGCGGTCGACGTCGGCCAGGCCTCCAGCGGCGCGGCCTCCGCCGATTCGCCGAAGGCACGCCGTACGGTCTCCGCGGTGAAGCCTCCACCGGCCTGAGCGGTGGAGGCTTCACCGGAAGGTGCTATCCGCCGTGGCCGGTGGTGGTGAGACGGTTCTTGTAGATACGGCCGTCCTTGACGATGGCGGCCAGGTTCTTGCCGGGGTCGGAGAGAAGGCTCAGGTCATGGGTCGGGTCGCCCTCGACGACCAGGACGTCGGCCCAGGCACCGGGTTCGATCACGCCGAAGCGCGCCTGCCGGTAGGGGTCGCGTTCGCCCGACAGACGGAACAGCTCGGCGTTGCCTGAGGTGGCCATCTTCAGGGCCTCGACCGGCGTGAACCCGAAGTGCGTGGTCAGACGGGTGAACATCTCGCTCTGCCGGTCGCTCTCGGCGGGGTTCAGCAGCAGGTCGGTACCGAAGGCGATCTTCGTGCCGCACTCGCGCGCCCACTCGTACGTCCGGGCCACGCCTTCGCACACCTCCTTGTTCTTCTCCGTCGAGACGGGGTCGGTGTAGACGTGGTCGCTTTCGAGGAAGGGCTGGGTGCTGAGCCAGACGCCGTACTTGGCCATCCGGGCGAGGGTGTCCTGGTCGGCGGCCAGGTGGCCGTGCTCGATGGCCTTGATCCCGGCCTTGATGGCACGGCGGATGCCGGTGTCGTTGTAGACGTGCGCGGACACGTACGTGCCCCAGTCGGCGGCCGCCTCGACCGCCGCGCGCAGTTCGTCTCCGGTGTACTGGACGACGTCCAGCGGGTCGTAGGTGGAGGTCACCCCGCCGCCGGCCATCACCTTGATCTGGCTGGCGCCGCGCTTGAACTGCTCGCGGACCGCCGCGAGCACCCGGTCCCTGCCGTCGGCGACCCGCATGAACCCGATCTCCTCCGCGCGGGAACCCGGCCCGCCGAAGATCGTCGCGTCGTTGTGTATGTCGGAGAAGTCGCCGTGGCCGCACGTCTGGGAGATGGCCGCCTGGCTCGGGTAGATGCGGGGTCCGGGCAGGACGCCCGCGTCCAGGGCGAGGCGCAGCGAGGCGACGTCTCCCGCCATGTCCCGCACCGCGGTGAAGCCCCGCATGAGCATCCGTCCGGCCTCGGCCACCGCGTTGTAGTACCCCACGCCGGTGCTGCCCGTCATCAGGTCCGCGTGCGTGCTCCCGGCCGCGAACACATGCACGTGCGCGTCGGTGAGACCGGGCATGAGCGTACGTCCGTCCCCGTCGATCACCACCGCGTCCAGGCCGGGCGCGTCCCGTTCCCGAGCGATCCTGCCGTCCCGGATGTACACCGACCGAGGCTCGCTGAGCCCGTCGGACACCCCGTCGAACACCCGCACGTCCTTGATCAGGATCGGCACCCGGCCGTACTCACCACTCACGAAAACCCCTCCCCGAACCCGGACGACACTCGCGCCCACCAGGAGATATATCGGCCCGACCTGGCATGAGGCCCCCGACCACGGTCAGCGGCGCCCCAACATTGACCCTCGCCGCCCTCCGGGCTCCGCGCGGCCGTACGGTTGCCCGCACCTGGCAGGTGTACCTTCGGCGGGGTGCTGGTTGGTCGTCGCCGCCGCCCGCAGTCTGGTCGCCATGACGACGACACCTCCCGACGCGAGGCTGGGGCTTCGCGGCCGGCTCATTCTCATCACCCTGTGCGGGGCGACGTTCATGACCGGGCTGGACTACTCGGTCATCACGGTCGCGCTTCCGGAGATCGGCCGGGAGCTGCACTTCTCCGGCGCCGCGGCCCTGCAGTGGGTGGTCACCGCGTGCCTGCTGCCGACGGCCGCGTTGATGCCGCTGTTCGGACGGGCCTCCGACATGGTCGGCAGGCGCAGGCTGTTCATCGCCGGAGTGGCGGCCTTCACCGCGTTCTCACTGCTCGCCGGGCTCGCGCCGGGTGCTGGGCTGCTCGTGGCGGCACGGGCCGGACAGGGCGTCGCGGCGGTCATGATCGGCCCGACCGCCCTGGCGCTGATGACCGCCGCCTTCCCGGAGGGGCCACGGCGTACCAGGGCCCTGGGGGTCAACGGCGCCCTGCTCTCGCTGGGGTTCGTCATCGGGACGATCGGCGGCGGCCTCATCACCAGCGGCCTGAACTGGCGGTGGACCATGCTCATCCTGTTCGGCATCGGCGTCCTGGTGATGCTCGGCGCGGTCGCCGTGGTCCGCGAGACGACGGCCCCGGCTCGGGCCAGGCTTGACGTCCCCGGCGCGATCCTGGCGAGCGGAGGGCTGTTCGCCCTGGTCTACGGCGTCTCCACCGGCGATGTCCTGGCGCTGTCGGCCGCGGTGGTCCTTCTCGGCGTCTTCCTGGTCGTCGAGTCGCGGGCCTTCTGCTCCCAGTCGACGTGGAGCCCACGGGAGAACTCGGTCTCCAGGAAGTCGATGAGGACGAAGTTCGGCCTCTCCTCCCCCTCGAACGGCCGGTGCGGCGCGAGCAGGGCGTGCGCCAGGCGGTTCCACGCCAGGATGTCGCCCCGCCTGCCCACCGCGATGGCGGGCATCTCGGTGAGGGAGTCCACCATGAGCCGCACCCCGGGGCGCAGCCGTTCCGGCCTGGCCCGCTCCCGGCCCCGGGAGGCCCTGGCCAGCCGGTGCAGGTGGGCGATCTCCTCGCCGTTCAGCCCGAGGACGCGGGCCACGGAGTCCAGGACCTCCTCGGAGACGTTCGGGCTCTGGCCCTGTTCGAGCCGCGTGCAGTAGCCGACGCTGACCCCGGCGAGGGAGGCGAGCTCCTCCCTGCGCAGCCCCTCGACCCGCCGGTTCCTCACTCCGGCGCTCAGCCCACGTCCTGCGGCCTGAGCCTGGCCCGACGTGAACGGAGGAACTCACCAAGAGCGGAACTCGGGTACATGCCTCCAGAGCCTATTCACCGGCTGATCTGTTTCACCCTGACGGGCGGGGTAGGGGAAGGACCACCCCGTCGAAGGGAGCCGACGATGACCAGGTTCGGCTATTTCCTGAGCTGTGAGGAACACGATCCGAAGGAGCTGGTACGGCAGGCCAAGCTGGCCGAACAGGCCGGGTTCCAGGCCCTGTGGATCTCCGACCACTATCACCCGTGGCTCGACGAGCAAGGTCAGAGCCCGTTCGTGTGGAGCGTGATCGGCGCCCTCTCCCAGGCCGTCTCGCTGCCCATCACCACCGCCGTCACCTGTCCCCTGGTGCGGATCCACCCGGCGGTCGTCGCCCAGGCCGCCGCCACCAGCGCCGTGCTCACCGAGGGCCGGTTCCGGCTCGGGGTGGGGACCGGCGAGGCGCTCAACGAGCACATCCTCGGCGACCGGTGGCCGCCGGCGGCCGTACGGATGGAGATGCTCGCCGAGGCCGTCGAGCTCATGCGGTGGCTGTGGAGCGGCGAGCTGGTCACCCATCGCGGCCAGTACTACGAGGTGGACACCGCCAGGCTCTACACCCTGCCCGACGAGCCCCCCGAGATCTACGTGTCCGGTCTCGGCGAGCACTCCGCCGAGCTGGCCGGGCGGATCGGTGACGGCTTCATCACCACCGGTCCCAGCGCCGAACTGGTGGAGACGTTCCACAAGTCGGGTGGCGCGGGCAAGACGACGCAGGGCGGGCTGAAGGTCTGTTACGCCTCCGACGAGGCGCAGGCCCGCTCGCACGTGCACCGGCTGTGGCCGACGCAGGGCATCAAGGGGGAGGCGTCGCAGCTGCTGCCGCTGCCCCGGCACTTCGCACAGCTCGCCGAGATGGTCGGGGAGGACGACGCGGTCGCCTCCTCCCCCTGCGGTCCCGACCCGCGGCGGCACCTGGCCGCCATCCGCCAGTACGTCGACGCCGGGTTCGACGAGGTCTACGTCAACCAGATCGGCCCCGACCAGGACGCCTTCTTCGACTTCTACGCCGCCCAGGTCCTGCCGGAGCTGACATGAACGGGCGGGGGCTGCTCGAAGGCGGGGTCGGCGGCGCGCTGGCCACCGCCGCGATGAGCGCGGTGATGCTGGCGGGGAGCCGGGCGGGGCTGATGGCGGACCAGCCGCCCAAGCACATCGCCCGCGCCGTCCTGCCCGGCCACCCGCACCGCAGGAAACCGGGTGAGGGCGTACTGGGCGCCCTGGCCCACTTCGGCTTCGGAATGACGGCGGGGGCGCTGTTCCGCCTGGTCAGCAGGGGGCACCGGACTCCGGTGCCGGTCGGGATCGGGTACGGCCTGGCGATCTGGCTGGCCAGTTACCAGGGGTGGGTACCGGGGGTGACGGCCCTGCCGCCGATCTCCGCGGACCGGCCGGGGCGTCCGGCGGTCATGGCCGTCGGGCACGTGGTCTACGGCATCACCCTCGCGGCGGTGCTGAACAGGTTCCGTGACCGACACGATCGGTAGAACTTTTCCCATTATTTCATAGCGGCATATGCGAAATATGTATATGTCGGGGTATCGATGGCTGGGTCGCGCCATCGACAATTCCGGAGATCGATCACCGGACAACATTTCGATCGCCCGGCAATGGAAGGCCGCAAAGCGGAACGGAGAAATCACGATGACCGAGACGGACCCCGAGGACACCTCGCCACAGCCTCCGGCCCAGGTGCCGGACGACCGGGAGAACGCCGCGGGAGCGGACGCCCCCGTCGGCATCGACCCCGAAGGCCCCGAGCCGAACGTCCCCGACGACCGGAAGGACACGCCCAAGCCCTGAGACGCTCAGTTCTCCGTTGAGGTCTCCTCGTGCGGGGTGCCGACGGGCTTGGACTCCGGTGAGCCACGCTGACGCAGGTAGATCGAGAGCACCACCATCGACAGTACGGCCAGCAGCTCCGACTGCCAGTTCTGCAACGTACGGTTCCAGAAGTCCGGGGAGGCGACGTACCCTCCCAGGCTCACCGGGTCCTGCAGCTGTGACAACTGCCGACGGTTGTAGCTCGCGGTGCCCGCGACCGCCTGGGCCAGCCAGGACAGCACGAAGATCGCCCCCATCAGCAGGCCGAGGGAGTTCCCGTACAGCGTCTGGCGCAGCCCGGTCGCCCCGGCCCATTCGGGGCTGCCGGGCACGGCGTGCCGCCCGACCTTCTGCTCGGCGTCGCTTCCCGTACCCTCCTCACCCGGTTTCTTCGACTCGGGCGAGCCCCGCTGCACCAGCCAGACGGTGATGACGATGAACAGCAGGAACTGGAGGTACTCCGACTGCCAGTTCTCCGCCACGTCGACGGCGAAGTCGGAGGAGGTGACGTACTGCCACCAGGAGACGGCCGACCCGCCGTTGGCGAGTTGGTCGGCGTTGGCGTCCGCCACCCCCGCGACGGACTGCCCGACGACCGCCAGCAGGAAGGCCACCAGGAAGAACAGGCTCAACGCGTTGTCCCGCACGAAACGTCTCACGGCGCCCCCTAACGCTGCAGCAGGCCGATGGCGAAGAAGTAGACCAGCCCGGCCGTGATGACGGTCATCGTGACGACGAACATGGCGCGCATCTCAGGTCTTCACCTCACAGCTGTACGGCAGGTCACCCCGTGACCTGCACCCGGCCGCCCGCACCAGCCAGCCCAGGGGGAAGCGGTGCAGGAAGACGGTGTCGTGCGTGAGCCGTACCTGGGCCTCGTCTCCCCAGACGGCGGTCTCGCGCACCTGCCCGCCGGGCAGGTCGAGGCCGAGGACTGCCTTGGCGCAGACCTCACCGCCGGTGCGCAGCCCCTCGACCGCCTCGGGGGCCAGCAGGGTGCAGGCGCGCTGCCCGTCGTGGTCGCGGACGGCGGTGTAGAAACGCTCGACGGTCCGCTCCGCGGCGCTCTTTCCCTCTGTGGCGCATCCCGACAGGCCCAGCGTGAGGGCCAGCGCGATCACCGGTACGGCTCGGACGTTCACCCGACCCCCCTACCCGGGCTTTCCCGTACCTCACCCGTCGCCCCCGGCTGCGATCACCGTCCGACGCGGGTGATCATTCCCGATGCTTTCCCGAAGAACGCCTTGTCGTTCGCCATTTCCGACAGTAAACCTCGATTAACTATAGAAATCCACATATATCTAATATTCGATCATTTTCATGATTTTTCTTGATTTGTCGGTTTTGAGGAGGACTTCGTCGGTAGTTATCCGGTGCGCAGGAGAGGTGGACCTATGAGATTTCTCGGGATCAATGCGATCTTTCATGATCCGGCGGCGGCGTTGATCGTCGACGGTGAGGTGGTCGCCGCGGCGGAGGAGGAACGGTTCAGCCGGCGCAAACACGGTAAACGGCCGGTGCCGTTCTCGGCGTGGGAGCTGCCCGAGAAGGCGGCGGCCTGGTGCCTGGAACGAGCGGGGCTGCGCCCGGAGGACCTGGACGCGGTCGCCTACTCCTACGACCCGAACCTGGTACGACCGGGTCAGGCCGGACTGGACGAGCGGTGGGAGGAACTGCGCACCACGTACGCGCGGCGGGCCCCGGCGTTCCTGGCGGGAGTGCTGCCGGGACTGGACGCGGCACAGGTGCGGTACGTACCCCACCACGTGGCGCACGCGGCCTCCGCCGGGCTGGCCGCGCCGTACGAGGACGCGGCGGTGCTGGTGTGCGACGGGCGGGGAGAGGCCCTCTCGCACCTGGCCGGGGTGTACGAGGACGGGCGGCTGCGGGTGCTCGCCGCCCAGGAACTGCCGCACTCGCTGGGGCTGATGTACGAGGCGGTCACCGAGCACCTGGGGTTCATGCGCTCCAGCGACGAGTACAAGGTGATGGCGCTCGCCTCCTACGGCGCGCCCCGTTTCCTGGACGAGCTGCGGGAGCTGATCTACACCACCGGGGACGGCGGGTTCCGCGTCGAGCCGATCGACTGGGCGGCGTACGCCAAGGCGTTGCGGCCGGGACACGACTGGGGCGAGGAGCACGCGGACCTGGCGGCCAGTGTGCAGACCCGGCTTGAGGAGGTGCTGCTCGAACTGGCCTGCTGGCTGCACGAACGGACCGGGCGGCGCGTGCTGACGATGGCCGGTGGGGTGGCGCTGAACTGCGTGGCCAACACCTACCTGGCCGAACGGGGCCCGTTCGAACGGGTGTGGGTGCAGCCCGCCGCCGGGGACGCGGGAACCGCCCTGGGCGGGGCGTTGCACCTGGCGCGGGAGTTCGGCGAACCGGCCGCGCCGATGCCGGGGGCGGACCTGGGCCGCGAGTGGTCGGACGCGGAGCTGGCGGCCTGGCTGCGGGCGGCGCACGTGCCGTACGAGGAGCCGGCGGACGTGGCGGCGACGGTCGCGGCCGAGCTGGCCGCCGACCGGATCGTGGCGTGGTTCCAGGGCCGCAGCGAGTACGGCCCACGGGCGCTGGGACGGCGCTCGCTGCTGGCGCACCCGGGCAGGGCGGGCAACACCGAACGGTTGAACGAGGTCAAGGGCCGTGAGCAGTTCCGGCCCGTGGCGCCGATGGTGCTGGCCGAACGAGCCGGGGAGATCTTCACCCGGGGGCCGCTGCCGAGTCCGTACATGCTGTTCGTGCACGACGTGGACCCGGTGTGGCGGGAGCGGATCCCGGCGGTCGTGCACGTGGACGGCACGGCCCGGGTGCAGACCGTGGAACGGGAGACCGAGCCGCTGCTCGCGCGGATGCTTGAGGAGTTCGCGAACCGGACCGGGGTGCCGGTGGTGGTGAACACGAGCCTGAACACCGCGGGCAGGCCGATGGTCGACGATCCCCGCGACGCCCTTGAGTGCTTCGGCTCGGCGCCGGTGGACGTGCTGGTGCTGGGGCCGTACCTCGTGCGCCGGGAGGCGGTGTTCGCCACATGAGCGCTTCGGAGACTCCCGGCGAATTCACGGTGGTGATTCCCACGATCGGCCGTCCCAGCCTGGCCACGACACTGGCCGCGCTCGGCGCGGACGTGACGGTCGTCGTGGTCGACGACCGCCCCCCTACGGCCGTCGGCGAGCTGCCGGGGGCCGGGTCGGACCGGGTGCGGGTGGTGCGCTCGGGCGGCCGGGGCCCCGCGGCGGCGCGCAACGCCGGGTGGCGGGCGGCCGGGACGCCGTGGGTGGTGTTCCTTGACGACGACGTGGTCCCGGCGCCCGGCTGGGCACGGGCGGTGACGGCCGACCTGACCGGTCTGCCCGAGGAGGCGGCCGGCAGCCAGGGCCGGGTCGAGGTGCCGCTGCCGCAGGGCAGGGCGCCGACCGACGACGAACGCAACACCGCCGGCCTGGCGGGGGCCGCGTGGATCACCGCCGACATGGCCTACCGGCGGGCGGCGCTGGAGAAGGTCAACGGCTTCGACGAACGCTTCCCACGGGCCTACCGCGAGGACGCCGACCTGGCGTTGCGGCTGCGTACGGCGGGCTGGCTGCTGGTGCGGGGCGAACGGCTGGTGCGGCACCCGGTCCGTGACGACGGGCCGTGGGCCAGCCTGCGCCGTCAGCGGGGCAACGCCGACGACGCGTTGATGCGCCGGGTGCACGGCCCCGGCTGGCGGGCGGCCGTCGGCGAGGGCGGGGGACGGCTCGGCAGGCACGCGCTGACCACCGGCCTCGGACTGGTGGGCCTGCTGGCGGGCGCGCTCGCCCTGGGGAGCGACGGCCGCGCCGCCCGCGCCCTGCGGGGCGGCGCGGCACTGGCCGGGGCCGGGTGGCTGGCGTTGACCGCCGAGTTCGCCTGGGCGCGGATCGCCCCGGGGCCGCGCACCGGCGAGGAGATCAGGCGGATGACGGTCACGAGCGTGCTCATCCCGCCGGCCGCGTGCGCCCATCGGCTGCGCGGCGAATGGCGGGTGCGCCGATGACCGCCTCGTCCTCCGCCGCGAAGGCGCTCTCGGCTCCGTGGTCGCGGACCGGGACGGTCCTGGTGGCGCGGACGGACAACGCGGGGGACGTGCTGCTGGCCGGTCCCGCGATCCGGGCGGTGGCCAACCACGCCGTCAGGGTGGTCGTGCTGGCCGGACCGAACGGGCAGGCCGCGGCCGAACTGCTGCCCGGGGTCGACCAGGTGATCCGGTGGCGCACCCCGTGGATCGACCCGGCCCCGCCGCCCCTGACCGGCGAGCACGCCGCCCGGCTGATCGAGGCCGTCCGGCGGGTGGCGCCGCGGCAGGCGTTGATCCTCACCTCCTTCCACCAGTCGGCGCTGCCGCTGGCGGCGCTGCTGCGACTGGCCGGGGTGCCCAGGATCGCCGCGATCAGCAACGACTACCCCGGCTCCCTGCTGGACGTGCGGCACACGGTCGACGAGGAGGTGGACGTCCCCGAGGCCGAACGGATGCTCGCCCTGGCCCGTGCCGCCGGGTTCGAGCTGCCTCCCGGCGACGACGGGCGGCTGGCCGTACGGCATCCGCTGCCCCCGGTCGGGCACCTGACCGGGCCCGCCGGGTACGTGGTCGTGCACCCGGGGGCCTCGGTACCGGCCCGCGCCTGGCCTGCAGGCCACTGCGAGCGGGCGGTGCGGCACCTGGCCGCGGCCGGGTACCGGGTCGTGGTCACCGGAACCCCCGGCGAGACGGCGCTCACCGCGCGGGTCGCCGGATCGCACGCCGTGGACCTGGGCGGCAGGACCTCGCTGGCGGAGCTCGCCGGGGTGCTGGCCGGGGCGGAGGCGGTGGTGGTCGCCAACACCGGGCCCGCGCACCTGGCCGCCGCGGTCGCGACCCCGGTGGTCAGCCTGTTCTCCCCGACCGTCCCCGCCGCCCGGTGGGCGCCCTACGGGGTGGCGGTGACCCTGCTCGGGGACCAGCACGCGCCCTGCCGGGGCAGCCGGGCCCAGGTCTGCCCGGTCGCCGGGCACCCGTGCCTGTCCTCGGTGACCCCGGCCCAGGTCGTCGACGCGGTACGCCGGTTGGCGGCGCCGCAGGACTGGGTGGAGGAGGGCGAGGACGAAGAGGACACGGTACGCCGTCTGACGGTGAAGGAGGAGGCGTCATGAGGATCGCCCTGGTCTCCGAGCACGCCAGCCCACTGGCGACGATCGGCGGCGTGGACGCCGGTGGGCAGAACGTCCACGTCGCGGCCCTGGCCACCGCCCTGGCCGGTCGCGGCCACGAGGTCGTCGTCTACACCCGCCGGGACGCCCCCGGCCTGCCGGAAACGGTGGTCATGGCGCCCGGGGTGAGTGTCGAACACGTGAGCGCAGGACCGGCCAGGCCGATCCCCAAGGACGACCTGCCACCGCACATGCCCGCCTTCGCGGCCCACCTGACGCGCCGCTGGACCGCCGAACCGCCGGACGTGGCGCACGCGCACTTCTGGATGAGCGGCATGGCCACGCTGACGGCCGCCGGTGAGGCCGGGGTTCCCGTGGTGCAGACCTTCCACGCGCTGGGCACCGTCAAGCGACGCTGGCAGGGCGCCGCCGACACCAGCCCGCCCGAGCGGATCGCGACGGAGACCGACATCGGACGGCGGGCCGCGGCGATCGTGGCCACCTGTTCCGACGAGGTCACCGAACTGCGGGCGATGGGGATCCCGGACAGGAAGGTCACGGTCGTACCGTGCGGGGTCGATCTGGAACGCTTCCGCCCCGACGGTCCCGCCGCCCCGGCCGGTGGGCGTCCCCGTGTGCTGAGCATCGGCCGGATGGTCGCCCGCAAGGGCGTCGACACGGTCATCCGCGCGCTGCGCCGGGTGCCCGACGCCGAACTGGTGATCGTCGGCGGCTCCCCCGACGACGAGGAGGTCGGGCGGCTGCGGCTCCTGGTCGCCGGGTACGGGCTGGCCGGGCGGGTCCGCCTGGTCGGCAGCGTGAGCCGGGGAGAGGTGCCCGCGCTGCTGCGCTCGGCCGACGTGCTGGTGACCGTGCCGTGGTACGAGCCGTTCGGCATCGTGCCGGTCGAGGCGATGGCGTGCGGAGTTCCGGTGATCGCCTCGGCGGTCGGCGGACACCTGGACACGGTGGCCGGGTGCGGGCTGCTGGTGCCGCCGCGCAGGCCGTACGCCCTGGCCCGTGCCCTGAACGACCTGCTGGCCCGCCAGGGCCTGCGCGAACGGCTCGCCGCCGCCGGGGTACGGCGGGCCAGGGAGCGGTACGGATGGCCGCGGATCGCGGCCCAGACCGAGTCGGTCTACCAGGCTCTGATCAGCGGCCGGCTCGACCGGCTCGCCGTCGCGGAAGGTTGAGCGGACATGCATCCTCATCTGTTCCGGCTGAGCACGACCCTGGTCTCCGTCGACCGGGAGACCTCCAGAATCCAGGCGTGGGGCAGCAAGCTCGCCGCGGTGCTCAACGGCGGAGGCCGGTTGCTGACCTGCGGGAACGGCGGTTCCGCCGCGGAGGCGCAGCATCTGAGCGCCGAACTGGTCGGCCGCTACCGCGCCGACCGGCGGCCGTACGCGGCGATCCCGCTGCACGCCGACACCTCAAGCCTCACCGCGATCGCCAACGACTTCGGCACCCAGGAGGCCTACGCCCGCCAGGTGCGCGCGCACGGCAGGCCGGGGGACGTGCTGATGTGCCTGTCGACCAGCGGCGCCAGCGGCAACGTGCTGGCCGCGGCGCAGGCCGGGCGGGAGTGCGGGCTGACCACGTGGGCGCTGACGGGCCCGGCCCCCAACCCGCTGGCCGAGCTGTGCGACGAGACGCTGGCGGTCCCTGTCCAGGACGTGGCCACCGTGCAGGAGGTGCACCTCGCGGTGATCCACATGCTCTGCGACGTGATCGAGGAGGACCACTCGTGACGGGCCCGATCGTGATCGTCGGCGACTGCCTGCTCGACGTGGACATCGAGGGCAGCGCGGAACGGCTCTGCCCTGAGGCTCCGGCGCCCGTCGTCGACGTGCGTGTGGAGCACCGGCGTCCGGGCGGGGCCGGGCTCGCCGCGCTGCTCGCCGCCCGCGACGGCGCCGAGGTGACCCTGGTCACCGCCCTCGCGGACGACACCTCGGGCCGTCACCTGACGGGCCTGCTCCCCGAGGGCGTTCGGGTGGTACGGCTGCCGCTGCGGGGCGCAACCGTCCGCAAGACCCGGGTCAGGGCGGGGGGCCAGACCCTGGTCAGGATCGACTCGGGCGACGGCCTGGCCAGGATCGGAACGGACCGGGTGCTCCGGCGGCGCCTGTCGGCGGTGCTGCGCGGCGCGCGGGCGGTCCTGGTCTCCGACTACGGGCGCGGTGTCGCCGAGGTGTGCCGTCCCCTGCTGGAGGACCTCCTTCTTGAGGGTCTCCACGCCCCGATCGTGTGGGATCCGCATCCGCGCGGCGCCGTTCCGCTGCCGGGCTGCGCCCTCACCACGCCGAACGAGGCCGAGGCCACCAGGCTGTGCGGGCGGCCGTACGCGACACCGGAGGACGTCGCCCTGCGGCTGGCCGGTGAACTCGGGGTGGGGGCGGTGGCCGTCACCCTGGGAGACCGGGGAGCCGTGCTGGCGCGCCGGGACGGCAGGCACGTCCGTATCGCCCCGCCCGACGTGGCCTGCGGGCGTGACCCGTGCGGCGCGGGCGACAGGTTCGCCGTCTCCGCGACCCTCGCCCTGGCGGGTGGCGTGCCCGTCGAGGAAGCGGTCACCGCGGCGGTCGGCGAGGCCACCCGGTTCGTGAAGGCCGGAGGGGCGGCGGCGGTCCGGTCCGTCTCCCCCGCCGGTGTCCCCCCGCCCCGCGTGTCGGCGAACGGCGCGGACGCGGCCGCCCTCGTCCGGGCCTCCGGTGGCAGGCTCGTGGCGACCGGGGGGTGCTTCGACCTGTTGCACGCCGGTCACGTCAGCCTGCTCCGCCGTGCCAGGGCCCTCGGGGACGCGCTGGTCGTGTGCGTCAACTCCGACGCGTCGGTACGGCGTCTGAAGGGCCCCGGCCGTCCCGTCATCGCCCAGCAGGACCGTGTCGAGGTGCTGCGGGCGCTGGAGTGCGTCGACGCGGTCGTCGTCTTCGACGAGGACACGCCCTCCGCCGTCGTCGAACGGCTCCGGCCCGAGGTGTGGGTCAAGGGCGGCGACTACACCGAGGCCGACCTTCCCGAGGCCGACACCGTACGGCGCTGTGGCGGCGACGTCGTGATCCTGCCGACCGTGCCCGGCTACTCGACCACCGGGCTGATCACCGCCCTGCGCACCACTCGTTCCTGACGTTGAGGAGAGGTTCACATGCTTGGAAATATCCTGATAACCGGTGGAGCGTCCGGGCTTGGTCGGGCGGTGGCCGTCGCGGTCGCCAAGGAGGGCGGCAGTCCTCTGGTCGTGGACGTCAACCCGCCGGAGAACGGCTTCGACCACGTGATCGCCGACCTGACCGACCGCGCCCAGACCGAACGGGCCGTGGCCGAACTGGCCGACCACGCCGGAGGTCTGGACGGGGTCGTCACCGCCGCCGGGATCGACGCCTGCGGGCGGCTGGAGGACGTGCCCGCCGACGCCTGGGAACGGGTCGTCCAGGTCAACCTGATCGGCACCGCCACGGTCGTCCGGGCCGCGCTGCCGTACCTGACCGCCTCCCGGGGACGGGTGGTGACCTGCGCCTCCACGCTGGGACTGCGGGCGCTCAGCGACGCGACCGCCTACTGCGCCTCCAAGTTCGGGGTGGTCGGGTTCACCCGCGCCCTGGCCGCGGAACTGGCCGGGCGGGTCGGGGTGACGCTGCTGGTGCCCGGCGGGATGCGCACCCCGTTCTTCGACGGCCGCACCGAGCAGTACAAACCGGGCCCCGACACCCTGCTCAACCCGCCGGAGGACGTGGCCGCCACCGTGCTGTTCGCGCTGTCCCAGCCGCCGGGATGCGAGGTCAGGGAACTGGTCGTGTGCCCCTCGACCGAGGCCTCCTGGCCGTGACCGCCCCCGGCCCCCGGAGCCGGCTCCCGGCAGGCACACCGCCGTCCGGTCCCTCCGGCGCCGCTCTCGGGGAGAACACACCGCCGTCCGTCCCGGGATCTTCGGGCACCGGGGTTCCCGGGCCGCGGCACGCGGGGGAGCCGACGGTGCTGGTGCTGCGGGGCCTGGGCCTTGGCGACCTGCTGACCGCCGTACCGGCGTTGCGCGGCCTGCGCCGTGCCTGGCCCCGGCACCGGATCGTGCTGGCCGCGCCCGCCGTACTGGCCGGGCTGGCCCGGCTGACCGGCGCCGTCGACGAGGTCCTGAACGTCCACGGTCCCGGGCCCGTCCTCTTCCTCGGGGCCGAGGTGGCGGTCAACCTGCACGGCGCGGGACCGCAGAGCACCACGGCGCTGCTGCGCACCGCCCCCGGCCGGTTGCTCACCCACTCCCATCCCACCCTGCCGGAGGTGTCCGGCCCCGCCTGGCGGGACGACCGGCACGAGGTGGAGCGCTGGTGCGCCCTGCTTGAGTGGTACGGCATCGCCGCCGACCCCGCCGACCTGGCGCTGTCCGTTCCGTCCGTCGAGACGACCGGGGAGGCCGAACCGGCCGGGCTCACCGGAGGCGTCGAAGTCGCCGGGTCGGCGGGCACGGCCGTGAACGCCGGATGGGCCGGGGAGGCCGAAAGGCCGGGGCATGTGATCGTCCATCCCGGGGCGGCCTTTCCCGCCCGCCGCTGGCCCCCCGACCGGTTCGCCCAGGTCGCCGCCGCCCTCGCCGGTGACGGCCACCGCGTCCTCATCACCGGGGACGCGGCCGAACGCGACCTCGCCCACACCGTGGCCGCCCTCGCCGGGCTGCCTCGCGAAGCCGTGCTCGCGGGCCGTACCGGACTGGAGCGGCTGGCGGCGCTGGTCGGGACGGCACGGCTGGTGGTGTGCGGGGACACCGGGGTCGCGCACCTGGCCACCGCGCTGTCCACCCCCTCTGTCGTGCTCTTCGGCCCCACCCCGCCCGCCCGCTGGGGTCCCCCGCCCGGGAGAGGGCACCACGTGGTGCTCTGGCGCGGCCGCACCGGCGACCCCTTCGCGACCCGGCCCGACCCCGGTCTGCTGACCATCAGCCCCGCCGACGTCCTGGCCGCCATCGCCACACTGCCGGCCGCAGAGGAAAGGAGCCCATCATGAGAGTCCTGGTCACCGGAGGAGCCGGATTCCTCGGCTCCCATCTGTGCGAACGCCTCCTGGCCCGTGGCGACGAGGTGATCTGCATGGACAACTTCCTGACCGGATCGCCCGACAACGTCGAACACCTCATGGGTCAGCCCGCCTTCCGGCTCATCGAGACCGATCTGACCGGCTTCGTCCATGTTCCCGGTGCCGTGGACCTCGTCCTTCACCTGGCCTCGGCCGCCTCCCCCGTCGACTACCTGCGCCACCCCATCGACACCCTCAAGGTCGGCAGCCTGGGCACCCTGCACGCCCTGGGCCTGGCCAAGGAGAAGCACGCCCGTTTCGTGCTGACCTCAACCAGCGAGGTCTACGGCGACCCCCTGCAACACCCGCAGATCGAGACCTACTGGGGCAACGTCAACCCCGTCGGCCCGCGCAGTGTCTACGACGAGGCCAAACGTTTCGCCGAGTCCCTGGCCACCGCCTACCGCAACGCCGCGGGCACCGACACCGCGATCGTGCGGATCTTCAACACCTACGGTCCCCGGATGCGCCCGTACGACGGCCGCGCCATCCCCACCTTCATCCGCCAGGCCCTGCACGGCGAGCCGATCACCGTGACCGGCGACGGCTCCCAGACCCGCTCCATCTGCTACGTCGACGACACCGTCGCCGGCATCCTGGCCCTGGCCGACAGTGACTTCGCGGGCCCGGTCAACATCGGCAACCCCGCCGAGGTGACCATGCTCGAACTGGCCCACACCATCCGTGACCTGGCCGGATCGTCCTCACCGATCGTCTTCGTCCCCCGCCCGACCGACGACCCGGCCGTGCGCCGCCCGGACACCGGCCTGGCCGCCTCCCGGCTGGGCTGGCAGGCCACCGTCCCGGCGGCCGAGGGACTACGCCGGACCATCGACTGGTTCACCGCCCAACTCCACCGTCCCGAGGAACTCACCCGTAGTTAGGCTCCGGGCCTTCGAGGGAGCGTCCTCGTCATCGATCCGCCGTCAGAGCGCGGGAGCCCGCGCAGGCCGGGTCTTACCCAGGGAGTTCGGGATCCACGAACCGGAGATCGGGGCTCGCGAAGCCCGTCTCCCGAGCAGGTTTACCGATCACTGGACGGAAATTTGATCATGTGAACGTCTGTGTCGCCCGGGGGCACGGGTATCTGCACTCCGAACACACGAGGAGTGCCATGACCTTCCACGTTCGATCCGTCCCCACATGTTCCGTGCTGGCGGTGGGCGTCCTGTTGCTCGGCGGAGCCGGGGCCGTCTCGGTCCAGACCTCCGCCTCCGCCCAGACGGCTTTGACGACGGCCGGGGCCACCGATTCGTCTCCGTCGAGCTGCTGCGACCACCATCACTGCGGGAAGTGCCCGCCCGGCCGCCCTGGCCCACCCGGCCCACCCGGCCCACCCGGCCCGGAAGGACCGGAAGGACCGCCCGGCCCTGCGGGCCCGGAAGGACCGCCCGGCCCTGCGGGCCCGGAAGGACCGGCGGGGCCACAGGGACCGGCGGGCGAGCCCGGCCGGGACGGTGTCTCCGGCTGGGAGGTCGTGCAGGAGGAGTTCACGAATCCGCCGTCCTCATCCACACCCCAGAGCGCCATGTGCAGCCCGGGCAAGCGGGTGCTGAGCGGCGGGTACACCATGCCCAACACGCTCTCGCCCAGCGCCTCCCGCCCGGTGGGAGCCAACGGCTGGGAGGTGGTTCCGCCCGGCAACTACGGCTTCCCGTTCGACTTCACCGTCTACGCGATCTGCGCGGACGTCTAAGCCCGCAGGGGAGCGGCGTCAGGGCCCAGGCCTTCCGAAACTGCGGGCAGGGGAAGGTAGCGGGCTGGCCGGACAGAACTTGCGTTCTGTCCGGCCAAATCTCACGCTGAGCCACATCGCCCCTGGTGGCACCGACCCGGGCGCCGGGCCTGCCACCGGGGTTGAACTCGTGGTGGCGTAGGTCCCGACCTGCCGTGTCCGCCGAGTAGACCGACATCGTGAGGTACGCACAAGGCGGAGGACCGTCCGCCGAACGACCGACAACAACCCTTGGTGCGCGAATAAAGAAAACAAACAGAACGATTTCGTGCCGCTGGACATCGCCCGTAACGGGTCGGTGAGGCGTCCGCCGGCCGCGTGACCTCCCCTCCCGTGCCTCAGAAGGAGAGCGGTGAGCCGACGGTGAGAACGCGGTGAGGGGTGGATGTCATGGTTCCGGCGTACTGAAGACCGGGCACGGACCGAGGAGTTCTGATGGGTGTTCTCGCCGGCAAGACGGCACTGGTGACGGGCGGTTCGCGGGGCATCGGCAGGGCGGTCGCGGTACGGCTGGCGGCCGAGGGGGCCCTTGTCGCCGTCCACTACGGCGGTGACGACGCGGCGGCCCGCGAGACGGTGGCGTGGATCGAGAAGGAGGGCGGCCGGGCGTTCGCCGTACGGGCCAGGTTCGGTGAGCCGGGCGCGATCGACCTGCTGTTCGACGGGCTGACCGAGGGGCTGGCCGGGCGTGGCCTGGACATCCTGGTCAACAACGCGGGCATCGCGTCGATCAACCCGATCTCCCAGGTCACCCCCGAGGAGTTCGAACGGCTGCTCGCGGTCAACGTGAGCACGCCGTTCTTCGTGATCCAGCGCGCGCTGCCGCTGCTGAACGACGGGGGCCGCGTCGTCAACATGGGTTCGACGGCCACCAGGATCGCGGTCCCCATGCAGATCGGCTACACCGTCAGCAAGGCGGCGATCGAGGCGATGGCGCCGTCCCTGGCCAACGAGCTTGGCGGGCGCGGGATCACGGTGAACACGGTCGCGCCCGGTGTGGTGCGGACCGACATGACCGCGGGTCACACGTCCATCCCCGAGGTGGTCGCCGCCTTCGAGGCGATCACCGCGCTGGGACGGCTCGGCGAGCCCGAGGACGTCGCCGACGTCGTCGCCTTCCTGGCGAGCCCCCAGGGCCGCTGGGTGACCGGGCAGACCGTCGACGTCTCCGGAGGGACCTACCTCGGTCCCATCGGGTGACCGTCCTTCGGCGCCGGTCGCGGTCCGGGTCGTCTCCCACGAGGCACCGTGATGACCGGCCTGTTCTCCAGCCGTGGTCCCGCGTGATCGGAGACCGGTAACGGGGATAATCACTTATATGCGGTTTGGGCTCCTTGGGCAGACCTGTGCGTGGCGCGATGACGGGAGTGAGATTCCGCTCGGAGGTCCCGCCCGTCGCGGGTTGCTCGCGCTGTTGCTGGTGAACCCCGGTGAGGTGGTCTCCGCCGATCGGCTGGCCGACGAGGTCAACCCCGACGAGGCGCTGTCCGCGCACGCCCTGCAGTCGCAGATGTCCCGGTTGCGTACGGCTCTCGGCACGGCGGCGACGATCGAACGGGCCGGGGCGGGCTACCGGATCGTGGTGCCCCGCGACGACGTGGACGCCTTCCGGTTCGAACGGCTGGCACGTGAGGGGCGGGCCGCGCTGCGGGAGGACGCCGAACGCGCGGTGGCACTCCTTCGGGAGGCGCTGGCGCTGTGGCGGGGGCCCGCGCTGGCCGACCTCACCGGCAGTCCGGCCGCCGTCCGTCTTGAGGAGCTACGGCTCACGGCGCTTGAGGACCGGATGGAGGGCGAGCTGCGGCTCGGCGGGCACCGCGCGCTCGTGCCCGAGCTGCGGGAACTGGTCGGCCGTCACCCGCTGCGGGAACGGCTGGCGGGGCTGCTGATGCGCGCGCTGTTCGCCGAGGGCGGGCAGGCCGCGGCGCTGGCGGCGTTCGAGGAGACCAGGAGGCACCTGGCCGACGAGCTGGGCGCCGACCCCTCGGCCGAACTTCTCGCGCTGCACCGGGAACTGCTGGCCGCCGACCCGTCTCCCCCGCCCGTCGCGCCGCCCGCCCAGCTGACGTCCTTCGTCGGCCGGGCCGGGGAGGTGGCCGAGGTCGCCGAGTTGCTGCGGACGGCCCGGCTGGTCACCCTGGTCGGTCCCGGCGGCGTCGGCAAGACACGGCTCTCGGTCGAGGTCGCCGGGGCGCCGGGGGTCGCCGGACCCGCCGCGGGCGCCAGGTCCTCGGGGAGGGCCGCCGACGACGTGTGCTTCGTCGAGCTCGCCGCGCTGCGGGACGGCGCCGAGCTGCCGCAGGCGTTGCTGGGCGCGCTCGGCCTGCGGGAGAACGGCCTGCGTCTGGAGGTCGGTGAGCGGCGGCCGGCCGACCGCCTGATCGCGGCGCTCGCCGACCGGGTGCTCCTGCTCGTCCTGGACAACTGCGAGCACCTCGTGGAGGAGGTGGCTCCGCTGGCGGCCCGGCTGCTGGCCGCCTGCCCCCGGCTGCGGGTGCTGGCGACGAGCAGGGAACCGCTCGGGATCACCGGGGAGCACCTGTGGCAGGTACGGCCCCTCGACGACGAGGCGGCCGTGCGGCTGTTCACCGACCGGGCCCGTGCCGTACGTCGTGGCTTCGCCGTCGCCCCGGCCGTCGGCACCGCCGACGGTGGTACCGAACGGGTCGTGCGGCGGATCTGCGCGGCCCTCGACAATCTGCCGTTGGCCATCGAGCTCACGGCGGCCAGGCTGCGCACCCTGGAACTCGACGACCTCGCGGGGCGGCTCGACGACCGGCTCGCCGTCGCGGCGCGCGGCAGCCGTACCGCCCAGGAGCGGCACAGGACCCTGCGGTCGGTGGTGGCGTGGAGCTGGGACCTGCTGCCGGGGGCCGAGCAGCGGGCCGCGCGGCGTTTCACCGTCTTCACCGGGGGCGCGAGCGCCGAGGCCGCGTCACGGGTGTGCGGCATCGACGGCGAGACGCTCGAATCCCTGGTCGACAAGTCTCTTCTTGAGGTCGTCGGCGGGCGTTACCGGATGTTGGAGACCATCCGCGCCTACGGTGCGGAACAGCTCGACGCGGCCGGGGAGGCTGAGCCCGTACGGGGTGCCCACGCGCGTGCCGTCCTTGACCTGTTCAGGACCGCCGCCCCGCACCTGCTGCGAACACGGCAGCTGGAGTGGCTCGGAGTCCTGGCGCGTGAGCACGGCGACCTGCCCGCGGCGGTGCGCTGGGCCGTCGAGTCCTCGGACACGGCCGTGGGCCTTGAGCTGCTCGCCACGGCCTCGACCTACCTGTGGATTCGCGGCGTCTCCCCCTCGATCGCGCCGTACGCCGTCGCGCTGCTCGACGTGATGGGTGAACGACCGCCCGCCGGGCTCGGCGAGGAGTACGCGGTGTGCGTGCTGCTGGCCGCCTCCGGTCCCGGGGGGCGGGAGGTGTGGCGGCGGCACCGCGCGGCGGCGGGGCGGGCGCTGGCCGCCGCCTGGCCGGGTGACCGGCCGGGGCGGTATCCGGCCGCCCTGTTGCTGTGGATGATGCACAACACGGGCGGGGAGGGCGCGCTGGAGACGTTCGCGCTGGTCACCGCCCAACGTGACTGCCCTCACGGGTGGGCGCGGGCGGTCGCCCGGTACGTGCTGGGGTTCGGGGCTCTGGGGGAGTTCTTCGGCGAGGGCGACTCCCTCGGGGAGAGCGGCCTGCCTGGTATGGCGGAGGCCGCGCGTGTCTGGGAGGGGGCCGTCGAGGAGTTCCGCGCGTTCGGCGACCGGTGGGGTACCGCGCTGGCCCTGGACGCGCTCGCCGGTCTGGCGGTCGCGCGTGGCGACCGTACCCGGGCGGTCACGTTGATCGACGAGGCACTCGACCTCACCGACCAGCTCGGAGCCCTGGAGGACGCCGCCGACCTGCTGGTCAACCGGGGTGACCAGCTCGTCGAGACCGACCTGGCCGCGGCCCGCGCCGACTACGACAGGGCCGCCGCCCTGGCCCGGAGGGCGGGCAGCTCGAACTACGTCGGGGCCGCCCTGCGCGGGCTTGGGGACATCGCCCTGCGGGACGGCGACCTCGCCGAGGCGGAGAGCCACTACGCCGAGGCGCTTGAGCTGATCGACCCGCTCTGGATCAGGAGCGTGGGCAACCGGGTACGGCTGCTCGCCGGACTCGGCAGCCTCGCCGAGACGCGTGGCGACCGGGCCACGGCCAGGGCGCGTTTCCGGCAGGCCGCCGAGTCCGCGACGGCCGTGACCGGGGCCCCCGGGGCGGACGCGCTGCGCCTGATCGGCCTGCCCGAGAGCCTTGTCGAGGCGGTGAGCTCCGGGGCCAGGGCGGTGTGACCTCTGTGGTCATGTGGGCCTCGGAACCAGGCCGGCAGGCTCAGGACGGCTCCCGGAGCGAAGACGGACACCGCATGACCCGGGGCCAAGGCGGCTCCCGGAAACGTCGTGTGAGCCTCGGGACGGAGGCGGTGAGTTCGCGGTGAGCCCGCGGTGAGCGTGTCGCGTGAAGCTGTGCGGCATGAGAAACGTCCTTGTCTCCGGCGCCTCGGTCGCCGGTCCCGCGCTCGCCTACTGGCTCTCCCACCACGGTTTCAAGGTCACGATCGTCGAGCGTGCCCCGGCGCTGCGGGAGGGGGGTTACGCCGTTGACTTCCGCGGGAAGGCGCACCTGTCGATCCTGCGCCGGATGGGGGTGCTCACCGACCTCGAAGCCGTCCAGACCGACATCACCTCCACGTGGTACGTCGACGGCGCGGGCAGGCCGCAGACCAGGATGCCCGACGACCTGTTCTCCGGGGACGTCGAGATCCTCCGCGGTGACCTGGCCCGCGTCCTCTACGAGGCGACCAGGGACCGGGCCGAGTACGTCTTCGGGGACTCCATCACCTCGCTGACCGAGGACGGCCACGGGGTCGACGTGACCTTCGAGCGTGGCGCGCCGCGCAGGTTCGACCTGGTCATCGGCGCCGACGGGCTGCACTCGAACACCCGCCGCCTGGCCTTCGGGCCGGAGGAGGACTACGTCAAGCACCTGGGCGTCTACTGCGCGATCTTCACCACCGGCAACCACCTGGGCCTCGACCGCACCGGGCACGCCTACCTGACCTCGGGCAAGCTGGTGGCGATGTACAGCTCCAACGGCAACGCCGAGGCCAGGGCCGTCTTCTACTTCGCCTCACCGTTGCTGGAGGGCGTCCGCAGGAACGTGGAGCGGCAGCAGGCCGTGCTGGCCGAGCGTTTCGCGGGCAACGGCTGGGAGAGTGACCGGCTGCTGCGGGAGATGCGTCACGCTCCCGACTTCTACTTCGACTCGGTCGGCCAGGTCCACATGGACCGCTGGACCAAGAGCCGGGTCGCCCTGGTCGGTGACGCCGCCTACTGTCCCTCCTCGCTCTCGGGCATGGGCTCCGGGCTCGCCCTCGTCGGCGCGTACGTCCTGGCCGGGGAACTGGCCGCCGCGCGTGGCGACCACAGGACGGCCTTCGCCCGCTACGAGGAGACGATGCGGGAGTACGCCAAGGGCTGCCAGAAGATGGGAGAGGGCGTGGCCGGGTACATGGTCCCGGAGAGCCGCCTTCTGACCGCGTTCCTCCACCGGTACTACAAGGTCATGCCGTACCTGCCCGGCAAGAAGATGATGGTCGCGAAGACGCGCAGGGTCGCCGAGAACGTCGTCCTCCGTGACTATGGGAACTAGGCGGTCTTCACCTGCGCGGCGCCGTCTTGACCGGTCCGAAGATCCGAACTCCGTACCGACGAACTGGCTTGACCTCGTTGACAAGGGATGATCTTGGACATACGTTCCAGGAATGTCCAGTCGGTTACTGGCTCCGCTGCTCGTCCTACTGCTCTGTTCGTGCTCGGCGCCCACGCCGGAAGGATCCGCTCCGGCCGTGACGGAACCCGCACCGGCAGGACCCGCCTACGAGGGCCCCGCCCTGCCGGGCCTCGCGACGGAGCAGGCGTGGACGATACCCCTCGGCTCCATCCGTGACGCCGTCGCCGTCGGCAAGTCCTTCGCCGTACTCGGGCGGGCCGCCGACGCCCTCGCCCTCCAGGTGATCGACGCCGCCACGGGCAAAGAGCTCAAGAGCATCCCGATCGAAGACGAGGACGCGACCCTGCGCGTGGACACCGATCACGGCAAACCGGTGGCAGTGGTACGGCACAAGCGGCAACTGGCCGCGTCGGGGCTGACCGCCGAGTCCATCCAGATGTCCGACCTGGTGGTTGACGAGACAGGGGCGGAGGTTTGGCGCTCGCCGGAGGGCGGCACCTTCTTCGTCGGTGGCTACGTCGCCGAAGGCGAGGCGGACGGAGCCGGTCTTGTCAACGTGTCCAAGCTGTCCACCCTCGCGGGCGAGCAGGCTGTCGCCCTGCCGATCGGTGCCGAGGAGGAGAACTCCCTGCTCGGCGTCATCGAGGACAAGGCGGTGTACTGGCCGAGGGGGATGCTCCTGGACGAGGAGGCGGCGGTCGTCCACGGCTTCGACCTGTCCAAGGGCGGGAGCCTGCTCTGGCGGCTACCGCGAGACGTGCAGGGCAGAACCGTCGTCGGCGACTCCCTGTTCACCTGGCAGTCGGACGGGATGTCCTCCACGCACTCGCTGTACGACCTGATGACGGGTGAGCGGTTGGGCGGGTTCGAGGTTTCGAACTCGGTGGGTGTGCGATGCGCGACGTCCGCCTTCGACGCCGACAGCGATACCGTGCTGTGCGACGGGCCACTGACGCTGATCGACTCCAGGACCGGTGAGCTCCGCGTCCCCGCTGTGGAAAACCAGCGTGAGGTGTCGGTCGAGTCGGCCTTCGGCGGAATCGCCTACCTCAAGGTCAAGCAGGAGCAGGGAGCCGAGCCTCTCTACCTGGCCCTGGACGACAGGACCGGCAAGGTGCTCGGCGGCGACCTGCCCGCGGCGCCGTTGGGGGTCAGCACCGATGGCTACGCGCTGATCTGGCACAACCTCCATGCTTTCGGGTTCAGGCGGGCCGTCTGACAGGTCCGAAGTCCGTACGGACCTTGGCCCTCGAACGAGTTATCCCCAGTTTCCACAGGTTCGTACACAGGTTCGATGGGATGTGCATGGCCGAGCCGTACGACCGGGGGGCTGGTCGTACGGCTCGGTGATCGGGGAGAAGCGGTCGGGGAGGGTCAGCCGACCTGGTTGCTGGTCCAGCGCTGGGTCGAGTCGGAGGAGTTGCAGGTGGCCAGGACCAGGGCGGTCCCACCGGTGGTGCCACCGCCGCTCGCCGCGACGCACTGGTTGGTGCCGACGCTCGCCTTGATCTGGTAGGTGATCCCGGAGATCGAGGGGAACGTCCACTTCTGCGCGGTCGCACCGGTGCAGGGGACCTGGACGATGGCCGTCCCCGCGGTGCCGCTGCCGGCCAGCGGGCTCAGGCACTTGGCGCTGTGCGCGCTGGTGATCGTGTAGGAGCTGCCGCCCGCCGCGTCCAGCTTCCACTGCTGGTTCTTCAGGCTGTTCTGCGGCCACTCCACGATGGCGGCGTTGTCCGCGGTGCTGAAGGAGTACAGGTCCATGGCCTGGTTCGGGCCGGTGGAGTCGACGACGTCGTTGGTGAAGACGGTGGTGATCCCGTTGTCGACGGCGCCCGCGGGGTTGCTGCCGGAACCGGTCAGGACGATCAGCCCGTCGGACGGCTCGGAGGTGCGGGAGACGCCGCCGTAGGTGATCTTCTCCCGGATCGTGTAGGTCGCGCTGGTGTTGGCCAGCAGACCCGTCACCCGGACCGAACGCTGCCAGATCGGGACGGTGGCGACCACGGTGCCGTTGCGCAGCACCTGGGCCTCACGGGTGACGCCGGAACCGTAGACCGGGGTGCTCGGCACGTAGGTGAAGACGATCTCGGTGCCCTCCACGTCCACGGCCGAGAACAACTGTGGTGCCAGCGGCGGGACCGTGGTGATGGCCGGGACCGTGGAGCCGTGCTCCAGGTAGGAGCTGTCCTTGGCGGCGTTCCAGTGGGTGGACAGGTAGGTGCCCACGGGGACGACGCCGAAGTAGTCATCCTTGCCGCAGTCCAGCAGCCGGACGTCCAGCGGGTCGGAGCAGACCACGGTCGAGCCGCCCTGGCAGAGGGTCTCGTTGGAGTCGGTGCAGTGACCCCCGGAGGTGTGGTTGGGGGAGCCCAGCAGGGTTCCGCCCAGGGCGTGCGCGAGTTCGTGGGTCATCTCGTGCCCGGTGGAGCAGCCCGGCGACAGGCTGATCCAGGTGGCGTAGGAGTTGTGGCGGTTGCCGGTTCCCATGGTGTTGTCGTCGTTGATCCGGCCGTCGCTGACCGTGCCGCCGCAACCGGTGCTGTTCTCGAAGTAGGCGATGTAGATGTGGTCGGTGTCGGTGTACCCGAGGGTCTTCAGGGCCCCGGTCCAGTCGCCGTCGGACGAGCCGGTGGGAACCTCGACGGAGTCGATGTCCACGTCACAGCCGGTCGAGCCGGTGGTCTCGAAGCGGACCCAGCGCTCGGCGCCGTCCCGGCGGGCGCTGTCGTTCACGTTCTCCTGCGTGACCCACGCGGCCTGCCGGATCAGCGGCTCCTTCTCGGTGAACCGGTTGGAACCCGACTCGTAGGCGTAGATCAGTTTGACGCGGTGACCACTGGTTCCGTCGCCGACGCAGTGCACCTGCGAGATGACGGGGACGCTCGCCGCGGCGGGCGTCGCGGGGACCAGGCCTACCATGACGAGGGCGGGCACCACGACGGCGACCGCCCGTGCCCATAAACCTCGCCTCTCACGCTTCGATGACATCGGACCTCAATCTCTCCGCGGCTTCCGGTGGTTCCTCGCGCACGCCGAAGACACCCGTGTGTCCATGGCGAATGAATCGACGCCTGGCCGGACGCACCGGTCGCGTTTTGTGGTGGATTTCGCCCTGTTGGCGCGATCGCCACGATAACCCGCGTCCAATCGTTGGGGAACCGTCAAACGGTAACGGAAAAGAAACTTTACAACTGAGGAAAATGTGACGGACGGTAAACGCGACCCGATTCACAGGCTCCCTGGACTGTCAAGCGAACAAGCTGCCAAAAGTCGCCTGATCCCGGACATCCAACGGCGCGATAGAGCGCTTTTCACCCCTGAACACGCTGCGCATCGGGAAAGTGAGTCACCGCGACCACACAACGCGCGAAACGAACCGTTCTCACGGGGCAAACCTTTCCTTCTTCTATTTTTCATGTTTCTGCGAACGAAATGGAGAGAGGGACAGGGCACGGAGACGAGTGGGATCGGCGATCACCTCGTATTCGGTGATCATTCCTTCCTCGATCGTGAACGTGAGAACGAGCAGGAGACGGCCGTACGGGGCGACCACCGCGCCCACGGTCCCGTCCACGAGGGCCGGTTCGGCGTACCTGGCCCGTCCGCCGAGGACGAGGACCTCCCCCGCGACGGCCCGCGCGCCCCGGGAGACGGCCGGGACGCCCGGCGGCAGGGTGGCGGGATCGGCGCGGCGCACCACCCCGGGGGCGAGCACCGCAAGGAGCGCCTCCATGTCCCCCTCACGGGAGGCGGCCAGGAACGCCTCGACGACCCGCCGGTCGGCGGAAGAGGCCGAACCGGAGGCCCTGGGCGGCGCGACCTTGTGGCGGGCCCGGCTGGCGAGCTTCTTCGTGGTGACCGTGGTGCGTCCGACGACCGGCGCGATCCGGTCGAACGGCACGGCGAACAGGTCGTGGAGCACGAACGCGACGCGTTCCGCGGGGGCCAGGGTGTCCAGCACCACCAGCAGCGCCCGGCCGACCGACTCGGCCAGCAGAGCCTCCCGCTCGGGGTCGCTCCCCCCGTCGTCCGGCTGTCCGAGAACCGGCTGTCCGAGCGGGTCCTCCCTGCGGGCCGCGCGGGAGCGCAGCATGTCGAGACAGACGCGGGAGACGACCGTCGTCAGCCATCCGGCGAGGTTGCCGATCTCCCCGGCGTCGACACGGACGAGCCGTAGCCACGCCTCCTGGACGGCGTCGTCCGCCTCCGCGGACGAACCGAGCATCCGGTAGGCGACGGCCCTCAGGTGGCCCCGGTGCGCCTCGAACCGCTCCGCGAGTTCGTCGTTGCCGTCCATCCCGGTCACCTTCGCTCACTCCCCCTCGTCAGTTCCATGACGAACACGACACGAACAAGGTGACACGGGGAGAACCGATGACCGTCAACACGCGACCGTCCCTGCTGCGGATCGACTCAAGTGCCGACGACTCCGGCGAGTCCGTCAGCAGGCGGCTGACCACGCTGTTCGCCGACCTGTGGTGCGAACGGCACGGCACCGCCGGGTACCGCCACCGGGACCTGGCCGTCGAGCCGGTGCCGCCGATCTCCTCGGCCTACTGCGTCCTGGGCAGGCGGGTCGAGGTCAAGGGGTCCGTCCCGCCCTCCGAGGTCGGCGCCCTGGTGGAGAACGCGCAGGAGGAACGGGAGTGGGCGCTGACGCTGCCGCTGATCACCGAGGTGCTGGCGGCCGACACGGTGCTGTTCGGCGTGCCGATGTACAACTTCGCCGTCCCCGCCGCGCTGAAGGCGTGGATCGACCGGGTCTCCTTCCCCGGCGCCTTCCCCGAGGGGAGCCTGGCCGGGACGAGGGTGGTCGTGGTCCTCGCGCGGGGCGGCGCCTACGGGCCGGGCACGCCCAGGGAGGCCTTCGACTTCCAGGAGCCCTACCTGCGGGCCTATTTCGGCGACCTCGGGGTGGCCGGGGAGCACCTGCACCTCGTCCGCGCCGAGATGACGCTGGCGGACAGGCTCCCGGAACTGGCCCGCTTCCAGCCGTTCGCGGAGAAGTCCCTGGCCGAGGCCACGGCCGCACTGACCGCCCTGCTCACCGGTTGAGTCACCGGTTGATGAGCGGGTCCCGCCTTCCGGCCACGTACTTCTGGGCCGCCTGGACGAAGGCGCGGACGCGGTTGGTCTCCGCCCCGGTACGCCACAGCAGCCGCCACTCGAAGACGGCTCCGTCGGTGAGCGGAACGTAGGCGACGTCCGGCCGCGCGTCGTACTCCGCGGCGTGGGTGGGGACGGGGAAGACGCCCTTGCCCGCGCCGACGAGCGCGCACATCTCCTGGATGGTGCTGAAATCCGGTCCGCGCTCGATGAGCGCGCCACCGGGCGTACGGCGCGGCACCAGGGCCTCGTCGGCGAAGTCGGGCAGCAGGCGGGGACGCAGGACGTTCTCGTGGGCGAGGTCGTCGAGCGTGACCGCGTCGCGGCGGGCGAGGGGATGGCGGGCGGAGACCGCGAGCAGCGGTTCCTCCCGGAACAGGACCGGGCTGGCGCTGAGCCCCGAGCCCTCCTGAGGCGAGAGCACGGCGACCAGGAGGTCGATCCTCCCCTCGTCGAGGAGGGTCGTGCCGTCGCTGTAGGCGTTCTCCCTGACCTGGACCTGGCAGGTGGGGTTGCGGGTGTGGAAGACGTCGGCGACCTCGTAGACGAACCGGCCGACGGCGGTGCCGATGAACCCGACGGTCAGCACTCCGTCGAGGCCCCGGCCCGCGGCGACCGCCCTGGCCACGCCGTCGAGGATCTGCTGGTAGGCGGGGGCCAGGTCCTCGTGCAGGCGACGGCCTACCGGGGTCAGCTCGACCCTGCGGCTGGTCCGTTCGAACAGCCGGACCCCGATGCGGCGTTCCAGCTGCCTGATCGTCTGACTGACCCTGGCCGTGGACACCCGCAGGTTCTCGGCCGTCCGCCCGAAGTGCAGCTCCCTGCCGAGCTCCAGGAAGATCTCCATGTCCCGCCGCTCCACCGCGAACCCCCGTTCGTGAACCTGTGTGTTAACGAACGTTGCATAACACGGCATTGTTCCGGGTTTCAGAGTGAATGATCCTTAAGAGGTCAGCACGTTTCGGAAGACCGAAAAGACCACGGGGAGACGGGGAACATGGGAGAGCACACGCCGACACTGGTGCTGGGCGGCACGGGCAAGACGGGCAGCCGCGTCGTGCGGCGGCTGACGGAACGTCACCTGCCCGTGCGGATCGGCTCCCGCTCCGGTGGGGTTCCCTTCGACTGGGAGAACCGGGAGACCTGGACTCCCGCGCTCCAGGGAGTGCGAACGGTCTACGTGTCCTACCACCCGGACCTGGCGGCCCCAGGCGCGCCCGAGGCGGTCGGCGCCTTCGCCGAACTGGCGGTCGCCCAGGGCGCACGGCGGCTGGTGCTGCTGTCCGGCAGGGGCGAGGAGGAGGCTCAGGCCGCGGAGGAGGCGGTGCGGGCGTCGGGAGCCGACTGGACGATCCTGCGGGCGAGCTGGTTCGCCCAGAACTTCAGCGAGGGGTACCTGCTCGACCCGGTGCTGGCCGGTCAGGTCGTACTGCCGGTCGGGCAGGTGCCCGAGCCGTTCGTCGACGCCGACGACATCGCCGACGTCGCCGCCGCCGCGCTCACCGAGGACGGGCACGTGGGTGAGGTCTACGAGCTGACCGGCCCGAGGCTGCTCACCTTCGCCGAGGCGGTCGCCGAGATCGGCGACGCGTCGGGACGCCATGTCGGCCTCACCCAGGTCTCCGCGAGGGAACACGCCGCCGCGATGCTCGCCGAGGGTGTCCCCGCCGAGGTCGTCGACCTGCTGACCTACCTGTTCACCACCGTGCTCGACGGCCGCAACGCCCACCTGGGCGACGGCGTGCGGCGCGCCCTGGGGCGGCGGCCCCGCGACTTCGCCGACTACGCCCGCGCGACCGCCGCGACCGGCGTCTGGAACATCTGAGACCGGGAGACAACACCATGATCAAGCTTCTGCAGACGGTCTCCCTGCTGGCCGCGACCCTCACCACCGGCCTCATGGCCGGGCTGTTCGCCGCCTTCTCCTACGCGGTGATGCCCGGTCTGGCGCGCTCGCACGACCGCACCTTCGTCGAGGCGATGCAGCGGATCAACGTGGCCATCATCAACGGCTGGTTCATGGTCTGCTTCCTGGGCGGTCTCGCGTTCACCGTCGCGGCGCTGGTGCTGCACCTGAGCACCGGCCGGGAACTCCTGCCCTGGATCATCGCGGCCCTCGTCCTGTACGCGGTCATGTTCGTCGTCACCAGCGCCGTCAACGTGCCGCTCAACGACCAGCTCGCCAAGGCGGGCCAACCCGGTGACATCGCCGACCTGGCCGCCGTACGGCACGCCTTCGAGGCGCGGTGGGTCACCTGGAACATCGTCAGGACGGTCGCGAACGTCGCCGCCTTCGCCGCCCTCATCTGGGCGCTCGTCCTGCACGGCCGGGTCACCGCGACCCCGGCCCCCACGCCGGCTCCCGGCGCCGCCGGGGCCACCCAGGCCGCGCCGTACGGCCAGGCCGTGCCGTACACCCGGGCCGCGCCGTACGGCCAGGCGCCCGGCGCGCGGTGACGCCGGCGGCGGGGCCGTCCGCGGCGGTCAGGCCGGGGGCGCCTCGATCACCGAGGGCCAGCGCAGCAGGGCGGGCAGCGTGAGCAGGGCGACGGTCAGGTGCACCACCCCGCCGACCACCCAGGGGGCCGTCAGGCCGTAGGCGGCGGCGACCAGACCTCCGGCGAGGGCGCCGAGCGGCAGCGCGCCGAAGGCGATCATCCTGGTCGCGCTGCCGACCCGGCCCATCAGCCGGTTGGGGACCAGCCGCTGGCTGAGCGACTGGGCCATCACGTTCCATACGGACAGTCCCGCCGACCAGACGCCGAACAGCGCGACCACCACCACGGGCTGCCTGCCGAACAGGCCGATGGCCACCAGGCTCAGCGCGCTGGCGACCGAGACCCCGATGACCACGGAACGGGTGCCGAAGCGGCCGACGACCCGACGGCTGACCAGGCCTCCGGCGACCCCGCCGATCGCCATCGCGGCCACCAGGACGCCGTAGCCCGCGTCCCCCACGCCCAGGACGTCCCTGGCGAAGAGCACGGTGACCGACTGGGCCATGAAGACGCTGAAGTTGCTGGTCGCGGCCAGCAGGACGACGACACGCAGCACCCGGTGCCCGGCCAGCCAGCGCACGCCCTCCATCATCTCGGCCACCACCCCGCGCCGCCCCTCGGCCGCCTCCGGGGCGGGAGGCACCCTGAAGTGACCGGCCGCGTTGCGGATCCGGGAGATCAGCACGATCGAGACGACGTAGGTCGCGGCGTTCACCCACAGCGGCAGCGGGATGAACAGTACGAACAGCACCGAACCGAGCGCGGGCCCCAGGAACATCCGGCCGAGCGTCTCGGCCGTCACGTTGCGCCCGTTGGCGGTCTCCAGGTCGGCGCCGCGCACGACCGTGGGGATCAGCGCCCGGCTCGACCCCATGAAGAGGATGTCGCCGACGCACAGCCCGAACGCCAGGATGTAGATCATCCAGATCCTGGTGCCGCCCAGCGTCACGATCAACGCGACCGTGACGAGCAGCAGCGTCTGCGCCGTCTGGGCGCCGATCATCAGCAGGCGCCGGTCGTAGCGGTCGACGATCACGCCGCCGACCAGGGCGAGCAGCAGCCAGGGCAGCTCGGTGGCCAGCGGCACCCAGGAGATGAGCCGGGGGTCGTCGGTGAGTTTGCTCGCCAGCAGCGGCAGGGCCGCGATCACCACGCCCTCGCCGAGCGTCTGGATCGAGTAGGCCGAGAGCAGGTAGTTGAAGTTGCGCCCCAGGCCCCCTTCCGCCCGCCGTACGGCCGTGTCCTCGGTCACCACGAGCCGACCCCCTCAACCGCGTCGGGGTAGGTGAGGACGCCCGCGACCTTGGTCTTCGTGCCGGGCCCCAGCGCCCTGATGTCCACCTGGCCGACCTTCTGGAAGCGGCAGCCGCCGCCCGCGTACCCCCCGGCAGGGGTGTAGTAGAGCCCCCAGCAGGCCTCCCACGGCTCGACGCGGCCGGTCACCGGATCGACGACCGGTTCGTGGCGCGGCACGACCCGTTCCTGCACGATCGCGCCCGTCTCCGCCCCGTCCCGCAGGGCCCGCAGCCACTCGCGTTCGCCGACCTCCCAGCCCGCGACGATGCCCCGCCCGCTGTAGGCGTCGTTCGGCTTGAGGATGAGACGCTCCCTGCGCTCCACGCACTCCTCGAACAGGCCAGGCTCCCCAAGGGAGCGGGTCCAGGGCAGCACACGGTCGATCAGCGCCCGTTCCTCGGCGGAGAGCCGTACCCCGAGACCGGGGTCGGACAGCAGCGTCATGCAGGCCTTCTGCCGGTAGATCTCCGTCTCCAGCGGGGTCCAGACGACCACGCTCCCCTCCTCGTGCGCGGCCAGGAGCCGCTCGGTGAGCCGGAGGCCCTCCGGGTGGTCGACGACCTGGTCCACCTCGAAGACGCGGTAGACCACGTCGACCGGGGTGCCACGGAACAGGACCCGGCCGCTCCCGAAGCCCAGGTCGGTGATCTCGCCCAGACGGCAGTCGAGGCCGAGGTCGCGCAGGAGCCGGTGCAGCGGGCGCCAGGCCACGCCGTAGTCGGCCAGCCCGCCCTCCCCCTCGATCAGGGCGACCACCGGATCCCGGCCCCCGGTGACGGCCGCGCCCGCCTCGCGCAACGCCTCGGCCACCTTCTCCGGGGCGTCGACGAAGCCGAGGCGGTGCCGTTCGGCGAAGGCGCGCAGCGCGTCGTGGTCGAGCATGGCCCTGGTCGCGGGACCGACCCATTCGAGGCCGCCGGTCTCGCTGGTCGCGTTGAACTCAAGGATCTTGAACGACTCACCGTCGTGGTAGGCGTCGATCCGGCCGAAGCGGTACGGCCTGGCCCCGCCGAGACGGCGCATGAGCCGGGCCCTGCGCGGTTCGATGCCCAGGGTCCGGCAGAGCCGGTCGAGGTCGCCGTCGTAGAGCCGTTCGGGCAGCGACATGAGGATGTCCACGGCGCGGACCACGTCGTCGGCGAACCGGTTCAGCTCCCCCTCGCCGACGAAGACGGGCCGGTTCAGATACCGGCGGTCGATGCCGGCCAGGTACGGGAAGCGTTCCTCGTCGTGCAGGTCGATCTCCGCGAGGGGGCTGCCGCCGCGTAACAGCTCCTCGTTGTACAGCTCCGTGACGCGATTGGTCATGAGACCGCTCCGGATCCGACGCGCCGGTCGATCACCGGTCTGACCTTCCCGCTCACCGGGTTCCTCGGCAGGCCCCCCTCGGGGTGGCACTCGACGAGCAGCCGGAACACCTCAAGCCCGTCGCCGAAGGCGTGCCGGTCGCTCAGCGCCTCGAACTCGCTCCCCAGCAGGTGCCGTACCTTCTCCGGGTCGAGGTCGAGCGGCGACTCGGTACGGACGACCACCGTGTCCGTGCCGTCGCTCGAAGTGATCTCGACCTGGAGCCGGGAGACCTGGAAGACCGCCAGCGCGGTGAGGATCTCGTCGTACAGGACCGTGCGGGCCTTGACCTTGATCAGGCCGTCCGACCTGCCGAGGTACTCCAGGATCCTGCCGGGGGTCCCGCAGCCGCAGTCACGGCCGGGCAGGACGCGGCCGACGTCGCCGATCCGGTAGCGGACCAGCGGCCCCTCGAACTTCTGCAGGGCGGTGACGAGCAGGTGGCCGGGTTCGCCGTCCGGCACCGGGCGGCCCTCCTCGTCGACCACCTCGATCAGGTTGTAGTCGTCGCACAGGTGGTGCAGCGTGCCGTCGAGGCCGGGGCACTGGTAGCCGAGCTGGGCGCCGTCGTTGGCCGCGAGGATGCTGGAGATCACCCGGACCCCGAGCCGTTCGCGCAGCCACGCCTTGTCGGTCTCGGTCATCGCGGTGCCGCCGTAGACGACCTTCTCCAGGCGCAGGCCGGGATCGCGGGCCGCGGCCTCGCGCAGCAGGGGCAGGATCAGCGCGGGCTGGCCGACGACGGCGTTGACGGAGAAGTTCCGCACCAGCGTGAGCAGGTCGTCGACCGTGATGTGCTGGCCGGTCGTGTAGCACTCGATCGGCATCCGCGACAGCTCGCAGCTGCTGGTGATCAGGCCGCCGTAGAGGCTGCCGCCGAACAGGGCGTTGACCAGCCGGTCCCCCTTCTCCAGGCCGACGCCGTACAGCATGGGCACGGCCTCGCGCACCATGTTGGACCAGTCGGTGAGGGAGTAGACGATGTAGCGCGGCTCCCCGGTGGTCGCCCCGCTGCGCAGGATCTCGCCGCTCGGCGGCGCGTCGCTGGACATGTCCCGGCTGACCGGCGGCGTGTGGGCGTCGAGGACCGTCTTGTCCAGGATCGGCAGCCGGGTCAGGTCCTGCCGCCCGGTGACGGCGGGCAGGTCCCGGTAGTACCGGGTACGGCGGGCCCGCCCGGCCAGGTAGCGAAGCTTCGCCCCGATCCGTCCTGGTTCCTCGGCCGCGTCCCGGCCCCGGGCCACGGCCAGGGAGACACCGGCCAGGTGGTCACGGGTGAACAGCCGCCCGACCCACCCGGCCCTGGCGTCGGCGGCCAGTTCGGCGGCCTGCCTGGCGGCCTCGGTGGGGAAGGCACCCCGGACCCGGGGCGGCGGGACCTCCACGGGCGGCCCCGCCGTCCGGTCGTCCCGGTCCGTCACCGTGACGTCGGGCAGGGGCACGCCCGCCCCGGTCAGCAGGCCGGTCACCGCGAGCCACAGGTCCCGGCGCCCGGTGCGCACGACGACCCGGTTGCCGGTGGCCAGGCCGTACAGCAGGCCGCGCAGGGTGGCCCCCGGCTCCTCGTCGTCCAGCGGCACCGTGCCGACGGGGGCGAACTCCTCGACGTCGCCGTCGGGCAGGGGCCGCCACGGATACCGGCCGAGGCCGTCGAACAGCTCGTCGAGGGCCTCGGTGAGCGCGGTGCCGTTCAGCAGGCCGGTCAGCCCGTGTTCGGCGAGCGCCTCCACGGGATGGCGTTCGGCGTGTTCGACGGCCAGCAACAGGTCGGTCGGGTAGTGCCTCACCGCACGCCCTCCGGCCTGACGAGCGGGCCCTCCGACCGGACAGGCGGGCCCTTCGGCTCGGTGGAAGGGCTTCCCGGCCTCACCGGCGGGCCTCCCGGTCTCACGAGGGGGGCCAGGACGAACTCGCCGAGGATCTGCCTGAGCACGCCGGGGTCGGGGTGTGAGGCCTCGATGAAGACCGGGATCTCCCACTCCTGGTAGGAGATGTGGTCGGGCAGCGGCTGCCTGCCGTCCAGGCTGTGTACCTTGTCCACCCACGGGTGGTTCCTGATGTGGTCGGGCACGTCCACCGTGTAGCCCTCCGCCGGCTTCAGGTGGTGGCCGGGGAAGATGGCGAAACCGTGGTAGCGCCCGCTCGCCGGGCGCGGTCGCGGCCTGGGCCAGCCGAGCCGGATGGCGATCTCGTGCGAGGGCAGGTGCACCCCGGTGTGGCGCAGGTGCGAGGTCACGATGCCCGCGCCGCCGAGCCGGTTGGCGACCTCAAGGAAGACCAGCTCCTGTTCCTTGGTCTCGAAGAACTCAAGGTGGACGCAGCCGGTGTCGATCTCCAGGGCCCTGAGCACCCGTTCGGCGAAGACCCGGTGGCGTTCGTCGTGCTGGATCTGGTGCGAGGCGATCGGCGTCCCCTGCGCGAAGTCCAGCGGCGTCCGCACACACCTGCTGAACACGACGTCGACCAGCTCGCCGTCCTGGACCAGCCCGTCGGCGTGCAGGACGTCGCCGTCCACGTACTCCTCAAGCTCGAACCCGCCGGGGTCGCCGAGCGCGCGGCAGGCGGCCAGCGCCGCCTCGGCCGTCTCGTGGATGACGACCTCCTGGCTTGAGGCGCCCTGCCGGGGTTTGAGGACGGTCCTGCCGCTCCACGGCAGCGAAGCGGGTACGGCGTCGGCCGCCACGAAACGCGGGTGACGAACCCCCGAGCCTTCGAGCGCCTCCTTCATGCTGACCTTGTCGCGCACCCGGCGCAGCCGGTCGAGGGAGGGGCCTTCGATCCCGAGGTGGCGCCGTACCCGCCAGGCCAGCAGGACGCCGTCCTCCGACAGTGACAGCAGCTGCTCGAACCCCTCGGCGGGGGAGACGTTCTCGATGATCCACCCGGCCAGGTCGTCGGCGGGGCCGACCTCAAGTCTCCGGCAGCGCAGTCCCTCGGGCAGTTCGGCGATCCGCTCCGCGCGGCCGACGTAGGTGACGTCGTGGACCTCGTGGTCGATGGCGAGGTGGTAGTCGATCTTCCGGTAGGGAACCTGGTGGACGACCAGAATCTTCATCGCGCGTACTCCAATGCGGTGACTCCCCAGCTGAAGCCCATGGCGCTCGTGGCCAGGAGGACCAGGTCCCCGCGCCGCAGCGCCCGCCGTTCCCTGAGCCCGTCCAGGGCGATCAGGGTGTCGGCGCCTCCCATGTGGCCGAGCCTGTGGTAGTTGAAGACGCTCTTCTCCCGTGGCAGCCCGAGCTCCCGCAGCAGTCGCTCGTGCATCCTCCGGTCACCCTGGTTGATCAGGAAGTGGGCGACGTCGTCCCGTTTGCCGCCGACGGCCCGCAGGGTCTCCTCGACCAGCCGGGTGAAGTTGTCCACGTAGGCGTCGGCGAGCCCGGAGCGGTGCGGCCCCCTGCGGATCACCAGGCGCCCGTCCCGCTGCTCGCCGTGGTAGTAGTCGGCCCAGCTCGGGTCGGTCCGCACCGCGGTGTGCAGCACCTCGAAGACGGCCTCCCGCCTCGACAGCAGTACGGCCGCCGCCGCGTCGCCGAAGTTGAACAGCTCCTTGGACCCCGGGTCGGCGTGGTCGACCAGCTGGCTGAGCCGGTCGGCGACGAGCACCAGCGCGTACCCGTCGCCGCGCTGCCCGGCGAGCCGGTCGAGGGCGATCCTGATCGCGGTCGTGCCCGCGTTGCAGAAGTTGGCCACCTCGAAGCAGTGCGCGTCCTCGACGCCGAGTTCCGCGGCCACCCGCGCCGCCGGTGACCAGAACGGGACGTCCCACTCACCGGAGCCCGCGAAGATCACCTGCCTGACGTCCCCCGGCCGCACCGCCGTACGGCCGAGCAGTGCCCTGGCCGCCTCGGCGGCGAGTTCCCAGGACTGTTCCGTCTCGCCCAGGACGGGGAACTCCTCGGTGTGCGTGATCTCCCTGATGGCCTCGACCGGCACGCCGGAGGCCCGGTGCATCAGGTGGACGGCGGCCCGTCCCCTGGGGAGACGGACCTCGAAGTCGACGATGCCGCCCATCAGTCACCGGACTGGATGCTGACGCGGTGCACCGTCCGCCCGACGCCCGGCTCGACGGCGGTCGCGCAGTGGTAGGTCGTCGCGGTCTTCCAGATGACCAGGTCGTTGGGGGTCCAGCGGTGGGTGTAGACGTGCTCGGGGTCCTGGACGAGCTCGTCGACGATCGCGAAGAAGGCCGCGTTCTCGTTGGCGTCGAAGCCGACCACCGAGTCGAGGTACTCGGGAGAGCCGTACAGGTAGGGGCGTCCGGTGAAGGGGTCCTCGCGCACCAGGGGGTGCTCGACCTTCGGGTGTTCGATGTCGATCAGCGCGCGGAACTCGGCGACCGACAGGCCGACGTGCTCCTTGCCGATCCGCAGGCGCTTGTTGACGGTCGCCAGGGCGTTCCTCCCGGCGATCTTTCGCTTCCACTCCTCGGGGAGGCGTTCGTAGACGTCCACGGCGCTGGCGTAGAGCGTGTGCCCGCTGGTCGAGGGCACGTTCACGCCGTGCAGCATGGTGTAGGGCGCCGGGTCTGCGACGTAGGAGGAGTCCTGGTGCCAGAAGTTGCCGACCCTGGCCACCCCGACCGGTTTGTTGTTCCGCACCTCGTTCGAAGAGATCATGATCTCTTCGAACTCCGGATGGCGATACTCCCTGAGCAGGAAGGGGACGGGTCTGCCCAGGCGTCTGGCCAGGGTGATCTGCTGTTTCGGGGTCAGCTCGACACCGCGCACGACCACGAGTTCGCGCCGTCGCAGGTTGTCCACGAGCTGGTCGAAGAGTTCGGGGCGTTCAAGGTCCTCGTAGGTGACGCCGGTCAGCTCGGCGCCGATGAACGGGGTGATCTCACTGATCGTCATGGTTGGCCCTCTTGTCGGATTCTGAGGCGTTCAGGAGTCCAGGCTCTTGCGCAGCGCGGCCACGAAGTCGTCGATCTGGCCGGAGGTCCTGAAGGGCGGAACGGTGATCCGGAAGCGCTCCGCACCCCTGGGCACGGAGGGGAAGTTGATCGGGGTGACGTAGACGTCGTGTTCCTCGAAGAGCACGCGCGCCACCCGCCTGACGCGTTCGGCGCCGGGCACCAGCACCGGGACCAGATGGCTGTCCGCGTCGAGGAAGCCGATCCCGGCGGCGCGCAGCGCCTGTTTCAGGTGACGCACGTTGTCGGCCAGCGCGCGTCTGAGGGCGTCGCCGTCCTGGATGAGCTCCAGGCTTCTGAGCGTGGCGTCCAGGCTGGAGTGGGGCAGCGAGGTGGTGAAGATGAACCCGGGCGCGTGGGAGCGGACGTAGTCCAGCGCCGCGTCGGGACCCGCCACGTATCCGCCGACCGTCCCGAAGGCCTTGCTGAAGACGCCCTGCACGAAGGTCGGCCTGTTCTCCCCGGCCTCCTCGCACACTCCGGCGCCCGTCGGGCCCCTGGTGCCCACGGCGTGCGTCTCGTCCACGAAGGTCAGCGCGTTGTACTTCTCCGCGAGGTCGCAGATGGCGCGCACCGGGGTGACGTCGCCGTCCATCGAGTAGACGGTCTCGAACACGATCAGCTTGGGACGGTCGTGGTCGTACTGGGCGAGCGCCCTCTCCAGCTCGTCGAGGTCGTTGTGCGGGAAGATGTGTTTCGCGCATCCCGTACGGAGGATTCCCTCGATGAGGGAGCGGTGGTTCTTGGCGTCGGAGAAGACGACGATGCCGGGGAGCGCGGAGATGACGGTGCTCAGCGTCTCGAAGTTGGCGATGTAGCCGCTGGAGAAGACCAGCGCGCGTTCCTTGCCGTGCCAGGCCGCGAGTCTGGTCTCCAGTTCGACGTGGGCCGCGCTGGTGCCCGCGATGTTGCGTGATCCGCCGCTGCCCGTGCCGTGTTCCACGGTCGAGTCGAGTTGCGCCCGGATGACCTCGGGGTGCTGGCTGAGTCCGAGGTAGTCGTTGCTGCACCAGACCTGGACCCGGCCCGCACCGTCTGTGCCGTGTACCGCGTGGCCACGTTCGGCGGCCAGATGGGAGAAGGGGACGAAACTGCGATAAAGCCCGTCCTTTTTAAGTTCTTCGATTTTCTTGGGAAATATCCCCAGCAGCGTGTTCGTGTGCTCCGTCAACGTCCGCATGATGATTCAACCCCGGTTTCTGGAGGAGTCGGCCCAACCTTCGGCCTGTGGCGACGGCGCCCGTGAGACGGACACGGCGATCCGGCGGCCCCGGCCCCAGGGGCACGCGCCACGGAAAACGAAACGGGTCAGCCGCTGCGGCGGCCCCCGGCCTCTCAGCTCTCGGTACAGGTCCGACAGGTGGTGGGCGTGCCACCAGGCTCCGTGCGGGACGTCGCCGCCCCGCGTGCGCCGGAAAGATCAGCTCTCGTTCTTGCCATCGATCTCGTCGCCCCTATCGCGAGAGTGGCCACGGAAGTGCTGTCCCGCACAGACCCTAATCAGGGATATGTGCGCTATTTCCTGTATTACCTACACAGACAGTAGGGATGTTGGGAATTCCTGTCAAGCCGGGGTTTATCAGCGTTTGAAGGAAATCAGCCGTGTTTTCCGGCCGTCACCTGGGGGGTTCCGGACGGCGGCGAACCAGCTCGACGACCGCCGCGATGTCGCGGTCCGCCCAGCCGTTCTCCGCGGCCTCCTCGTAGCGTCGCTCGACCAGCCGGGCGACGGGCAGTTCGAGGCCGAGGGACTCCCCGAGCTCGACGGCCAGCCGTACGTCCTTGGCGCCGAGCGGGGTGGTGAACCAGCCCTTGTGGTCGCCGTCGAGGACGTCGTCGAGCCGGTTGTGCAGGGCGGGGGCCACGGTCGGCCAGCGGCTCAGGAAGTCGCGAAGCCTCTCCTGGTCGAGCCCGGCCGCCTGACCGGTCGCGACCACCTCACCGAGCACGGCGAGCCCGGCCATGAGCAGGTAGTTGCTGAGCAGCTTGAACGTCAGCGCGCCGCCAGGGTCCTCCCCGCAGTAGTGCTGGACCGCGAACAGGTCGCACCAGACGGGGTCGAGGTCGCGGGCGTACTCCCGCTCGCCGCCGATCAGCACCGTGGCCTGTCCCTCGACCACGGCCTGCGGCGCCCCGATGACCGGCGCGGCCACGAAACGGCGGCCGGGCGCGATGTCCCGCAGCTCACGGGAGGTCGAAGGGGAGACGGTGCTCGTGTCGGCGATGACCGTCGCCTCGTCCTGCCCGAGGGAGACGAGCCGTCCCATCACGTCGCGGCTGGCCCGGTCGTCGGCGAGGGACAGCAGCACGGCCTCGGCGTCCAGCGCGGCGTCCAGCGGCGAGTGGACCTCGGTGGCGCCCGCGTCGACCACCTCGGCGGCCCTGCCCGGCGTACGGTTCCAGACCCGCACCGTGTGACCGCGGGCGAGCAGTCGCTGGGCCATCGCCCTGCCCATCCGACCCATCCCGAGCACCGCTACCCGCATTGCCTTCCCCTCCGTCGTCCCCGTTCCCGCCTACCGGAGGGCTTCCCTGATCCACGGAAGCGCAACCGGACGGGCCGTCAGCGTCCGGTCAGCGTCCCGTCAACGCCGTCACCGACGCTCCTCCCATGATCTCCTCCTCCCGCCGGTGGGGCACACTGGCCGTCGCCTGTCTCGCCGTACTGCTCCTCAGCATCGATCTGACCGTGCTCCACCTGGCCGCGCCGAAGCTGACGCGGGACATGCGCCCCTCCGCCACCCAGTTCCTGTGGATCGTCGACGTGTACGGCTTCGCCCTGGCCGGGCTCCTGGTCACGATGGGCAACCTCGGCGACCGGATCGGGCGCAGGAGGCTGCTGCTGGCCGGGCTCGTCGCCTTCGCCTGCGCCTCCGCGCTGACGGCCTACGCCCCGACGCCGGAGCTGCTGATCGCCGCCAGGGCGCTGCTCGGCGTCGCGGGCGCGACCGTCATGCCCTCGACCCTGTCGATCATCCGCAACGTCTTCACCTCCCCCCGCGAGCGGGCCACCGCGGTCGGCGTCTGGAGCAGCGTCTCGGCGCTCGGCTTCGCCCTCGGCCCGGTGATCGGGGGCCTGCTGCTCGACCACTTCTGGTGGGGGTCGGTCTTCCTGGTCAACGTCCCGGTCGCCGCGCTGATCGTCGTCGCCGGCGCCCTCGTGCTCCCCGAGTCGCGCAACCCGAACCCGGGGCGGATCGACCCGGTCAGCGTCCCGCTGTCGATCGTCGGGGTGGTCGCGGTCATCTACGCGGTGAAGAACGCCGCCCACGACGGGGTGACCGCGCCCGGCGTCCTGGTCGCGGCGGTGGTCGGCGTGGTGGTTCTCGCCCTGTTCGTCCGGCGTCAGCGGCGGCTGGCCGAACCCCTCATCGACGTGCGGCTCTTCCACCACCGCGCCTTCTCCGGCGCGGTCGGGGCCAACGTCGTGTGCATCTTCTCCATGCTGGCCGCCTCGCTGGCCTTCGCGCAGTACTTCCAGCTCGTCCTGGGGTGGTCGCCGCTGGTCTCGGGGCTGGCGAGCCTGCCCGGCGGACTCGGCGCGGCGGTCGGCGGCGCCCTGGCGACCCCGCTGGTCGGCCTGCTCGGCAGGGCCCGGGTCGTGGCCCTCGGGCTGGCCCTCGGCGCGACGGCGTTCGTGCTGTACAGCCGGTTCGGGACGGACACCGGCTACCCGTACATGCTGCTCGCCATGGTCCTCGCGGGGTTCGGCAACGGGTTCGCCTTCGCCGTCACCGGTGACACCATCCTGGCCTCCGTCCCCAGGGAGCGGGCCGGGGCTGCCTCGGCCATCGCGGAGACCGGTCAGGAGATGGGCGGCGCGCTGGGCATCGCCGTACTGGGAAGTGTGCTGAACGGCGCCTACCGCGACGGCCTGCGACTGCCCGCCGGGGTGCCGGACCGGGTGGCCGGGCAGATCGGGGAGTCACTCGGCGGGGCGCTGCAGGTCGCGGCCGGCCTGCCCGCCCAGGTCGCGGAGGCCGTCGGGCGGGCCGCGAGGCTGGCCTTCCTCGACGGCATGCGGACCACGCTGGTGACGGGGGCCGCGCTGCTGGCCGTACTGGCGGTGGCCGTGCTGTTCACGCTGCGCGGTGTTCCCAAGGAGATCCCGGAGGTGGTCCTCGACGACGCGGGCCGCGCACAGGACGACGAGCCCGCGCGGATCGGCTGACCGCGCCGGGAAACCCTCGCGCGTTCGGGAAAAGGGACAGCCCCTAATTGTCGTGTTCAGCTCGCCCGATCGGGCGCCTCGAAAGGGCGTGGGCCATTCCGTCCGGCCGCCGGGGGGCCGGGGCGGCGCCTCGGGGCTGGAAACGATTTCCCCCTCCCCGCCCCTACCCTCGGAAAACGGAAATACAACGCAAGGAGAACGGAAACCCCGCTTCAGGGAAATATCAGATCACCAGCAAATAGCGCAGACCAGCGCAAACCTCAGGCCGCGAACCTCTCCAGAGAGGTTCCGGCACCCCCCGTACGGCCTCGACACCCGGCCGCAAAGGAGGGGTTTCGGACAGCACATATCTATGATTATGTATTATTTATAACTTAATAACCATAAGTGCCGATTACCATTGCGCTTTACCTTCCCAATGGATCACGGTCAGTCTAATATTTGGACCTATGTCATGGCGTGCATCAGATTTCCCAGATGAGGAAGCCTGGCCTCCCGGTCGTGGCGGCGCTTCCACCGGAGACGAATCTGAGCACGAGTCCGACTGGCACCCCGAGAGCCTGCCGACGTTCAACTGGCGCCGTGCCGTACTGTTCGGAACCCTCTCCGTGGTCGTCGCGGGCGCGGGCGTCTGGCTGATCAGGGCCAACTCCGCGACCCCGCAGACCCTCGTGGCCGACCCCTCGCCGCAGACGTCGAGCGCGGGCTGGGGAGCGGCGTCGCGGAGCCCCTCGGACACCGACGCCGGCAAGCCCGCCCCCTCCGCCTCGGTCTACGTCGACCGGAGCGGCGCCGGGGACGGCGCCTCCGCCACCGCGCCACCGGGCAAGACCGCCATCGGGACGACCGCGAAGCCCGAGGAGTCCCCCCAGCTCACCGTCCGGCAGGCCTACCGCATCCACGGCTCGTACCAGAAGAACCTGTCGGCGGTTCAGACCCGGATGGATTCGGCGGCCATGGGCAAGCTCGAAGGCGGACTGGCGGTCGAGATGACCCGGGCCAGCTTCAAGACCGCCAAGATGCAGGGCGAAACGGTCGCCTCGGGCACCTGGCCGAACCCGCAGGTGTGGGTGCCCCGGCATGTCGAGGGCTCCCCCGACTGGTTCGTCGCGGTCGCCCACGAGACCGGCATCGCCCGGGTCGTCGACCTGATGAGCTCGACCCCGGCGGGCTGGCGCCTGGTCGCCTCGGGACTCGACACCCGCGCGATCCTGCCCGCCTTCCCCAAGATCGCCACGGACGCCGAAGGCTACGCCACGAGCCTTCCTGAGAACGCCACCGGCCTGGTCGCGACCCCGCGCCAGATCGCCGAGGAGCATCTGGAGAGCCTGGAGAGCGCCAAGCCCGACCAGAGATTCGAGGACGGGCCGTGGACCAGCGAGACCGTGAAGTTCTGGCAGCAGGAACGCGCCCAGCTTGAGGACGCCGGATGGATCCTCAGCCTGACCTACCGTCAGGAGGGCCCGATCCGGGCGCTGCGAACCGGGGACGGGGGCGCCCTGGTCTGGTACTCGGCGCGCTCAACCGACACCCGCATGGCCGAGCGCGCGGGGGCGAAGGTCACCCTGAAGGGTTCCGCCGCAGTCCGCACGCGCAACAAGGCGTTCACCCACTCGGCGAGCGCCACCTATGGACGGATGTACGTGACATATGTACCCCCCGCCGGCTCCACCGACCCCGTCCGTGTACTGGGCGAGTGGAGTGAGGTCCTGGAGAGCCACGGCGACTGACGTCCCACCGGGAGAAGAGGAACGCCCATATGACACCTTCACGTAAGCCCTCACGTGCGACGGTGATCACCGCGAGCATCGCGATCGGCGTGTTCGGTGCCGGCGCCGGGCTGGGAACCGTCATCGCCGCCCGTTCCCAGCCCCCCGCCGAGCAGTCCGTACGGCTGGCCGCGGGGACCTATCACCTGGACGAACTCGCCCAGGCGTGGAAGGCGGGCGAGGCCCCGTCGCTGTCCGGCTCCGACGCGGGCAGCACGATCAGCAAGAAGGGTCCCCTCGGCACGGCCCTGGCCGGTGCGAAGGTCTGCCTGACCGCGACCGCCGACGGGCACGCCGTCTCAGGAAGCGCGGGAGGCTGCATCGGCCTGCCCGTGCTGGCCAGTGCCACGGCCCCGCTCCAGCGTCCCAGCAACCCCAAGTCCGGGACGGCCAAGGACACCAAGGACGCCAAGGACACAGCGCCGAAGGCCGCGCCGCAGCCGACGGTCAAGCCCGTCAAGAACGACGCCCCCCCGAAGAGCAACACGGGCGGCGGGGGCGGAGGTGGTGGAGGCGGCGGCACCACGCAGAAGGCACCCGTCTCCGCCCCGGTCCAGCCCCCGAAGACGAACACCAAGGCCGACCCGCCCCCACCCCCGCCGACGAAGAAGGTCAGCGGGGGCATCTCGGACAACGGCAGCGTGATCGACAAGCCCGCGACCCTCGCGGAGAAGCCGAAGCTCGGCATCGGCGCGGACGCGCCGAAGGTCGCCGACCGTGACGAGAAGCCGCAGCCGGACTCTCCCAAGCCGCCCAAGGCCGACAAGCCGACCGGCGCCCTCAAGCCCGCCCTGCCCAACGGCACGGCCAAGCCGGTCACGCCGCCCAAGACAACCGCCAAGCAGAAGCCCCAGAACCCGGTCAACCAGCCCCAGGACGCCGCTCCCAAGTCCTCGGACGCCGCTCCCAAGTCCTCGGACGCCGCTCCGAAGTCCTCGGGCAAACACCACCCGGACGCGCAGTCGGCGCCCGAGACGACCGACGAGAACGGGGAGGCGTTCACCCCCGAGCAGGAACCCGACCAGACCGTGCTCCAGCCCGCCCCCATGGGAGCGGGAGTGGAGACGCTGCCGGTCTTCAAGGACCCCGAGCTGCTCAAGCGGGCCCAGGAGGCCCTGGGGCTCGACAAGAACATGCGCTACACCGACGAGAACGGCGTGTGGGACCTCAACATCGCCCCGCCGGGAACCCCGCCGTGCCGTGACTACACCGAGGACGAGCTGCGCGAGCTCGGCGCCGACCAGGACGGCGCGGTCATCCCCCGCGACTCCTGCCGGTGGCCCGCCTTCGTCCGCTGGCTCTACGCCGAGCCCGCGCCCGGCGAGGTCAGCAACTGGACCAAGTTCACCGGCCTGCCCGAGCGGAACCTGGAGTTCGTGGTGACGGACCAGGCCCCCGCCCAGTCTCCGCAGGCCCCCGCGCAGCCCGAGCAGCAGCAGCCGGACCAGAACGACCAGTACGACCCCTACGGCCAGGACGACCAGCCCGGTCAGCAGGGCCAGCCCGACCAGCAGAACCAGCAGGGCCAGAACGGCGAGTACGGCCAGCAGCCCCCGGCCCAGCCCGACAAGCACGACCAGTCCGGCGGCCTCGTACCCGCCCAGCCGCAGCCCGACCAGCAGACGAGCCACTCCAAGCAGCAGCGGCGGGAGACCCCGTCCGACGCGGGGCCGTACGAGACCCGTCGCTACATCAAGAACGGCCCCGGCCAGGTCGAGCCGGACCAGGACGGGCCCACCGGACCATGAGCACCTCCACCGGCGCCGGGCGTGTCACGCCCGGCGCCGGCGGCGAGGGGGCGGCGTGGGTGAGCGAACACGGCGCGCACCTGCTGGACTACGCCGCCTCCCACCTCGCCTCAGGCCGGGCGTTACCCGCGGTCGCCTCCGTGCTGACCGCGTGCCTGGCCGAGCCGTCCCCGCCGGAGGGGGTCGGCATCAGAGGACGGCTGTTCTCCGCCCTGCGGCGTGACTGCCTGGCGTCCCCCGACCACCGGGAGATCTACGTCCCCGACACGGGGCCCGGCATGCCGGACGAGGAGGTCACCGAGCGCGTCTGGTCGCTCGTCGAACCGCTGGGCACCGAGACGCTCAGACTGATGTACCGCCACGGACTCACCACCGAGGACCTCGCGCACGTCCTGGCCATGCCGGTCGAGGAGGTAACCAGGCTCGCCACCCGCACCCAGGACCTGCTGGAGATCCTGGCCAGCGGGCTCGACGCCCTCGCCAACCACCGCCGCACCTGCCCCGAGCTGGGCCCCCTCGTCGAGCGGATCTTCCCCGAGGAGGAGTGGACGGCCGCCGACATCGACGCGGAGGCGCGGGGGGACCTGATCTCCCACATGCTGAAGTGCCCGGTGTGCGCGCGGCCGATCAACATCCGTTACACGGTCCCGCAGATGGTCTCCCATCCACGCATCCGCTCGCTTCCCCCGCAGGTCCGGCGTCAGCTCCTGGACGCCCTGCCCGAGCCGCCGCCGTCCCCGCCGAAGCCCCCGGCCAGGCGTTCCCCGGGCATCGCCGGAGCGGGACCGCTCGCCGCGCCCACAGCCGTCGCGGAAACCGGCGCCGAACCCGCCGCCGGGCCCCCCGCCGCCGTGGACCCCCGGACGCGTCCCGCCAGGCAGGACCGCTCCACGATGCCCTACCGGACCGTCCGTCCCGAGGGCGTGAGCCGTACCGGGCCGAAGCAGAGCCCTGACCGCCGGGATCGTCCGGCGCCCGAGACCGAAACCGACCGGCGCAGCCGCCGGGACCGCTCCATGCCGTACGGCCCGGCCTCGGGAGATCGCTCCCCCACGTCCTCCGGGTCTCCCAAGTCCTCCGAGACCCCGAGGTCCCCCGAGCGGCACGGGGACCGTCCCACGCTGCCGTCCCTGCCCGTGCTGTCCACCCCGGGGCCCCCGGTGCCCTCGGGGCCACCACTCGCGCCGCCCGTCCCCGGGCAGAACACCCCGCTCTACGACGCCCTGTTCACCCAGGCGTGGGCGCGGAACACCGCCGAGCGCGAGACGGACGCCTCGGCCACCATGCCGTCCCTGCCCGCCGTCGCCAAGTCCTCCCAGAAGTCCCCCCAGAAGCCCGCCCCGAAGCCCGCGACGGGACGCGAGCCGGACGATACGGAGGGGTATCCCCTCGGGGTCCGCGTCCTGGAGGCGCTCGCCCCCCTCGGGACGTGGCTCAGGAACACCACCGTCAAGGTCGTGATCGTCGTCGTCGCGGGCGCGACGGGCACCCTGCTGGGGATGAACCTCCTGGCGCCCGTGATGGGGTCGCGGGACACGGTGACCTCCCTGCGGACGACCACGCAGAGCCAGACACCCGACCGGCCGACGGCCTCGCCCCAGCTGACGTTCCCCGGGGCCGAGTCGTCCGGGTCCGCCTCGGGAGAGCCGGGAGGGTCGGGGGAACTCGCCAAGCGGGTGCGCGTCCCGCCCCTGGTGACGCTCGACGAGTTCGGTCAGGGGAACATCCTCCTCACCGTGACGGGCTCCCCCCTGCGGTGGCGCGTCACGGCCCCCGGCCTGACGGTGCGCCCGTCGAGCGGCACCACACGGCCGGGCCGCCCCGACGTGATCGCCCTGCGCGCCCACCGCATCCGCCACTGGTGCGGCACGCCCTTCACCGCGACGACCTCCCTGACCGTCCACGGACCCGACGACTCGATCACCACCACGGTGCGCTGGCAGACCTGCTGACCTCCCGCGCTGCCCTCTGTGAAAGGACCCTGGCCATGACGGAGACGTCCCCCCAGATCCAGGCTTCGCCGCCCCCGCAGGGCGAACCGTTCCAGGAGACGGTCCCCCTCACCGCCGAACACCTGCTCATCAACCGACGTCCCGAACCGACCGGCGGCTGGCGCCGCCTGGTGTGGCAGGTCTCCGGCGGGAGGATCACCCCCGCCGAGTCGAGCGCCGAACTGGAACGCCGCACGCTGATCGCCCAGGCCCAGACCCCGGTGGCCAGCGGCCACCACCGGATCGCGGTGATGAGTCTCAAGGGCGGGGTCGGCAAGACCACCACGACCGTCGCCCTCGGCAACACCCTGGCCTCCCTGCGGGGCGACCGGGTGATCGCCATCGACGCCAACCCCGACCGGGGCACCCTCGGGCTGAAGGTCAAGTCGGAGACCGCGGCGACCATCCGCACCATGCTCGCCGAGGCCCCGCACATCATGCGTTACGCCGACGCGCGCGCCTTCACCTCCCAGTCGCCCGCCCGGCTTGAGGTCCTCGCCTCCGACAGCGACCCGGCGGTGAGCGAGGCGTTCGACGCCGACGACTACCGGACGGTCGCCGGGCTCATCGAGCGTTACTACTCCATCTGCATCACCGACTGCGGGACGGGGCTGCTGCACGGCGCCATGGGGGCGACGCTGGAGCTGGCCGACCAGATCGTGCTGGTCAGCCTCGTCGCCGTCGACGGCGCCAACTCGGCCGCCGCGACGCTGGACTGGCTGACCGCCCACGGCCACTCCGACCTGGTCAGGAACGCCATCGTCGTGCTCAACGCCGTCGAGCCCAAGTCCGACGTGGACGTCAGCCTGCTCGAACGGCACTTCGCCGCCCGCTGCCGCTCGGTGATCCGCGTGCCGTACGACCCGCATCTCAAGGAGGGCGCCGAGGTCGACCTCGTACGGCTGCGCCCGACCACCAGGGGCGCCTACCTGCGTCTGGCCGCCGCGGCGGGCCAGGCGTTCGGCCAGCGCCAGGACCGGAGCCGCTAGTGGCCAAGAACGGCGACCTGGACTGGGACCTCGGCCCGCCACGCAACAACCGCAGGATGCTCCTCGTCGTCGTCTCCATGGTCGGGGCCATCCTGCTGGCGGCCGTGATGTGGCGCGTCGTGGGAGGCGGCCAGGAACCCCAGGTGGTCTCGACGGTCTCCACCGCCGAGGACGGAGGCGGGGGCGTCGTGCTCGCGCAGCCGTCCGGCTACGAGAGCGAGGCGGGTTATCCCGTCGGGTTCCCGCACACGGACCTGGGGGCGGCCTCGGCCGCCGCCGCCGCGCTTGAGGGCGCCTGGACGCTGGACGTCGCCCAGGCCGAGCACGCCGCCGTCCTGTACGCCCCGCCGGAGCAGCGGGACACGGCCCTGGCCGGGGCACGGGCGGCGGTCGCCGGATGGCGGCAGACCCTCGGCCTGCCCAGGACCGGGCCGCTGCCCGAGGACGCCGCGATGCGGACCAGGACGATCGGCGTCCAGTGGCGTTCCCGCTCGAAGGACCTGGTCCAGGTCTCCGTCCTGGTCCAGGTGACCGCGACCAAGGGCGTCGGGGACACCGACCCCACCTATTCGAGTCCGTACGCCATGAACCTGCTCATGAGCTGGAACCCCACCATGCGTGGCCCGAGCCAGGGTGACTGGGTCAACATCCCCGACCCGGTCACGACCACGGTGCCCCAGGTCGCCCTGCCCGGCAGTCCCGAGTTCACCGCCGCGGGCTGGAAGCCCATCGCCGGTTCCGACCCCACCCCCTAGATCGAGGAGGACCGCCCATGCCCCGACGCATCCCGTCCCGGCGCGTCACCCTGATGTCAGGCCTGCTGCTCGCCGGGGTCTCCGCGACGGCGGGAGCGGTCGCCGCCCACCCGTGGAGCGCCCTGGCCGAACCCACGAGTGAGACCTCGACCACCTCCCAGACGGCTCCCGAGACCGAGTCGGACACCTCCGCGCTCTCCGACTCGGAGGGCTCGTCGATCTCCAAGGACTCCGGGGGGTCCGGGGACGCTGAGGGGTCCGGGAGCTCCGGGGGGTCCAAGGACTCCGGGGGCTCGGAGGAGGCCGGGGAGGTGGCGCCCGCCGAGGAGTCCGACCCCGACGTTCCGGAATCCGACCAGCCAGCCGATCACTCCGACGGCGGTTCCACCGGCGACTCCGACGGCGGTTCCGACGGCGACTCCGGTGGTGGCTCTGCCGGTGACTCCGACGGTGGCTCCGCGAAGAAGCCCGCCAAGAAGCCCGCCAAGGTGTCCGAAACCGGCAAGGGGACCTCCTCGTCGAAGCCGCTCGCGCGCCCCAAGGCGGCACACAAGGAGCCCTCCTCCGACACGGACGTCCCCACGACGCAGGAGACCCCCGCTGTCACGGCGCTGAAGGCACCCGCCGGGAAGACGAGTGACATCGATTCACTCTCGATCGACGATCCGGCCTCCCCGGTTCCCGCTCCCACCCCGGGTCTCGGCAAGCCCGGCAAGGGTGAGGTTCCGCAGGTGGCCACGACGCCGCCCGCCCCGGCCACGGCGCAGAAGCCGGGCGACGACCTGACCGCCTCCCCGAAGCCGCCGAAGAACTCCACCGGCGAGAAGCCCACGGCGAAGAAGCCCGGCGCGAAACACGACGAGAAGAAGGACCAGGGAAAGAACGACACCGCCAAGAAGGCCGGTGACAAGAAGGGCGGTGCGAAGGCCGGCGCGAAGAAGAGCGGCGGTGAGAAGGCCCACGAGAAGGCCCGGAGGAAGACGCGGCAGAAGGCGAAGACCGGCACGAACCCCGAGTCGACGACCAAGAGCCCCCCGGTCTCCGTCGCCTCCCCACCCGAACCGGTCCCGCCGACCCCGACCCCGGTTCCGACCTCGGCCCCGGCTCTGGCCCCGACCGCCGTACCCACGGCCACGCCGGACGCGGCCGCCGTACCCACGGCCACTCCCGCTGTGCCGGCCACAGTGCCGACCACGGTGCCGACCGCGATACCCGCCACCGTGCCGTCCGAGGTGCCCACCGTGACACCGACCGCGGCACCCGCCACAGCACCGTCCGAAGTGCCCGCCTCCGGACCCACTGCCGGATCCACCACTGGGCCCGCCGCTGTGCCCTTCCCCTCGTCCCCCTTCTCCGTGGTCGTCGTCCCGTTGCCGCCGTTGCGGCACTCCATCGGTTCCGGGGTCTGCGGCGCCGACCAGCTCGCCGCGTGCTGGAGCCTCGGGCCGTGGCACAGCCGTACCTCCGAGTTCCCCACCGCGGCGGCGAACACGCCGTGGTCGGCGGCCGTGACCTCCCGGTGGGCCTTCGGGCCACCCGCCGGGCGTGAGGGCCGTCCCGCGAACCCGTCCGGGACCTGGTCGCCGAAGGCACCGGGTTGCTGGAGCTTCAGTCCTTCCGCGCTCTGCGCCAGACCACAGGAGCGGCGATCCTGATGTCCAGGTCGAACCTACGATTAGCCGTGCTCAGCCTGGTGGCCGCGCTGGCGGTGAGCACCCTCACCGTCGCGCAGGGCCAGGTGCTGTCCGGTGCCGACTGCTCCCCCTCGGAGAACGCCGAGGCCCTCGGCTGGGGCGCGCCCACCTGGTGCGCCGAGTTCGACGACTACCTCGACGAGGACGAGTGGGTCGTCTACGACTCCCCGGGACACGCGGGCAACGGCCGCCGCTCCCCGGACCAGCTCTTCCTCGGTGACGGCGCCCTCTACCTGTACGGCCGCGCCGACGGCACGACCGCCGGGCTGGCCGCCCGCCACGTCCAGACCTACGGTCGCTGGGAGACGCGCATCCGGCTGTACCCGGGGGCCGGGTCCTACCACCCGGTCGCCCTGCTGTGGCCGCAGGAGGGCGGCGGGAACGTGCGCAGTTCCACCGGGGAGGAGATCGACTTCCTTGAGGTCATCAACGACCCGCAGCGGCAGCGCCCCAACTTCTTCCTGCACACGCCGCAGGGCCAGGAGCAGGCGCACGCCCAGGTGGACATGACCGACTGGCACACCTACGCCGTGGAGAACACCTCGGAGGGGGTCGTCGGCTACCTCGACGGTCAGGAGTGGTTCCGCTCGCCGAACGCGGCCCGCAGCCCCATGTCGGTCTGCCTGCAACTGGACTGGTTCCCCGGCCAGGGCGACCAGGGCGAAGCCTGGATGGAGGTCGACTGGCTACGCGTCTACCCCCTGGAGTCCTGAGTTCAGGGCGTGTACGGCCTGGCCTGGCGGCCCTGTTTGAGGGTGGTCGCCCACCAGATGAGCTGGTCGAGCATGATCTTGACCGCGCCGTCGGCGCCGTCGCCCCCGGTCGGTCTGTCCTCGGCGTCGAACAGCACGGGGGTGTGGTGGAAGCTCACCGTCTCGCGCAGGGACACCACGTGCAGTTCGGCGAAGACGAGGCGGAGCTGTTCGACCGCGCGCAGGCCCCCGGAGCGACCGCCGTACGAGACGAACCCGACGGGTTTGGCGGCCCACTCGTGGCGGACCGCGTCGATCGCCAGCTTCAGGCAGGCGGGGTAGGCGTGGTTGTACTCCGGGGTGATGACCACGAAGCCGTCGGCGGCGGCGATCCTGGCGGCCAGCGCGGCGGCCTCCTGCCCGGTGTCACCCGTCAGGGACGGCTGGGCGGGGGGAAGCGGGGTGCGGCTCAGCTCCATCACGTCGAGGCGCAGGTCGGCCCGGCGGCCGGCCTGCGTGAGGAACCATCGGCCGATCGTCGTGCCGACGCCGCCCTCGCGGGGACTGGCGATGATCACTGCGATGTCCAGCACGGTGGCCTCCTCGGGGTGCACGGCTCGTACCCCCAACCGTGCAACCTCAAGCTGACTTGAGGTCAACCGCGACTTCGGTCACACTCCCGTCCGCAGGACCCGTTCCATGTGTCCAGGTCACGCCTCACCAACAGGCCCGTTCCGCGGGGCCAGGTCACGCTCCCGTCCACGGGAGCCGCCCAGCATGCCCAGGTACAGCCCCGTCTACAAGCGTGTCCAGGTCACAGCCTCATCTGCAGGACCTGCCCCGGCCACGCGCCGACCGTGAACGGCTCGGCCCTGGTGAAGCCCTGACTCTCGTAGTAGGCGACGAGACGGCCGTCGTCACCGGCGTAGCAGTCCACCCGCAGCAGTACGGCCCCGCCTTCGAGCGCCTCCTCGCGGGCTCTGGCGAGCAGGGCCGCGCCGACGCCGTGGCCGCCGAAGCGGCGGTCGACCACCAGTCCCTGGACGTAGAGCTCGGGTTCCGGCGCGGGTTCCACGTACTCGACGGCGTTGCCGAGCACGAGGCACCCCGCGGGCTCGCCGTCCACCTCGGCCACGCGCATTCCGCCGGAGAGCGCCCAGGAAGTGATCTTCTCGACGCGGGCCGGGTCCTCGGAGAAGGGCCGGTCGCCCCACTGTCCGGTACGGCCCCGCGCCGTCAGCCATGCGACCGCGCTGTCGAACATCGCCAGGACCGCGGGGACATCCTCCGGCAGTCCATCACGGATCATCACCGGCGGATCGTAACAGGACATCTCCCGCCGAAGGTTCTACGGAAGCCACCGGTCCACAGGTCATGGAGCGTGCGCACGCGCTACCCTGCCGATCGACGGGCAGGCCGGGGCGCCCCACCACTCTGGGCAGATGGGGTGATTCCCGGTTCTTATCCCACCCTTACGGAGGATTAGTACACTCAGCGACGGCCGGGAACCGGCTCCACGGTCATGGGCGTGTCCCTGACCCATCCTCCCCGGGAGACACGTGAGTAGCGGGCTGACAGAGGCGCCCACGAAGCCGGAAGGCCAGGCCCCACGGCGACGTCGCAAATGGCTGTGGTGGCTGGTGTCCATCGTCACCACCGTCGTCGTCCTGGCGGTGGCGACGGTCGCGGGTGCCTACCTCAGGCTGAGCGGCAACGTCAAACACATCGAGGTCCCCGACGAGGAACTGGGCGCCCGTCCCGTGAAGGTCGCGACCAAGGCGCTGAACGTCCTGGTGGTCGGCTCCGACCAGCGCGGCGGCAAGAACGCGAAATACGGGAAGTTCCCCGGCGAGCGCACCGACACCATCATGCTCGCGCACATCTCCCCGAAGCGGGACAACGCGATGGTCGTCAGCTTCCCCCGCGACTCGATGGTCCAGCTCCCCGACTGCAAGGCGAAGCCGGGGCTCACCGGCCAGCGGGCGCACCTGGGCATGATCAACGAGTCGTTCAACTCGGGCGGGATCACCTGCACCTGGAAGACCATCGAGACGCTCACCGGCATCCGCATCGACCACTTCGTGAAGGTCGACTTCACCGGCTTCAAGGACATGGTCGACGCGGTCGGCGGGGTCGAGGTGTGCATCCCCGAGCCGATCCGCGACAAGAAGGCCCTGCTCACCCTGCCCGCGGGCAAGCAGACGCTCAAGGGCGAGCAGGCCCTCGGCTACGTCAGGGCCCGCTACAGCCTGGGCGACGGCTCGGACATCGGGCGCATCCAGCGGCAGCAGATGTTCATCGCCTCCATGATCAAGAAGGTGATGAGCGGCGAGACGCTCACCGACCCGGCCCGGCTCTTCGGCTTCCTCGACGCGGCCACCAAGTCGGTCACCACCGACCCCGCGCTCACCCCGAGCGTGATGAAGGACCTGGCGACCAGCGCCCAGGGCCTGGCCGCCGGGCAGATCCACTTCATCACCACGCCGTGGCGCTACTCCGTCACCTATCCGGGCCGGGTCGAGTGGGTCGAGCCGCAGAGCAGGAAGCTCTTCCAGATCGTCGCCAAGGACACGGCCGTCAAGGGGTCCGGCGTCAGGGGCGGCCAGGCCAAGGTCTCCCGGTCGAAGATCCAGGTCGAGGTCCGCAACGGGACCGCCAGGAAGGGTCTCGGCTCGCTGGTGGCCGTACAGCTCGAAGAGCGCGGTTACCACATCGCCAAGATCACCGACGCGCCGCACAAGCCGTACCCGAAGACCACGATCGCCTACTCGCCGAACGGCGCCCCCGCGGCACCGACCCTCACCCGGGACGTGCTCAGGTCCTCGGGCCTGCTCGTACGGCGGGCGACCACGCCCAGGCTCGTCCTCACCATCGGCGACGACTGGAAGGGTCTCAAGCCGCTCAAGCAGGACGACCTCGACAGCCTGAAGGGCTTCGACGCCACCCACGACTCCTGTGCGGGCACCTGATCCTGGTTGAGTAGGGTTCGGGGCATGTTGTACGGGCGGGCCGCCGAGCAGGCCGTGATCGACCGGCTGCTCTCCGAGGCCCGCGCGGGCCGTAGCGGCGCCCTGCTCGTACGGGGCGAACCCGGCATCGGCAAGACCGCGCTGCTCGACCACGCCGCGACCGGGGACGCGCGGGTGCTCCGCGGCACCGGGATCGAGTCGGAGGCCGAGCTGCCCTTCGCCGGGCTCCACCTGCTGCTGCGGCCGGTGCTCGACCGGCTGGACGCGCTGCCCGAGCAGCAGGAACGCGCCGTCAGGGCCGCCTTCGGGCTGGCCGCCGTACAGGCCGGGGACCGGCTGCTGGTCGGCCTCGCGGTCCTCTCCCTGCTGTCCGAGCTGGCCGAGGAGGGGCCGCTGCTGGTGCTCGTCGACGACGCCCAGTGGCTCGACCGGGCCTCGACGGACGCGCTGCTGTTCGCCGCGCGACGGCTGGACGCGGAGGGGGTCGTGCTGATCCTCGCCGCGCGTGACCCGTTCACCGCCCAGGGAATCGACGAGCTCGTGCTGGGCGGCCTCGACGCGCCCGCCTCCGCGGCCCTGCTCGGCCCGGAGATCGACCCCGTCACCCGCTACCGCGTGCTCGCCGAGGCGCGGGGCAATCCGCTCGCGTTGATCGAGCTGCCCAAGGTCGCCGCCGGAGACGGTACGGCGCCGGCGCTGACCGACCGGGTCCAGAACGCCTTCCTCGGGCAGGTCAAGCGGCTGCCCGAGGCGACCCAGGGGCTGCTGGCCGTCGCCTCGGCCGAGGACACCGGTGACCTGCGCGTCGTGTTGCGGGCCGCGGCCACGTTCGGGGACTTCCTCGAAGACCTGCATCCGGCGGAGAGCGCTGACCTGGTCAGGGTCCAGGCGGGCACCGTGACCTTCCGGCACCCCCTGGTCAGGGCCGCCGTCTACCAGGGGATCCCGCCCAGCCTGCGGCTGGCCGTACACCGGGCGCTCGCCGAGGCCCTGGACGGCCGGGAGGACGCCGACCGGCGCGCCTGGCATCTGGCGATGGCCGCGACCGGCCCCGACGAGGAGGTGGCGGCCGAGCTTGAGCGTACGGCCGCGCGGGCGAGCGACCGCAGCGGGTACGCCGCCGCGTCGAGCGCCTACGAGCGGGCCGCCAGGCTGAGCCTCCGGCCGGACACCCGGGCCGCGCGGCTCACCCTGGCCGCGGAGACGGCGGCGTGGGCGGGCCAGCTCGACCGGGCGGGGACGCTCGCGGAACAGGCCGCCCGGTTGCTGGCCGTACTCGCCGCGGAGCCGGGAGAGCACGCGGAGCCGGGAGAGCACGTGGGCCCGGGGGAGCACGCGGAGGTGGGGGAGCGTGCGGGGACGGCGGCGCTCGGGGCGCGGCTGACGCACGTCCGCGCGACCGCCGACTTCCTGCGCGGGACCGTGCGCGCCGCCTACGAGGCGCTGGTCGAGGGCGCCGCCCTGACCGGGGGCACGGAGGCGGCGCGCATGCTGTTCCAGGCCCTGCACGGCGCCTGGTACATCGGCGCGGCCGAGGTCGACCACGCCGCCGCCCGGCTCGGTGCGCTGTCCCTGCCGGACGGTGACCCGCTGGCGCCGGTCGCCGCGTTCGTCACGGCGACGCTGACGCGGAGCGGGACGGCGCCCTCACTGGCCAGGACGATCGCCGAGGCCCGCGAGGCGGGCGCGCGCCCGGGTGACCTGGTCCAGGTCTGCGGGATGGGGCTGGTCGCCGGGCAGGACGAGGAGGTCGGCGAGACGGCCAGGGCGCTGGTCGCCGAGGCCAGGTCGACGGGCGGCATCGGGACGCTGCCCACGCTGCTGTTCTTCCTCGCCGAGACCGAGATGTTCCACGGACGGCACCGCGACGCGCTGACCACCGCGACCGAGGGCCTGCGCATCGCGCGCGACACCGGGCAGACGCAGTGGGCCGCTCAGCTGGGAGCCTTCCTCGCCTACCTCGCCGCGCTCGAAGGCGACGAGGAGCGCTGCCGCGCGCTGGCCGACGAGGCGCTCGCGGCGGGACCGGCGGGCCACGGGTGGGCGACCTGGGCGCTCGGCGTCCTCGATCTCGGGCGGGGCCGGATCGAGGCCGCGCTCTCGCGTCTCGAACCGGTCGCGGGCGGCTACCAGGTGGCCGGGAAGCGCAGCGTTCCCGACCTGGTCGAGGCGGCGGTACGGTTCGGCGCCCCCGAACGGGCGGCCGAGGCCCTGGACGGCTTCCGCCGGTGGGCGCTCGACATCGGGCAGCCGTGGGCGTGCGCCCTGCTCGCGCGCTGCCAGGCCCTGCTCGACGACTCCGAGGAGCACTTCGCCGAGGCGCTGCGGGTGGAGGGACGGCCGTTCGAACGGGCCAGGACCGCGCTGCTGTACGGGGAGTGGCTGCGCCGTACGCGCAGGAAGGCCGACGCCCGGCCCCACCTGCGCGCCGCGCTTGAGGTCTTCGAGCGGCTGGGGGCCACGCCGTGGGCGGACCGGGCGAGGGCGGAGCTGAACGCGACCGGCTCAACCGCCCCCGCCACCTCGGCGCCCGGCCTGCTGGCCCTGCTCACCCCGCAGGAACTGCAGATCGTACGGCTCGCGGCCCGTGGACTGTCGAACCGGGACATCGCCGCCCAGCTCTTCCTGAGTCCGCGCACGGTCGGCTACCACCTCTACAAGGCCTATCCCAAACTCGGGGTCGCCTCCCGTGGGGAGCTGGCGACGATCGCCCTCTCCGACTGATCGACCATCCGATTGCTGCACCCGCTTAAAAGGACATAAGGGCTATTTCGCCTTTGCCCTCCTATGAAGATCCACAACCTATAAATAGGAGAAGAGGATCTTTTGGGGGGAAGCGTGGCTTCATGGCGAAGGCCTCGCTCGATCCGGGCCCGGGCGACGCTCACCACGGTCATGATCTTCGCGGTGATCCTGGGGATCGGCTCGGCCGCGACGTCGCTCGCCATACGCGCCTGGCTCTCCGACCGGGCCGTGCAACTCGTCTCGCAGGCCGCCCGGCAGGCGTACGAGGTCAACCGCAGGGTGAACGACGACATCCTGCCGACGCAGCAGGTCAGGCGCCTGCAGGTCGTCGCCCGTGACGGCCGGGTGCTCGCGGCCAGTCTGGCGATGAGGGGCCGTCCCGCCATCACCAGGGCCTGGCCTCCGGACAACGACAACCGGGTGGAGACCAGGTCGTGCGCCACCCGGGCGGGCGAAAGGACGTGCTTCGTCGTCGTGGGCCTGCTGGACACGAACGCCCCCGCCGGGGGCGTCATGGTCTACGCGGCGACGCCCGAGTCCGCCCTGGTCACGGGCCACACCCTGGAGTTCGGGCTCGCCGGTCTGTCCCTCGTGCTCCTGGCGCTGCTCGGCTGGGGCACCTGGCGGGCCGTCGGACGGACCCTGGAACCGGTCGACGAGATGCGCGAGGAGATGGCCTCGATCAGCGCCTCCGACCTCGGCCGCCGGTTGACCGTCGGCGACGACGAGACCGAGTTCTGCGCGCTCACCCGGACCATCAACACCACCCTCGAACGGCTCGACCAGGCCGCCGAACGCCAGCGCCGCTTCGTCTCCGACGCCTCGCACGAACTGCGCACCCCGCTGACGGGACTGCGCACCAAGCTCGAACTCGCCCTGTCCGACCCGGAGTTCGAGGACCACTCCCAGACGATACGGTCGGCGCTCAACGACGCCGAACGCCTCCAGGCGATCGTGAACGACCTCCTCCTGCTCGCCCATCTCGACGCCGGGGTCACCGGCGACCCCGAATCCATCGACCTCGGCGAACTGGTCGCCGGTGAGGTACGGCGCCGCCCCTCCCGGCACGAGATCCGCACGCACCTCGCCCCGGACGTGGTCGTCAGGGGCGACAGGCTCCAGCTGACGCGCCTGCTGACCAACCTCCTCGCCAACGCCGACCGTCACGCGGCCAACAAGGTCGACGTCCACGTCGCGCGCCAGGACGGGGACGCCGTCATCGAGATCTCCGACGACGGACACGGCATCCCGCCCGAGGAACGCGAACGGATCTTCCAGCGGTTCGCCCGCCTGGACTCGGCCCGCAGCCGCGACGCCGGGGGGACCGGTCTCGGCCTGCCCATCGCCAGGGACATCGCCTCGGCGCACCAGGGCGTCCTGTACGCGGCCACCAGCACGAACGGTCAGGGCGCCAGGCTCGTCCTCAAACTCCCCCTGTCCCTGGCGACGCCGTGACGGCTCTCAGCCGTGGCGGACGTACACCGGGTCACCCGGCTCGACCAGGCCGAAGAGCCGCTCGGCGACGTGCGTGGGAACCCGGACGCACCCGCGGACCGCGGACGCGGCGGGCTCCGGGCTCGCCTGCGCCCGGACCTCGGGCGGGACGGACCGTACGGCGGGGGCCCGGCTGATCGGCCCGATGTCGATCGGTCCGACAGGGGGCCCGACGGGGGGCTCGGCGGGGGGCCGCAGATGGAACGGCCCGGCGGTGGGGACCGGGCGGATCGGCTTGACCGTGGCCATCGGGTAGACGGGCTTGACCGTGGGGGCCGGCCTGACCGGCGCGACCGTGTTGATCGGGTAGGACCGCCGGACCGTCGGCCGGGGACGGGGCGTTCCGTCCGGGAGGGGGACCTCCCCCATCCGGCGCACCGGCCTGACCTCGGACCCGCCACCGCTCGGCCTGGCCTCGGGCCTGTCACCGTCCGCCCCGGCCTCGGGCCTGTCACCGCTCGGCCCTGCCCCGGGTCCGCCGCCCGGTCCGGGTCCGCCGCCGCCCGGTCCGGAGGCCGCGAAGGAGAACGTCTCGTAGATCGGGGCCAGCGGATCGACCCCGGGGCGCGGAAGGCGTTCGGCGACCTGGAAGTCCCCCGTCGGAGCCTCCTCCGCCGAGCTGAGGCCGTTCCGGCAGAAGGCGGGTCCGGCGCCGGGGGAGACGTGGGAGACGAGTGCCCGGTGACGGCCCCGGTAGACGGTGAGGAGCTGACGTTCCAGGTCGATCTCCACCCGCCGCGGCTCACCGCCGGGCACCATCGGCGCCGGGACGCGCGGGTGGGCCAGGGCGCGCCAGGTCCGCCTGCCGACCCTGTCACGCGGCACGAGCCCCTGTGACTTCTGGAAGGCCCAGACGGCGGCCTGGGTCTCCGAGCCGTAGTAGCCGTTGACCAGTCCCGGCGCGAACCCCTGCCTCAGCAGTTCCTGCTGCAGCCGTTTCACGGGCGTGGCGAAGTCGCCGGGGCGCAACGAGCCGCCGGGCGTCGAAGCCGCGAAACCCAGTGCGCCGAAGGACAGAGCCACCGTCCCCGCCAAAAACTTGATCACATGGCGATAAGTACCCCCACTTTCCGGAGGGGCGAGGTGACGAAACGCAAAGAATCACCCAGCCATGGTGGCCCGAATCATTTGTGTGTAAGGATCGGGTCATGCACAGAGTCGTGGTACTCGCCCTGGACGGTGTCATCCCCTTCGAGCTCGGCATCCCGTCCCGGGTCTTCGGCATGGCCAGGAACGCCGCGGGAGAACACCTCTACGAGGTGCTCACCTGCACCCTGGACGGTGGCCCCGCCGAGACGGACGCCGACTTCTCGATCTCCGTGGACCACGGGGCCGAGGTGCTGGCCACCGCCGACACCGTGGTGATCCCGGCGACCCACCGGCTCGGCCCGATCGCCGTGGAGGGGGTGCTGCCGCCTCCCCTGGCCGACGCGCTCGCCCTGATCAGGCCGGGCACCAGGCTCGTCTCGATCTGCACCGCCGCCTACGTGCTCGCCGCCGCCGGACTGCTCGACGGACGGCCCGCGACCACGCACTGGAGCTGGACCGAACGGTTCCAGAAGCTGTTTCCCCAGGTGAAGCTGGACCCGGACGTGTTGTTCGTCGACGACGGGGACGTGCTGACCTCAGCGGGCGTCGCCGCCGGGGTCGATCTGTGCCTGCACATCGTCCGTCGTGACCACGGCAGCGAGGTGGCCAACCGGGTGGCCAGGAGTTGTGTGGTCCCGCCGTGGCGTGACGGCGGCCAAGCCCAGTTCATCGAGCGCCCGGTGCCCGAGGAGGCCGCGGCGACGACCGCCACGACCAGGGCGTGGGCGCTGGAACGCCTGCACCTGCCCCTGTCTCTCGTCGACCTCGCCACCCACGCCAGGATGAGCCGCCGTACGTTCACCCGCCGCTTCCGCGACGAGGTCGGGCTCAGCCCCGGCCAGTGGCTCGTCCTGCAGCGGCTCGAACTGGCCCGCCGCCTGCTGGAGACCAGCGACCTGGCCGTGGACGCCGTGGCCGCCCAGGCCGGTTTCGGCACCGCCGCCTCGCTGCGGCAGCACATGCAGAGCACGGTCGGGGTCTCACCGATGGCCTACCGCCGCACGTTCAGGCCGACGGCGAACGGCCTCAGCCATGCCGTAGGTGCTCACGGCTGAGGTCGAGGAGCATTCGGACATGGACGTCGGCGAGCCGGTAGTAGATCATCCTGCCCGCCCTGCGACTGGCCACGATGCCCGCGGTCCGCAGCAGTCTCAGGGCGTGTGAAACGGCGGTGTCGCTGACCTGGACCGTCTCGGTGAGGTCGTAGACGCACAGTTCACCGGCTTCGAGCAGGGCGTAGAGAAGCTGGGCCCGGGTCGGGTCTCCCAGCAGCCGGAACAGCTCCGCGAGCTGGGTGGCCTCCTCCGCGGTGACGATCCGCTCTCGCGTCGCCCCCGCCTCGGCCTCGTCGAGCTCCATGGTGGGGTGTATGTCGGGCGCGGTGGCGACATCCATGGGCGAACTCCTGAACAGATGCTCAAATGATAATCACTATCATATCAAGTCCCCGGTCCGGATTATGGAACGTTCTTCGTCCGAATTGCACCGTCACGTCGGTGTGGCGGCGCTCAACGGCTCCGCGATGTCCTCAAGCCCCCTGCCCTCCGCCTTGACGCCGAGGAACACCTCGACCAGACCCGCGGCGATCATGAGGACTGCGCCGATGCAGAAGGCCAGCGCCGTGTCCCCGACCTGGCCGCTGCCCACGAGGTTGGCGAAGACCAACGGGCCGGCGACGCCTCCGACGAAGGTGCCGATCGCGTAGAAGAACGCGATGGCCATCGCCCTGGTCTCCATCGGGAAGATCTCGCTGACGGTCAGGTAGGCCGCGCTCGCCCCCGCCGAGGCGAAGAAGAGCACCACGCACCAGCAGGCGGTCAGGGTCACCGCGGTCAGCACCCCCTGGGAGAAGAGCCAGGCCGTACCCAGCAGCAGCACACCGGAGCCGATGTAGGTCGCCGAGATCATCGGGACACGGCCGACGGTGTCGAACAGGTGCCCCAGCAGCAGGGGACCGAGGAAGTTGCCGATCGCGATGACCGCGAAGAAGTAACCGGTGGTCGTGTCGATCTTGAAGAACGTCGACAGGATCTGCGCGTACCCGAAGGTGATGGCGTTGTAGAGGAAGGCCTGCCCGATGAACAGGGAGAAGCCCAGGATCGTGCGCTTGGGGTAGCGGGCCACCATGGTGTGGGCGATCCGCCCGAACCCGATGGACGTGCGCTGGTGGATGGTCATGGACCGCTCAGGCTCGTCGAGGCGCGTCCCCTTCTCCTCCTCCACCTGGGCCTCGATGCCGTCGACGAGTTCCTCCGCCTCCCGGTCCCGGCCGTGGATGAACAGCCATCGCGGGCTCTCCGGCACGTGCCGCCGGACGAGCAGGATGCCCAGGCCGAGGACGACGCCGAGACCGAAGGCGATACGCCAGCCGATGTTCACCGCGAAACCGTTGAGCAGCGGGACCGTCAACAGGGCGCCGCCCGCGGCCCCCAGCCAGTAGCTGCCGTTGATGACGATGTCGATGCGCCCCCGGTGGCGGCTCGGGATCAGCTCGTCGATGGCGGAGTTGATCGCGGCGTACTCACCACCGATACCGAACCCGGTCATGAAGCGGAACAGGAAGAACCACCACGCCGAGAACGAGAACGCGGTCGCGGCGGTGGCCACCAGGTAGACGACCATCGTGATGATGAACAGCCGCTTACGGCCGAACCTGTCGGTCAGCCAGCCGAAGAACAGCGCCCCGAGACACGCTCCGGCCACGTAGAGGGCGGCGGCCGTACCGGCGACCTGGGTCTGGGTGATCTCCAGGCCGCTGCCGGGCTTGGCGAGCTGGGCGGAGAGGTTACCGATGATCGTCACTTCGAGGCCGTCGAGGATCCAGACGGTTCCGAGGCCGATGATGATCATCCAGTGCCACCGTGACCAGGGCAGCCGGTCCAACCTCGCGGGGACCTTCGTGGTCACCGTCCCCGTCTGAACGTCGCTCATGCCTCCCCGGCTACCCCGAAGAGATCACCTCATGCCCCGCCCCGGCACCCCTGCCCTGACGTTTACGGTCGTTGCCCGGCCCACCGGACGGCGGGGTCCCCCCGGTTTCCCCGGCGGCCGGACCGGAGCGTCCCCACGGAAACGGCTTGTCATGACGAGCATTTCCGGAATCACCGGAAAGGCAATAAAGTACCCCACCGCCACAATAACGACCAGCCGCTTTCTCACGCGAAGAAATAATCAGTTTGTTCATCCGTGGAACGTCTGCTTATGCTCTCCCTGCGGAACTGGTCGCCCTGCCGACCAGATCTGTCTTTTGGTCGGCGATTCAGGCCGGACCATGTGTCCCGAAGGCCGGTGCCGACCCTGATCACTCGCAGCAAGACCCTCTCCTCCAAGAAGGGAATTCACGCAAGTGACAATCATGAAAAGGATCGGAGTCGTTCTGTCCGCGGCGGTGCTGGTGGCCGGTCTCGCCCCCGCCGGGGCGGACGCGAGCACCACCGGCACGACGGTGAGCACCACCGGCGCGGCCGTCGCCTCGCCGGACGCCCCCGAGGCCGCGGGCGCGACCGGCGGCCAGGTCAGGCGCCCGGCCGCCCCTCCCGCCACGTCCGCCCTCCTGGCGAACCCTCCGACGGTCTCACCCTCCGCCGGCTACGCGGAGTACGACCCCGGGACGACCATCACCTGTCCGAGCGGCAATCTCTGCCCCGAGGCGTGGAACCCCGTGACCAACAAGTGGCGGCAGTTCCGGCTGTACACGTGCGCCAGGTACAGCCTGTCCTACTGGAAGGGCGAGGGCTTCTACACGAACAACCAGACCGGGGGCGTCACGTCGTACTTCTACGGGCAGGCGGGTGAGGTGCTGCACTCGTTCACTCCGGATTCGGGCGTACACGACTACAACTGGGAACCGGTGTGGTCCATCCGCAACTGCTGACGTCGAAGACGCCTGACGACACGTTCGCCACCTGCGCCGTGAACCGCTGACGTTTATACCCGGCGCACCGCCCGAGGGTGCTTTTCGCCCCTCGGGCGGTGGCGTGGAAACGCCCTTCGCCCACCGGTCTTCGGTTCACAAAATTCGGCGTTCATGTGAAATCGGTACCCGCGGAGCGACGAGCCGGCACGAGCGGGTACGGCCGCAGGCCTCCCCGACACGGCCACCGGACCTCATGACACCCAGCGGACCGCACGCCGGGCGTCCCCCGGTTTCCGGAAGGCCGAAACCACCTCCACCACGATCTTGAGGATTTCAGTCCGCCCCTCGCCCACCTGGCCGACCTCGATCGTGACGTTTCCAGGTTCGACGTCTCCGGCCGCTGAGGCCTCCGCCCGGTTGTCAGGGCAGGCCGTACCGTTTCCTGATCGCCGTGGCCTCCTCCTCGGACACCTGGCGCGGCGTGCGGGCCAACGTCTGCCGCAGATCAGCCAGGATCCTGTCCGCCGACCCCCGAAGGCGCGTACGGTGACCGACGAGCTGCTCGTCGAAACGCTTCGCCGCCGGCCCCGTCCACACTCCGCCGGAGTGGAACGCCTGAAACGGCGTCTCGAAACCGCTCTCGACCTCCTGGACCAACGGTTCGATCGTCCGCAGCGCGTCCTCCAACGCGGCATGAAGCGGATTGGGCACCAACCTGGTCATGAGCTTCTTTTCGAGGAGGACGGACCCGCGCTCGCGGACGGGGCACCGGCATCGGTGATGAGCCTCGGCGCGATCAACTTCATCAACGCCAGCACATCAGCGGCGTTGTCACGCCCTGCGACGCCTCTTTCCAGCTGGATGTTGAGCTCCGCCTTGCCACGCACGAGCATGGCGTACGCTTCCCCGTCCTCACCGTCGGCAGGTTTGAAGTAGTAGCCGATGGCTCCGGGAACGATTTCCGGCAGGGGCAGAGCACCCGCCTTCAGCTGTTCCTCGATTCTCTCCGTGTAGCCTCCCGGCGTAAGGTCGATCTGCAGCACCTCAAGTTGATCACCGTCTCGCTGATAAATCGCACAACTTCCATCGTCGAGACCTTTCGGATAACTTAGGTCAAAATGACCACGCACCAGCGGATTACTCACGCCGGTCATCAACTCGACCGCCCTCTGCGGAATATGCCCACACAGATATGGCGGCGCAGCGGCCTCCGGAAGCGGGGAACGATCAAATTCCCTACTGGAAACCTGGCAGGCGGTTGAGGAAACCAGGGCGCACATCAGCACCGCCACCAAGACGAACGACGACCGCTTCATGATCCGTACTGGGCAAAGCCATTGGAAAATCCTTGATCAAGGCGATCCTCTATGTCCAGCCACTTTCGCCCCGCCAGTCCCTCGTACAACCATCGATCATAAGCCTCGACTCGCCGATATTTGTCGGTGTTGTTTTTGGCGTTTTTATCAATCATCTCATCCATGCTCATAAGTGTTCGACCGTCACTTTTAAGGAAGTTGTTAGGGTTGTCAACAGGATCATCTCCTTTTTTGAGCCCCTCCAGCGATGCCCACGGGTGAGCGGCCGCAGCGGGCTTGGCCGAGCCGAACACGCCATGTTTGAGCATCGCGCGAGCGGCGAGGTCATGCACGAGGCGCCGAGACTGATCAACTGCGGTGTTGGCGTCTTCGCGCGCCCTGGTCTCCGAATCCCCCTTGACCCTGTCTTCGATGAACCCTGTCCACGCCCCGACGACTCCAGCCGCGATCGGCCATCCTGGCGTCTGAGGAATCGCGAGTGCGGTATTCACCGCTCCCGTGAGCAGCTTCATATTCCGCGCCTGTTTATCGTCCAACTCCTTCCCCTCCTCGACTTTAGCCAGCCCTGCGGCATCAGTGATCATTCCGAAGGTCGCACCGATCTGCTTGGCGTTCGCTCGAAGAGTTTCGTCACCCTGCCCTTTGGCGATCCTCATCGCATCGTGGTCGAGAACCCAGTCGGTGAATCTCGTTTGAGCAGCCAGAACAGGAGCAAGCGCTTTGGGGTCAGCAAACGCCTCCCTCATCACACTTTGCAGTTCTTTCTTACCGAACTGCGCCCCCCATGGTTCACGGCCGGCTGTACCGGGTTTATCCGCGTCCCGGACCCCGTCCACAATGACATCGCGTCCCGTCTGAGCGACACTGTTGATGTCGCTGATGTATCCGGCGAGGATGCGGCCAACTGTGACAGGCTTCAGGAATTCCTCTATGGAATCACCGGACTTGATCTGCTGAGCCCTCAGGTGGACGAACTCCGAGGCGAGTTTGGCCGACAGGTAGCCCCGTGACGGATGTTCTGGGGAACCGTCGTGGTCGCGGAAGGTGAGCGTCGCAGCCTCCAGGGCCTTGCCCAGTGCCTCGCCTCCGTCAGTCATGCTCCACTCCGTCAGGAAGTGCTTGAGCGCGGTCGGATCGCTCGCGAAGAAGTCCTGGGCCACTGCGGGGTTACGGCTGAGGGCTTCCATCAGCGGCACCATGACGTTCGAATTCGTACCCGGCGGATACGGCGTACGGTCCCAGGCGTCAACCTTCTTCGCGACCGCCAGTAGAAAGGGGGCGGCGAAGGTCCCGTTCTTGAGAGCCAGCGTGATCGCGTGGTACTCCCGCTCTTGCCACCCAGGAGTGAGATTGGACGTGAGTTCGTCGCGCCAGGCGTTGCTCAGCTTCGAACTCGCCGTTCCCAGGGTCTTGCCGAGGGCGGCCTGCAGGCGTTTCGCCTTCTTGCTGTCGCCCTGTTCCACCGCCTTCGCCATCAGCTCGCGGAACCCCGTGGCGCCGAGGGTGGTCATCAGGCCGAGGGCGAATGTCTTGTCGCCGGTGCGTTTCTCCAGTTCCGCCAGGGTCCTGTCGTCGGCCTCGCCCTTCTGCGCGGCCTCGGTCAGTTTGAGGGTGGCGGCGTAGACGTCGGGGTCGTGGGCGGCCTTGCCGTACAGCTTCTCGTCGAAGGTGGGCAGGCCGAAAGGGGTCGTGTCGAGGGAGGAGGAGGTTCCCCAGGCGGTACGTTCTGCGCGGATCGTCTCACTGCGGCGCCGCAGGTCGGGGCGGCTGGTCTCGATCCAGCTCCGTATCTCGCGCAGGGCGTTCAGGCCCGAGGTGTCCAGGTCGAGTTTCTGCAGGGCGCTGCGAATGCGGGGCTCGTTCCTGCCGAGGGTGTCCTGTGCCCTGCCGAGCCCCCGTTCGAAGTCGTCCATCGAGGTGGGGTCGATTCCCGAGTACTCCCCGTTGACGCCCGGGGCCGGATGCGGCATGGGTACGGGAGCGGCGGCTTTCGCCTGGGACTCCCCGGCCTGCTGACCGGTGGACGGCCGAGGCGGCGCTGAGACCGCCGGCAACGGCGAGGGCGTGGGATATGGATGAGCCATGAGAGGGGAGGGCTCCAACGCGGTCGGCAGAATACGGCGACTACGGCAACAAGATTATTTTCCATCCACTTTTAAGTAAAGATCTCCGCAATATGGAGCACGTCTACCACCGTCCTGTGAAGTCAGGGAAAATCACAGAATCCCTCTCACATAATCCGATAAATCAAGACATCACTCCGTAAAACACCCAACCCACCACGGGAGGGATTTCTACCAGTCGAGCCCATGATTTCCAGAGGACCGAAACCCACCCCGCCGGGCGCCCCCACCACGATCTTGAGGGTTTCGGCCCGTCCCTCACCCACCCGGCCGGCGGCTCCCCGCCCCGAGCTGACCAGGACAATTACCCATATTTTCGGTACATTGCCCCGATATGAGGAAGAGGTGACACCACCTAGGGGGAGCATGAAGGCCCGGATCACGGGCGTCGCGACGTATCTGCCGCCACGGACCATGTCCAGCGCGGAGGTCGAGCGACGGATCGAGGGATACGTCCCCCACCGAGGTGTCATCGAACGGATGACCGGCATCCGGTCACGTCACGTCGCGGAGGACGGCCAACAGGCCTCCGACCTGGCCGTCGAGGCCGTGAGGAGGCTCGACCACACCGACGTCGACCTGTTGATCTTCGCCTCCGCCTCGCAGGACATGGTCGAGCCCGCGACCGCGCACATCGTGGCCGCCAAGCTCGGGCTCTCGTGCCCGGTCTTCGACGTCAAGAACGCCTGCAACAGCGTGCTGAACGGCATCCAGGTGGCCGAGGCGCTGATCCTGACCGGGGCGCACCGCAGGGTGCTGGTCTGCTCGGGCGAGGTCCCCTCGCGGGCGGTCCGCTGGCGGGTGCGCGACCACGCCCAGTTCGCCGAGTCCTTCGCCGGATACACGCTGTCGGACACCGGGAGCGCCGTGATGCTGAGCGCGGACGACGAGCGCGGCATCTTCTACCGCGACTTCACCGCCGACTCGACCGCGTGGGCGATCGGCACGCTGCCCGGCGGCGGCTCCGCGCATCCGCGCGACCCCGAGTACTCCTACTTCCGCGGTGACGGGCGGCGTCTGAAGGAGGCGTTCGAGCTGGCCGGTCCTGACGTCTTCCTCAACGCGCTCAAACGCACCGGCCTGGGCTGGGAGGACTTCGCCCTCGTCGCGGTGCACCAGGTCGCGCTGCCGTACCTGGACCATCTGGCGGCCACGCTCGGCATCCCCCGGGACAGGCTCGTGGTCAGCCTCCCCGAGCACGGCAACTGCGCCTCGACCACCCTGCCGTTGCAGCTCGCGCTGGGCGACTGGCGACCGGGGGACATGGTGGCGCTGCTCGGCCTGGGCGGCGGGATCAGCACCGGCGTGATGCTGGCGGAGATGTGAAAGAACCTGACGCGATGAACCTGTGGGTGGTCGTCCCGGCCTACAACGAGGCGCGGGGCATCGAGGCGACGCTCAGGGCGCTCGACGCGCAGGACGACCGTGACTTCACGCTCGTCGTGGTGGACAACGCCAGCACCGACGGAACCGCCGAGATCGTCGAACGGCACGGCGTCCGGGTGATCACCGAACGGCAGAAGGGCACCGGCGCCGCCTCCGACACCGGCGTACGGCACGCCATCGCCAACGGCGCCACCCACATCGCCAGGACCGACGCCGACTGCCTGCCCCGCGCCGACTGGGTGCGCGGCGTCAGGCGCGCCTTCGACGACGGGCTCGAAATGGTCGGGGGCAGGCTGCTGCCCAGGACCGACGAGTTCCCGCTGAAGTTCTGGGAGCGGCGGTTCATCCCGTTCGTGGTCGACGTGGCCGCGACGTTCGGCCGTTTCAGGCCGGGCAACCGGTCGCCGGAGTACCTCGGCCCCTACGTGATGATGCCGGGCTGCGCGATGGCCATCACGGCATCGCTGTACGAGCGGGCGGGCGGCTTCCCCAGGACCGCGATCGAGGAGGTCCACGAGGACCGCGCCCTGGTCAACCAGGTCCGCAGGATCACCTCCGCGTACGGCTCCCGCCGCGACGTGGTCGTCTACGGCTCGGTGCGCCGCCTGCGCGCCTACGGCCTGGCCGGGACCCTGGCGTGGTACGCCGACCACCGCTACCGCCCCGACGTGGTCGACATCCGGTGAACCACGAGACCAGGCTCCACCTGGCCGCCCACCCCTTCGCCTATCCGCTGGTGCGGCTGCTGGCCCGGCTGGGCCCCGTGGTCCGCGTCCCCGGTCTCGGGGTGGTGGTCAACGACACCGCCACGGCGCGGGCCGTGCTGACCGACGGGCGTTTCCGCAAGGACGGCCCCGGCTCCCCCGGTGAGCTGTGGACGCCGGTGCTCGGCCCCTCGGTGCTGCTGAACATGGAGGGCCCCGGACACGCGGCGCTGCGCAGGAAGCTGATGCCGCTGTTCACCCCCGGGTACGTCTCGGAGCTGGTCGCCGACGTGCTCCGGGAGCCGCTCGACGACCTGTCCGCGCGGCTCGGACGGGGTGAGACGGTCGATCTGGTCGACGTCATGCGGACGATGGCCGGGGCGGTGATCTGCCGGGTGATCGGCCTCGGCGAGGTCTCGGCGGCCAGGGCCAGGGAGCTGTTCGCCGAGGGGGAGCGGGTCGTCTCGATGGTCTCGCTGCGCTCCCGGCGGCTGAACGAACGGCAGGTGGCGATCGCCAGAGGCGTGCTCGACCGGATCGGGGACATCGCGCAGGCCGCCTACGAGGCCGGGGACGAGTCCACGGTCATGGGCAGGATGCGGGCTCAGGAGCTGTCGGCCGCCGAGGCGAGGGGGGCGGCGGGCGCGTTCTTCCTGACCGGGACGGAGACGGTCGCGACCTTCGTCCCCCGGCTGGTCGCGCTGCTGCACGACCACGGCACCCGGGTGGACGACCTGGACCGGGTGATCGACGAGGCCATGCGGGTCACCACCCCGACCCCGGTGATGCTGCGCTCGGTCGGTGAACCGGCCAGGGTCGGGCGGCTGGCCGTACGGCCCGGCGACCGGGTGGTGATCGTGACGCACAACTGCGCCCGTTCCTACGGCCCCTTCGACCCGTCCAGGAGACATCCGCCGGAGCTGCGGCGGATCTGGTTCGGCGCGGGGGCGCACTTCTGCATCGGCTACCCGCTCGCCCTGGCCGAGATCAGGGCGGTGGCCTCGGTCCTGCTCTCCCACGACGTCCGTGTCGTACGGCGGCGCGCGGCCAGGGGGGTCCTCATCCCCACCTACGAACATCTGTGGATCAAGGCGGCATGAACGACATCATCACCGGGATCCTGGAGACCGCCCGGCGGGAGCCGTACCGGACCGCCCTCATCGACGGGCGCGGGCGGGAGATCACCTACGGCGAGCTGGCCCGCAGGGTCGAGGCCGTGCGCGCCGCGATGACCGGGACCGCGCCGGGGCGGGGCGTGCTGTTCGCGGTACGGCCCGGCGTCGACGCCGTGGTGCTGGCGCTCGGCTCGGTCGCGGCGGGCGGGACGCTCGTGCTGGCCGACCCCGGGCTCGCCCCCGACGTGCTCGCCGCCCGGATGACCGCGACCCGCCCCGGGTGGGTGGTCGCCGAGTCCGTCCTCTACACCCTGAGCGGGCCGCTGCGGAGTCTGGCCCGCCGCCGGGGCCTGCTGCTGCCGAACCTGCGCGACCCGCTTCCCGGCCACGCCGTACGGCACCTGCACACGGGGCCCTGGCTGCCCGGTGTGCCCAGGGGCGCCCTGAGCCTGTCACGCGTTCTACGGGGGACCGTTCCCGAGGACCGGGCGGAGCCCGTGAAGGGCGGAACCGGTTCCCAGGCCGAGCCCGGCACGGCCGGGTCCCGCCGTCCTGGGGGAGCGGGTGGCGAACAGACCGGTGAACAGCATGAGAACCGCTCCGAGCGGCTGACCGGAGGACAGGCGGAGAACCGGGCGGGGGAAGAAGACCGTGACCTTCCGCGAACCCCCCAGCCGGATATGTCCGGCGCTACCGCGCCAGACATATCCGAAATTTCACCAGATCAGCCTGCGGCAGTGATCTTCACCTCGGGAACGACTGCGCGTCCCCGGGGCGTGGTCCACACCCGGGGGTCCCTGGCGGCCGGCCTTGAGCTGTTCCGTGAGGCCTTCCCCCTCGGCCCCGGCGACGTCGTGCACACCGACCAGTTGATGCTGGGGCTGCCCGCGCTGCTCGCCGGGGCGACCTGGTCGCTCCCCGGGGGCGGCGACCTCGCCGAGGAGCTCGCCGCCAGGAGTGCCACCCACACCTTCGCCGTCCCCGTCCACCTGGACAGGTTGCTACGCCGTACGCCGAGGCTGCCGGAGACCCTGCGCTACCTGCTGCTCGGCGCGGCCCCCGCGCCCGCGGGCGTGCTGCGCAGGGCCGTCGAGTCCGGGCCGCGGGTGCTCTCGGTCTACGCGATGACCGAGGCGCTGCCGATCGCGATCGCCTCGGCCGAGGAGAAGCTGGCCCACTCGGGGGGCGACCTCCTGGGCGCGCCGCTGCCCGGGGTCGGCGTGCGGATCGCCGACGACGGAGAGCTGTTCGTCTCCGGACCGCACCTGGCCCAGCGCTACCTCGGGGAGGAGCCGCTCACCGAGATCGCGACCGGCGACCTGGCCCGTGTCGAGGACGGCAGGCTGGTCCTGCTCGGCAGGAAGAAGGACATGATCCTGCGGGACGGGGTGAACATCTACCCCGGCCTGTACGAACCCGCGATCGCCGCGCTGCCGGGGGTCGCCGAGGCGGCCGTCGTCGGGATCGCCGACGCGGAGACCGGTGACGAGGAGGTCGTGCTCGCCGTCGTCCCCGCCGAGGGGTACGACGAGACCCTGCTCAGGAAGGCGCTTCCCGAGATCGTCGACGCCCTCGCCATACCCACCCGTATCGAGACAATCGATGCCTTCCCCCGCTCGGGTCGTGCTGACAAACTCGACCGCGCGGCCCTTCGCGAACTGGTGGCCCGCCGCCCGTGAACGCCGCCCGTGAACGCGCCTGAGCAACTGCCGAAAGGGGTGATCCGATGAGGATCGGGGTCACGGGGGCCTCCGGGTTCGTTGGCGGAGCGGTCTGCCGGGGCGCCGTGGACGAGGGCTGGCAGGTGTGGGCCTTCGGCAGACGCCCCCGCGTCGATCCCGAGCACGTGGGCGGCGCGCCGTACACCTCGTGGGACCTCCTGGGGGCCCGTCCGCCGCTGCCCGAGGTGGACGCGGTGATCCACTGCGCGGGAAGCGTCACCGACTGGGGCGCGTCCCCGGCGATCTGGGCGGCCAACGTGGACGGCACCCGCAACGCCGCCGCCGCCTTTCCCCAGGCCAGGTTCGTGCACGTGAGTACGGCCAGCGTCTACGACCCGTTCAAGCCGACCGTCATGGCCACCGAGGACGCGGCTCCGATCCGCCGGTACGCCAACGCCTACGGCGCCTCGAAGGCCGCCGCGGAACGGGCACTGGACACGGCGGTGATCCTGCGGCCGCACGCGATCTACGGCAGGGGCGACACCACGTTGCTGCCCCGCGTTCTTGGAGCGGTCCGGGGGCGCAGGCTCCTGGCCGTCGGGGACGGGCGCCAGCGGATCAGCCTGACCTCGGTCGGCAACCTGGTCCAGGCGTGCTTACGGGCGGCGGCGGGTCCGGTGAAGTACGGCGTCTTCAACGTGACCGACGCCGAGCCCGTGGTCCTCGACGAGGCGCTGCGGGAGCTCATCGCGGAGCTCGGCATCGACGCCGAGCCGTACTATCTGCCTCTGGCGCTCGCCGAGCCCGCCGCCGCGATGGCCGAGGCGGTGTTCCGGATGCTGCGGCGTCAGCGTCCGCCACGGCTCACCCGATACGCCGTCGGTCACCTGGCCGTCGAACGGACCCTGGACATCACCGCGGCCAGGACCAGGCTCGGCTACCGCCCCTCAGCCACGTCCTTCACGGGCGCCGCCACCTGGTGAACCGGAGCCGCCGCCCGGTGGACGGGCGCCGCCACCTGGTGAGGACCGGACGTGCCTGACGGCGAACGCGACGGCCGCGACGACCAGGCCGACGGCGAAGAGCACACGTAGCCCGGTCCACAACGACCTCGTCAGCGCGTCGAAGACCGTGACGAAGACCCGCCCCTGCGCGCCGTCGTCCGTGACGTCGGACAGGGCGGTGTCCCGGACCACGACCAGCAGTACGGCCAGCACCGTCATGCCGCCGGCCAGCCCGAGCCCGACGCCGACCAGTGCGCACAGCCGGTCCCCGGCCAGTGCCGTGCCCACCGCGAGCAGGACGATCGACAGGCTCAGCGTCGCCCATCTCCAGGGGACCAGGACGTCCCGTACCGTCACGACCCTGACCAGGTCGGTCGCGGAGAGCAGCTCGATCTCCGGGTGCAGCGCGGGCAGGCGCGTGGCCGCCGGGACGCCCTCGTGCTCCAGTTCGCCCTTGGCCATCTCGTAGACGGGGGTGAGGTCGAGGACGAGGTTGCCGCCCTGTGGGTCGCCGGACATGCGCCGGTGCGCCACCTGGTTGGCCCACCTCCAGATCCCGGGGAACCGGTCACCCGTGACGACCTTGTCCACCGCCATCCGGGCGGTGTGGTCGGGCACCGAGGTGTCCAGTTCCCGCATCGGCTCGGCGATCGCGGCGGTGACCCGGTCGGCGACGTCGTCCTGGATCGTGGAGTTCTCGGCGAGCGGGTCCACCGTCTCGACGTAGCGTCCGGTTCCGACGGCCCGGTCCGCCATCCAGAAGCCGACGAGGGCGAGCGGCGCGCAGACACAGCCGAGCACGACGAGGACCGCGCTGATCGTCCTTCGCACATAACCGGGAATCCCCTTTCTCGCCCGGGAGATCCCGCGGGGAACCGTTTTTGACCGCGATTTGGAAGACCCGCAAACCGCTGCAACCAGCGGGAATGCGTGCACCGAATCTTGACTCAGGCTTCTCAGCGCGTCGCGGGGGTACATAGGCCATTCACTCGAAAACCATCACTAACCTGCGGACACGGGGGGCCAGAGGGACGGGAGATGTCGACCAGATGGCAGGTAACAGGGATCGCTCGGGAATCGGACGGGGTCTGGCTCTCACCCTGGGCTCCGCCGTGCTGTGGGGCCTGGCGCATCTGTGGACCGGAAGGCGTGTGACGGGCGCGCTGCTGATGGGGACGTACCTGACCGTCGTCGGGACGGTCGCCTCCGCCCTCGTCACGGGCAGGCCCGAGGTCCTCTCCCTGATCGTGCAGCCCGGCTGGCTGTGGGTCCTCACGCTGGGCGCGATCCTGTTCGCCGTCGCCACGGTCGCCGTGGTCGTCCGGTCCTACCGGCTGGTGCGGCCGGAGACGCTGTCCGGCCCCGCCCGTTACCTGTCGGCCCTGGCCGTCGGGGGGCTGTGCGCGCTGGTGGTCGCGCCCATGGCCTACGCGGCCCGGCTCGCCTACATCTCCCAGGAGGTCGTGACCTCGGTCTTCACCGAGAGCGCCACCCCGATCCCGGTCGATCCGTGGAAGGGTCGTGAACGGCTCAACATCCTGCTGATCGGGGCGGACGCCGCCGCCAACCGGACCGGGGTGCGCACCGACAGCATGACCGTGGCCAGCATCGACACCCGGACCGGTTCGACCGTGCTGTTCGGCCTGCCCAGGAACCTGGAGCACGTCCCGATGCCCGAGGGGCCGCCGCGCGAGCACTTCCCCTTCGGCTTCGGGGGCGAGCCGCCGTACTCCCCCGGCCTGCTCAACGAGGTCTTCCAGTACGCCGAGGAGCACCCCGACATGGTCCCCGGGGTCCCCGCGGGCAAGCGCGGCCCGGCGTTGTTGAAGCAGACGATCAGCGACTTCACCGGCCTCGACGTGACCAACTACGCGATGGTCGACATGTTCGGCTTCGCGAAGATCATCGACGCGATGGGCGGGGTGAAGGTCACCATCAAGGACCCCATCGTGTACGGCAGGCAGAACGAGGGCCTGATCCCGGCCGGAACCCGCAGGCTGTCCGGCGAGGAGGCCCTCTGGTTCGGCAGGTCCCGCACCTACGGCGACGACTACGTCCGGATGGGCAGGCAGAAGTGCCTGATGAACGCCGTCACCAAGCAGGCGGACCCGGTGACGGTGCTCAGGAGCTTCGAGAGGCTGGCCGACGCGACCGCGCACGCCGTCTCGACCGACATCCCGCGTGAGCTGCTGCCGAACCTGATCGAGCTGTCCGAGAAGGTGAAGGATTCGAAGATCAGGAGCTTCCAGTTCGTCCCGCCGCTGATCGACACCGGCGACCCCGACTACCGCCTGATCAAGCACAAGATCGCCGCCATTCTCGCCCGGCCCGAGGAGTCCTCGGCCACCACGGCCTCAGGACCGAAGAGGACCGCCCAGCGGCACACCGGCGACGGCCCGGCCACTCTCGACGCCGTCTGCGGCTGATCTCCCGGGCCCTGCCGTGCCGGAACCCGTTCCAGGACTCTCCGTGGCGGGCGGTGTAACGAACGCGGGGAACGCGACACAGATGCGGTGAACCCACCCCGTTCGGGCTCAGGGAACCGGATATCCAGGCCACAGGAGCCTCATCAGCACCAACGGTGAACATGCGCCCCATGGGCCCCAGAGAGCGTCACCGAACCCACACACAAGAACACGAAGCGGTAACAGTGCCCACCCCTTCAGGTGATCGGCTTGACACAAACCCCCGCCGAACCCTTATATACACCTAACCGACTTATTAAGTAGGAATTAGGGAGTAGTCATGAAAGCTCGCGGGGCACGCGGGGTGGTGGCGGCACTCGCCGTACTGGCGCTCACGACCTTGGCCGCGGCCTGCGGGAGCTCGGGAACGACAGGGACGTCTGGAAGCGGGGGCTCCAGCAGTGGCGGAGGCAAGCTCGCGGAGGTCCGGCTCGGATACTTCCCGAACATCACTCACTCAACGGCGCTCGTAGGCGTCGAGAAGGGCTTCTTCGCCAAGCACCTGGGCGGCACCAAGCTCACGACCACCACCTTCAACGCCGGCCCGGCCGCGATCGAGGCGGTCTTCTCCGGCGCCATCGACGCCACCTACATCGGCCCCAACCCCGCCATCAACGCCTGGGCCAAGTCCAAGGGCAAGGCCATCAAGATCATCGCCGGTGCGGCCTCCGGAGGCGTCTTCCTGGTCGTCAAGCCTGAGATCAACGGCGTCGACGACCTCAAGGGCAAGAAGATCGCCACCCCGCAGCTCGGCAACACCCAGGACGTCGCCCTGCGCTACTGGCTGCAGGAGAAGGGCCTGAAGACCGACACCAAGGGCGGCGGCGACGTCAACATCGTCCCGCAGGAGAACTCGCAGACCCTGCAGACCTTCGCCACCGGCGACATCGACGGCGCCTGGGTCCCCGAGCCCTTCGCCAGCCGCCTGATCCAGGAGAGCAAGGGCAAGGTCCTCATCGACGAGCGCGACCTCTGGCCGAACAAGCAGTTCGTGATCACCCACCTGATCGTCCGCCAGGAGTTCGCCGCCCAGCACCCCGACGTCGTCAAGCAGCTCCTCGAAGGGCACGTCGAGGCCAACGCCGCGATCAACGCCGACCCCGCCGACGCCGCGAAGACCGTCAACGCCGCGCTGGAGAAGCTGAGCGGCAAGGCGCTCAAGCCCGAGGTCATCGACAGCGCCTTCAAGAACATCACCTTCACCAACGACCCGATCGCCTCCTCCCTGGTCGCCAGCGCCGACCACGCGGTCAAGATCGGCCTGCTTGAGCCCGTCGACCTGACCGGCATCTACGACCTCAAGCCCCTCAACGAGGTTCTCAAGGCCCAGGGGCAGTCCGAGGTAGCCGACAAGTAAGTCCCCACCACCCGATCCGAGTCCCCCAGGAGGGCACAGTGACAGCTCCGCTCACGGAGCGGGCCGCCCGCCGGGCCGAGGGCGACGAGCCCGCGGTCCGGCTGGACGGCGTCTCCAAGATCTACGGCCAGGGCAGGAACGGGCTGCTGGCTCTCGACAGCATCTCGCTCTCCGTGGCGCCCGGTGAGTTCGTCAGCCTGCTCGGCGCCTCAGGCTGCGGCAAGAGCACCCTGTTGTCCCTGGTCGCCGGGCTGGACAGCCCGACGGCCGGCACGCTGAGCGTCGGGGGACGCAAGATCGCGATGATGTTCCAGGAGCCCGCGCTGTTCCCGTGGCTCACCGTCGCCGCCAACGTCGAGATGGCGCTGCGGGTGCAGGGAGTGGCCAAGCGGGAACGGCGTGACCGCGCCGCGGAGTTCCTGGACATCGTCCACCTGGGCGGATTCGGCGCCAAGCGCCCGCACGAGCTGTCCGGCGGCATGCGCCAGCGCGTCTCCCTCGCCCGCGCGCTCGCCCAGGAGGCGGACGTGCTGCTGATGGACGAGCCGTTCGGCGCGCTGGACGCGATGACCCGTGACCTGCTCCACGACGAACTCGAACGGATCTGGCAGAAGCGCGGCCTCAGCGTCCTGTTCGTCACCCACAACGTCCGCGAGGCCGTACGGCTCGGCGACCGGGTCGTGCTGCTGAGCAGCAGGCCGGGCAAGGTCGCCGAGGAGTTCGAGGTGGACATCGAACGGCCCCGCCTCACCGACTCTCCCGAGGTGGCCGAGCTGGCCTCGACCATCACCGCCCGACTGCGCCAGGAGGTCCTGCGCCATGGCCGTTGACCAGGCACCCGCCGCCGGTCAGCCCTCCGACGTCCACGCCAGGCAGCTCGCCGGGCTCGACGCCCTCGAACTGGGCGGCGGCACCAGCAGCGGACTGACCTCCCGGGTCTGGGGCCGCGTCTGGCCGATGCTGCTCGCGATCTCCATCGTGCTGGCGATCTGGCAGGGCGTCGTGTGGAGCGGCCGGTGGCCCGAGTACGTCTTCGCGGGCCCGGCCGAGACCTTCGGCAAGCTGGGCGAGCGGTTCACCGACCCCGAGTACTGGCAGGCCATCGCGGTGACGATGCGCCGCGCGGTCACCGGGTTCGCGATCTCCGTGGTCATCGGCCTGGTCATCGGCGCCGTGGTCTCCCGGGTCAAGGTGCTCAGGGCGGCCTTCGGCTCGCTGATCACCGGCCTGCAGACCATGCCGTCGATCGCGTGGTTCCCGCTGGCGATCCTGCTGTTCGGGCTGACCGAGAGCGCGATCACCTTCGTGGTCATCCTCGGTGCCGCGCCGTCCATCGCCAACGGCCTGATCACCGGCGTCGACTACACCCCGCCGATCCTGCTGCGCGCCAGCCACGTGCTGGGCTTCCGGCGCCTGCAGCTCTACCGGTACGTGATCCTGCCCGCGTCGCTGCCGTCGTTCCTGGCCGGTCTCAAGCAGGGCTGGGCGTTCGCCTGGCGTTCGCTGATGGCCGGTGAGCTGGTGGTCATCATCGCCCACCAGTCCTCGCTTGGTGAGCGGCTCTACTACGACCGCGAGCTCGCCGACTCGGCGGGCCTGCTCGCCACGATGATCGTGATCCTGGTGATCGGCGTCGGCATCGACCTGCTGTTCGAGACCGGCGACAACGCGCTGCGCCGCCGCTGGGGCCTGCAGCAGGTGCGTAGCTGACCGACATGCGGCTCTCCGCCAGAACCCAGTACGCGCTGCGGGCGGTCACCGAACTGGCCGCGGCGCCTCCGGGCCCCGTCCCCGCAGAGAAGATCGCCGTCGCGCAGAACATCCCGAGGAGGTTTCTGGACAACATCCTGCTGCAGTTGCGCAGGGCCGGGCTCATCAACAGTCAGCGCGGCCCCGACGGGGGTTACTGGCTGGCCAGGCCCCCCGAGCAGATCACCCTGGCCGACGTGATCATGGTCGTGGAGGGCAATCCCGAGCAGTCCCCGCGCGCCGACTACCCCGGGGTGGCCAGGCCCCTGGCCGACGTGTGGAGCGCGTTGCGCGAGCACGAGGAGACGCTGCTGAGCGAGATCACCTTCGCCCATATCGCGAAGGACGCCCTCCCCTGACGCCCGCCCTGGCCATGGCGCGGACCACCGGGTGGTGGAAGGGCCGGATCACGCCGAAGTAGGGGTGCCACCGGAATACGGCGGAAACGGACCGCGCTGGGACGCTGACCGGACAAAACTCAGGTTCTGAGTGGTCGGTCTGCCAAGAACCCGGCCGCCGCCGGTCATCACCCGCGCCTGGTCATCGGCGACTGCGCCGAGGGCCGTCCCGACAGCGGCCCCTATGACCGGGCGCGCACCGCCTGCGGGGTGCGGACCGTATGTGTGGGCGACCCAGACCCGCCCTGGCGGCGCCGTCGTGCTGCCATGCTGACCCGGTTCTGGCATCAACCACGCGCTTCGACTGATCGTCATGCCAGGCGGTCGGTGGAGTACATACCGTTCACCGTGTCCACGACCAGCAGGGCTTGACGCAGGGTGAGTGAAGGTGTCGCCGTCATGCGATGGCACGTGCACGTACGGCACGCAGCGCCTCCGTCAGCGATTCTGCGGTGGGAGCGCGTTCTGGGTCGATGAGACGTTGCAGGATCAGTCCCGTCAGCAGGGTCAGATAGAAGGCGCCGACCGCCCGCCGCGTCGCTGGGGGCGACGTCCCTTCGGCGAGCCAGTGGGTCAGTTCCAGGCGTGCGGCCTCCTGAGCGTCAGCCAGTGCTTGGCGCAGCTGTGGCCTGCGCTCGGCCTGAGCGAAGGCTTCGATGCCGGCCACGAAGACCGGGCGGTGGAGCTCGATCGCCTGCTGCCTCCCCCTCACGTGGCACTTCGCCCGCCATGGCCTGACGCAGCTTGTCGGCCCACTCGGCGCTCTCCTCGACCATGACGTCGGCCGGCAGCGCGTCCTTCGATCCGAAGTGGTGGCCGATGGAGGCCAGGTTGGCGCCGGAAGTCCTGGCGATGTCGCGTGCCGTGGTGTGCGCGTAGCCGCGTTCCCGCAGGCAGCGTTTGGCGCCTTCGATCAGCTTGTCTCGTTCTTTCGCTCCGCCACCCTGTCCAAACAAGCGTCACAAACAGATGTTTTGCACAAATGTTTCAAACATGTGTATGGTCATCGGCATGGCACAAGCAACCGCAGCGGCCACGGCCGCGAGCGACTTCGGTCGCCTGGCCAGACACATCCGGCAGGCCGGACTCCTCGACCGGCGCCCCCGCTACTACCTGATCCGGATCAGCGCCGTCACAGCCGCCTACCTTGCAGGGACGGCGGCGTTCCTATGGCTGGGCGACTCCTGGCTCCAGCTCCTGCCGGCCGTCTACTTCGCGATCGTCTTCGCTCAGGTCGCCCTGGTTCTGCACGATCTGGCTCATCGGCAGGTCTTCGCCGATCGCCGCCCGAGCGAGATCCTCGGGCGGCTCGGCGGCAACCTCGCCATCGGCCTCGGCTACGGCTGGTGGATGAACAAGCACACCCGCCACCACGCCAACCCCAACCACGAGGAGCTCGATCCGGACGTCACACCCGACGTCCTGGTGTGGTCACAGGAACAGGCACGCAACGCGCGCGGCCTGGCCCGGCTCATCGGCGGCCGGCAGGCGTTCCTCCTCTACCCGCTGCTCCTGCTCGAAGGGCTCAACCTGCGCGTCGGCGGTGTGCGGGCACTGCGGCAGCCCTGGATGAAACAGCGCGTCCTGGAGGGCGCGCTGCTGTTCGCGCACTTCGCCTGTTACCTGGGTGGGCTGGCGTGGACCCTGTCACCGGGCAAGGCACTGGCCTTCTTCGCCGTCCACCAGGGGCTGTTCGGCGTCTACATGGGCTGCGTGTTCGCCCCTGGTCACAAAGGCATGCCGACCCTCACGGGGGAGGCCAAGCTCGACTTTCTGCGCAAGCAGGTCCTCACCACCCGCAACGTACGCGGCGGCCGGTTCATCGACATCGCCATGGGCGGGCTCAACTACCAGATCGAACACCACCTGTTCCCCAACATGCCCACCCCCAACCTGCGCCTGGCGCAACCCATCGTGCAGGCCCACTGCCGGCAACTGCGTCGGCCGTACCACGAAGTCAGTTTCGTCGCCTCGCACGCCGAGGCGCTGCGGCACCTGCACCAGGCCGGTGCTCCGCTCCGAGAGAAGGGCCGCTCATGAAAGCCGGACGCAAACAGTGGATCGGACTGGCCGTCCTGGTCCTGCCGGTGTTGCTGATCTCCGTCGACCTGCACGTCTTGTCGTACGCGCTGCCGTTCATCAGTGCCTCCCTGGCACCGAGCGGCTCCCAGCTGCTGTGGATCATCGACATCTACCCGTTCATGCTCGCCGGGCTGCTGCTGCCGATGGGCACGCTCGGTGACCGGGTCGGGCGGCGGCGGCTGCTGATGGCCGGGGCCGCCGCGTTCGGGGCCGCCTCCGCGGTCGCCGCGTTCTCTCCCAGTGCCGACCTGCTGATCGTCACCCGTGCCCTGCTCGGGGTGGGTGGCGCCACGTTGATGCCCTCGACGCTGTCGCTGATTCGCAACATGTTCCATGATGACGGCCAGCGCCGCGTCGCGATCGCCATCTGGACCGGCGCGTTCGCCGGCGGCGCGATGCTGGGCCCGCTGATGGGGGGCGCGTTGCTGGAGCACTTCTGGTGGGGCTCGGTGTTCCTGGTCAACCTGCCGGTCATGGTGCTGCTGCTGATCCTGGCGCCGCTGCTGCTGCCCGAGTCGCGTGACCCGCGTCCGGGCAGGTTCGATCTGCTCGGCGTGGCCCTGTCGCTGGGCGCCATCCTGCCGACGATCTACGGGATCCAGCACATCGCACAGGACGGCCTCGGCTGGGCGCCGGTGCTGGCCATCGTGGCAGGACTGACGCTGGGGGCCGCCTTCGTCAGGCACCAGCGCTCGATGGCCGATCCGATGCTGGACGTGCGCCTGTTCGGCAGCCGCGCCTTCACCGCCTCGATCGGCGCCAACACCCTCGGGGTCTTCGCGATGGTTGGCTCCAGCCTGTTCACGACGCAGTACTTGCAGATGGTCATGGGTGCCAGGCCGCTCGTCGCCGGACTGTACGCGCTGCCGTCGGCGGGCATAGCGATGTTCGCCGCCGGGCTCGCGCCGGTGCTGGTCCGCAAGGTCAGGCCGGGGCTGGTGGTCTGCGCCGGGCTGCTCGTCGGCGCGAGTGGGTTCATGCTGCTGTCCAGGCTGGACGTGACGGGACAGAGTGGTTTGCTGATCGCCGGGATCATGCTGATGGCCGGGGGCGTCACGCTCGTCCTGACGGTCTCCTCCGACCTGATCATCGCCACCGCTCCGCCGGAGCGCGCGGGCTCGGTCGCCGGGCTGTCGCAGGTGGCCACCGAGTTCGGCGGCGCGCTCGGCATCTCCCTGCTGGGCAGCATCGGCGCCGCCGTCTACCGGGGGCACCTCGGTGAGACGGGCGCTCCGTCAGCGGCGCTGGACACCCTCGGCGGCGCCCTGGAGTCGGCGCGGCACCTGCCGGAACCGGCCGCGACCTCGCTGGCCGCCGCCGCCCGCGAGGCCTTCACACAGGGTCAGCACTACGCCATGCTCGCCGCGGCCACCGCGTTGTGTGTGATGGCGGTGCTCGCTCCCGTCATGCTGCGAGCCGTACGGCAGGCGAAGGGCACCCCGGCGCCGCCACAGGACCAGCACGCCGGCCGCCACGCGATGCGCTGAAGAGGCCGCGTGCCACGGCAGGCGGAACGGGGTGGGCCGGAACGAGGTGCGCAGAACGGGGACGCTGGGCGAGGAGCCTGGAGTGGGGCGGCTGGAGCGGTCAGGCGGGTGCCGCTTCCCCGCCTCCCGCCGCCTGGACGACCGCGCGGAGGCCGGTGGCCAGGTCGCGGGCCGTCGGGGCGCTGTCGGGGTCGATCTGCCACCGCACCAGCAGCCCGATGAACAGCGTCAGCAGCACCTGGGCCCCCGCCTCGTCGTGCCCGGGCAGGCGCGCGCTCAGCTCCCGCTGGGCCAGCGCCTGCCCCTCGGCCAGCCGGGCCCGCACATCAGGCAGGTGAGCGGCCTGTGCGAGCGTCTCGACGTTGGCCCGCCAGACGGTCGGGTTGGTGCGGAAGGACTCGATCAGCTCACCCCAGAAGGCTTCGAACCACTCCTTGGAGTCGCCGGGAAAGGCCTTGAGGATCTCCGTGACCGCCTCGCCGGTCACCTCGATCATCGCCTGGGTGAGCAACGCGTCCTTGGAGCGGAAGTGGTAATTGATCGCGGCGAGGTTGCTGCCGGAGACGGCGATGATGTCGCGCACCGTCGTGCGGGCGTATCCGCGCTCGGACAGGCACTGCTTGGTTGCGGCCAGCAAATCCTCAGGAACTCCCACGTGATGATCCTACCAACGCCGCAAACAAGTGTTTCAAACAGCCGAAGACCCGCCCGCGTCGGCCGCGGGCGCGGGCAGGACGGTGACGGCCTGTTGATGCTGGGTGGGGTCGGTCTGCTGGGCGTGGTCACCGCCTCATTCGCCTCGTGGTTCGTCTCCCGCTTCGACGACCCACACGACCGCCCCCCAGACCCCGAAATATCAACAAATAGCGGGGTGTATCACTCGACCGGCAGCAGCCCGCGCTCGGCGAAGACCTTCTTCGCGGTGAGCGTCGCGTTCAGCGCCCGGGGAAAGCCGCAGTAGGCCGCCGAGTGCAGGAACGCCTCGATGATCTGCTGCGGCGTCAGCCCGACGTTGAGGGCGGCGTTGATGTGGACGGTGAGCTGCGGCTCGCAGCCACCGAGCGCGGTCAGCATCCCGAGTGTGACGAGCTGCCGGTCCCGGGGTTCGAGACCGGGACGGGAGTAGATCTCGCCGAACCCCCACGCGACGATCTGGTGACCGAGCTCCGGGGCGACGTCCTTGAGCGACTCGATGACGTTCGCGCCGGCCGTGCCGTCCACGGCGTCGAGCATCACCAGCCCGTGCTCGTAGCGCTCCTCGCGGGTCGTGCTCTCACCCATGGGAACTGCCCCCTTCTTCCTGATCCGTGCCCAAGCCCTACGTGGCGCCGGGACCGTGCCCCAGCCCTCACCTGGGAGAGTCCGGCGCTTCGGCGACCCCTTGTTCGCCACATCGAACAGGCTAGAAGTTAGAGCGCGCTCTAAGTCAAACCCTTCCCCCGAAAACCCCATAAAGTAGCACTAATTACGCAATCAGCGACATTCCTCCGAGTCGACGCATCACAGAGGCCCGTCAACCCCTGACCGATATATCCCATTTAGGTAGGAAAAAATACGAAGTGACTTATCGGAGGGAAAGTAGTGGTATCAGGCGCGCCATCACCTAACTCCTCGTGCCGTTCTCGTTTTTGCCGGCGTCGCCCGCCGTCCGGCGTGGCATGATTATCGCTCTCAGACCTTGCAATGATTTTCATAATCAGATTGGATCGTCGTCGTGAGGGTGGCTTTCGTCGGTAAGGGCGGCAGTGGGAAGACGACCGTGTCGGCGCTGTTCGCACGTTATGTGGCGAGCCGGGGGCTGCCGGTCGTGGCGATCGACGCCGACATCAACCAGCACCTGGGCATGGTGCTGGGGGTGGAGGAGGAGGCGCTGCCGCGGCCGATGGGGTCGCATCTGACGGAGATCAAGGAGTGGTTGCGGGGCGACAATCCGCGGATCTCCTCGGCGGGGTCGATGGTGAAGACGACGCCGCCGGGGCGGGGGTCGCGGTTGCTGGAGTTGCCGGCGGTGACGGGTGCCGATGTGTCGGCGGCGGGTGATCCGGTGCACGGGGGGTTTTCGGTGGCGGCGCCGTACGGGCCGTGGCTGATGGTGACGGGGCCGTTCGGGGAGGCCGACCTGGGGGTGGCGTGTTACCACTCCAAGGTGGGGGCGGTGGAGCTGTATCTGAACCATCTGGTGGACGGGCCGGG
>NZ_JBITMT010000012.1:0-236021 GCF_044466505.1 Streptosporangium sp. NPDC049376 | reverse complement strand
CCGGATATCTCATAATTCCGGCATACCGAACACGCGGTCATCTAAGGGTCATGAATCACACGCGATGACCTAACTTCCGAGCTTCAACCTCAGTAAACGAGTGGTGCAGCCAGCTTCAACAGGGAGTCGTCGGGTTGGATTACTCATATCCTCCAGCCGAAACGCGTCTGCGCTTGTAGAAGGGTTCCTGCGTCGTGAGTTTTGATCTTGGGGTGTGGGCTGTTCCGCAGCCCATCAGTGATGCTCAAGCCATGCGAATCTATGAAGAGCTGTGCGAGGAGAACGCTGCGTCGGTGCGGGATGATCCTGGAGTACAGCGCTTCGCTCAGACGCTGCTGGAGCAGTTCCCGGCGCTGGAGGACCTGGCCGATGAGCAGATAGAGGCCTCGCCTTGGAGCGTGAGCCCGTGAGTGACCGACAGCCACGTGCTCATAAGCACGGTCTGGTCCAGGTCGAGCGAAATGATTAAGTTCGTGCTGGAGCTCGCGGGTCAGTATGGCTTGGTCTGCTTCGACCCGCAGGATGCGGTGATTGTGCATCGCCCTTCCACTCCGGCCTAAATCGGCAGGGGTGATTCCCCTACGCCAACGATGGCCGGGTTCCGCAGGTCGTGTTTCTCGTGGGTACGGCTGCGCGTGGGATGCACTCCCGAACGTTTTTGACCTTCTTGCCATGAGTGCCACGCGATCATGAACACGTCCCGCAGAAGGGCCGTTCGGCCGGTGCCAGGGCAGGCGTCAGACGTTCTCGCGGGCGCGCGTTACCCGGGAAACAATGCCGCGTCAGGCGTCAGACACCCCCTACGGCGGCTTCTCCGGCCCCTTCGGAGGGACTTGCGGGGAGAAGCTGGGGCCGCTTCGTTCGAACAGCAGAAACGGCAGGCCCGTGAACGGGCTGAGGCGCTGGCCGGCGAACGCCGTGAACGCCAGGTTCTGCACACGGGCAACGGCGGCGTGAACGCCCCGGTGAACAGCCGGAAGCCCTTGGCCGGTGGGTTGGCCCCTCAGCAGCCGTACGGCTTGAAGAGGTAGCCATATCCGGATGGCTTCATTCGGCCAGGCGCGCCCCGACGACGCCGTCACTCGCCGACTCGGCCGTCGTCTGGACTCCGGACCGCAGGACCGGCAGCCCGGCCTGCAGCCGGTTCAGGAATTCGTCGACGTCCAGGCAGCGGTCCTCCGCGTCGACGACCTCGGGCACGAACGCCTCGACGATGCTGTCCCCGACGGCGAAGTCGGCGTCCTCGTCATCGTCGTAATTGTTCACCCAGCGCCCGCCTGGGGCGTACACGTCCATGGCGTGGTCGTAGTCGATCACCCAAGGGGTGTCGACGGTCCCGGTCCGCAAAGAGCCGTGGTTGTACCAGCCGTAGACCAGGTGGGTGAAGGCGCCGTCGTGGATGTAGATCTCCGCTTCGCCGCCCTCCAGGGTCTCGGCCTGGGTGTGACCGCCGACGTACAGGCCGGGCCGGTCCTCATAGAGCGCGATCGGGCCGTTGACCTTCAGGTCGCCGGTGACCACGATCAACTCGACGTCGCCGCCGTGCAGTTCGTTGACGGCGTTCAGGAAATCCCCGTCGAGGGTGAGGTCGCCGTCGAAGAACAGCACCTCGTCGTAGCCGGGCGACGCCCCCGCGCCCTCGAACACGGCGGACAACGCGCCGCCCAGGCGGGCATCGGCATCGGCGTAGGACAGGGAGGCGGGGATCGCGGATATCGGCACGGGGAAGATCGTAGGTCCGTGTACTGACAGTCCGGCACGCGCGACAGGCTTCTGGAACACGGCTGGTACGCCCTCTTGCCCAACTGTGCAGCTGCCTGGCGATTCGCCCAAGGTCGGCCAGCGCCCTTGTACTGGGAAACGGGTGTCGGCTCGACCCCTGGCCGCATGTGCGATCGGTAGAGCGGTCCGAAGAGATGGTCGATCCCGTGGCAGATGAGTCGAGCTGTCGGCCCCTCGATTCCCCGATGATCGACCTCGATGCGGAATGGACGCGCACCATGCCCCGGACATCGAAGCAGCTCAAGCAGCCTTCGTGCCGCTCCTCAGTCTCGGCCTCGTGCGTCCCCTCCTGGTCGCCCCGAGTTCCGGCGTTTGCTTACGCGCCGAACCGGGATCACCCCAGTTCGCGCCCCCATGATGCGTCTTTGCCCGCTTTCGGCTATTTCCCCCTGGTGGGTGGCATGCCGGTGGAGTTCACCGGCGGCCGTACCGCACAGCCGACGATCTGCCGGAACGCCTCGTTCGCGCGCACGCTCCTGAGGCGCTCAGCGCGCCTCTGGTTCGGCCGGCAGGCGCACGACGGCGACTCCGGCCTGGGACTCGCCGAACCCCCAGCCCGCGACGAGGGAGCAGCCGGCCGCTTCCAGGACATCGGTCCACGGCCAGTGGTCGGTACCGTAGTAGAAGCCGCCCCTGCTGCGCGCGTCACGCTCGGAGAGACAGAGCATGCGGAGATGGTCGCGAAGCGCGGGGTGCGTGACCGCGCTCAGTCTCTCCTCCCAGGGCTCCTCGGCGGACATGTCGTGGATCGGCACCAGGTGCTCGGGGCCGCGTTCGGTGAACGTGGCGGCCCTCATCGCGTCGGGGAGAGTGCCGTCGGTGGCGACGCGTAGCAGCACGGTCAGCCAGCCGTTCAGCCTCTCGGACTCCTCGCCGGTCAGGTCGACGCCGTGACGGCCCAGGAGCGGTCCCAATTCCGCGCCGTACACCAGCGCCTCACCGGCCTCGTCGATCGACGAGACGGTCCGCAGGTCGGCGACGAAGGCGTCGTCGAACGGCCGGGAGCCCTTGTACCCGTCGGCACCCCACGGCCCCGTCCCCGCCAGGAGGTCGGCGTCGAAGCGGAACAGCGACTCACCCAGGTCGAACCGCCATGTCCAGGGGGAGAAGGGATACTCGCCGTCCGAATCAGGAAGGTACCTCGGCTCCCGGCCCGACAACCCCTCAGGGGTGGCCCAGGGACTCGGGAACAGGAACTCGTCGAGGGAGTCCGAGGCGTAGTACACCCCGTATCCGGCGGCGGGGTCGACGGTCGGCTCCCCGCCGAGCAGTATCTCGAAGGCCCCGGTCAGCGCGGCACTCCACCCGTTGGGGTCGGTCTCGGATGTCACGGTGCATACTCCTCTGGCACTTCGCGGGACGCCGTCGCCGGGTTAAACCAGTTGCTTTGTGGCGCGATGGGTTGTTTCACTGGCTCCGAGCAGATTAGGGGGGATGTTAATGCCCGCGGGCACCGAGGACGCCGTCGCGCGCCCTCGATCGGGTCGACGTCCCCACCGGAGGCTCCGGCGGGGGTGAGCCCGCGTGGGTCACGACGGCACAGTCAGCCGACTCGTCACCCATTTTCGTCTGGAGCTCCTCCATTGCCACGCCATCGCGCCCGCATCACCTCCTTCCGTTGCGTCAACTGCCGCCTCGACGTGCCCACCGACGCGCCGGGAACCGCGCACCGCAACCACTGCCCCACCTGCCTGTGGTCCAGGCACCTGGACAACAACCCGGGCGACAGGGCCGCCGACTGCGCCTCGGGCATGGCCCCGATCGCCATCCACGCACGTCAGGACGGCGAGTGGGCGATCATCCACCGCTGTACGGCGTGCGGCACGCTCAACGCCAACCGCGTCGCCGGTGACGACAACCCGCTCACCCTGATGAGACTGGCCGTCGCCCCACTGGCCCGCCCGCCCTTCCCGCTGGACTACTTCGCCCAGCTCTGAGGCAGCCCGGAACGGGCGCGGACCACCGGAAACCCCCGACCCGCGCCCGTCACGGAGCCTCATGCCTTCGAAAGGCCCACGGAGAAACCGAGGTCAGAGGTAGTGGAACTCGGGATGGGGGTGCATCAGGAAGTCGTGGTGGGAGATGTTCCAGGCGTAGGCGCCGGCCATGGCGAACTCCACCACGTCCCCTGGCTCCAGGGTGATCGGCACGTTCTCGGCCAGTTGGTCCTTGGGGGTGCACAGCTGGCCGGAGATCGTGATCGGTTCGCCGGGAGTGCCCGGGATGACGGGCTGGCTGTGTCCCTTGGTCGCGGGGGTGCGGATGTGGTGGGTGCCGCCCGCGACGACGGCGAACAGGCGGCCGTGGACCCGCTTGACGTCGATGACCCGGGTGACGTACCGCCCGCAGTACACCGAGACCGACCGGCCGGGCTCGATCCTGAGCGTCTCACCGGAGCGACGCAGACCGGCCAGGCCCTTGCCGTAGGCGGCCCAGTCGAAGCGGTCATCGGGATCGGCGTAGGAGACGGCCATGCCGCCCCCGAGGTTGATCTCGGTCACGCCCAGGGAGCGGGCGTGGTCGAGGACCCGCTCGTTGACCTGGAGCATGCGTTCGGCGTCCAGGCCGCTGGCCAGGTGCGCGTGGACGCCGCGAAGCCGTACCGCCTCCTGCCGGTCGAGCAGTTCCAGGCAGGCGGCGACGCCGTCGGGGTCCATGCCGAAGGGGGTCGCGCCGCCGCCCATGGCCAGGGCCACGTCGCCGAGTGAGACGGCGAGGTTGACCCGGAGCATGATGTCGGCCTCCCGGCCGGTGGCGATCAGACGGCGCAGTTCGCCGGGCCCCTCAACGTGCAGCCGGGCCACTCCGGCGTCCAGGGCGGCGGCCAGTTCGGCGTCGGTCTTGCCGGGCCCGCCGAAGGCGATCGGGACCTCGGGGAGGACGCCGAGCACGTGCGCCAGCTCACCGCCCGAGGCGACCTCGACGCCGTCCACGTGCCGGGCCAGCACCCGCAGCAGTTCGGGGTCGGGGTTGGCCTTGGCCGCGTAGTACAGCTCGACGTCACCCAGCGCGTCCCGGATGGCCGCGGCGTGCTCGTCCAGCGCGGCCAGGTCGTAGACGAAGGCGGGCAGCCGCCCGGCTTCCGCGAGTTCGTGAGCCCGTACGGTCACGGCGTCCATGGGGTCTCCGATCGGCCCGTCGGCGGCGATGTCGTCGTTGACCGAAGCGTAGGACCGTACGGCCGACGGCACGATCGGACGAGGGCGGAAGGGTTGCGCGGGGGGCGGGCCCGCGCCGGGAGAGGGTCGCGCTGACGATCACCTGAGAGGTCCTGAGGATGCTCGGTGACGTTCGGAAAGCGCTTTCGAGAAGGGGCCGTGGAGGGTTTTCAGCGCGGCCTTCGCTGTTTCTCGGTCAGGCGACGAACGGGTCGGCGCCGCTTTCGCTGATCATGGGACGGCCGGCGAAGCTCCAGGACTGCATCCCACCGCCGACGTTGATCGCCTCCCTGCCGATGTGGTTGAGCCAGGCCGCCGCGTGCGCCGAACGGCCGCCGACCCTGCACACCACGTAGACGGGCGCGTCGTGTGGAACCTCCTCAACCCTGGCCTGCAACTCACCCAGCGGGATGTGGACGGCCGTCGGGGCGTGCCCCGCCTGCCACTCGTCAAGCTCACGCACGTCAAGCAGGAACGCGTCATCCGGCACGGCCTGCGCCTCGATCTCAGGAACACTCATGCACCCATTGTTCCAAGTCCTCCGACCGATGTGGCGCAAAGTGCCCCAGCAGCCCCCGAGTCGTCCACAAGCGGCCACCATTCGACTGCATAGCGCTACCGTTGACGAACTAGACAACCTGGTTTACCTTCTATCCAAGAAAAGACAACGAGGTTTACCAATGGAGGAACCATGACCGTCGCGACCCTGGCCGACGCCCCCGCCTTCGCCAACGGCGACACCACCACGCGCTCGCTGGCCGTACCCTCACGAGGCTCGTCCGAGCTGGCCGTCTGGGCCTTCGACATGAATCCCGGCGCCTCGGGGCCCGAGCACACCGTCGACCGTGAGGAGGTGTTCGTCGTCCACTCGGGACGGGTCGTGGGCGTTCTCGGCGGCGTCGAGCACGTGGCCGAGGCGGGAGACGCGCTGATCGTCTCCCCGAACACCCCGTTCGCGCTGCGCAACGCCTCTCAGACCGAGCGGGCGACCGGCACCGTGTGCACCTCGGCCGGGATCACCGCCTCCCTCAACGGGCAGACCATCCTGCCCCCGTGGGCCCAGTGATCACTTGAGCAGGCGTGACATCCGGCGGTCGGCCAGCGGTTTGCCGCCCGTCTGACAGGTCGGGCAGTACTGCAGGGAGGAGTCGGCGAAGGAGACCTCCCGGATCGTGTCGCCGCACTCCGCACAGGGCTCACCGGTCCTGCCGTGGACCCGCAGGCCGGACTTCTTCTCGGCCTTGAGGTCCTTGGCCGCCAGGCCCCTGGCCCGGTCGAGCGCGGTGCGCAGGGTCGTGACGATGGCCTCGTGGAGAGCGGTGACCTGCTCCTCCGTCAGGCTCCCCGCGACTTTGAAGGGAGAGGTCCGCGCCGCGTGCAGGACCTCGTCGGAGTAGGCGTTGCCGATGCCCGCGATCACCTTCTGGTCGCGGAGCAGGCCCTTGATCTGGGCGCGGCTGCCGTTCAGGATGCCGCCGAGGACCTCGGCGGTGAAACCGTCGGACAGCGGGTCGGGACCCAGCGCGGCGATCCCCGGCACCTCACCGGGGTCACGCACGACGTAGACGGCCAGCCGCTTCTGCGTGCCGGCCTCGGTCAGCTCGAAGCCCGGCTCCGGCTCCCCCGGTTCGTACGGCGCCAGCCGTACCCGCAGCGCCAGAGGGCCCTTGCCCGGCCTGACCGCCTTCGCCCGGGAGAGGTCGTCCTGCCATCGCAGCCAGCCCGCGCGGGCCAGATGCGTGACGAGGTGGAGACCGTCACAGTCGAGGTCGATGAACTTGCCGTGCCTGGCCACGGCGGTCACCGTGCGCCCGGCCAGGGCGGTGACGGGGGGATCGACGGTCTTGAGGGCCTGGAAGCCGAAGACCTCGACGGTCCCGATCTTCCTGCCGACCGCGTGCCCGCGCAGGAACTCGGCGAGCGACTCCACCTCGGGAAGCTCTGGCATACCCCACAGACTAGAACCCGTCGGCGGTGAAGCGTTTTGGTTCAGGGTTACCGGCGCCAGCAATGAAGAGTTTCGGCTTGGGCGCGTCGGTGTCTGGACTGAGGAGTGAGGGAGCGCAGCGGACGAACGACGAGGGAAGACACCGACTCAGGGCGCCCAAGCCCGCGACGCCGCCAGGCGGAGCAAAAGACAGAACTTGGGCGCGTCGGTGCTTGGACCGAGGAACGCAGGAGCGAAGCGACGCAGTGACGAGGGAAAGCACCGACCCGAAGCGCCCAAGCCCGCGACGCCGCAGGCGGAGCAAAAGACAGAGCTTGGGCGCGTCGGTGTCTGGACTGAGGAGTGAGGGAGCGAAGCGGACGAACGACGAGGGAAAGCGTCGGCTCGAAGCACCCGAACCCGCGCCGCCGAAGGCGGCGCAAAGAGGCAGGGCCTACGGCACGTCCCAGAAGGCGATCTCGTGGCGCATGCCCTCGGTGAAGAACCGCGCCGCTCTGGCGGAGTCGGTGACGGCCTCGTCGATCATCGTGGCGACGCGCCCGGCGAGTTCGGCGAAGCCGGGGTCGGCGTAGGTGTCGATCCAGGGCCGGTAGCGGGACTCGGCGGGGGCCTCGGCGACCAGCGCCCGCCCGAGTGTCGAGTAGCCCCACATGCAGGGGTAGAGCGCGGCCAGCCCGTCGGCGTAGTCGGCGGCCGACTCCAGCAGGAACGCGGTGTAGGCCGAGCAGGCGGGCCCCTTCCGCACCCCGCCCAGGTCGGCGCCGAAGCCCGCCGACAACGAGCGGTGCAGGTCGAGCTCCTCGTGGAGGGTGGCGTGGGCCAGGTCGACCAGGACGCCCAGGTGGTCGTCGGGGGCCTGCCAGGCCAGCCGGGAGAAGACCCGCACGTAGTCGAGCAGGAACAGGTAGTCCTGTTCGAGCCATGACCGGAACACCGGCTCGGGCAGGTCTCCCCTGCCGATCCCCACCACCGTCGGATGGGCGAGCTGGACGTCCACGAGAGGGCGGCCGATGACGTGCAGTTCCTCGGAAACGCTCATAAGCCAAGCATTGTCCCAGATCACCCCACACCACCCGGTACGGCCCCGCGTCGGTGAACCGTACGCGACATAGGGTTTCGGGCATGACGACCATCGCTGAGGAGATCCTGCTGCTCGCCTACGACGAGGCGGAGGGCAGACTCCTGACCAGCTCGATCGAGCTCGACGCGGCCCTCGGGGGTTCCCTCCTGGCGGAACTGGCCGTCAACGGCCGCATCGACCTCGCGGACAAGAAGGTCACCGTCCTGGACCCCACGCCGCTCGGCGAGCGGGAACTCGACGCGGCGCTGGCCCTGATCGCCGCCGAGACCAGGCGGCGCAAGGCCGACTGGTGGGTGCGCAAGCTGTACTCCTCCGGGGTGCGCAAGCGGCTGCTGTCCGGCCTGGCCGAGCGGGGCGTGCTCGACGAGCGGCGGCACAAGGTCCTGGGCCTCTTCCCCAGCACGCGCTACCCGGAGCGCGACCCACGGATCGAGCGGGAGATCAGGCAGCGGATCGGCGACGTGCTGACCGGGGCCGAGCCGGACGAGCGCTCCGCGGTGCTGATCGCCGTGTTGCACGCCGCGAAGATCGACCGCAAGGCGTTCCCCGGTGCGGACAAGGCGCGGATCAAGGAGATCACCGAAGGCCGTTGGGCCGCCGACGCGGTCGCCAGGAGCATCGCGGCCGTCAACGCCGCCGTGGTCGGCGCGGTCGTGGCGGCGAGTGTCGCCGCCACGACCGCCTCCGGGTGAGTCACTTGCCCAGGACGTCCTGAGGGACCGGCTTGTCCTCGGCGAGGGCCTTGAACATGCGCAGCGCCTTGGCCCGGTCCCACTGGACGACGGCCTGGCCGTTGATGGTCGGCAGGGAGCCGACGGGGACGACGGTCGTGATCGGGTTGTCGCCCATCGCCAGGCCGAGGGAGAGCAGGTCGAAGGTGCCGGTCTCCTCGCCGACCTCGACCGAGTCCGCGGCGCTGAGGGCGAGCGGGATGGAGGTGAAGGGGTTGAGCAGCACTCCGGGGCTGGCCGCCTTCTTCACCACGGCGGAGAAGAACTGGCGCTGACGCTGGGTCCGCTCGAAGTCGGGGATGGCGCCGGTAGCGCGGGTCCGGACGTAGCCGAGGGCGGTCCCGCCGTCCAGCACCTGGCGGCCCTTCTTCAGGTTGATCCCGGCCTTGTGGTCCTTGATGTCCTGCTTGACGTCGATCTCGACGCCGCCGATGGCGTCCACGATGCCGACGAAGCCTCCGAAACCGATCTCCATGTAGTGGTCGATCCGGATGCCGGTCACCTGCTCGACGGTCTTGGGCAGCAGTTTCTGGCCGCCCTCGAAGGCGTAGGCCGAGTTCAGCTTGCCCCGGCCGTGGCCGTCGATCGGCACGTAGGAGTCACGCGGAAGACTGACCAGGGTCGGGCGGTCACCGGTGTCGGGGATGTGCAGGAGCATCATCGTGTCGGTCCTGCGCCCGACGGCCGAACCGGTGGCGAACTTCTTGCGCTGGGCCTTGGTCAGGCCCTGGCGGCTGTCGGAGCCGACCAGCAGCCAGTTGGTGCCGGGGGTGTCGGCGGGACGGCCCTCGTAGTCGCCAAGCGCGTCCACCCGCTTCAGCCGCGAGTTGATCGTGAAGTAGCCGCCGATCGCGACCACCAGAAGCACCACGAGCAACCCGACCAGGATCTGTACGGCCAGCCTGCCCGGCCGCTTCGGCCGCCACGACCGTCTCGGGGCGCCTCCCGAGCCCGAGGGCGGCTCGCCGGGGCCTCCTGAGGAGGGCTGCAGGGGCCTGACCTTGCCCGACCCCTGTCTGGGCTTGCCGTACACCCGGGAGGTGGCCCTTGGCTCCTCGCCGGGAACGTTCCTGGGGGAACCCTGCGCCGGATAGGCGGGCTGGCCCGCCGCTCGCGGCGACGCGGGACCCGGCGCCGGCGGCCGCAGGGCACGGGTGCGGTCGTCGTCCTCGGTCCAGTCGCCCACGTCGTATTCCCGCCACCTCTCGAAGTCACGATGAGACCGTCATTATCGACGCTACGTCGCGCTCCCGGCGCACGTAGGCGTGTGCCCAAGCTTTCGCTATGGATAAGTACATATAAGGGTGGTTATCAACCAACTATGGGATCGTCGGCCGATCTGGAAACATCGGCCCCCACGTGGATCGTTACCGTAGAGGACGACCGCTGCTCGAAAGGAAGATCGTGTCCACTTCGGACCCGTGGAGTACCTGCCCGTGCGAACGCACGGGAACCACTGACCCAGCCGGGGGAAGGACCCGGTGAACACGGTTCTCGGCCTGCTGGCCGTACTGCTCCTCACTCTCGCGACCGGTTACTTCGTCGCCCAGGAGTTCGCCTTCGTCGCCGCCGACCGGGGCGTTCTGCGTGAGCAGGCCGACGCCGGCGACGCCGCGGCCGAACGCGCGCTCACGGTGACGGGACGCCTGTCCTTCATGCTCTCCGGCGCGCAGCTCGGCATCACCGTGACCGCGCTGCTGGTCGGCTTCATCTCGGAACCGGCCATCGCGACCGTGTTGCGCCCCCCTCTCGAAGGGGCCGGGGTACCCCCGGCCGCCGTGCCCGGCGTGGCGATCGCACTGGCGGTCGCCGTGGCGACGATCATCCAGATGGTCTTCGGCGAACTCGCCCCGAAGAACCTCGGTATCGCCCGGCCCGAACCTGTCGCCAAGTTCCTCGCCCGCTCGACGCTCGTCTACCTCAGGATCGCCGGTCCGGTGATCCGGCTGTTCGACTCCGCCGCGACCGGCCTGCTGCGCAAGGTCGGCGTCGAGCCGATCGAGGAGGTCGAGCACGGCGCCAGCCCGGAGGAGCTGTCACGGATCATCTCCGAGTCCGCGACCTCCGGCGCCCTGCCGCCGCGCCTTTCCGACCTGCTCGAACGGGCGCTGGAGTTCGGCGACCGCACCGCTGAGGACGTCATGGTGCCGCGGCCCAGGCTGGTACTGCTGCGCGCCGAGCGCCCCATCTCCGACCTGCTCGACGCCGTCGCCGAACACGGCCACTCCCGCTACCCGGTGCTGCGCCACGACAACGGTGAGGAGGTCGCCGGGGTCACCGGCGTCAGGGAGTTGCTGAGGTCCCGCGTGACCGACGGGCCGATCGAGCTCGTCACCCGCCCGGCCCTGCTGGTCCCCGACTCGCTGCCGCTGCCGGTCGTGCTCGAACGCATGCGCGCCGCCATGGACGACCTGGCCTGCGTCATCGACGAGTACGGCGGGCTCGCGGGCGTCGTCACCGTCGAGGACCTCGCCGAGGAACTGGTCGGCGAACTGGTCGACGAGAACGACCCGGAGCCCGCAGGGGTCGTCGCCAACGACGACGGCACCTGGGACCTGCCCGGCACGCTCAGACTCGACGAGATCGAGCGCGCGACCAGGCTCTCGCTGCCCGAGAGCGACGACTACGACACCGTCGCGGGCCTGGTCCTGGCCACCCTTGGCAGGATGGCCGAGCCCGGCGACCGGGTCACCGTCACCCTGGCTCTGGAGAGCGACCCGCTCGACGACGACGGCGAGCAGGAGGCCGAGGCCACCCTCACCGTGCTCTCGGTCCACCGCAGGGTCCCCGAGTGGGTACGGCTGGCCTTCCCCGCTCCCGAGCGGGCCGACTTAGCCGAGGACTCCTCAGAAAGCGGGGAACACGCCTTGGCCGTACCCCGGCCCAATGAGCGCAGGCAGGCGGTGAACGGCCGATGAGCACCACCGGGGCCCTACTGCTCGGCGTCGCGCTGCTGATCGGCAACGCCTTCTTCGTGGCCGCCGAGTTCGCGGTCATCTCGGCCCGCAGGCACCGTCTTGAGGAGCTCGCGGGCAGGGGCGGCAGGATGACCCGCGTGGCCGCCCGCGCCGCCGTACGAGGGGGCAGGGAGCTGTCCCTGATGCTGGCCGGGGCACAGCTGGGCATCACGCTGTGCTCCCTGGGCCTGGGCATGGTGACCGAGCCCGCCGTCGAGCACCTGCTCGAACCGGTCTTCGGGGCGATCGGCGTGCCCGAGTCGCTGCAGGTGCCCATCTCGCTGGTGATCGCGCTCGCGGTGATCACCTTCCTGCACATGGTGGTCGGCGAGATGGCCCCCAAGTCGTGGGCGCTGACCCACCCCGAGATCGCGGCGATCGGCCTGGCCCTGCCGTTCCGCGCCTTCACGCGGGTGGTCCGCCCGGTGCTGGCCGGGCTCAACGGCCTGACCAACGGGGTGCTCGGCCTGTTCGGCGTGCGCCCGAGGGACGAGCTGGCCACCACCAGGACCCCGGTCCAGCTGGCGATGCTGGTCGGTGAGTCGGGCCGGATGGGCCTGCTCGACCGCGCCGAGCACGACCTGCTCACCCGGGCCCTGCGGGTGCACCAGCAGCCCATCGAACGGCTGGCGCTGCCCCTGGCACGGGTGGCGTGCGTCCCCGGGGACGCCACCGGCGAGCAGGTTCGCGAGGTCGCCGCGGAGAGCGGGCACCTGCGCCTGCTGGTGACCTCGGAACGGCCCGGCGAGGTCCTGGGCGTGCTGCACGTCAGGGACGCCCTGGTCCGCCCTGAGGCCTCCCCTGCGGAGCTGGCCCGCCCGGTGCCGCTCCTCGGCCGGGACACCACGATCCCCGAGGCGGTCTCCGCCCTGCAGGAGGCCCACGCCCACGTGGGCCTGGTGACCGACGGGGAGAGAGTGACCGGCATGGTCAGCCTCACCGACCTGCTCGGCGAGCTGCTGGACATGCGGGTGCTGGCCGCACGGTAGATCTTTGGAGCACTCGGGCCGGTGGGAGACGTCCTCCCACCGGCCCGTTTCTCTGTCAGCGTAATCAGCTTCGCCGTACGGACGCCTGCAAGCAGGTCGAAAGCGGCCAGAAAGGGCAGGGCGCTACATATTCGAGTGACCGGGACTTCTCCACGAGGAAGCGAACGACTAGTTTGATCACCGACCAGCCCGCAACCGCCACCCTTCGGACGGTCCCGATGCGCGACAGCGCCCCAGATGCAACGAAAAGACCCCGGCGCTTTCGCGACCGGGGTCTTGATCGAGTGGGCGAGGAGGGATTTGAACCCTCACGTCCTTTCGGACACACGGACCTGAACCGTGCGCGTCTGCCGTTCCGCCACCCGCCCTTGTTGGGTGCGCTGAAACATTAGCACGGATCAGCCGATACCCACGAACCCGGATACGATCCTCCTAGACGCGAGCGGAGCAGCAGGGGCGCGAGAGAGCGAGGAACAGCCCCGGGCGGCCGTGACCTACATAGACGGAAGAAGGGAGGGACCCGGTGGGAGTCCTTCAGCGCTTCGAGCGGAGGCTCGAAGGTCTGGTTGAGGGGGCCTTTGCGCGGGCGTTCAAATCCGACCTTCAGCCGGTCGAGGTGGCCAGCGCGGTCCAGCGGGAGATGGACGAACGGGCGGCGATCGTCGCGCAGGGCAGGACCCTCGTGCCGAACGACTTCGTGGTCGAGCTGTCGACGACCGACAGCGAGCGCCTCGACGTCTACGCCGACAGCATCAGCCACGAACTGGCCAACCTCGCCAGGGAGTACGCCAAGGAACAGGGCTACTCCTTCGTCGGCCCCGTGCGGGTCCGGTTCGAGACGGCCGAGGACCTGGCCGTCGGCCTGTTCCGCATCCGCTCCGGGGTGATCCGCGGGGCGACGGTCGAGCAGGACGAGATCCGCCAGCCGGTGAGCGACGTACCTCCTGCCCGGCCCCACGCCTTCAACGGACGCCCCCGTCTGCTGGTCTCCACCCAGGACGACCCGCAGGGCCAGCGCTCCTTCGACCTGACGACCCCGGTGACCCTGCTCGGCAGGGGCACCGACTGCGATCTTCGGCTGGTCGACCCCGGGGTCTCCCGGCACCACGCCGAGCTCCGGGTCGAGGGGCCGCAGGTCGTGCTCGTCGATCTGGGCTCGACGAACGGCACCTTCGTCAACGGCCAGCCGGTGCGCCGGGTCGAGCTCCAGAACGGCACTCGCGTGACGCTGGGGCGGACGACTCTGGTTTTCCGGCGCGATTAAAGGTAAACAGACGGTTCATGTCCGAGCTCACGCTGCTACTGATCCGCCTCGCGTTCCTGGCGGTGCTGTGGTTCTTCGTGATCGCCGCGGTAGGTGTGATCCGGACAGACTTGTTCGGATCACGCGCCGGCGCGCCGATCCCCGCCCGCAAGGCCCCCAAGGCCGCCAAGCCCGTCGTCGCCAAGCCCAGGAAGGGGGAGCCCCGGCAGATGGTCGTCACCGGCGGCCCCCTGCAGGGCACGACCATCACCCTGTCGGAGACTCCGATCACCATCGGCAGGGCGACCGACGCCACCCTGGTGGTCAGCGACGACTACGCCTCCAGCCGGCACGCCCGGCTCTTCCCCCAGGACGGTCAGTGGATCGTGGAAGATCTCGGTTCTACCAACGGAACATACCTCGACCGCTCCAAAGTCACCCGTCCGACTCCGGTGCCGCTCGGTGTTCCGATCCGCATCGGTAAGACCGTCATCGAATTGCGCAAATGACCATCGCACTCCGTTACGCCGCCCGCTCGGACGTCGGCCTCCTGCGTGAAGGCAACGAGGACTCGGCGTACGCAAGCGGCCGACTGCTCGCCGTCGCCGACGGCATGGGCGGCCACGCGCACGGCGAGGTGGCCAGCTCGGTCGCCATCGCCGCGATGTCCTCCCTCGACGAGGACACCCAGGGTGTCGACCTGCTCGGCGCCATCGAGGCTGCGGTCAGGGACGCCAATCGCAGACTCCACCAGATGGTCGGCGGCGACCCCAGCCTCAAGGGCATGGGCACCACACTGACCGCCATGCTGTGGTCGGGCACGAGGGTGGCACTGGTCCACGTCGGCGACTCACGTGCCTATCTGCTGCGCTCCGGCGAGCTGTACCAGATCACCCACGACCACACTCTCGTGCAGTCACTGGTCGACGACGGCCGGATCACCCAGGAGGAGGCCGCCACCCATCCCCAGCGGTCGATCCTGCTGCGGGCGCTCGACGGCAGCGGCGAGGTCGAGCCCGACCTGTCCCTGCGCGAGGCCCAGATCGGCGACCGCTACCTGCTGTGCTCCGACGGCCTGTCCGGGGTGGTGAGCGCCGAGACGCTGCACCAGGCGCTGTCCACGATCGACGACCCCGAGGCCGCGGTCCGCGCGCTCATCGACCTGGCCAACCGGGGAGGCGGTCCCGACAACATCACCTGCGTGCTCGCCGACGTGCTCGACGTCGACGAGGGGACCGCCCTGCCCGTCGACGCGGCCGTCGTCGGTGCCGCCGGGTCCATCAGGCAGCCCTCCCCGTCGGACGCCCCCGCCGGCCACGTGGGCCACGCGGGCGTCGTCACCATGCCGCAGCCGGTCATCACCGACGACGAGTTCGACGAACCCGTCGCCAGGGCGGCGGCGCGGCCGGTCAGGCGCCGCCGCCTGTGGCCGCTTCTGGCCTCGGTGGGCGGCGTCGTCCTCGTCGGTGGCAGCCTAGGGTGGTATTTCGGGACACAATGGCTTGAAGATCAATATTTCGTGGGAGCTAAAGGTGACGAGATCGTGGTTTTCCAAGGCGTGAAAACCAACCTCGGCCCCTTCCAGCTCTTCGACGTCGCCCGGAGCACCACGGAGTCGATCTCAACCCTTGGCGCGTTCCAGCAGGGCCAGGTACGCGACGGCATCCCCGTCCCCAGCGTCGAGGCGGGCCTGAAGAAGATCGCGGAGCTGAAGTCCTCGACGCCCCCCCAGAAGCCCGAACCCACCCCGAAGGCGACCGGGAAGGACAAGCAGACCCCCCAGTCGAGCGGCACTCCCACCCCGGACCCGACAAAGTAGATATATGAGCACCCCAAGCGTCGAGCTCGTCCCCCTGCCCGCCAAACGGCGAGTGGCCCAGTTGGTGATGCTCGCCTTCGCGGTCGTGATCGTGATGGGCGCCTACGCCAACGTGGGCCTGGCCATCGACGGCCGGGTTCCCGCGGGCATGCTCACCTACGGCCTCGGCCTCGGCGGATTCATGCTGGCCGCCTACCTCGTGATGGCGAAGTTCGCCCCCTGGGCCGACCCGCTGATCCTTCCGCTGGTGACCGTGGTCAACGGGCTCGGCCTGGTGATGATCTACCGCCTGGAGCAGTCGAAGGCGTTCGGCGCCTCGGCCACGACCCAGCTGATGTGGACGGCCGTCGGGGTCGTCATGTTCTCCGTGACGCTGATCGTGCTGCGCGACCACCGCGCCCTGCAACGACTGACCTACACCGCCGGAGCCGTCGGCCTCGTCCTGCTGATCTCACCGCTGCTGCCGTTCGTCGGCATCTCGACGAACGGCGCGCGGATCTGGGTCGGCATCCCCGGCGTGGTCCAGCTCCAGCCCTCCGAGTTCGCCAAGCTCGCTCTGATCGTCTTCTTCGCCGGCTACCTCGTCGCCAAGCGCGACGTGCTGGCGTTGGCCGGGCGGCGGCTGCTGTTCATCGACCTGCCCCGCGCCCGCGACCTCGGCCCGATCCTCATCACCTGGGCACTCAGCCTCGGCGTGCTGATCATGCAGCGTGACCTCGGCTCCTCACTGCTGATCTTCGGCGCCTTCATCGCGATGCTCTACATCGCCACCCAGCGCACCTCGTGGGTGCTGATCGGCATCCTCCTCTTCGTCGGCGGCGCGATCCTGGCCGGGATGCTCTTCAGCCACGTGCAGGACCGCTTCACCGTCTACCTGAACCCCTACGACCCCGCCCTCTACGACAAGGCGGGCGGCAGCGCACAGCTCCTGCAGGGCATGTTCAGCATGGCCACCGGCGGCATCACCGGCACCGGGCTCGGCCAGGGCCACCCCAAGCTGATCCCGCTGGCCATCTCCGACTTCATCTTCCCCGCCCTCGGGGAGGAGCTCGGCCTGACCGGTCTGATGGCGCTGCTGATGATCTACGCGTTGATCGTCGAGCGCGGCCTGCGCACCTCGCTCGCGGCCCGCGACCCGTTCTCCAAGCTGCTGGCCGGCGGTCTGTCGTTCGTGCTGGCCTGGCAGGTCTTCATCATCGTCGGCGGTGTGACCAACCTGATCCCGCTGACCGGCCTGGTCACCCCCTTCATGTCCCAGGGTGGTTCGGCACTGCTGGCTAACTGGATCCTTATCGCGTTGCTGGTACGCATGTCGGACAGTGCCAGGAAGCCCCCGCCCCAGGCCATCCAGGACGAAGGAATGACGCAGGTGTTCCAGCGATGAACGCTCCCCTCAAGCGCGTTGCCGTGGCCTGCCTGGTGATGTTCGGCCTGCTCATGCTCAACGTGAACTATCTGCAGGCCGTGAAGGCCGACGGGCTGCGCTCCGACGCGCGAAACACCCGTAACTTCTACGCCCGTTACGAGGTCGAGCGGGGCCGGATCACCGCGGGCGACAAGGTGCTCGCCGAGTCCATGGACACCGGCGACAACCAGTTCCGCTTCCAGCGGCGCTATCCGGGCGGCAAGGTCTACGCGCCCATCACCGGGTTCTTCGCCCCGGAGAGCGAGCGCGACATGGAGGCCGCGGAGAACACTCTGCTCAACGGCTCAAGCCCCGACCTGCTGATCCGGCGCGGCCTCGATCTGATCACCGCCAAGCAGACCAAGGGCGCCAACGTCGACCTGACGATCAACCCCAGGGCACAGGAGGCCGCGTACAAGGCGCTGAGCGCCAGCGGCAAGAAGGGCGCCCTGGTCGCGATCGAGCCGAAGACGGGCGCGATCCTCGCCATGGTCTCGGTCCCCAGCTACGACCCCAACACGTTGATCGGCCCGGACAAGGCCACGGTCAACACGGCTTACGGCAAGCTCGACAAGGACGAGAACAAACCGCTGGTCGACCGGGCGATCGAGCGAAGCTACCCGCCGGGCTCGACCTTCAAGGTGGTCACCCTGGCGGCCTACCTGGACAGCGACGACAGCGTCGGCCCGCAGACGCAGGTGGACGCCCCGCAGGTGCTCGACCTGCCCAACACCAGCGCCGACCTGCCCAACTACGGCGGCGCCGCGTGCGGCTCTGGCCGGGTGACGCTGACCTTCGCCCTCGAACGCTCCTGCAACACCCCGTTCGCCAAGATCGCGATGAGCCTGGGCTACGACGCGCTGAAGGAGCAGGCCGAGAAGTTCGGCATCGGCGGCGAGCCGCTGAAGATCCCGATGGACGTCGCGGGCAGCGGGATCGGCCCCGAGGAGGACCTGGCCGCCCTGGCCCAGACCTCGATCGGCCAGCGCAGCAACCAGATGACGCCGCTGCAGATGGCCATGGTCGCGGCGGGCATCGCCAACGACGGCGTGGTCATGAAGCCGTACCTCGTCAACAAGATCGCCGACGCCGAGGGCGGCGAGATCGACTCGGCCGACCCCGACAAACTGTCCACCGCGATGAGCGAGGAGAACGCGAACAAGCTGACGGAGATGATGGTCAGCGTCGTCAGCAACGGCACCGCCAACGCGGCGCAGATCCCCGGCGTTTCCGTCGCGGGCAAGACCGGCACCGCCGAGACCGTCAAGGGCAGGGCTCCGCACGCGTGGTTCATCTCCTTCGCCCCCGCCGAGGACCCCAAGGTCGCCCTGGCGCTCATCGTCGAGTCGGGCAGCGCGGGTGACGACGCCTCCGGCGGTCACACCGCCGCCCCGATCGCCAAGAGCGTGATGGAAGCGGTGCTGGGCAGATGACCGCCCTGCTCGGAGGCCGATACCGCCCGCTCGGGCGGATCGCTACGGGCGGCATGGGCGAGGTGTGGCGGGCGAAGGACGAACTTCTCGGCCGGGAGGTCGCGGTCAAGCTGCTGCGCAGCCACGTGGCCTCCGACTCGACCTTCCGTGACCGCTTCAGGATGGAGGCCAGGTTCGCGGCGCGGCTCGCCGACCCGGCCATCGCGCAGGTCTTCGACTACGGCGAGGCGGAGGACGTCGCCTACCTCGTCATGGAGCTGGTGCCCGGCGAGTCGCTGGCGAACATCCTGTCCCGCGACGGCGCCCTGGGGACCGAGGTCACCCTCGACGTGATCCACCAGACCGCCAAGGGGCTGCGGGCCGCGCACAACGCGGGCATCATCCACCGCGACATCAAGCCCGGCAACCTGCTCGTCACCGGGGCCGGGGTGATCAAGATCACCGACTTCGGCATCGCCAGGGCGCTTGAGGCCGCGCCGGTGACCCTGACCGGCACGGTGCTCGGCACCGCCCAGTACCTCAGCCCGGAACAGGCCTCGGGCTCGCCGCTGACCTTCGCGACCGACATCTACTCGCTGGGCGTGGTGGCCTACGAGTGCCTGGCGGGCAGGCCGCCGTTCGTCGCGGACACCCAGGTGGCGGTCGCGCTCATGCACATCAACGCCACCCCTCCGCCGCTGCCGCTGAGCGTTCCGCTGGTGGTGCGCGACCTGGTGATGGCGTGTCTGGAGAAGGACCCGACGCTGCGCCCGGAGAGCGCCGGCGAACTGGTCCAGCGGGCGACGACGCTGCGCGGCGTCGTGACGGCCGGCGCGGTCTCCGACTCCTCCGACCTGGCCATGCTCACCGATCCGGCCGGGTGGCGTCCCGAGCCCGCGGGCGAGTGGCCGAGGGAGATCTCCGCAGCCCCGGTCACCCCGCCCCTGCCCGACGCGACGCCCGCGACCCCGCCGTCCCAGCCCGCCCAGCCGTCCTCGCCGGAGATCACCCGGGTCTCCCGGCGTCGTACGGCGCTGCGGCGCACGACGATGGTCGTCGCCGCGGTCGCGGGATGCGCCGCCGCCTTCGGGCTCGGCACCCTGGTGGTGAGGGACGCGACGGTTCCCGCGGGCCACACCGGCCCATCGGAACCGGTCATTCCGACGACCGCCTCGGTGACCAGGACCCCTGCCGTCAAGCCACGCAAAACGAAGCCCGCGTGGACGAGACCGCCGGTGGCTCCGACAAAGTCGGTCAGGACTACGCCCACGCCTTCGGCTACGGTAAGCACATCGGCCTCTCCGAGCGTCCGGCCGACGACGTCACCATCGCCCAGCCCCAGTCCGTCCACCCCGACCCCGACGCCCACCACGAGCCCGCCGGCGACTCCCAGCCCCACCCCGAGCAGTAGCCCCACAACCGGCGAAACGAATGAGCCGACCGGGGAGACGTGATGTGGCAACAGGTCGAAGATGGACACCGGTGGCCCAAGAGGCCAGCGGCACCCAAGATGAACGGTAAGGGACAGTGCAGGAAATGACTCAGCCCCGACGCCTCGGCGATCGCTACGAGCTTGACGGCGTCGTCGGGCGTGGCGGCATGGCCGAGGTCTACCGCGCACGAGACATCCGGCTGGATCGGATCGTCGCCATCAAGACCCTTCGCGCGGACCTGGCCAGGGATCACATCTTCCAGGCCCGTTTCCGCCGCGAGGCGCAGTCCGCCGCGTCACTGAACCACCCGTCCATCGTCGCGGTCTACGACACGGGTGAGGACGTGACGGACGGCGCGCCGGTGCCGTACATCGTGATGGAGTACGTCGACGGTCGCACGCTGCGCGACCTGCTGCGCGCCGACCGGCGGTTGATGCCGGAGCGCGCGGCCGAGCTGGTCGACGGCATCCTGCGGGCGCTCGACTACAGCCACCGCGGCGGGATCGTCCACCGGGACATCAAGCCGGCGAACATCATGATCACCCGCAACGGCGACGTCAAGGTCATGGACTTCGGCATCGCCCGCGCGATGGCCGACTCGGCCGCGACCATGACGCAGACCGCGCAGGTCATCGGAACCGCCCAGTACCTGTCGCCGGAGCAGGCCCGTGGTGAGCGGGTCGACGCGCGCAGCGACCTTTACTCGACCGGCTGCGTGCTGTACGAACTGCTGACCGGGCAGCCGCCCTTCACCGGTGACTCCCCCGTCGCGATCGCCTACCAGCACGTGCGCGAGGACCCGATCCCGCCCTCGCAGATCGACCCCGAAATCCCCGCGTGGGCCGACGCCATCGTGCTGAAGTCGATGGCCAAGGACCCGGCGCAGCGCTACCAGAGCGCGGCGGAGATGCGGGCCGACATCCAGCGGGCCATGTCGGGCATGCCGACCGACGCCCAGACGACGGCCATGGCCGCAGGCGGCTACGGTGGGGCCACCCGCACCATGCAGCAGCAGGCCCCGATGCCCGAGGGCCCCTCGACCCAGCGCACCACCGCGGTCCCTCCCTACGAGTACGGCCAGCAGGACGGCGGCAGGCCGGAGCGCGGCCGTCGCCGCCAGCAGAGCGGCAACACCGCGGTCAAGACGGCGGCGTGGATCCTGGTCCCGTTGTTGATCATCGGTGCCTTCATCGGCGTCGGTTACATGTTCCTGAGCGCGCCGGGCGGTAACACCGCGGCGACGAAGGTGAAGATCCCCGAGCTGGCCACGCAGACCGTCGCCGCGGCGAAGAAGACGCTGACCGACCTCGGGCTGCAGGTGAAGATCGAGGAGACCTTCGACGACAAGCTGCCGAAGGACACGGTCATCGACACCGACCCGGCCGCGACCACCGAGGTCGAAAAGAACACCGTGGTCACCCTGAAGGTCTCCAAGGGCGTCGAGAAGGTCGAGGTGCCCGACGTGCTCAACATGACCGTCGAGGAGGCGACCTCGGCGCTTGAGAACAAGGGCTTCAAGGTCAGCGTGCAGAGCAAGGTGTCCAGCCGTCCGCAGGGCAAGGTGTTCCAGTCCGACCCCGCGGCCGGTGAGAAGGCGGCCAAGGAGAGCACGGTCCGGATCTACGTGCCCAAGGAGGCCGTCGAGGTGCCGGGCGTGGCCAACCTCACGGTCGAGGACGCCACCCGGATGCTCAAGGACGCGGGCTTCAAGACCAAGGTGGTCGAGCAGCCGAGCGACCTGCCGGAGGGCACCGTCCTCAGCCAGGCTCCCCAGGCGGGCACCAAGCTGAACCCCGGCACCACGATCACGCTGATCGTCTCCAGCGGGCAGCCCCCGCAGCCGACCGAGCAGCCGACCACCGACTATCCCGAAGAGCAGCCCACCGACGACCAGCAGCCCGACCCTGAGCCGACGGAGACCGACGACGGCTCGATCTTCGACAACTCCGGCGACGGAGACCTGAGCTGAGCCTCTGACCTGGGTTTTCCCTGAGGACCTCCGCCGTCTGGCGGGGGTCCTCGTTCGTTCCCGCCTCCGGAGATCGTTGGCGTCTCCGGTCTCAGGAAAGGAGAAGAGCCCTTCCGCCACTCGGGGGCGATGGCGGAAGGGCTCACTGGTTAGTCGTTCAGGGCATCGTGAGCGTTACACGGGTTCGCCGGAGTTTTCTCCGGCCTTTCCTCGGCCCTCGTACGGCCCCCTTGCACAGCGGGTCCGTGCCGTACGGCTCAGCGGTCCGGGAGAGCGGGGTCGAGGAGCAGGCGGGGTTCGACCCAGGGGAAGACGACGAACCACAGCAGGGCGGCCGTCGCCGCCGCGAGCGCCACGAGGGTGAGCGTCCTGACCGCGAGGGGGCCGGGAAGCGAACGCCAGAGCCTGCCGTACATGTCGGTCGTCCTATCCCCGGCGGTCCTCGCGCCGGACGAGTTCGCCGGAGACGATGAGCCGCTGGGCGGCGGAGTACTCCGGGTGGCAGGTGGACAGCGTGATCACGGCCTTGGTCGGTCTGCGGCCCGGCACGCCGGGGACGGGGGCGATGACGTCCACCTGTCCCGGGTCGACGACGCGCTCTCCGGTGACCCGGTAGGTGTAGCCGGCCTGCCGGGTCTCCACCACGATCTCGTCGCCCCGGCGCAGTTCCCCGAGCCTGTTGAACGGCGCCGCATAAGTGGTTCGATGCCCAGAAAGCACGAAATTTCCTACTTCGCCGGGTAGGGCGGTGCCCGGGTAGTGCCCCGGCCCCGTCCGCAGCTGGTCCCAGCCGACGCCCTCGACGACGGCGTACTCGTAGTCCGCGCCGAACCGGGGAATCCTGAGCAGCGCCAGCGCGTCCCCCTTCCTGAACCAGGCGGGCAGCCGCTCCTGGACGGGACGGACCCCGGTCGCGGGCGGGACCGCAGGCGGGACCCCGGGCAGGGCCGTGAGCGCGGGAAGGCCGGCGCGGAAGCCCTCGCGCAGCTCCGCCTGCCGCCGCGCCGTGTAGGACCCCGTCCCCCACAGCAGGTACGCGCAGAAGAACAACACGACCACCCCGGCGGTCATGCTCACTTCTCCGGAAACCCGCAGTATGGCTCTCACGGGCTCACGGTAATGACGGCGAATCCATCACAACCGGAGGAAATCACGGCGTTGAACCAAGGTTTGCGCGGTTATGGCACGCTATGGGATCGCCATGACATGGGTGTCCCGACTATTCTTACTCGGGTCTTCGCCACCAGCGACTACGCTAGTTGACACGGCCTGCGCATGATCCGACCGCGCAGGGTTGACGCAGGAGAGCCCCAGTGCCCAAGCCCAAGACCCGTAAGAAGGCGGTTTACACGCCTCCGCAGACCTCCCAGCAGGTCAAGATGAGCCCGCGCTGGTTGGCGCCGGTCATGGTGGCCTCCTGGATCATCGGGGTCCTGTGGATCGCCGTCTACTACGTCGCGCCCCGTGCGCCCGGCATCATCCTCCTGCAGAACTGGAACCTGCTGATCGGGTTCGCCTTCATCATCTTCGGTGTGGTTCTCTCCACCCGCTGGCGTTAGTTTTTTCCACAGCGTTTATCCACACCCTGGGGAAGCATCAGGGTGTGGATCGAGCGATCAGCCGGGGAAACCGAGCTGCAGCTGGTAGATGTACGGCGGCAGCGTCATGACCACCGCGGCCAGCGCGAGGAGCACCACGGCGCACCCGCCCCACTGGACCACGTTCCGGTTGCGCTGCGGGGCGTAGGCGAGGATGACGCCGACCACGGTGCCGGTGATCAGACCGCCCAGGTGCCCCTGCCAGCTGATGCCGGGGACCGCGAAGGTGATCACCGCGTTGGCGACGATCAGCAGGAGCACACCGCGGGCGTTGTAGCCCAGCCGCCTGGAGACCACGAACAGCGCGCCGAACATGCCGTAGATCGCACCGGAGGCGCCGACCGCGGCGATGCCGAACAGGTAGACGGCCACCGCCCCGCCGAGCGCGGACAGCAGATAGAGCGCCAGGAAGCGCAGTGAGCCGAGGCGCCGTTCGAGCTCGGGACCGATGACGTAGAGCGCCCACATGTTGAACAGGATGTGGGTGATCGCGAACGAGCCGTTGGCCAGCGGCGCGTGCAGGAACGCACCGGTGAGCAGGCGCCACCACTCGCCGTGGTAGACGGCGCCCGCGTCCATCTGGAAGCCGTAGATCACCGGGCCGGGGGCGAGGGTCTCGGCGACGTAGGCCAGGACGTTGAGGACGAGCAGTGTCCAGGTGGCCCTGGGGGTCGTGACCGCCCTGCCGCCGAAGGCCGTCTGCGCCTGCCGTACGGTCTTGTTGCCCTCGGCGACGCACTCGGGGCACTGGAAGCCGACCGAGGCCTCGCGCATGCAGTCGGGGCAGATGGACCGGTCACAGCGCTGGCAGCGGACGTAGGTCTCGCGGCCCGGGTGCCGGTAACACGTGGGAACGGCTGCCGTCTCCGGCTCGCTGGGTGGTGGCGGTGTGGTCATGGCGTCTCGATGGCCCCTTCGACCGTGCTGTCATCCACAGACTGCCAGCCTATTCATGATCCTGAGCACACGCACCAGGGAAAAGTCCCCTGTAAGGCCACAGCGGCCTCCCCGGTCACGGTCGTCACAGTGAGAACCGGTCCGGGGAGGCCGCCAGGAGCCTCAGCCCTGGACGCGGTCGATGGTGACCGACTCCAGGACGACCGGCTCGACGGGCCGGTCGCGGCCATCGGTCTTGGTCTTGGCGATGGCGTCCACGACGTCCTTGCCCTCGACGACCTCACCGAAGATGGTGTGCCTGCCGTTCAGGTGCGACGTGGGGACCACGGTGATGAAGAACTGCGAGCCGTTGGTGCCACGGCCTGCGACGATGCCCGCGTTCGCCATGGCGAACAGGTAGGGACGGTTGAAGTACAGGTCCGGGTGGATCTCGTCGTCGAACTTGTAACCCGGGCCGCCGATGCCCTCACCCAGCGGGTCACCGCCCTGGATCATGAAACCATCGATGACCCGGTGGAAGATCGTGCCGTCGTAGAGCTTGGTGTTCTGCTGCTTCTCCCCCGTCTCCGGATGCACCCACTCGCGGGTGCCCTCCGCCAGCTCGACGAAGTTACGCACCGTCTTGGGCGCGTGGTTCGGGAAGAGCTGGATCTTCACCGTGCCGCGATTGGTCTTCAGGGTCGCGATCAGATTCTCAGCCACGATCGGGCTCCCCCTTCATGTCGGTGGTCAGGACCTCTGCGATATGCAGTTTCATGGCGTTCAGGTGATCTATCAGTGGCCTCGGCGACAGCCGATCCACTCAGCATCCTCCCACGACCAGCGATGATTGATCCGCCTTCGAGCGGGAAGGGGACGCAACGGGGCCCAGACAACTGGGGAGGTTAACGTGCCTCTTACACTTTTTGGAAAGCGTCATACGATCGTGATTCCGGACAGTCGGCTGCATCAGATGAAGGCTCAGGTCAACCGTGTCGGCGACCTCGCATCCGAGAAGGTCGGTCCGATGGCCAGCCAGGCCCGGGACGCCGCCGGTCACGCTCGCGACGCGGCCGCCTATGCGCGTGGCAGCGCCGGTGACAAGATCTACGTGGCCAGGGAGTGGGCGGCGCCGAAGTTGGACGCCGCGGCCCACTCGTTCGAGGAACAGATAGCACCCAAGGTCAGCGCCCTGCTGTCCCAGGCGGCGAGCAGGGTCGATCCCCGGCCACCTGTCAGGTCCAGGAAGTGGCCGATGCTCCTGCTGTTCACCGGCCTCGCGGTCGGCGCGGTCGGTTTCGCGCTGTACCGCAAGAACTCCGAGCAGTGGACCGACGCGATGAAGGAGAACGCCGCCGGAGCCTCCCGGTGGGCGACGGACAAGGCCCGTGCGACCTCGGAGAAGGTCTCCGACCTGACGGACGAGGCCGCCTCGAAGGTCGAGGCGAAGGCGGGCAAGCTTGGCGACAAGGCCGAGCGCAAGGCGGACCAGGCGTCCAGGAAACTGTCCTGACCCGTTGCATGAGGGTGGCCCGCGCCGACCTGGCGCGGGCCGTCCTCATGTCAGGGGTCTCACAGGTCGGCGACGTAGGCTGTCGCGCCGCGTGAGACCTCGAACCCGGCCCGAAGGTAGACACCGGGCGCTCCGGTCGCGTTTCCGGTGTCCACGGAGAGGGCGGCCTTGCCGTACCCCTCGGAGCGGAAGTGGGCCAGGGCGTGGGCGAGCAGCGCGCCGGCCACCCCTCTGCCCCGCCAGTCCTCCAGGGTCGCGACGGTCTGGACCCAGGCCTCGCGGACTCCGGTGACCTCGGTGTCGGCCTCGTAGTAGAAGGTGAGCAGTATCCCGACGCTCCTGCCCGACTCCTCCTGGACGACGAAGGAGTCCTTTCCGCTGAACGCCTCCAGGCCGATGAGCTTCTCGCGCCAGCTCTCCGCCGTGTGCGGGGTGCTGCCCCAGTGGTCGGCGAAGGCCGCGTTGCGCACCTCGCGGGCACTCTCCTCAAGATCGTCACCATAGGGGACGATCTTGAGCCCTTCCGGCAGGTGGCCCTCCGGCAGAGGAGCGGCCAGGTCACGGGTCATCACGTGGAACGTCCGGACCGGCAGCATGCCCGCCACCCGCGCCACGGCTCCGGCCCACTCGTTGCCGTCGTGCACGTAGACGTGCAGCGAGAGCGGCCTGCCCGGGAAGAGCCCCTCGTGGACCCTGCGGCCCGCCTGGAGGGTCCAGTTCATCAGCCTCCCGCCGAGGCCACGGCGTCGGTAGGCCGGGTGCACCGCGCCCCACGTCCGCATGATGTGGCCGGGCTCGGCGACGGACCCGGCGTAGACGACGCCGAAGGCCACCAGTCTGTCGCCGTCCCACACTCCACAGGTGCCCTCGGCGGGATCGGCCAGGGCGAGATCCTGCAGAAGGTCACTCCGGCTGTAGTTGTCCCCGGTTCTGTCTTCGGCCTCGACCGCCGTGAGCAGTTCCGCCCACCGGTCCACGTCGTCGCCGGTCAGCGGGGTCCACGTGAAGGTCATGCCGGGGAGCATACGATCGCCCCATTTCCAGCACGACTGATTTTTCGTCCTTTCGCATGACACAGGACAGGCGTGTCTCGCCGTACAACCTGGGGCAGGCGTGTCTTCTTATGACCTGGAAGGCGTGTCTCGCCGTACGGCTCAGAGCAGGCGTGTCCCGCAGCCGAGTTCGAGGCCGAGGCGGCGCAGTCCCTCCGCGAAGCCGTTCCTCGTCCTGTCACCGAGGCCGGCGAAGAACCGGTTGGCCAGCGGTACGGCCCAGCGACCCCGTTCCGCGACGTTGAAGACGCGATGGGTGAGGAGTGTGCCCTCTGGATGCGGCTCGACGGTGTGTTCCCCCCGGTACCACCAGCCGCCCTGGACGGCCAGGGTGGCGCCGGTCACCTCGATGGTCATCGTGTGGGCCGGTGTCCTCAGGGTGAACCGCCGTGGGCCGCCCTCGGCCGTGCCTCCATAGGACGCGGCCGCGCCACCGCGGGGCGCGGCCATGCCGCCGTAGGGCTCGACCGTGCCTTCGTTGGAGGCGTACAGCCAGGCGTTGTCCCGGCCGACGGGACCCGGCCCGACCGTCAGGATCAGCCGCCCGACCCGGTCCGGCGGTGCCTCGACCACCCCGGCGACCTCACACAGTGGAGCCCTGCTCATGGCGTTTCTCCTGTCGTGCCGGGGCCGGTGTGGTCCGGCCAGGCGAGTTCTCCCGACGCGAGCCGCTCCAGGACACCGCGCACCCAGTCGAGTTCGGCGCCGCGCAGGGCGCGCTCGCATTCGAGCTCCAGCGTCAGCACCGGGGGCAGCCCGCTCTCCCTCAGGTTCCTCAGGTACGCGTCGCAGGCGAAGACCGCGCTCTCCAGGGCGGCGGCGCGGGTCAGCAACGCACGCTCCGCCTCACGCGCGGACAGCCCCCCGATGAGGGAGAGCGCGGCGTTGAGGGTGCGGGTGTCCGGCCCCGGCTCCTCAAGCAGCCGTCTGAGCCTGGTGGTCAGCTCCGCCCTGCCCTCCTCGGTGAGCCGGTAGACCGTCCGCTCCGGCCTGCGGCCCTGTCTGCTGGTCTCGGCCGGGACGATCAGCTCCTCCCCGGCCAGCCGGTCGATCGCGTGGTAGAGGCTGCGCGGCAGCCCGGTCACGTAGTCCTTGTGCGTGTCCAGGATCATCCGGTGCAGTTCGTACGGATGACCCGGCCGCACCGAGAGCAGGGCGAGCACGGTCAGGCCGACCAGGTCGGGGCCGCGGGCCATCACACCTCCATAGTGCATGCTCCTTTATTGCAGTATGCACTATGGAGGCACGCCTCACGATCCCTCCTGGGAACCACTCGCGGCCGGACCCTCCTGAAGGTCACTCGCGGTCGGAGTCGATGGTCACCATCACCGTGCCGATGGTGACCTTCATCCCTTCCTCCGGCTCCTCGATCTCCGGGACGTCGGGCCTCACGGCGTCGGCGGTGGTCGCGCCCCGCGCGCCGAGATCGTCGTGGAGAGCTTCGTGGTCCTCCTGGCCGATCCGCATGGGCCTCTCCGGGCTGATCAGCCCAGAGGATTCAGCGGATTCATCGTTCTTAGGGTGTTTATCGGACCTGATGTTCTTGACGGGCTCACCAGGTTTGGCGGATTTCGCGGATTTGGTGGACCTGGGGGGCTTGGGAGTTTTGGCAGGGTCGCCGGGCCCAATGGGCTCGGTGGCGAATTTCAGCTCCGTCGTACCCTGCGGCTGCAACTCGTCGATCGTGCACCGCACCGCCCTGCCGCTGAAGTCACAGCCGGGGCTCGCCCCGATGATCCGCCGGCCGCCGAAGGTCCTGCCGACCACGGAGACCCTGGTCGCCGGGATCGGCCCGGTGTTGAGGACCGTGATGCCGTAGCCGTACCTGCCGACCGGCCTGCCCGCGGCGGCCAGTTCGGCCGGGGGCTGGGCGAGCATGCTCAGCTCCGTCATGTTGCCGTTGAAGACGTTCTGCCCGCCGGGAAGCACTCCCTTGTCCGCGAACTGCCAGAAGGTCTGACGCAGCCAGCCCGCGGGCAGCGGCCCCGGCTCGGCTCCCCATCGGGCGAGCCAGAGCGGGTTACGGCCGAAGGCCGAGGAGTCCCCCGTGCAGTTCCGCCACCAGTCGGTGGTGGTGTAGATGATCGCGTCCCGCCCGGTCCGCTCCCGGTAACGCGTGGTGAAGTCCTTCAGCCAGGCGACCATTCGTGGCCGGTCCAGGCCGTAGCAGTGATCCAGGCCGTTCCGGTTGGTGTAAGGATTGTCCTCGATGTCGAGCACGCCCGGCAGGGTCCGGCCGTCGGCGTTCCAGCCACCGCCGTTGTCGACGAAGAAGTCCGCCTGCTCGGCGCCGCCCGACTCGTGCGGCTGGGCGAAATGGTAGGCCCCCCGGAACAGCCCCGCCCCGGCCGCCCCGCTCTCCTGCGCGGCGAACAGGGGGTTGCGGAAGTTCGTGCCCTCGGAGGCGTAGACGAAGGCGAAGAGGCCGCCTCCTCCGAGGACGGACGGCCAGTCGACCTGGCCCGTCCAGTTGCTGACGTCGATTCCCCGGATCTCCTGAGGTTCGCCGGGCATCGGCTCGACCGGTCCGACGGCGTTGGCCGTACCGGGGACGAAGGTCCCGGCCGCGACGAGGGCGGCGAGCAGGGACAGACGTTTCACGTGAATCACTCACCCTCGCGTGGCACCGGGCAAGATCCTGACCGATGCCCCCAAGAATCGCAAGGGCGGGGAACGAATGGCACGGGAGGCGGTGCCTTTCTTGGAGGAATGTCGCCCAGAGAATACCAACCAGGGGGTGCGCGGCTCTGAGTTTCGACCTGTCAATGGCCTTCGGTAAAGGGTTTCCGGTGAATTCCCGACCTGTCCCGAAAAACCCTGAGCCAGGCCGTACGACACCTGTTGCCTAAGATGGATCATGTGCCGGAGACTGTGACCCTGCGGGGTGAACGCGTATGTCTGGAACCGCTCACCGTTGAGCACGTCGGCGATCTCGTCGCCGCCGCGACCGAGTCCCGCGAGACCTACGACTTCACCCGGGTGCCACAGGACGAGGCGTCGATGAGCGCCTACGTCCGGTCGGCCCTCGACGACCAGCTGACCGGTTGGGCGCTTCCCTTCGCGATCCGGTCTCTCTCCTCGGGGCGGGTGATCGGCACCTCCCGCTTCCTCGACCTCGACTACTGGTCCTGGCCCCCGTCCTGGCCGCCGGGCCGTACGGTCCCCAGTGCGGAGGGGGTTCCCAGCGTGGCCGAGATCGGCAGCACCTGGCTGGCCGCCTCCGCCCAGCGGACGGGGAGCAACACCGAGGCCAAGCTCCTCATGCTCGGCCACGCCTTCGAGGTGTGGAAGGTCCTGCGGGTCACCCTGAAGACCGACGCCCGCAACGAGCGGTCCAAGAGGGCGATCGAGCGTCTCGGCGGCCGGTTCGAGGGGGTACGGCGCGCGCACGCCAGGGCTGTGGACGGCACCGTCCGGGACACCGCCTACTACTCGATCATCGCCGAGGAGTGGCCGGCGGTCCGCTCATCGCTCAGGGAGCGGCTGGACCGGTGACGGGCGTAGCGTCCTGACCGCGACGATCGCGGCCAGGTCGGCGGCCAGGCGCAGTTCGACGGCGTCCAGCAGCGGGTGTTCCAGCCAGTGCAGCCGGACCAGGTCGGGCTCGCCCTCGTGCAGGATCGGCCACCGCCTGGCCGGGGTGAAGTCGTCGACCACGAGCGTCCCGCCGGGGGTGAGCAGCCGCGCCGGGTCGGCCGCCGTCCCGTTCTTGCCCGCCCCGCCCCCGTCCAGGACCAGCAGGTCGTACGGCGCGCGGCCGTGGATCTCGGTCCAGTCTCCGTGGATCACCGTGACGTCCGGCAGGTCCGCGAACAGCTCCGCCGTCACCCGCGCCCTGCCGGGATCGCGTTCCACGCTGACGATCGTGGCTCCCGACGGCGCCCCGGTGACGAGCCAGGCCAGCCCGACCCCGCATCCGGTGCCCGTCTCCGCGATGGAGGAGGCCCCGCCCGCGAGCACCCGCAGCAGGCGCCCCTGCTCGGGGCGGCAGGAGAAGGGAAAGCCCCGCCGGTCCGCCAGTTCGACCGCCCTGGCGACCAGCGGGGGAAGCTCAAGGCCCCGGTAGGCGTCCGTCCCGTTGAGTGACATCCCTATTGTCCGTAGGTGAAGCGAAGCTGGGCGTTGATCAGGAAGTTGAGGCGGTAACGCATGTGGCTGACCGCCTCGGGCGGCGGGGGCTCCGCGGAGGTGAGCAACGTCCAGCGCAGCGAGGTCTCCATGCCATACGGCCGCAGGTCGAACCGGATCTCGTCGTTCGGCCTGTTCGGCCACAGCGACGACCAGACCACCAGCTCGGGCTCGACCGACCGGAGCACCCGGGGCTCGATCTCGTCCCGCTGCAGTTCGAGCCATTGCCTGGGGCCGGGACGCCGCGGATTGGTCAGGCTCTCCCACACGATTCGGGGAGGTGGGGGCTGTTTTCTCTCTCGTGAACTCAGCTCGATCACCTCGCCAGAATAGGCGAACGCCATAAACACCACCACGGATTAACAAATCAGGTATTTAGCCATTTTTGCTGGTGAGGTTCTGTTGGGATGGCATTCGGGATGACAGCGCCCTCGTCGGACGGCCCTTCCGCCGGGGTCCACGCGACCTTCATGGGTCTGTCGCGGTGCCGTCGTGTCAGGGACGGAGTCCTGGAGTCACGCGTCGAGGCGTGCACGCGAGGTTCTCCACCACCGAGGAGATCATGTCGGTCAGACCGCCCGGGCCATGGCGTGACCGGTGGACGGGCCGACACCGGCATCGGCACGGCCGTCCTACGAGTGGTCGGCGCGAGAGCGCCGGGTTCGCCGACCCGGAAGCCTGCTCTCCGAACCGGTCGCGGGGTCTTGGCCGAGAACGACCACCGGCCCGAGCGGACCGACCTTGGGCTGAGAACGATCTACTCCGAGGACGCGGCCCGTACCATGCGAAGCTGGCCTATCTCGCTGGCGTTCTTCATCAGCTCGGAGTTGACCCAGGCGATCATGTGGGCGACGGTGTGCTCGGAGTCCTGCGGCCAGGGGAAGGGGGCCGGGGCGTCCAGGTCGGCGTCGGTGAGGCCGTCCAGCACGGTCAGCCAGGTGGTGCGGAGGCCACGCAGCCACCCGACGGCGCTCGTTCCGTCACCCGGCCAGGTGACCTCGGTCCTGTCCCGAGGCGCGCGTCCCTGGGCGTGGTCGATGGTCACACTCCACCACCAGCCGATATGCCAGCTCACCCAGCCGATGGTGGGAACGGGGATGGGGTCGGGCTCGGTCTCCGCCCAGTCGGGCAACCATGCTCCCGTGGCGTCACGGCGTACGGTCCAGCAAAGGGGGGCGGGTTCCCACAGGAAGTCATCGGGTCGTAGTCGTTCCAGGTGGTAGTCGAACAACGACCAGGTCAGGTCGAACTGCCAACGCAACAGATCACATCGAGATGCACGCATCAAGACAGAATGGCAGGCTCCGGACAACGATCGACCGTCCCACACGGGGGTTCGGACGAGGTGCGGGGTGGGCACCGCCACGACGCGGGGGCTTTCCGTGCCAGGGGTCGAAACCAGGTGAGGGCTGGTCGGTCGGCGCCACCACGACACCGGGACCGCCCGTGGAGGTTCGTGAGAACGTTGATCGGCACCGCCACGGCACCAGGGTCGTCCGCGGAAGTTCGAAGCCGGGTGAAGGATCGGTCGCTGGGGCTTCCCTGGGAGAGCGGGGCCGGGGAAGGATCAGTCGACACCGCCACGGCGCTGGGACCCTCCACACGAGGGTTCGAAGCCGGGTGAAGGCGTTGCGACGCCGCCACGACGCCGGGGCTTCCGCGGGGATGGTGAGGCGGAGCTCCGCCGGAGGGTAGCGTGGGACGCGGCGCCGTACAGGTGTGGAGTCCGCCGGTTCGGATGGAGGCTCCGCCTTCGCGCCGTCGTCGGGAACGTTCCGGGGAGCACCACATGACCAGGCCGTTCGTCCTGTCCTCCGTCGCCGTCTCGCTTGACGGTTACATCGACGACGCGACCTCGGAACGGCTGCTGCTGTCCAACGACGAGGACTTCGACCGGGTGGACGCCGTACGCGCCACCTGCGACGCCATCCTCGTCGGCGCCGGAACCGTCCGCGCCGACGACCCCCGGCTCATGGTCCGCGCCGCGCACCGCCGTCATGCCCGTGTCGCCGCCGGCCGGCCGGAGTCTCCGCTCAAGGCCGTCATCGCCGGGCACCGGCCCCTCGACCCGGCCGCGAGGTTCTTCACCACCGGCGACACCGCAAAGGTCGTCTACGCCGCCACCCCGGACATCCCCGTCCAGCGGGACGCCCTCGCCGAGGTCGCCTCGGTCGTCGACGCCGGTGACCCCCTCGACCTGCGGGCCGTCCTCGCCGACCTCGCCGAACGAGGGGTGGAGCGCCTCATGGTCGAAGGCGGCGGCACCGTGCACACCCGGTTTCTGGCGGCGGGTCTCGTGGACGAGCTCCACGTCGTCACCGCTCCCTTCTTCGTCGGCGACGCCGCCGCCCCCCGCTTCGTCAACCCCGCGTCGTTCCCCTATGACGCGAGGAACCGCATGCGACTGCTCGAAGTGCGGCCCATGGGGGATGTCATCCTCGCCCGCTATCAACCCGTCCGGCGGCCGGAGGCCTGACGGCTCAGTAATCGAGGAAACCGTGGGCGACCGCGACGCGGCTGGACGGTGTCGGCCGCACCCCGGTGACGCGTTCGGCCAGTGCTCGCGCCGCGGCGAGCCCGCCCGTCGCCCTGCCGTGGACCAGCCCGAGCTCGATCCGGTCGGCCAGGAAGGCCGTCTGGTCGTCGACCTCGTGGGGGAACAGCGGGTCGAAGGACAGGATCTCGTGGCCGTCCGCGTAGTGGTTGAAGCCCGCGACCATGTTCACGTTGACGAAGACGCTCGCCACGACCGTCCCCGCTGACAGGGGCCGCAGCACCTCTCCCAACGACCCGGCGTAGCCGATCGCCTCTCCGAGGATGGTGCCGCCCTCGGCCGGGTAGGCGCAGATGAGCCCCACGTCGATCTCGCCTTCCTCGTCGTCGCCGTCGAGCACCTCGACACCGAGACGGGCCAGTGCCTCGTGCGGGGTGAGGCCGCGGACGTGCGTCGCGCAGAACGCCTCGTCGTCGAGCCAGCCGTACGTCATGGGAGCCCTGCTCTCCGTAGGGGGTCGGATACGGGAATCCTGGCAGGCGGGTCCGACAGAAACCGCGCACGGTCTGCGATTTGTGGGGGTTTATCGATTTTGTGAAGGTGTACGGGCTCGTTCCACTGGATGCAATTTTGGGTGTTCCGGAGAAACGACCTGGCGATTGCTTCGATTATGTCGGTATGTCAATGGGGTCGATGTCGCCGACCGCGAAAGCGTTGTTGAGTGTGCCTCTCGCGGTCGCGATCAACAAAATCTTCGACGATGGGATGTTCAGCCTGCAGTGGACCATCATCGCCGTGGTGCTGACCATACTGATCGCCGAGCCAACACCCACAAACCTGCTTGGGCCCCTCTCCACCAAATCCCCTATAAGCAGGCTTTTCATCTTAATTACTGAAAGCTCAATCAACGTTAAGACCTGCCTGCTCCTGCTCACCGTGCTGGCCATCGCCCTCCCCTGGCCACCCATCCCGATCGACCCCCCGTCCGAGCCGGGGAACAGGGCGTCTTCCACGCCGCCACCCCCACTGAAAAGCCCGACGGGAAGCCCGACAGTGCATCCGACGGGGAATCCGACAGGAAGCCCGACGGTGAGCCCTCCGGGGAAGCCGCCGGGAGGTCTGCCGTCTCCGCTCGCGGCCGATCCGTGCCGTCTGGTCGACGCCGTGAGACTGGGCCGGTTCGGGAAAACGGAAATTGATCCAGCTTACGGAAATTTCGACCGGTGCGATGTCCTGATATATCCACCGGGAGAGGATGAAGTGGATGTCAAGGTGGAATTCGATCCCGGTCCACTTCCTGAGCAGACCACGTCCTCCGAAACCATGAAGAACGTCATCGTCATGAAGGAGCCCGCCCAGAGCACGGAATGCGAACGCAGGATGGCGTTGTCCGCGGACAACGACACGATCGTGTCGGTAACCGCCAAACGCGGGGAGAAGGGCAGGGCCTCCCTGTGTGACATCGCAGACACGGCGACCGAGATCGCCGCCGAGAAACTCGGCGCCGGAGAGCTGGAGAAGTATCCCCGCTCTCTTCCCCAGGACTCCCTGGCGAACGAGGACGCCTGTGCGCTTCTCAGCCCGGACACCCTGGGAGAGTTCGTCCCAGGCGTCGACGCGGCGAATCCCTACGTGGGCTACGGCAACTGGACGTGCAAATGGTCGAGTACCACCGGTGATCTGCGGGTTAACCTGCACTTCGACCAGGGGCGGCAACCGGACTCCACCGACGGGGCGCCCACCCGGCTCAACGGCTACCGCGCCTTCGTCGAGAGGTGGGCGGACGACGAGAGGGCATGCCTGACACAGGTGGTCCACCGCTCCTATCCCGACCGGTACGGCAGGACGAAGGCCGAGACGCTACAGCTGCTGGTCGACGGTTCCTTCCCGATGGACCGGCTCTGCCGCGTCTCCACCGAACTGGCCTATTCCGCCACCGCCCAGCTGAGGGGGGCCGCCTGACCGTACGGCGTGCGACGCCCCGGGACCCGGCGGCGGGCCCCGGGGCGTTCGCTCCTCGTTACCCGAACTGGCCGGGCTGGTAGTCGCCCGCGGGCTGCTGGATGATCACGTTCACCCGGTTGAAGGCGTTGATCAGGGCGATGAGAGCCACCAGGGCGGCGAGCTGCTCCTCGTCGTAGTGCTTGGCGGCGTTCGCCCAGACGTCGTCCGGAACGCCACCGGCCGCGTCCGCGATGCGGGTGCCCTGCTCGGTCAGTTCCAGGGCGGCGCGCTCGGCGTCGGTGAAGACCGTGGCCTCCCGCCAGACCGCGACCAGGTTGAGACGGAGCGGGGTCTCTCCGGCGTGCGCGGCGTCCTTGGTGTGCATGTCGGTGCAGAAACCACAGCCGTTGATCTGGCTGGCGCGGATCTTCACCAGCTCCTGCGTCGCGGTGGGCAGCGCCGAGTTGTGGATCGCCGTGTTCGCCGCGATGAGGTGCTTCAGGAACTTCGCCGCGACCGGGTTGTCGAGCGGATTCAAACGAGCGTCCATGGTGCGCTCCTTGTCGTTGCGGTGATTACACCTCTCTGACCAACCAGCCGGGCCGGATGTGACGCAAATGAGTGTGATGTACATCTCCTGCCCGTCGAGCCCCTGTCCTCACCGCCCGGAGAGGCACCCGGGCGAGGGCCCGGCGAACGGCAGCCCCGACACTCTCGGTGATCGAAAACGTACGTAAGGTAGTAGTTGGCCAGGTGGCTTGAAGCTTGGCCGGGTGTGTTATTTTTTGACCATGCGGCCAGAAAACAAGCCGGATCGACAAATGTCGTTCATCGAGGAGGCGCGGCGAGCACAGATCATCGCGTCCGCGATCGAGGTGCTCGCCTCGGTCGGCTTCGCCAAGGCGTCGCTGGCGGCCATCGCCAAGCACGCGGGCATCAGCAAGGGGGTGATCTCCTACCACTTCGCCGGCAAGGACGAGCTGATGGAGGAGATCGTCACCCAGATCTACACAAAGATCGCCGAGCGGGTCATCGCCAGGCTGGAGGGCCAGGACACCGCCGTCGGGATGCTGCGCACGTACATCCTGTCCGTGGCCGAGCACATGCGCGACCACCGCACCCAGCTCCTGGCGCTGGGTGAGATCTTCCACAACCTGCGCGACGCCGAGGGCAAGCCGCGGTACGGCGCGCACACCAACGAGGAGCTCTACCAGGGCATCGAGCACATCTACCGGTTCGGACAGAGCACGGGCGAGTTCCGTGCCTTCGACCTGCGCGTCATGGCGATCACGCACTCCTCCGCCGTCGACGCCATGTTCGCCTACTGGGCGGTCACCCCTGACCACGACCTCGACGCGCACGCGCGCGAGTTGGCCGACTTCTTCGAAAGGGCGGCGGCGAAGTGAAGACCGAGACCAGGACCAGAACCAGACTGTTCGCCGTCGACAACCTGCGTGTGGTGCTCACGGTCCTGGTGGTCCTCCACCATGTCGCGATCACCTACGGCCACATCCCCGCTTGGTACTACTTCGAGGAGGCCAAGGACGCCAGCGGCGTCGCGCTCGACATCCTGGTGATGTTCAACCAGGCGTTCTTCATGGGGTTCTTCTTCCTCATCTCCGGTTTCTTCACGCCCGCCTCCCACGACCGCAAGGGCGGCGGGGCTTTCGTCCGTGACCGGTTGAAGCGGCTCGGCATCCCCCTGCTGGTGTTCCTCCTGCTGCTACGGCCCCTGCTGGTCGCCGGCTTCTACCCGGACGGCATTCCGTACTGGTTGTTCTACCTCGGCTCGTGGGACGCGGGCCCGATGTGGTTCGTGGAGGTGCTGCTGGTCTTCGGCATCGTGTACACGCTGTGGTCGAGGCGGGCCGGAGCGTCGAAGCAGGCCGTCGAGCCCCGGCGCACCGAGCTGACCGCGCGGGCGATCGTGCTGTTCGCGCTCGGGCTGGCGGTGGCCACGTTCCTGTGGCGGTTCCTGGTGCCCGTCGGGACCTACTGGATCATAATCGGGCTGCCGACGCCCTCCCACCTGCCGCAGTACGCCTCGATGTTCGTCGTCGGAGTGCTGGCCTACCGGCGTGGCTGGTTCGAGACGCTGCCCGCCAAGGCGGGACGGATCGGCTTTCTCGCCGCGACCGGGGTGACGCTGGTTGTGCTGCCGCTGAGCATGACGACCGAGGGTGTGCTCCACCAGGCGTTCAACTCCCTGTGGGAGTCGACGTTCGCCGTCTCGATCATCGTCGGGCTGATCGTGCTGTTCAGGAACCGGTACAACCGGCAGGGGGAGGGTGGCAGGTTCCTCTCCGAGCACGCCTACACGGTCTATTTCATCCATCCGGTCGTGCTCGTCGCGGTCGGCTACGCGCTGGCCTGGCTGCACGCTCCGGCGATCGTCAAGTTCGTCGTGGCCGCCGCCGTCTCGTTGCCGCTGTGCTGGGGGGTGGCCTGGCTGGTGCGTGCGCTACCCGGCGCCAGGCGGGTGTTGTGAGGTCAGGTCTCCGTGCAGGTGGTGTCGGTCGCGGGCATGACGCCGTCCACCAGATAGCGGTTGACGATCCGGTCGACGCAGTCGTTCTTCGGGGAGAACAGGCCCGCGTAGACGGTGTGCCGGAAGGCGCCGCGCAGGGTGACCAGGCGTGATCCGGTCAGGGCCCGGTGGGTGGCCCGCTGGCCCTGGTACGGGGCTCCCGGGTCGCCCGTCGCACCGACCATCAGGACCGGCACGTCGTTGCGGACCCGGGTCGGCGGCTCCGCGGGCGCCACGGGCCAGAACGTGCAGGGGGTGAGATTGCGGATGAGCGGCCCGAACAGGGGCTCCCCTGCCCGGTGGGCCTGGATGTCGCGGTAGTAGGTCTCGGGGTCGCGGGAGGCCGCCCGGTCCGCGCAGAAGATCGCGTTCTGTACGGCCGACGCCCCGTCCACGTCCGGCCCGGAGAAGCCGGTCAGCACCTGCTCAAGGACCGGGGTCGGGGTGACCTCGACCCCCCTGGCCGCGTCGCCGAGCACCTTGACGTCGGCGGCGAAGCTGCCGTAGGCCTCGTCGCTGTCTCCTCCGGTGACGTTGAACATGATCATGGGCAGCACACGACTGTCCACCTGGAACCGGCCGACCTTCAGCGGGCCCCGGCCGGTCGTCCGGTTGATCCGGTCGACGACGGCCAGCACCTCGCCCGCCGTACGGCCCAGCCGGTAGCGGTCGTGGTGACGGGCCGTCCAGGCCGCCCAGTCCCGCATGACCCCGGCGAGGGCCGGGCCCTGGTACCGGGCCAGGTCGGGGCCGTAACGGTCGACGTCGAGCGCGCTGTCGAGGACGACCCGGTCGGCACGGCCGGGGAACAGCTGGAGGTAGACGGCGCCCAGGTAGGTGCCGTACGACGAGCCGAGGTAGGACAGCTTCCGCTCGCCGAGGGCGGCGCGGATCACGTCCATGTCCCTGGCGGTGTCCCTGGTCGAGACGTACGGCAGCACGTCCCGGTGGGCGGCGCAGCGGGAGGCCAGGTCCCTGGCCAGCGCCGTGGTCCGGTCGAAGGAACGCCGGTCGGGCCCGGCGGAGCCGACGATGGGACTGGGCCAGCCGCAGTTCAGCGGGGTGCTGCGCCCGACGAAGCGGGGGTCCATCCCGATCAGGTCGTAGCGGGCGGCGACCTCGGGCGCGGCGTTCTTCACCATGAGCGCGAGGTAGGTCACCGGGACGCCGGGGCCGCCGGGGTTGTAGAGCAGCGTGCCGCGCCGGTGCGCGGGGTCGGTCGCCTTCAACCGGGACATCGCGACCTTGATGGTCCGCCCGTCGGGACGGCCGTAGTCGAGCGGCACCGTGACCTCGGCGCACTGGGCCTTCGCCGCGTCCAGTTCCTTGCCCGCCTCGTCGTCGGGGCCGTTCTGGCAGCGGTGCCAGTCGATCCGCTGGTTCTGGAACCTGGCCAGACCGTCGTCGGCCGTCGCCCTACCGGTCAGAACGGTGGCCAGGGCCGTCCCGGCCAGCACCGCCGCCATCCCTCGTCCGCGCATCGGACTCTCCTCTCGCTTCGTCATGCGGGGCACGAGGCTAGGCGGGCGGGCCGCGGCGGCGCGTCAGTCCGGGGTCTGGTCTTGCCAACCCTTGTGACCTGGGCTTTCACCTGCCGGGGGATGGTTCTTTGCGGAGGGTGTCCTCCTGGGGTCGCAGGTCCTCCGCGTCATCGTCATCCCCAGGGGGCACGTGTTCACCGGGCCGCGGAACCTAACATGTGTCACGCGATGCGGCTGTTCAGGAGGAATGCCCCGATGTTCGGAGTTCACCGGCGTGACGGGGTGCTCGTGGCCGTGATCCTCCTGGGGTGCGTGGTCCTCAACGACCGTGTCTACGGCTCCCCGGGGCCGTTGGTCCTCCAGGTGGCGCTGGCGGCGCCGCTGGTGTGGCGGCGGCACGCGCCGTTCACGGTGTTCTGCGTGGTGGCCGGGGCGGCGCTCGTGCAGTGGTTCGCCGACGTCCAGACGCTGACCGACGTGGCGTTGCTGGTCGCCCTCTACACGGTCGCCGCCCGTTCGGCCTGGCGGTACGCGCTCGCCGCCGGGGTCGTCCTCGAAGCGGGAGTCCTGCTGGCCGCCGCCCGCTGGGCCGCGCCCGCCGACAGGTTCCTCAACTCGGCCGCCTTCCTGACCGCCGTGGTCGTGGCCGTCGCCGTCACCGGCGTGAACACCCGCATCAGGCAGGAGCGCGCCGTACGGCTCGAACACGAACGGGACCAGCGGGAACGGCTCGCGGTGGCCGAGGAACGCGGACGCATCGCCAGGGAGATGCACGACATCGTCACCCACAACCTGTCGGTGATGGTCGCGCTGGCCGACGCCGCCGTCTTCGCCCAGCGGTACTCACCCGAGCGGGCCGAGGTCGCCATGCGGCAGATCTCCGGCACCGGACGGCAGGCGCTGACCGACATGCGGCGTTCCCTGGGCGTGCTGCGGGCCGACGAACCGGACGCGAGCCGGCATCCGGCTCCCGGCCTGGCCGAGCTCGAACCGCTCGCCGCCCGGACGCGCGCCGCGGGACTGTCCGTCCGTCTCTCCCTTGAGGGGGACGTCTCGGCGGTTCCCGCCGCCGCGCAGCTCACGGTCTACCGGCTGGTCCAGGAGGCGCTGACCAACACGTTCAAGCACACCCCCTCCGGGACACGCGCCGCCGTACGGGTGCGGTGCTCGGGCGACGCCGTCACCGTCGAGGTCGTGGACGACGGCCCGGCGGCGCGGGCCCCCGGCCCGCCGTCGGACGGGCACGGCCTGGTGGGCATGCGCGAACGCGCCGCCGCGTACGGCGGGGCCCTGGAGGCCGGTCCCCGTGACGGCGGCGGTTGGCGGGTCGCGACCAGGCTCACCCTGACCACGACGGGCGTGACCGGGGGCCTGGGCATGGCGAGGACGGCCGGGCCCGGTTTGGACGGGGCGGGTGAGACCGGGGGCCCGGAAACGCCGGGTGCCGCCGGGCCTGGTCCGGGTGTGGCGGCCGGTAAGGGGGCGGTGTGACGATCCGGGTGTTGCTGGTCGATGACGAGTCGCTGCTGCGGATGGCCTTCACCATGGTCCTGGACGCCCAGCCGGACATGGAGGCCGTCGGGGAGGCGGCCGACGGCGCCGAGGCCGTACGGCTCGCCAGGACACTGCGTCCCGACGTGGTGCTGATGGACGTCCGGATGCCCGGGATGGACGGCATCGAGGCGACCGGCCGGATCACGCGTGTCTCACCGTCGTCGAAGGTGCTCATCCTGACCACCTTCGACCTCGACGAGTACGCCTTCGCCGGGCTGCGGGCCGGAGCCTCCGGCTTCCTGCTGAAGAACGCCCTGCCCGAGGAGTTGCTCACGGCCATCCGCAACGTCGCGGCGGGCGACGCCGTGGTCTCCCCCAGGATCACCCGGCGGCTGCTGGAGACCTTCGCCCACCGGCTTCCCCACGGGGAGCGTCCCGTGTCCGACGAACGGCTGGAACGGCTCACCGCGCGTGAGCGGGAGGTGCTCGTCGAGGTGGCGCGCGGTCTGTCGAACACCGAGATCGCCGCCGAACTGCACCTCGCCGAGGCGACCGTGAAGACCCACCTGGGCCGCATCCTGCTGAAACTGGAGCTACGCGACCGGGTCCAGGCCGTGGTCTTCGCCTACGAGAGCCGCCTCGTCCACCCGGCGTGAGCGTTCCGGTCAGAACAGGGTGAGCGGCTCGACCGGTACGGGCTCCGGCAGCGGGGCCAGGGCGGGCAGGTGGGACCGTACCTCGTCGTGGAAGCGCCGGGCGAGCGCGGGGGCGTCGGCGTTGTCGGGGGTGTGCAGGAAGAAGGTCGGCGAACGGCCCTCACGCAGCCACGTCACGACCGTGTCCACCCAGGGCCGCCAGCCCTCTGCGGTGCGTTCGGCGTCGTCCCGGCCGATGTAGCGGACGATCGGGTTCCCGGTGAGGGCGGTCGTACGGCGCGGCATGCGCGGCTTCTTCGTCCAGGACTCCCGCTCGGCGTCGGTCGTCGGCGGCGTCTGGAAGAGGACGACCGTGTCGAACGGCACCCACTCGGCCCCGGCGCCCGCCAGGACCTGTTCCAGCAGCCGCGCGGACCGCTCGTCCTCGAAGAACGCCCGGTGCCTGACCTCGACGGCGTACCGGTGGGACCGGGGAAGCCGGTTGAGAAAGGCCGCGAGAACACCGAGGTCACCCGGGGAGAACGAGCCGGGAAGCTGGATCCACAGCGCGTGCGCGCGTGGGCCGAGCGGCTCGATCGCGTCCAGGAACGCCCTCAGCTCCTCCTCCGCGCCGTTCAGCCGGCGTTCGTGGGTGATCGGTTTGGGCAGCTTGAGCACGAACCGGAAGTCGGGGTCGGTCTGCTGCGCCCACAGCTCGACCGTGTTCCTCGCGGGTGTGGCGTAGAAGGTCGTGTTGCCCTCGACCGCGTTGCACAGGCTCGCGTAGGCGTGCAGCCGTTCCTTCTGCGGAAGGGGATGGGGGATGAAACGCCCCTGCCATGAGGTGTTCGTCCACATCGCGCATCCCACATGAAGCCGCATGTACCGACGCTATCCGAGTACGGCCCGCGTCCGGTCATCGGATGCGGGCCGTACTGATGATCCACCGGGTTCGGCGGCCGGGTTCAGCGGGGTTCGGCGAAGGCGAGGGCGCGGGCGGGGTTCTCCACCATGATCTTGTGGATGACCTCGTCGCCGACGCCGAGTTCACGCAGCGCGGGCAGGAAGTAGCGCGAGATGTAGTCGTACCCCTTGCCGCCGTACTTCCTGAGCTGGATCTTCTGGCACACGTCGTGACCCAGCACGATCTGGTCCGCGTAGCCCCGTTCGATCAGGTCCGCGACGCCCCGGACGACCTTGTGGTCGCTGGTCAGGAAGAGGTGTCCCCACGGGCTTCCCGGCGAGGCCAGGAAGTCCAGCTCGATGAAGGCGCCACGGGCGACGAGACGCTCGGCGAGCGAGGGGTTCGTCACCGCCTCCATGCAGTGGCCCATGACGACGTTCGTCGGGGCGACGCCCTCCTCGTCGAGGATGTCGAGCACGGCGATCTTCTCCTCGCCGACTCCCCCGACGTGGAAGGTGATGGGGGCGCCGGTGATCCTGCTCGCCCGGCCGCTCGCGCGCACGCTCTTGAGCTCGTTCTCGGTCAGCGGCGCGGAGTCGGCGCCGACCTCGCCGATGATGCCCGAGCGGACGCCGGTCTCGCCGACCCCGAGCACGACGTCGCGCACGATGATGTCGGTGAGGTCGTCGACGGTGAGCTCGTCCATGTTCTCCGGGTGGAAGGTCGGGGTGTACCAGCCGCCGCCCATGACGACGTTGAGCCCGCTCTCCCGGGAGAGCCGCAGGAGGCCCTCGGGGTCGCGGCCGACGCCGATGGGCGAGACCTCGACCAGGGTGCCTCCCCCGACGTCGGCGAAGGCGAGCACCTCCGTCAGCATCTCGTCGAAGTCGCCCATCGCGTCACTGTCGGCGTTGGGGAACCCGTGACGCGTGCGGGCGAGGTTGGCGAGGGTGAGCGGCTCGGCGGCCTCCGGGGAGTCCTCTCCGGGACGGCGGAAGCGCGCCGGGCGCCGCAGGTCGACGAAGACGTGCTCGTGCATGAGCGTCTCCCCGAGCGTCGACGGGTCGACCGGGCCCGTGACGGTCAGCGCCTTGCCCGCGATGTTCGGGATCTCGAAGGGGTAGCGGCTCACGAGTCTGCCTTCGGGGTCGTGATGGTCAGAAGTCGCCTCGGGTTGCGCACGGTGACGGTCTCGATGAGGGCGTCGTCCGCGCCGACCATCCGCAGGTAGTGAACGAGTTGCTGCAGGATGAAGCCGTACCCGCCGCCGCCGTAGGCGAGGAGGTGCGACTTGGTCGAGACGTCCTGCGACAGCAGGACCCGCTCGGCGTGTCCCCTGCGCGCCAGTTCGACCACGGCCGTCGCCACGTCCTGGTCGTCGGAGACGCTCAACACGGACGGCAGCCTGCCGAGCTGGTCGAACTGCACGAACACCCCGCGTTCGAGGAGCGGTTCGAGCTCGTCGGGGCGCGGGGAGAGCGGGTCGCAGTGCCCGACGACGACGCGCGTGAGGTCCGCGCCCTCCTCGGCGAGCAGGTCGAGCACCCGCCGCTGGGTCGCGGGGTCGGCGGAGCGGTCGAGCGTGATCGCGGCACCGGTGGCCGCGGAGGCCCGCGCCGCCGCGACGAGGATCGCGCGTCCCGTGGGCTCGTCGGGGTCGAGTGCGCCGAGTTCGCCGATGACGCCCGCGCGCACGCCGTCCACGCCCTCGGTGATGTCCCTGACGATCTCCTCGGTGAGCCCGTCGACGTCGCCGGAACCGGTGGGGCGGTGTCGTCCCGCGCCCATGACGACGGCCAGGCCGGTCGCCTCGGCGATACGGCGCAGCGCGGCCGGGTCACGCCCGAGGTCGGGGGTGGTGACGTCCACCAGCGTGCCGCCCCCGGCCTGCTTGAACGCGGTGGCCTCGCGGACGGCCAGCGCCTCGTCGCCGAGAAGCAGGTTGTCCCTGTTGGGGAGGCCCAGACTGACCTCGCCGAGCAGTTCCATGGTGAGCGGTTCCCGCGGTTCGGTCCCGTCGCTGAAGTCGCTCAGCAGATGTTCGTGGGGCATGACCGCGCCGAGGGCGTCCGGCGCGAGGTCACCGGTGACGGTGACGACCCTCGCCGCGCGCGCGGTTGCCGTGGTGGAGTCGGTGGTGGACACCGGGCCAACATAACATAGAAGATCGTATATGATACAGAGGGCAATCCGTGTGTCTCCGAGACGGAACGGCACGTGGACGCGCCGCGCCGCCGGCCGTACGAAACCATGGACAGGTCCGTTCCGAACTCCCCTGTCCCCGGGCCGGCCGACGGCCCGTCAGCCCCCGGCCAGAGCCTCGGCGGCCCTGCGGACGTGGGCCTGCAACGCGGCCTCCGCGCGGTCGTCGAGGGCCGCCGTGGTCGCGGGAAAGGCGTCGGACAGGTCCACCATGACGTCGAGGACCACCTCGTCCAGGAGTTCGTCGAGGGAGGAAGGCCCCGTTTTGGACCGTGCCCCGGCCAGCCGTGGCCCGTTGACCATCTCCAGGGCGATCCGGTGTAGCTCCTCCGGGGAGAGCATCACCTGCGGGTCCCAGGGACGGCTCTGGTCGAAGCGCCGTTCGTCGAACTCCTCGATCTTCAGTTTGCGGGCGGGACGGCGCGCGGGAGGCAGGGGGGTGTCGGGCCGCAGGACGATTCCCTCGGCCGTGTTGTCCGGCACCTCGGGCAGGCCGAGCATCCGCGGCACACGGGTGGGGAAACGGCGGGGCAGACCGTCGAGATCCGTCAGGCTCCCCCTGGCGAGAAGCGGCACGACGTCGAGACCGGTGTCGGCGGCGATCGAGGCGATGTCCGCGTAGGGCAGGAAGGTCCCGGGGTCGTCCGGCCCCTCGTGACGCAGCACGTCGAAAAGGGCGAAGCGAATCCCGGGGCTGTACCAGACGCCCGTCTGGACGGGGGACGCGCCCGGCACCGGGGAGACGCCGGGGTGGGGGTAGTGGCCGCCGTACAGCTCGCCGTAGAGACGCACCGCCGAACCACCGCGGGCCAGGGCGGCCTCAACGGCCCCGGCGAAGGCGGCGCGCAGGAGCTGCCAGCCGAAGAACGGCTCGTCGTCACGCAACCACGCCTTGCGCTTGCCCACCGACAGGCCCTCGCCGTCATGGGCGATCACCATCTGGGCCCCGTGGACCTTCTCGGTGGCCACCCACGGACCTCCGGCGGTGCCCCCACCGGCCCGGTCGGCGGCGGGGATCTTGGGGTAGGCGAGATGTCGCATCGGAGCAGTATGGCCGAGACGAACTCGGAAACACCTCTGCTTTTCCGGCCGGTCCGAAGCCTGTTCCGGCCCGGCCCTGAGCCGGTTCTGCCGGTCCGGAGCCGGTGGTCAGATCGGGTTCGCCCCGGGGCCGCCGATCGTGATCTCTGTATCGTGCGGCGGATCGCTTCTGCGCCGAAGGACCGAGGCCACGGTGGCCCGTGCGCCGTGGTCTCCGTGGAGCCGTCTCATCACCGGAAATGCTTTACCCGGGGCCTACGACCTTTTTGAGATGGTCTCCACGACCAGGAATGACCAGCCTTCCGGACAATCCTCCTCGTCGTCACAGAAAAGTAACAACAGCCCAGGAGAAGCGGGTTCGGCGTGGATGAATCACATGGCTCTCGCTCCACATTGTGGAAGCTCGCATTACTCACCTGCGGACCGCTGCTGACGACGGCGCTGTCGGTGTGGGCCTTCAGCCAGGTACCGGCCGACGCGGTGGTCCCTGTCCATTGGAATGCGATCGGCGAGGCGGATCGATACGTGTCGAGGCTGGAGGCGCTCCTGACGCTTCCCATCGTCTCGATCGTCGTCAGCCTCGTGGCCTGGCTGGTCGACATGCTGGGAGGCGTTCAGCGGAACGTCGTACCCGGATGGGTGCTGATCTCTCTCATGCTCGTGACGGCGCACGGCTTCGTCCTTCAGGCGGCGCTGTCCGGCAGGGCGGTCCTGCCCCGGGTGATCGTCGGGGTGCTCGGCCTGGCCGTACTGGCGCTGGCCGGCAGGCCTTCCGTACCGGCCGGATGGAGATGGGGAGCCGCCCTCCTCGGCTGCGCCGTCCTCGTCGCCGCCTTCGCCGTACCGCTGTGACTCGCCACCCTGTTTCAGCTCCACAACCCTCGATAGGCCTCACGCAGGTCGGAAGTCCCGGGAAGGCCGCGGGTCTCGATGGCGCTGATCACCTCGTTCGCCCGCCAGTGGTTGGACGGCACCAGCACACCGCTCGTCATGGCTTCGAGGACGAGCCGACCGGCCTCGTCGGGCTGGTCGGCCGACAAGGCCAGAGCCAGGTCGAGACGCGCGGACACCGCCCTGCGCGGGCGGAACGGGACATCCGCCTCCATCCGCGCCACCACCTGCCGGGCGTACGGCACGGCCGCCGGGTCGCCGAGCCATGACAACGTGGTGGCGACGTAGGCCTCGCTCTTCGAGGGGTCGTACCGGTAGTGGTGCTCCGGACGATCGGGCGCCGACAACGGCGAGACCAGCCGGGCGACCCGGTTCAGCACGTCACGTGTCTCAGGACCTGACCCGAGCCGCGCCCATATCCGGCCTTCCTGCGCGGTCGCCTGGATGAAGGCGGAACTTCTCCGTGGCGCCAAAGCCTGGGCTCCCTGGGTCAGGGACAAGGCTCGGCGGTAGTCGGCGGTCGTGACGGCCTGCCAGGCCTCCGTCTCCAGACACCATGCCGCGATCTCGGGGTGTTCGGCGTGCCTGGCCAGCTGTGTGGCCGTCCGAAGCCACGTCGCCGCGGCCTCGAACTGGCGAAGGTCGATATGGCAGGTGGAGGCCAGCAGGGACAGCCAGCCTCCGGCCGCGAGAAGGCGACGATGCTCGACAAGGGTCTTCTTCGCGTCGACCAGGTGTGAGACATAGGCCAGGTGCTGCCGTATCCGGCCGAGCAACTCCGCCGGTGATGTCCCCTGGTAGGCCGTCGCGAGATCGTCAACGACCCCTTCCAGCCGGTCGAGGGTCTCACCACCGACATCACTGGCGGCGACCCTGCGGGCCAGTTCCAGCGCCTCCGTCTCCTCATCAAGCCGGACAGAGGTGTCATCGTCGTCATCACTGAACAACGCGGACTCATCGGTGCCGAACACACGGCAGTACAGCATGGGATACGGGTCTTTGGGCCGGTGCTTGCCCGCCTCCCAGTTCTTGATCATGCGGATCAGGGACTCCCGCTCGGGCAACCGGGCACGGGTTCGCGGATCCGCGGCCTCAGCCAGCTCCCGGGCCAGCTCCCGCTGGGTCCACAGTTTGCCGCGCCTGGCAGCGCGCAGCCGTACAGCCCAGGGGGGAACAGCGCTCATCGCGCACCTCGAAGAAGTGGGAACCGTCTGTCCCCCTCAGTCTTCCCCGCCTGCACTTTCCATATGGCCGCTTCGGGGAATCGCCGTACGATCCGGTGGCCGCCCGCCGGGGCGAGCGGCCGGAGTGGTCATCGGATGGTGACGCGGTCTCCCTCCGGTGCGCCGACTGGCGAGTTGTTCACGAGGTGGGAGGCCAGCGCCCCCTGCCGTCGGGGCCGCCGTGGTAGACGCCGGTGGTACCCGTCCCACTGCGGGAAGCCCTGCCAACCGCCCGTCAGGATGTAGTTGGCCGTTCGAAGGCGATGATGACCTTCGGCGAGGCGCTCTGGGCGGCCTGCGCCACCGGAACGAAGGCGCAGGCCGCCAGAACCACAGCGGTCACCAGTCCCCCGAGCCTGCTCGATAATCTCACAACAGTCCTTTCTGGAACCCTGCTTTCTCTTGTCGGGATGGACGCCGGCCAGACCGAATGACATTTTTTGAAATGCCATACAGATACCCGGAAAGCATTATTGTGACCCGTGCTTACCGAGCGAAAAGAATCCGTCACTGCCATCATGTGAACCATGGAAAAAACCGGCGGACCGGGCTGCGTGTTCTGCGCGATCGTTCGCGGCGAGGCCGAGGCGAGCGTTCCCCACGCGGACGACCGGGTGATGGTGATCATGGACATAGGGCCCGTGACCCCCGGTCACCTCCTCGTCATCCCGCGCGTCCACGCCGTAGGGCTGGAGGACCTCGACGAGGAGACGAGCACGTACGTGTGGCGGACCGGCCACCGGATGGGCCGGGCCCTGCGGCGCTCCGGTCTGCGATGTGAGGGCGTGAACGTCCTCCTCGCCGACGGGGAGGCGGCGTTCCAGGAGGTCTTCCACTTCCACCTGCACGTCTTCCCGCGTTTCACGGGAGACGGTTTCCGGATAACCGCCGACTGGGGAACAAGGACACGCGACCTGCTCGACCAGGAGGCGGAGGCGATCCGGTCCGGCCTGACGGAGTTGGATCCGCACGAGAACCTGAGACTCTGACGGTTTCCAGGTGCCACGGTTTCCAGATGTCACGGCAGGAAGATCAGGCCCAGGCCGATCAGGACGTCGAACACGCCACACCACTCGGCGTAGGAGCGGGCCACGACCCTGCCACGGCGCAGGTGCGCGAAGTCCCAGACTCCGTGCAGCAGCCATCCGGCCCCCACGATGTACCGGCCGGCCTCCGGGTCGAGGGCCAACCCGGCCAGCGCGAGCGCGCCGTACCCGATCATGCCGAGCGCCTGGAGCCTGAACTCGCCGGAGCGGCGTGCGTGCCCGTCGAGCACGCCCCACACCAGTACGGCCAGCGCCAGGGCGAATAGGACGGTGGACGGCGCGACCAGGTTCAGCAGTCGCGACCCGATGACGATCGCCGTGCCGACGCCGAGCAGCGGCCATGACAGCGCGGGGCGGTCCAGCTTGGCGACGACGAGGTAGAGCAGCGGCAGGAGAGGCAGGATCTGCGCGAGGTTCCCGGCCCCACCGTCCAGGGTGAGGAACGCCAGGCCGACGGCGACGGCGGTCGGCCAGCGGCCTTTCAGTGCGTCGATCCAGCGTGTGGAGGGCGTCGAGAGGCGCATCGAAAGGCTCCTTCGTGTGGGGCCTCCAGGCTCTTCGACGCGGATGCCTGTCGGTAGCGCCGAAACCACACGTGATCGCATGACATCTGTCATCAGTGGACAATGGCCGTGTGCGTGACGTACCGGTCGATCCAGGGGCGGGACTGACGAACCTCCGTCGCTCCACCTGGTGGAGCCTCATCGGCGTCACCGTGTTCTTCCTGACCCTCAGCGTCAGGAGCCGGATCATGGACCCGGCGGTACCGGTCGCGGTACGGCTCGCCGCCGTCGCCGCCCTCGCACTGACGGTGACGGCCGTCGCGGTGTCCGTCAGCCGTCGGCTTCCGCGCCTCCCCCACGGGTCTCCGTCTGTCACGACCCCGGTGTGGTGGCTGGTGGCCGGTGGCGCGGGCTCCGTGATGTTGGGGGTGATCCTGCTCGCCCTGCAGGACCGCGGGCTCTGGTCGTTCGGCCCGGCCATGATGGTCGCGATCACCGCGACCTTCCTGTCGCCCCGGCGCCGCCGCCTGTTGATCGTCACCGCTGCGGCGGGTGTGGCCGTACTCGGCGGGATCACGGGGCGGGGATCGGTCTTCGCGGCGGCCTTCCCCGCCGGGCTGATGATCCTCAGCGGCTGGGTCACACTCGGGATGCTGTGGGCGTGGGACGTCGCCGAGCGGCTGAACGCCGCCCGCCGGTTGTCCGCGGAGCTGGCGGTCAAGGACGAACGACTGCGGTTCGCCGCCGAGTTGCACGACATCCAGGGCCACCACCTGCAGGTGATCGCGCTCAAGAGCGAGCTGGCGGCGCGGCTGGCCGAGGCCGACCCCTCGCGTGCGACCGCGGAGATGCGGGAGGTACGGCGGCTCGCCGCGGACGCGTTGCGCGACACCCGGGCCGTTGTCCAGGGATACCGCCGTGTCACGTTCGAGGAGGAGATCGCGAACGCGACCAGGGTGCTCACCTCGGCCGGTGTCGACGCCCGGACGAAGCTCGACCCCGCCCTTCCTCCCGGCCCGGGACGGCACCTGCTGGGGCTTGTGGTGCGGGAGGCGACCACCAACGTGCTGCGCCACAGCCACGCCCGGTACGCCGAGATCGAATACCGGACCGCCGACGGCCTGGCCCGTCTCACGGTCACCAACGACGGTGTGTCCGAACGGCCCGACGCGGACACGGGTACCGGCCTGCGGTCACTCGCCGAACGGCTGCCGACCGCCGGAGGCGAGCTGACCTGGCGGCACGACGGCGACCGCTTCGTCGTGACGGCCCGCGTGCCCATCGAGGAGATGTGATGATCCGGCTGCTGGTCGCTGATGACGAGGACCTGGTCAGGGGTGCCCTGGTCGCACTACTGGGGCTGGAGGACGACCTGACCGTCATCGCCGAGGCGGCCACTTCCGCCGACGCCGTACGGCTGACGCTTGAGAATCGGCCCGACATCGCCGTGCTGGACCTGGAGATGCCACCGGCCGACGGCCTGCGTGCCGCCGAGGAGATCAGGGCGAACTCCCCTATCAAGATCATTCTGGTGACACGACACGCCCGCCCCGGGGTACTGCGCCGTGCGCTGTCAGTCGGGGTGAGCGGGTTCGTGCCCAAGACCACCCCCGCGACGAGGCTGGCGGAGATCATCCGGGATGTCGCCGCCGGACGGCGCTACGTCGACCCCGAGATCGCCGCCACGGCCCTGACCGAGGGCGCCTGTCCGCTCAGCGACCGGGAACTCGCGGTACTGCGGGCCTCCCGGACCGGGGCCTCGATAAAGGAGATAGCCGTCCAGGTCCACCTGGCTCCGGGCACCGTGCGCAACTACCTGTCGGCGGCCATGGCCAAGCTCGGCGTCGGCTCCCGCCACGCTGCCGCCCACCGCGCCTGGGAGGAGGGCTGGATCTGAGCCGCGAGCCGTCCCCCCTCGGGCGCGTTCAGGAGAACCTGTTCCTGCGCCAGTCGTCGAGGACCGCCAGCGCCCGGGGCGTCTCCTCGGGGAAGCTCAGCGTTTTGGCGAGCATCCAGAGCGCGGCCTGCAACCGCCGAGCCCGCAGGAACGGCCCAAACCCCGGATCGTCCGGATCCACCCCATACTCCTGTACGGCCCGCCGCCCCGAGCCGAGCATGCATGCGAGGTCCCAGCCCACCGGACCGAGACAGGCCTCCTCGAAGTCGATCCAGCGCGGCCCGTCAGGGGTCGCCAGGAGGTTCCCCGCGTGCGCGTCTCCGTGAACGGCCTGGACAGGACCCTGCCGGCGGTGTGATTCGGCGCGCAGCAGATCGAGTTCCTCGCGCAGTTCGGCGTACGTCCCCCGGCCCGGGTGATCCCGCGAGTCCAGCAGGTCGAGAAGGAGGACGGTCTCCTCAAGCGCCGGTCCGAGATACGGCAACTCTCCGGGACAGTCGCGAAGAGTCGCGTGCAGATCCGCCGGCGCCCGGCCGGTCGCGGCCTGCCGAACGTGGTGACCGTGGGAACACGGGCCACGATCGGCGCCGGACGAAGATGCACCCGAACGCTGGAAGAGTCCTTCGACACCACCGGCTCATCGACCCGCACACCGTACTCGGCGGCGACCGCGACAGCGACGGAGACAGGCGTGGCGACGTTCACGGAACCATTGTGTCCCGGCGTTCACGGGGCACCGACGGCCCGGGGTTCTCGGTTCGGAGCCGACTCTCCGGTCATATTTCGAGGCCGTGGCCGCAACCTGCTCCGACAGTGACGTTCACAGACGGCGTCCTGGTCTCGGTACCTCCACGAAAGACCGTGTCATCGGTTTTCCGCGCAACCCGCACAGCATCGCCACGCCGCCGGCGCGCATCCGGGAGTTATCGTCAAAGAAAAGTCGACCACAAAACGGGAACGACGACAGCCGGAGGAGAGCTCGTCGGAGCAGGTTCGGAGAACGAACCAGAAAACGACCTTTCTTGATTCTCGCCTGACCAGAGGAGCCGGAGCGAACACTCTCATGAAACGACTCAAGGGAATGATCTGGTGGAAGGTCGTCCTGGTCGGCGTGATCGCGCTGCCGACTTATATCGCGCTGTCCGTTTCCGACGGCGAGAGGGGCTGGGATCTGCTCGCACGATCCGCCCCCGTGATCGTGATTCTTGTCCTCGCGGTCGTTCTGGCGATCCGCGAGTACCGCGCGGGTCGCCAGAAGGACTAGCCGAAAAGCGCACGAGCCCACACCCCGCCGTTTCGGCACGATATGGATCGTGGGAACGGTGGACACGTGTTCCGTTCAGTTGGGGATCCTGAACGGCCGTCGGCAGGGAACGAGGTTGGCGCACTTCTCAAGCGGTCCCGCAGAGTTGAGTTTCAGCGACTCCTCGCCCCAGCGCGACTGGTTTATCGGCAGGTCACCGAAGTCCACGACCTCGGCCTCCGGAGGGGCGACGACCTTCACCTTCGCGTTCCAGTGGTGGTACCGGGTGTCCACCACGCTGTCGTACGTTCTCGTGACCGTCTTGCCCTTGGGCCTGAATTCCTGTTCGGTTTCCGCGTACCGCGTGACCAGGCGGACGGGAATTCCGTTCCTGTCGACGAACAGTCTGAACGAGATCTTCAGCTTTTCCGGGTTCATGGGGCCCCGCTCGGCGTACAGATCCTCGGTTCTGAGGGTGCCGCGATACTCACCCGAGTGGAAGGAGGTGGCTTTCGAGATCACGAACTTCAGCCTCGCGGGGCTGAGGACGTCAACGCGTTGTTCGCCGCGCTGGCCGTACCACTGCCAGGTCGCGCTCTTGCCGAACCTGATCCAACTCGTTCCTTCGGGCATCGGCCCCCACTCGAAACCCTGGACATAGGTGTAGCGCCCCACATTGACCGCACGGAGGGGGGTCCTCATGGTTTCCAGTTCGTCGGCGCTGAGAGTGGCCCTGTTCTTTGGGGTGATCTTCACCTTCTCGGTGAGGTCGTAACCGACCACTCCGGGCTTCCCGAACGCGATCGTGCCGGTGGTTCGGCTGGTGTAGGTCTCCTTCGACGCCTTGACGGTCGTCCGGCTCGTCTCGGAGACCAAGACGCCCCGTCCGGCCACGAACTGCTTCCTGAGAGCTTGGACCGGCTCTACAGGCGGCGCGGCAAGAGCGGTTCCGGTATCGGTGAGTAAAGCCGCGAACACACCAAGCGCGACGACGACGCTGAGACGCTTCATAACGCTCCTTCGGCTAAAGCAGGCGATGAAGATCGTGCCACCCGTGAATCACATACGGATGTCGGACGATCGCGTCCTCATTCATCGGACGGAATGCCGCACCGGAGCTTGAAACGACGGGCCGACCTCTTCTGGCGCGACATGGACCGACCGGAGGCCCCGGCCCCCTTGGTCGGTGGGCCGGGGCTCCGGTCCGGTTCTACGCGCGCACGAAGCCGTTGATGACCAGTGGGAGCGACGCGTCCACACCCGCCATGTTCAACACGCCTTCGTCGTCCGGCTCACCGATCGAGTAGCCGGCAGCGGTCATCGCCGCGACCACGACCCGGGCCCGCGGGTTGACGCTGTCTCGGTAGGCGCGCAGCGCCTGCGACGGGTGAGTACGGCCGGCCCACGTCTCGTTGTCGGTGAAGACCACGATGCCATCGGCGTGGAACCGCTCACGCCGCGCCCAGACGAACGGGAGCGACAGGTCGGTGCCGCCGCCCGAGGGGCTCCAGGTGGAGATCTCCCGGAGGTTCGTGCGCGGCGTCACCTTGGAGGGGTGGACATCGGTGTCGACGTCGATGACGTGGACGTCGCCGTGCTCGATGCGGGCGAGCATGACAGCCATGGCGCAACCGACCTCGTACGGCGAGCCGACCGGCGACCCGCCGACCCGCACCCCACCGCCCCAGCTCATCGATCCGGACGAGTCGACGGCGACCAGCAGTCGCTTCCCCGAGGGTTCGACGGCGCCGAAGGCGAGCTCGTACGTCTCCTCCAACGCGTCGGAGACCGCCGGCACCGGCTGCCACACCTGCCGGTCGGCGCGCGGGTTCGGCTGCGCCTGTCCCGAGTTGTAGACGCGGAGTGCGAGCCAGGCGTCCATCGGGTGGATGCGCGCCTTGAGGATCGCGTCACGGTCGGTGAGCCTGGCGATCGCCCGGCCGGTGGCGTCGCCGAGGGGCTTGAGCGCGCCGATCCGGGTCATGCGGGCCAGGTTGCGGATGAGGGCGGTCATGCCGACGGTGTCGATGAGCGCCTCCCACACGGCGGGCTCGCGCAGCATCGCGTCGGGGAGGAACTCCCACGGCACCCGCGCCTCCGTCACGACCCGGACGGCCTGGTCGACTGTGGTGACGGCCTTCGCGGTGAGGAACCGGTCGACCGCCGGCAGCTCGTCACGCGCCTCGTCATCGGTGACGTTTCCGGCGATCCACCCGAACAAGGCCTTCCGCTGCTCGGAGTCAGCGGCAGGGTGGGCGATCCGCAGCACGTCCCGCAGGTCGAACGCCTCACCCTGTGGCGTCTTACGCTGCCGCGCCTTCACCGCCTTGAACGCCACGTGGTCCGGGTCATCCCGCAGGAACCAGGAGCCGAGCGCCGTCCGAAGCGACCGGCCCACCCGCGGCGCCGTACCGCGTGAGGTCGGCTTCCCGCCAAGGTTCTTGTAGTAGCCGAAGAACTGCGCCAGATGGTCCGTCGTCCGGGCGACCTTCGCAAGTGCCGACTTCGCCGCCTGGCGCGTGTCGGCGTCCCCCCGGGCGTAGCAGGCAGCGAGCGCGAACAGCGCCGGCCGCGGCTTCGGAGCGCGCGGCGGGCGAGCCGTTGAAATGTCCGTGAGCAGCCGCACAACGCGCGGTCCGTCCTCGGCGATCGCCTGGAACAACACGCCGGCGTTCTCCGCCGTCAGCTTGTCCTCACCCACGTAGTAGGTGCCGCCCGTCGTGCCGAGGATGAGGAAGTCCTCCAGGCGGGTCCACAGATCCTTGGCGAACACGTAGCCGCCCGCGGCGTTGGGCACCTGGTCGCTGCGGCCGGGGATCGGCTGAGACTGCGGGGTCGCGACCGTCGACACCGCGGCGAGGGGATCACGGGGAGCCATGGGCGTTTCCTTCCGTTCGACCCGCCCAGAGGCGGATACGCGAAAAGGGAGAGCGGATGTGGGATCTCCGACCGGCTGTGCCCTACCAAGCTGGGCGATGGATCAGGCGAGCTGACCCGACAGGACTCGAACCTGCATTCACCATGTGATAACCGACTGGATTCGACCCGCTCTCCCCGTTCATCAGCCCTTCCGGCGACGCGGATGTGGAGAGACCGACCGGCCGTTGAACGTGCTGGGCCGCTGCACCACACCACCAGAAGGCGGCGCCGGGATTCGAACCCGGGTCTCCGCTTTTACAGAGCGATAACCGATCGAGATTCGACCCACGCCACCGGCAGACCGATGAACGATCAGGTCTGGAGCCGTCACGGATATGGGGACGCCCACCGGCCTTTTTGGCGCTCTACCGACTGAGCTACCGAAGCCGAAACTTCGGACAGGACTCGAACCTGCGACAACCCCATTAACAGTGGATAACCGACGAGGCTTCGACCCGTGCCGGCACCAGACCTGACCAGCTCATCGGGCCGAGAGAAGGCACGGATATGAGGGCGGACACCGGCGGCATCTGATTTGAAGAGATAACCGATGTCCTTCGACCCGCACCGTCTCCAGGCCCGATGAACTGCATGCAACGCTACCGATTCCCGTGACGCGTCACACCTGAATTTCCGGACGAGAGTGACAACCGAGGGAAATGTGATCGCATCCCTCCGAATGGTGTGATCACGCGGCCGTCCGACGACGGCAGGCTCGTGAGCGGCGGTCGACGTCCTCGCCATATGCGTCATATGCGCCGTAGGTACGGAGTGAGGGTATATCGTCACACGAGGCGCGTCCTGTGGTCCTGGTGCGTACGGCGGTGTGGCCCCGACTCTGCGAGTTGAACGCCGACACACCGTCGAAGAGTCGCACGGCCGGAGACCTTGCCGTTTTCACATAACCGGGAGCAACCTCATGAGGACTAGCATCCTTTGAGGCCACACGGATTGGTGCGGCCAGAAGCTGTTATCGGGCCACACCCGCGTAGCCGTACGAACAACCGACCAAGGACCACGATGTCGATAGCCGAGAGTCTGGCAATCCTTCACCGCGCCGCCAAATCCGGAACGGTCGTCATCACGGCGTCGGAGCCCGCCTCCACCGAAGCCGTCCGCGACCGCGAGACAGGGCTGAAGCCCCATTTCGGAACCATCGACTGGACGGCCCCGCCCAGCTACCGGGCTTTCCTCGCCGAGCACAACACCTTTTCCTGTAAGCGCTGGGACGCCTCATCCGACCGGTACATCGAGTTCGTCGTCGTCGGTGACGATGCCGTCGTCGAGCTGAACTCCGATCTCGTGCACATGCCCGAGCATGTGGACCGCGGCGACGGCCGGTGGCTGTCCACCAACCACCTGGTCGGCTTCGCCCTCGCCGACGCGGACAACGAGGCGGTCTGGTGCTTCGACGTCACCCAGCCGGACGCGGACGGCGAATACCCGGTCTACCACCACCACTACGACGACCAGGAAGGGCGTGCCCGCTACGTTGAGGGCGGGGACTGGGAGGACCCGGCCAACTCCACCCCGGACTTCCCCACGTTCGCCGCCTGGCTGGACGCGATGACCAAAGCGTTCACCGCGCCCGAACCACCGAGCTGGTTCGAACAGCTGGGCTCTCCGGGCTTCTACCCGGGGCCGTAGGAGGCCGTACGGGTAAGGGCGCGAGCATGGTCGGCGATTCCCGGGGGGCGCCGGCACGCCTGTCCACGCGATCTCCAGGAGCGAAGGGTCCCACCCCCGTACGGCGAGCACCGAATTCGTCCGTCGTCACGGCCCTCCACCTGGTCCGCGCGCGCAACGCAGCCTGTCCGGCCATCATGAGCACCCACATGAAGGATCTCGCCGTGGCACCGACTCCAACCGTGGTGTCCGAACCAGGTCGCCCTACCGACGACGACATGCGAACTCGACGAGTCGGCAGGGAGGCCCCCGCGCATCGGGTACGGTCCCGTCTCGGGCCGCGGGAAACGATCTCCCGAATTCCTCCCACCCAGGGAGCGAAGATCATTTCCATGGGAGGAAGACGAGCCGTTCAGGCTGGTCAGAGACATGAAAGCGAGTGGAGCCTAGGAGATTCGAACTCCTGACATCCTGCTTGCAAAGCAGGCGCTCTGCCAACTGAGCTAAGGCCCCGAGACCAGGTCGCCGACCGGCATGTGGAAGTGCGCTCGCGACCTGCTTCAGGCGTACACGGTAGCAACTGGACGCCCTCCGACGCCACTTGACGCATGACCACCCGGAGAAGGGTCAGCGGGCGGAGGCGCCCACGGGGGTCTCGGCGGGACGGTCGGTCAGGACCAGGGAGGGCAGGTCCCTGACGGAGTCCAGGATGTGGGTGGCGCCGCCCTTGAGGAGGCGTTCCCTGCTGTGGGCCCCGGTCATGATCCCGGCGACGACCGAGGCTCCTGCGCGCCGTCCGCAGAGCATGTCGTTCTCCGAGTCTCCGGCCACCGCGACCTGGCGGACGTCCTGGACACGAAGGCGCAGGAGCGCGCTGAGCACCATGTCGGGCATCGGGCGGCCACGGCCGACGTCCTCGGTGCAGAGCACGAGGTCGAACCGGTCGGACCAGCTCAGGTCGGCCAGCACCCGGCTGATCAGGGAGCGGCTGAAGCCGGTGGTCAGGCACACCTTGACGTCGCCGTCGCGGAGTGTGTCCAACGTCTCGACGATGCCGGCCGCCGGGACGAGGCCGGAACGGCCGATGGCGCCCTCGTAGGAGCGCTCGAAGGTCAGATTGGCCGCCTGGGCCTGAGCCTCGTTGTCGGGGAAGATGCCCCGGAAGACGTCCAGTGTGGAGCGGCCCCGGGACCGGTGTACGTGCACCATGGCACGTGCGTACGCGCCGGTCCCGGGCACGATTCCCTGTGTGGCGATCGCCTCGGCGAACGCCCGTTCGACCATGACGACATCGCCGATCGTGGTGCCCGCCAGATCCAGGCAGACGAGCCTGATGGGGAGCGTTCCCCCATCGTGGGCAAGGACCATGAAAGCACCCGAATCGGTAGCCGCGTTGTTCAGTTCTCGCTTCCTGTGGCCTCAGTCCACAGGTCGAGCTCGGCGCGGTCCGCCTGCACCTTGCGCCAGATCAGCAGTCCCCCAAGCGCGACGAGCGCGAGAACGAGCAGCTTCTTCACGGTGTGACCCCACTTCTTGACGGTCTCACCTGCCGGGGTGAGACAACGCCCGGTTCCAACGTTTTCCCTGCAGCCTAGCAAGGGATCGGGCCATGATCCGGTTTGGGCGACAAGCCGAAGCGGCCAATCACCGTCAACCGGGTGATTCTAAACATCACGCCGTACGGCTCGCATCCAAACGGCCGCAATGCGCGACGAGTCGGGCCTCATGGCCGTTCCCGCTTCACCATAACCCCCGGAAACCTCTGGCGGCGCACCCACCCGGGGACGATCTTCCCCAAAGCCCGCACGATCAGGAAATATGCGTATTTTTGGGTAGGCGCAGGGGAGGAAAACCAGGAGATCAACGCTGTTCCCGCCTTCCGCCGCCCTTGCGACGAGTGCCCCCGGGCCTGGTCAGCGCGTCGCGTCCCCGGTGCACGATGTCCCTGACCGCCTTCAGCCCGGCCTCGTCCCTCGCCGCCGCCAACGCCGCCTTCGCCGCGTCGTAGGCGTCGAGGGCCTCGTGCCAGTCGGCCGCCTCGGCGTCGGTGCCCGCCTGGTCGAGCAGGTCGATCTCCTCGCCCAGCGAGGTCACCTCCTCCTCGACCGCACGCCTGGAGTCCTCGAACCGGGCCCGTTCCCGTACGGCGGCCCGCCTGCGCCGTACGACTCCCAGGGCCATCCTGGCGGCGAGGGCGGCGGCGGCCAAGCCGAGCAGCCACAGGACGACGACCCAGCCGACCGGCATCTCGCTCGTCGAGCCGGAGAGGTCGGCGTCGTCGACGTTGGCCGTCTCCATGTCGGTGACGTCCGCCCCCTGGAAGGACGCGCCCTTGAGGTGGGTGGAGGACAGGTCGGCACCGATGAGGGAGGCGTTCCTGAAGACCGCGTCGAAGTACTGGCCGCTGCTCAGGTCGGCGTGTTCCATCATGGCCCCGGTGAAGTCGGCCCGGTCGCCCTTGGCGCTGCCGAGACGGGCGTCACGCAGGTCGGCGCCCTTGAAGGAGGCCCCCCTGAGGTCGGCGCTGCCGAGGTTGGCCGTGGCCAGGACGGCCGAGCCGAGGTCCGCGCCCGTCAGGTCACCGCTGCCGACGTCGGCGCCGATGAGACGGGCCTGGCGCAGGTCGGCCCCCTTGAGGGAGCGGAGCCTGGCCCCGGACAGCGACGCCTTGCGCAGGATCGCGCGGTCGAGCCGTACGGAACTCAGGTTCAGGCCGTCGAGACGGGCACCGGTCAGGTCGGCGCAGCTGAGGTCGTCAGGGAAGTCGCTGACGCCGGTGAGGTCCCGGCCCGCGTACCGCTGGCCGCTGCCCGGCTCGCAGTTCGCGCCGGGGGCGGGCAGGTCGGTGGGGACGCCCTTGCTGCCCGCCAGGTCGAGGCCGGTGGCGTCGCGCAGGTTGGCCTCGGTGACGTCGGCGTCCTGGAAGGTGGCCCCGTCGGCGGCGGTCGAGTACATCTCGGCCTTGGTCAGGTCGGTCCTGTGGAAGACCGTGTCGATCAGGATCGCGTTGTAGAACCTGGCCCCCGCCGCCCTGACGTCGGTGAGGTCGGCCCGGCGCAGGTCCGCGTAGTAGACGCTCGCCTCGCGCAGGTCGGCCCCGGTGAGCCTGGCGCCGTCGAACTGGGCGTTGTACGCCTTGGCCCTGACCATGCGGACCCCGCGGAGGTCGGCCCCCTCCAGGTGGGCGTAGGCGAACATGGCGTCGTCGAGGGTCGCCTCACGCAGGTCGGCGCCGCGGGCGTCGGCGCCGGGCAGGTTCGCCTCGGTGAGGTCGGCCTCCCGCAGGTCGGCGCCCGCCATGCTCACGGTGGACAGGTCGGCCCCCTTGAGGGAGGCTCCCCTGAGGTTCGCCCGGGTGAGAGGGGCGCGCAGCCGTACTCCGTCGAGGGTCGCGCCGTGCAGGTCGGCGCAGGTCAGGTCGGCGGGCAGGGCGGCCGTGGTGAGGTTCCTGCCGGACAGGTCGACGCCGCTGCCCGGCCTGCACGCCGCCTCGGCCGATGCCGGAGGGGCCTGCGTCACGGCCGCCAGGATCACCGTCGGGGTGAGAAGGGTGAGAAGCCGGAGAAAGACCCGCATTTTCCACTCGCTATCTCCCCCGAAACATCAGGATCCTACCGAAAAGCGGGTCAGGCGTCCTTGACGAGGTCGGCGTAGTCGGGGTGCCGGTCGATCCACTGCCTGACGAACGGACAGCGCGGCACCACCTGGACGCCCTCGGCGCGGGCGGCGTCCAGGGCCGTGCGGACGAGGGAGCCACCCACCCCCTTGCCACCGAACTCGTCCTCCACCTCGGTGTGGGTGTAGACGATGACGCCGTCACGCCGGACGAACTCCAGCTGTCCCGCGTGCCTTCCGTCGATCAACGCCTCGTAGAGGTCGCCTTCGGGTGAGAGCTTGACGTCGACGTGCACGAGAAGTCCTCCTTCGTCGGGCCGCCGGGCGGCGGCCTACCGATCAGCCTCCACCGGAGGGGATTCATTCCCCCGCGGACCACGGAGCCGTGGCGGCCTGGTAAAAGGCACCCAACAGGATTTCCGGTCAACGGTAAACTGGACGGTCACGGCGTCGGTCGTGTGACGCCTTCCGATCCGACAGCCCGCAAAGGTGGCCCCGTGACCACGGTCGTCCGCGTAACCGTCGTCCCCGGCGACGCCCCCGAGGGGATTCTCCTTCTCGCCCTGGGTGGGGAGCTCGACTACACCAACGCCGAACGGCTGCGGCACGACCTGCACGAGGCCGTCGGCCCCGAGCCGCGTGACCTGGTCGTCGACCTGACGGAGCTGAGCTTCTGCGACTCGTCCGGCCTTCAGGTCCTTCTCGGTGTGCGCGAGCTCGTCCAGGCCCGTGGGCGCCGGATCGCGCTGGCCAATCCGCACCAGCGGCTGAAGCGGATCTTCCACCTGACCGGTCTCGCCGAGGCATTCGGCGTCCAGCCGACCGTCACACAGGCGGTGGAGATCCTGACGAGCCAGACCCCGCTGTAGGACGTAAGTCGGCGGGGACCGGGCAGATGTCTAACGACCACCGGACGGGGCGAGGTCGAGGGGGAAGGCGTGACCGGCGACCAGGAACAGCAGTGGCCGATCGATGAGGATCTCGGTGCCCTGCGGGACTTCCTCCTGCGCAGGGCGGCCCTGGCGGGCCTGCGCGACGACCGCCTCGACGACCTGCTGATCGCCGTCAACGAGGCCGTGATCAACGTGCTCGAACACGGCGGCGGTGAGGGCACGGTGACCGTACGGCACGACGCGGACTGCGTCACCGTCGACATCACCGACACCGTGGGCGCGCTCGGCAGGCGTGACGTCCCGCCCCGACGTCCCGCCGACGCCGTGCGGGGCTTCGGCCTGTGGCTGATGAGTCAGCTCTGCGACGAGTTCACCATCCGGCGCAACGACGGCCGCTCGCTGGTACGCCTGCGGATGTGCCTGGACACCGTCCCCGCCCGGTAAGCCCTCTCCGAAGCTTTGCCTCGCGTGGAGATCGGCACGCGAATCCCGGGGGGATCACCTGGCCATCGTCTGCGCGCGAGGGGGATGCGATGGGCCGTCTCAGGGTGATCGGCGTCGTTGTGGTGGCCGTGGCGACGGGAGCCGCGCTCGCCGGGTGCTCGGGACAGGACAAGGCGGAGAAGGACCCCGCGGCGAAGGCCTCGGCGTCCGCGGTCGCGGCCAAGAAGGCGGCCCAGCTCAAGTCCAGGGCGGTGACGGCGGCCCAGGTCCGCGCCAACGAACTGGGGCAGATCCCCGTCCTGATGTACCACCGGGTGGTGGACAAGCCCGGCACCCAGGACGACCGCACCCCGAAGCAGTTCCGCACCGAGCTGGAACGGCTGGCCAAGGAGGGCTACGTCCCGGTGACGGCCGCCGAGTACGTCACCGGGCGCATGGACATCCCGGCCGGCAAGCACCCGGTCGTGCTCACCTTCGACGACTCCTCTCCCTCCCAGCTCTCACTGGACGGGATGGGCGTCCCCAAGCCCGGGACGGCCGTGGCCATCCTTGAGGACGTCGCCAAGCGGAACCCGGGCTTCCGGCCGGTCGCCACCATGTACGTGACGCGCGACATGTTCGGCAAGGCGACGCCCGAGGAGGGCACCGAGATGCTGACGTGGCTGCACGACAAGGGGTTCGACATCGGCAACCACACCCGGGACCACAAGAACCTGCGGGGTAAGCCCGAGGACCAGGTCACCGCCGAGATCGCCGCGGGGCACAAGCTCATCACCGACCTGATCCCCGCCAAGCCCGTCACGCTCGCCCTGCCGTACGGCAACCAGCCGAGCACCAAGTCGTGGGGGCTCAAGGGGACCTCCGGAGGCGTCTCCTACGACTACGGCGGGGTGTTCCTGGCCGGGTACACCCCCGCGGAGTCGCCCTTCAGCAAGAAGTTCGACCCGCAGGGCATCCCGAGGATCCGTTCGATGGACAAGACCGGTGACTGCGCGAAGTTCTGCTCGACCGCCTGGCTCGACTGGCTGCAGGCCCATCCGGACGAGCGCTACACCTCCGACGGCGACGTGAACACGGTCGCCTTCCCGAAGTTCAAGTCGCCCTTCGCGCTCAAGCGCTTCAGCGACCGAATCCTGGCCTACTGAACAGGGCGAGGGTCTCCGGCAGCTGCGAGTGGCGGGGTTCCGGCAGGTCGCCGGGGTCGAACCAGCCGAGCCGGTCGAACTTGTGCGGCTCGCCGATCGCGACCTCGGCGGGGTCGACCCTGACCGCGAAGACGACCGCGACCCAGTGGGAGTCGGGTACGGCGCGCACGACGTTGCGGACGCCGATCGTCTCGATGTCGAGCGCGTCCGCCGAGTACTCCTCGCGGACCTCGCGGGCCACGGCCGTCTCGAACGACTCGCCGTATTCGAGGGCTCCGGCACCGCAGTCCCAGGTGCCGGGTTCGTCCCGCGCGCCCGCGCCGCGCCGGGCGAGCAGCACCCGGCCCGCGCCGTCGTGGCAGACGAAGACACACGAGACGGATGGCGTACGGTTCCCCTCCATCAGAAGTGGTCCAGTAGCTCGGGGAACGCCCGCAGGGTGAGCACTCCCCGGTCGCCGGGGTCGAGGGTGGCCTGTTCGAGCACCCAGGTGTGGGCGTTGGGGATGAGGACGGCGTTCATTCCGGCCTGCCGGGCGGGGATGATGTCCGACTTCGGGGAGTTCCCGATCATCCAGGTGCTCGCGGGTGTCAGCGCGTGCTCCTCGGCCAGCCGTAGGTAGGCGGTGATGTCCTTCTCCGGGACGATGTGGATGCCGTCGAAGTGGCGCGCCAGCTGGGAGGCGTCCAGTTTGCGGCGCTGTTCCGCCTGGTCGCCCTTGGTCAGCAGGAGCAGCCGGTGCCGGGTGCCGAGGTCGAGGAGCGTCTCGGCGACGCCGGGGACCAGCTCGACGCGGTGCTCGACGAGCGCGACCGCCAGCTCGTCGATCCGGCGCCGTTCCCGCTCGGTCGTGGGCCGCTCGTTGAGCCGCTCGAAGCAGTCGCGGAGGCTGCGCAGGAACACCTTGCTGCCGTAGCCGTGGACCGCCGTGTTGGCCGTCTCGATGTCGTTGAGGACGGCGCGGAGTTCGGCCCTGTCGAGGGTCGGATGCTCAAGCCAGTCGAGGAAGTCGTCGATGACCCGCTCGAACAGGACGTTGTTCTCCCAGAGCGTGTCGTCGGCGTCGAAGATGAGCACCCTGCCGGTTGACCGCGGTGGCACGACTCTCCCTTGCTCGGATTTCCGCATGCCGTACAAGAGGTACAGGGCGCCCGGAACAGCGGCAAAGGGTTTTCCCGCCGTCAGGACGCGGCTTCGGCGATGACCTCGTCCACTTCCCGGCGGCGCGCCGCCTCCTCGGCGGCGAAGCGCTCGACCTCGATCCGCTCGGCGATCTCCTCGTCCTGCCGCATGAGGGCGTCGAGGTCGCCCCTGGACATCTCCAGGACGCCCATGTCGTCGTAGGCCTGGCGGATGCGCTCACTCCACAGGCCGATGTCCTTCACGCACGGGACGATCCGGCTGAACAGCAGGCTCTGGAACATCCGGATGTACGGCGAGTCCCTGAGCATCTCCTGGGCCTCGGCGCGGGGGATGCCGAAGTTCTCCCAGATCTCGACGCCGCGCAGCCGGTCGCGCATGAGGTAGCAGCCCTCGATGACGAAGTCCTCGCGTTCGCGCAGCTCGGCCGCCGACAGCTGCGCGTAGTAGTCGCGCAGCGCCAGGCGGCCGAAGGCGACGTGCCTGGCCTCGTCCTGCATGACGTAGGCGAGGATCTGCTTGGGCAGCGGCTTGGTGCTGGCGTCGCGGATCACGCCGAAGGCGGCCAGCGCCAGACCCTCGATGAGGACCTGCATGCCCAGGTAGGGCATGTCCCAGCGGGAGTCGCCGAGCGTCTCGCCCAGCAGGTCCTGGAGCTTGCCGTTGATCGGGTAGACCAGCCCGAGCTTCTCGTGCAGGAAGCGGGAGAAGATCTCCACATGCCGGGCCTCGTCCATGGTCTGGGTGGCCGAGTAGAGTTTGGCGTCCAGGTCGGGGACGGTCTCGACGATCCTGGCGCCGGTGATCATGGCTCCCTGCTCACCGTGCAGGAACTGGGAGAACTGCCAGGCGGCGGCGTGGTGGCGCACCCGCTTCCGCTCCCGCTCGTCCATCTTCTCCCAGTGCCTGGTGCCGAAGATGGCCAGCGACTGGTCGGGCATGCCGAGCGCGTCGTACGGATCGACCTCGATGTCCCAGTCGATACGTTTGACCGAGTCCCACTGCTTGTCCTTGCCCTTCTGGTACAGGGCAAGCAGTTTCTCCCTGTTCTCGTCGTACTCCCAGGTGAAGCGGGCGTCGCCGGTCATCGGCACATCCCAGGTCGCCTCGCCTACGGGGGTCGTGTAGAACCGGCCGGTCGACACGGTGATCACCTCCATGGCACGCGGACGTACGCCGTAGGAACGGTTTCACGCGCTCCCTGGGGTGTCAACGGCGGGGCCGTAAGTCCGCAACCAGGGAGAACCCGGTTCTCACACCGCCTCGACCGCCGCCGGGGCCTCCGTTTCCTGGACGGGGGCGCGCAGCCCGCGCACCCCGGGGAAGAGCAGCGCGGCGAGCGAGGCCAGCAGGATGAGGGCGGCGCAGCCGAGCAGCGCGGGCCTCGGCCCGACCAGGATCGCCGCGGGCCCGGCCAGCATCAGGCCGATGGGGCCGAACATGAGGGACCCGAGGGCGTCGTAGGAGCTGACCCGCGACAGCGCCTCCGGCGGGATCTCACGCTGCATGGTGGTGTTCCACAGCACGCCGAAGACGTCGAAGCACACACCCATCACGACCGCGCCGAGGACGACCGTCCACAGCGGCGCCGAGATCCCGAGCAGCAGGTACGGCAGCGCGGTCGGCAGTGTCATGAGTGTGGCGATCAGGATAGGACGGCTGGGCCGCAGCCGCAGGGTGACGACGATGCCGCCGAGCATGCCGACCGCCTCGCCCGCCAGGACGGCCGACCAGGCCGCCGCCCCACCCATCTGTTCCTTGGCGACCAGCGGCCCGAGCACGCCGTGCGCGGCCTGCATGGCCAGCACCAGCAGGGAGAACTGCGCGACCACGACCCACAGCCACTGCCGTGAGATGAACTCGCGCCAGCCGCCGCGCAGGTCGGTGAAGACGGAGCGCACGCCGTCGAGGAGCGACGTCCTGGCGGGCCGTACGGTCTCGGCTTCGTCCGAGGCCCGGGCGGCGGCGGTCTTGAGGCGCAGGGCGGCCACGAGCACGGCGGCCAGGGAGAACATCAGGCCGCTGACGACCAGTGCCCAGCCCGCGCCGATCAGGACGACCGTCATGCCGCCCATGACGAGACCGGCGACCCGGGAGATGTTGGTACCCAGCCCCAGCAGGGCGTTGGCGGTCTGCAGGCGGTCGGCCTCGACGACGTCGGGGACGATGCCGGTCAGGGCGGGGAAGAGGATGGCCGTGGAGACGCCGCTGACGGCCGCCGCCGTCGCCAGGGCGGGCAGCGGGGTCCAGCCGGTGAGCATCATGCCGGCGAGGCTGAGGAAGGCCGCCGCGTTGAGCGTCTCGGCGGTCATCATCACCCGGTCGCGGGGCAGCCTGTCGGCGATCACACCGCCGACGAGCATGAACACCACCATGGGCAGCGACTCGGCGGTGAGGACGACCGACAGGGTTCCGGCCGTCGCGCCGGGCAGGGCCAGGACGCCGAAGGCGAGGGCCACGGGGGCGAAGGAGGTGCCGAGTACCGAGATGGTTCTGGCGACGAGCAGAAGAGAGAAGTCCCGATCCCGGAGCATGCCGAGATCACTCCGGTAGCTGTGCACGTGCCGTCCCCTTAGACCCCAAACCAGAAAGAGAACCCATTCTTCCGGTTCCCGGGTCATATGTCGCATGAATTTCTCCCTCTGTCCAGGAGCCAGGCAACGCAGAAGAAGCCCCAAAAGACGAAATATCCGACAATTGACTGACAGTCAGCACCTCATGTCATCCTCGCGACCACGGCGGCGCCGCAGGACCTCGCGCCCGCCTGACGGCCGGGGACCGCTGCCGAAGGAGTCCGATGAGACCGCTGAGCGTCATGCGATGGGCGGCGCACGAGGACGGCGCGAAGATGATCGACCGGCTGGGGGAGCTGGTCTCGTGCGAGTCGCCCCCCGGTTCCCTCCCCCACCTGCGGGTCTGCGCCGACCTGGTCGCCGGCTGGGGCGAGGCCGTACTCGGCAGACCGGCGCGGCGGGTCGTCAGGGACGGACTGCCCCACCTGCTCTGGGCCGCGCGGGACCAGCGGGTGCTGCTGCTCGGCCACTTCGACACGGTGTGGCCCGCAGGAACGATCAGGCAGTGGCCCTTCGCCGTGGACGGCGACCGCGCGACGGGGCCGGGGGCCTACGACATGAAGGCGGGCATCGTGCAGATGTTCACCGCCCTTGGCCTGCTCGCGGACACCTCACGGGTCGGTGTGCTGCTCACCTGCGACGAGGAGAGCGGCTCCGTCACCTCCCGCGAGCTGATCGAACGCCAGGCCCTGCGCTCGGGGGCGGTGCTCGTCTGCGAGGCCAGCGACCCGGCGGGCGCGCTGAAGGTCGCGCGCAAGGGCGGCTCCCTCTACCGGCTCACCGCCGTCGGCAGGGCGGCGCACGCGGGCGTCGAACCCCAGCGGGGCGTCAACGCCACCGTCGAGGTCGCCCACCAGGTCCTCACCGTGCAGGCGTTCGCCTCACCGGCGGAGGAGACCAGCGTGACCCCGACGGTGCTGACCGGCGGCACCACGACGAACACCGTCCCGGAGACCGCGACCCTCTGCGTCGACGTCCGCGCCTGGACCAGGGACGAGCTCGAACGGGTCGACCTGGAGATCCGCAGGATGACCGCGCGGCTGCCCGGGGCCGTGCTGTCCGTCGGCGGCGGGATCAACCGCCACCCGCTGACCCCGGAGGTCGCGCTGCCGCTGCTCGCGGTGGCGCAGGCCGCGGCCAAGGACATCGGCCTGCCGCCGCCGGACGGCGCGCACGTGCCCGGCGCCTCCGACGCCAACTTCACCGGCGCGCTCGGCGTGCCGACACTGGACGGGCTCGGCGCGGTCGGCGGCGGCGCGCACGCGCGGGGGGAGTACGTCGACGTACGGGCGATGCCCGACCGCGCGGCGCTGCTGGCCGCACTCGTCGCGAGGCTTCTGACGACGCCTTCCTGACGAACGCCCCACACCGGACGGTCGCCCCCAATACGCTGTGATCGGCCGCGCTCCCGCGCGTCCGGGGCTACCGCGAAAGTGGGCGCGACACGATGAACAGGGACAGCCGGCGGATCGGAGTCGAGGAGGAGTTCCTTGTCGTCGATCCGGTCACCAGGTGCGCGGTGCCCCAGGCGGAGGCGGTGCTGCGCCGGGCGGCCGACCGGCTCGGACCCCAGGTGGGCGGGGAGATCACCAAGCTCCAGGTCGAGTCACGGACGCTGCCCTGCCGTACGGTCACCGACCTGTACGGCCAGCTCGCGCGGGGCCGGGCGGAGCTGGACGCCTCGGCGGCCGAGGAGGGGCTGCGGATCATGGCCAGCGGCACCCCGGTGCTGGGGGACGTCGTCCCCTCGCCGATGACCGAGGGCCCCCGGCAGGACCTGGGCAACGCGACCTTCAGGGGTCTGCACGACGAGCTGAGCATCTGCGCCCTGCACGTCCACGTCGAGCTGCCGGAACGCGACCGGGCGGTGCTCGCGGGCAACCACCTGCGGCCCCACCTGCCCACGTTGATCGCGCTCACCGCGAACTCGCCGTACTGGTCGCGGCGCGACACCGGCTACGCGAGCTGGCGCACGCTGGTGTGGAACCGCTGGCCGGTCGCGGGGCCTCCGCCGTACTTCACCTCGGCCGACCACTACGACTCCCACATCGCCATGCTCCAGGAGGCCGGGGCCCTGGTCGACGTGGGCACGGTCTTCTGGGACATCAGGCCCTCGGCGCACCAGCCGACGCTTGAGATCAGGGCCGCCGACGTGCCGACCACCGCCGAGGAGTCGGCGATGGTCGCCGCCCTGGTCAGAGGCCTGGTGACGACCTCGCTCACGCTGGTCGACCGGGGGGATCCGGGGCCGGTCGTCTCGGCCGACCTGATGCGGGTCGCCTACTGGCGGGCCGCCCGCGACGGGCTCGGCGGGTACGGCGTTGACGTGCGCACCGGCCGTCCCGTGCCCGCCGCCGAGCTGGCCGTACGGATGCTCGACGCCGCGGCTGCCGGGCTTGAGGAGCACGGGGACCTCGACCTGGTCACCGGCTGGCTGAAGCGCCTGACCGGGGAGGGCGACGGGGCCACCCGCCAGCGCCGCGCCGCCGAGGACGGCGGGCTCGCCGGGGTCGTCGACCACCTCATCACCTGTACGGCCCCGCCCGCCCTCCAGGAGGAGAGCACGTCCGCGTAACGACATCCCGGTCCGCCCGGTCCACCCTTGAGGGGAGGCAGGACGGACTGGGAGGCGTTTTCCGTTGACCGAGACCGCAGAGCACCCGACGATTCCCCTGGTCACCAGCCGTAGGCCGCCTTCGGCCATGGCCCGCGACGCCAGGGCGTTCGCCGACACGATGACCGCCCGCAGATCGGTGCGGGAGTTCGCACCCGACCCGGTGCCCGAAGGGGTGATCGAGGCGGCCGTACGGGCGGCGGCGAGCGCGCCGAGCGGCGCCAACCTGCAGCCGTGGCGGTTCGTCGTCGTGACGGACCCCGAGCGCAGGCGACGGCTGCGTGCGGCCGCCGAGGCCGAGGAACGGGAGTTCTACGCGCACCGGGCCCCCGCCGAGTGGCTCGACGTGATCGCCCCGATCGGCACCGACTGGCACAAGCCGTTCCTGGAGATCGCCCCGGTGGTGATCGTGATCTTCGAGGTGCACCAGGGGCCGCGTACCCCCAAGCCCTACTACGTCAAGGAGTCGGTCGGCATCGCGGTCGGTCTGCTGATCGCGGCGCTGCACCACGCGGGGCTGGCCACGCTGGTCCACACGCCCAGCCCGATGCGCTTCCTCAACGAGGTGTGCGACCGGCCCCCGGAGGAGCGTCCCTACCTGGTGATGCCGGTCGGCTACCCGGCGGCGGGCGTCCGGGTGCCCGACCTGACCCGCAAGCCGCTGGAGGAGGTGATGATCCGCTGCTGAGGCCGCTCCTTCGAGCGGAGCATGCCGGGATCGCCCGGCTGCTCAGGTGAGGTTCTCCTCGAAGAAGGCCAGCAGCGGTTCCACGTGCCGTTCGGGACGGCGCCAGTCGGCCAGCAGGTCTTCGAGCAGGTGCCGTTCGGCCACCTGCTCGGTGCCCCGGTGGCGCCGTACGACCGGGTGGATGAACGCGCTCTCCCGCGCCCGGCCGGGTTCGGGGTGCCGTTCGATGGCGAAGACGTCGCCGTAGTCCTCACGCCCCCAGCGCAGCGTGACCGTGTAGTAGTGGGGCTCGTCCCCGAACCGGGAGAGCGCGTAGTCCTCCGGCAGGTCCGTGTAGTGCCTGACCAGCCCGTTCGCCTCGTCGAGCACCAGCACGTCGCACAGGTACTCGAACTGGGTCCACAGCGCCGAGCTCCAGTTCACCCGGTCGAGCACCAGCGCCATCAGCTTCTGCGGGTCGGCGGGAACCGTGTCGTACGGCAGCGCCACCCCCTCGTAGCGTTCGCGCAGCAGGGCGGTGAGCGTGCGCAGGTTGTAACGGAAGCCGTCGATGAAGGCCGAGGACGCCCGGCGGAAGTCACGTGCCTGGGCGATGGTGCCCGCGAAGTAGAGGTCGTCGACGTTGGACGAACGCCAGTCCGGGTGCAGCGAGGGAAGCCTGTCGTCGCGTTCGGTCTCCGGACGGCAGGACGGGTCGAAGATCGAGGTGTCCATCCTGAAGCCGGTGCACCGGATGACCGCGTCGTATTCGAGCACGGCCTGTTCCCCGTCGGCGTGGGTGTAGGTGATGCGAACCTCGTAGTGCTCCCCGGTCCAGGAGATCTCGTCGATCACGCAGTCGAGCACCGAGTGCAGCGTCTTGAACTGGTAGCTGTCCAGGATCGCCCCGTACTGACCTCGTACGTCACCGGGGTGTTTGGTGTTCCACGCCAGGCGCAGCGGTCTGCGGCTGGCCAGGTGCACCATCGCCGCGTGGCCGAGGATGGCGTTGGCGGTCTCGAACGCCGAGTTGCCCTTGCCGACGACGAGCACCCGCTTGCCCGCGTACGCCGCCGGGTCGGTGTCCATCTCCTCGTAGCCGACCGCGTGCTCGATGCCCCTGATCTCCGGCACGTACGGCGCGCCCCACCCGGTGGCCACGACGACGCACCGGCAGCGCAGCACGTCGTCCCCGGTGCGCACGAGGAAGCCGTCACCGGAGCGCTCGATCCGGCTCACGGCGGTGCCGTACCGGACGGCGAGGCCGTGCAGGCTCTGGAAGTCGGACAGGTAGCGCACCAGGTCGTCGGCCGCGGGGAGGTACTCGGCGCTGTAGTCGGGGAACAGCAGTCCGGGGGAGTCGTTGAGCAGCGAGTTCCAGTCCCAGCGCAGCCTGATCTCCGGGTCGGTGCTCGTGGTGTGCACCTTGTTGAGGGAGATCAGCCTGCGGTGGCGGGGGTAGGTGCGGAAGAAGCTCGCGGGGGCGTCCGCGCGTTCCAGCGTCACGTAGTCGGCGCCCGCCTGCTGCAGGAAGTAGCTCAGCTGGAGACCCGCGGGCCCCGCTCCGACGATGACGTACTGGTGCGCTTCACTCATGGGTGACATGGCCTCCGCTCGTGACCCCTTTTGACCATGGGGGACCCTCAAAAGACTGTCAATGACGCGTAGTTGGCCGGATCAGGACGTGTCGCCTTCTGAGCACTTTCAGCGAAGACACGCGGGATGACGCCGTGTCACCATCGGCCTTCACCGATCCTTCGAGGAGTGACGTCATGGCACACATCGATCTCGGCGTGGACGAGCACGCGTTTCCTGGCATCTCCGGACTCATGCGGTTCAGGCCGGAGACGGCCGGGCCGCTCGGCGCACTGGCCGAGGTGCTGCTGCGCGGGCCGCACCCGCTGTCCGCCGGTGAGCGCGAGCTGATCGCCGCCTACGTCTCCGGTCTGAACGAGTGCTCCTTCTGCTGCGCGTCCCACTCGGCGTTCGCCGCCGCCCAGCTCGACGAGGGGATGACCCTGGTCGAGCAGGTGCGCGCCGACCTGGACGCGGCGCCGGTCTCCGGCAAGCTGCGCGCCCTGTTGCGGATCGCGGGCGTCGTGCGTGGCGACGCCCGCGAGGTGAGCCGGGAACTGGTCGAGGCGGCCCGCAAGGAGGGCGCCACCGACCTGGAGATCCACGACACCGTGTTGATCGCGGCGGCGTTCTGCATGTTCAACCGCTACGTCGACGGGCTCGGGACACTGGCTCCCGAGGGCGGGGAGGGGTACGAGGCCTCGGCCCGGCGCATTGTCGAATCGGGCTATCTGTCCTGAATGTTAGTCCGGGCCGAAAGGGTGATTCCTTCACGGCCCGGATGGATATCTCCGGATGCTCCAGAATGGCTAATCCGACATATGTAGCCGATAGCGGATTTATCCGGTGACTAGCGGGAGACCTTGCGCCGCCTCATGAGGCGGTTCCACACGACACCCAGCCGGACACCCCAGATGCCGGCGCCGACGACCAGGAAGAACGTCCCGGTGACGTAGGTCCACCAGCCCCCGCCGTGGGAGAGATCGTGAATGCCGCGGACGATGGAGGAGAGACCGATGATGGGGAGGATGAAGGTCAGAAAAATCCAGGTGCTGCCAGGTTGTCCACCGGATGATTCCTTGGGAGACATAACCCCACTCTACGATGCGACCCTCTCTCGTGAAACGAATTATTTTCCGGCTTTAGCAGGCCTGTTAAACCCGGAAAGAGTCCCTTGTGTGTCGGCCCGTCCGACACCCCGGGGACGCGCCTAGGGTGGCGGTCATGGACTGGTCGCTGCTGACCTGCGCCTTCACCGGCCACCGCACCTACGCCCCCGACGAACCCGAACTGCGCGAACGCCTGCGTACGGCGACGGCGGCGGGTGAGGCGTGGCGCTGCCTGCGCTGTGCCGACTTCACCGTGGGGCCCGTCCAGGGTGGCGGCCCCGCCGACCTGGCGCCGGACGTGAGCCGGGGCGACCACCTGCGCGACATCGTCGTGCTGCGCTTCTTCGCCGTCGAGCGCCTGTTCAGAACGGTCCTGCTGCTCCCGGCGGCGTACGCGGTCTGGCGCTTCAGGGGAAACCGGGAGCCGCTCCAGCAGATCTTCCAACGGGAACTGCCGATCCTCGGCCAGGCCGGCCTCGACGTCCAGCACTCCCGTGTCCTGTCCTGGATCCAGGACGCGCTCGGCGCCAGCGAGACGACCCTGCGCTGGATCACCGTCGCGCTGGTCGCCTACGCCGCGGTCGAGCTGGTCGAGGCGGTGGGGCTGTGGCTGCTCAAACGGTGGGGGGAGTACTTCGCGTTCGTCGCGACCGGCGTCTTCCTCCCCCTGGAGATCCACGAACTCACCCAGCGGGTCACCCCGCTACGGCTGGGCGCCCTCCTGGTCAACCTGGCCCTGCTCGGCTACCTCGTCTGGACGAAACGGCTGTTCGGGTTGCGGGGCGGCCGGACCGCCTACGAGGCCGAACGCAGAAGCGCCTCCCTCGTCGAGATCGAACGCGCCGCCATGACCGGCGGGAAGCCCTGGACGCACTGACCACAGAGGTTGAGTACGGCCAAGGCGTGCCACGAAAGTCGTTTGGTCCGCTTGTCGGACACGCCTACCCTCTGCCCATGGTCCAGATGGGGAATGACGAGCTGCGTAGCTATCAAGTGGGACCGGTGCACGCCGAGCTTCGCGCGCTCACGGTGAGTGACGACCGTGAAGGTGTGCTCGAAGGGACGCCGCGCCTACACCGCCGCTTTCGTCTGATGGGCATTGAGAAGGCGATGGCAGCTACGCCGCATTTGTATGTGCACGATCTCGACAAGCTCCGGGCCGACGCGGAGGGGCGGGTCGAGGAGTGGCTGCCGCGAGAGACGGTTCACGCTCGGCTGACGTCATGGTGGAAGCCCGAGGACATCGCAGAGCCTGGACATACGGTGCTCTCGGTGATGTGGTTCCAAACGGCCACGCAGGATCCCTTCGCCCACCTGGCCACGATCGTGCGTCCCCTCGACTGGGCTTCGCTCGCCAAGTTCGTCCCTTTTGAAGACTAGGCGTGCCACGGCCGTTCGTTGCCGGCCGCGGTCGCCTCGTGGCGTTTGTCGTACCTCGTGGCCACGGCACGGTGCCTCTTGAGGCGGTTGACGCCGCACTCGGCCGCGTGCCGGACCTTGTACCGCGGATCGAACTTCGGTGGTCGGCCACCGCGCGAGCCGCGTTTCCTGCGGTTGCGGGCCTGGCCGCCCCTGTCCGGAATGGCGCAGCGGACGCCGCGTCGCCGCAGGTGAACGTGGTTCTTCCGGAACAGTCCCAGCACCGCATGAGGGAAGAGTCACCCTGGGCGCGTCAGGACGACGTCGAGTCGTTGAGGAGTGCCTTGATGTCGGTTTCGCGGTAGCGGCGGTGGCCGCTGGGGGTCCTGACCGAGGGGATGCGCCCGGTGAGGGCCCACCGGTTGACGGTCTTGGGGTCCACGCCGAAGATCCTGGCGACCTCGCCGGGGGTGAGGAGTCGTTCGGTGGTGCCGGGCCCGGTGGCGAAGGTGCCGTCCGGGGCTACGGCCTTGAGGGGAGACATAGGGGGCTCTCCTTCAGTAGCGGCTGCGGTGGAGGATCTCGTCGTGCCAGGCCAACGCGGCGGCCAACCGGTGCAGGGTCGTACGGCCCAGCACGTCGCGGGCCCCGGCCTTTCGCTGGTCGAGCCGCAGGGGTTCGTAGCGGATGGCCCACCACCGGGGCAGGCCGGGCAGGTCGTGTCGTTCGTACCGCCAGGCAGGGTGAGTGCTGACGAGCAGGCTGATCAGCCGTCGTTCGTCGTCGGTCATGGTCGTCCTGATTCGGGAGGCGGACAGGGCACTCGTCGTTCAGGCGGGGAGAGCCTTCGTCCGGGCCGTGAGGTCCGGACGTCCTGGCTCGGGCGGGGATCTCCGTGAGCCTTCGTCCGGCTGGAGCTCTTGATCGTTCGAGCCGGCCGGAGAGCTTCTTGTGAAGGCGCCGGGAAGCCTTGCGGGAGGGCGGGTGCCCGGCCCCGAGCCGGGGAGCACTTGGCCGGGCACCCTGGAGGAGGACCGGCCCCAGGACACAGGGCCGGTGCGCCAGACGGCTCCCCTTCCCCAGCACGCCCGGAACGTGCACGGAAACCGCCTGCGAGGGAGTGCGGCCCAGACCCCTCCCGCCTGGACCGCACGCTTATGGGGGTGTGAGGGTGTGCGGCCCAGGTCCCTCATCCCTGAGCCGCACGTCATGGGGTACGGCGGGCAGCGGGTGGGATGAATGTCCACCGCCCGCCGTACCGGCTTTCAGGAGCGCAGCAGCCCGCGCAACACCGTGGCCCGACCCGGTTGAGCCGCCTGACCAGGACATACGGCCTGACCGACCCGGGAGACCCGGGCCAGCTGCCTGACCCGAGCGGCCTGGATGGCACGGGCGACGGCAACGGCCTGGATGCTCGGCGGCACCACCGGAAGCATCTGAGCGGCCAACTTGCGGTCCAACTCCTCGGCCGACCCTGCCCGCACCAGCAGCACCTCCCCGGGACACGGCCTGCCGAACAGGGCGCTCCGGTAGGCACTCCACAACCCGGTCGTCGAGCTGTGGAACACCAGCCAGCCCGGGTGAGCCGTCCGCACGGAGTCACAGGTTCGATCGGAAAGCTCAGATCCTTGACGATCCGCCCAGGCCGACAGCATCATGCCGCCCTCCCACCCGGCGAACGCCGTCCACCGGCGGATGCCGTCTCCCCGCCTGGCGAACCCCGCTCCCCGCCGGGTTCCCCGTTCCGTGCCCCGGAGGACGGACGACCGGCCCCACCCCTCCTACGCCGAACCGGCGCCGGAGCAGGCTGCGGCGAGAGCCGCATCGCCCGGATCATCTCGGCCTCCCGCATCCGCTCCTCCAGCCCATCGGCCGTGGGGTCCTCGACGATCACCGGCCGGGGACCGTCCCAGGCGGCGACGGCATAGAAGGAACGTCGCCCCAGGCTGTAGAGGACCGTCCAGTCGGCCCAGGCCAGGTCGATCCGCTCCGCTTCGGCCCGCGCGGGTCCGTCCCAGAGCCGCCGATACACCGGCTCGTACGGCTGGCCGTCCCTGTGGCGTCCCGTCATGAGGTGACCTCCTCGACGAAGGCGGCGGCGCGGGCGGTCTTCTCCTGCTCGGCGACGACGGCCTGGATCTCCTCGAAGGTGTCGGCGTCCACAGCCGACTCGGCCCCGGCCCGTACGGCGGCGAAGGGGAAGACGTGGTTGCGGAAGGCCCAGAACCGGCCCGCGTCACTGATGAGCAACCGCCAACCCGGGATCACCGGGGCCGTGGGGGCGTTGTGCATGACCTGAACCTCCAAGATCCGACCAGAGGCGTGCCTGGCCAGGACGTTCGCCAGACGGGCCTGCCCTACGAGACAAGAAACAGCCGAAACCCGAACCGGCCGCCTGGCCGCACGAGCACGCGAAACGGAACATCGAGGCCGTACACCGAAGTGGTGGAGCTGATACACCCGCGTCCAGATGACCCCCGACCGAGGAACCCGAGGGAACGGACGCCGAACTCTCCTGGGCAGCGGTGGCCGCGCGGGCCGTACCGGTTTCACAGGCACAGACTCCGGAACCGCAACCGGCCCAAAATCCGGCTTCCCACCACCATCCGGTACAGCTCTCGCAGCCGGGACCATTGTGGGCGCCTCCGGCTCAGGATCGGGCTCGGGACGGCGCTGGGCGGGCGCCAGCGGGATCACCTCGGCGGGCGCGACCTCTGTCGGAGGCCGGGGCGCGGGAAAAACCTGCGGACCGTACTCACGACGGGCCTGGAGACGGGCATTCATCAACAGCCCGGACGGCTGCACATACTCGTGCCCGTCCTGCTGCGAACAACCGTGGGTGTAGGGGGGATGACCACAGCGGGCGCACCCCATGGGCAGGGGCACAATACCGGCGGCGTCGCTGCTGGTTCCAGCGATCGCCAGGTCGGCCCACACGATGCGGTGGCCGTGTGCGGTGAGCTGGGTGCCGCAGCGCAGTGACAGCCCCGCGACCAGGTCCAGGCCTCGCCCTGACAACCCCATCGAGTCCGGCTGGAGCGGCTGGAAGCGTGGTTCGGACGTTGGAGTGCCCGGGTCGATCACTTCCAGTCGAATGAATCCGGCAGCAAGGCCGAACCGGACCTTGACCCAGTCGCGTTGCGGGCCTGCGGGCACGTGACGAACGGCGTTGGTCACCAGTTCAGAAACGACGAGGAGAGCGTCAGGGTTCAGCGTTATGCCGTAGTCGGCGAGCCAGAGCGTGACCGTCTGCCGTGCCTGGTGCGGCGTTCGGGTGCCGCGTCGTAGTGTTGTGATTTGCCGTTGATCCACCTCAGATGCCTCTTTTAGGAGCTGAGGGGTGGCGGTTGCCGTTGGCATGAAATCACCGACTTATCCGAGTTTCGACCTGCCATTCACCAAGACACACCATCTGTCGTCTTCGACGGTGTCGAGGTCAAGCATGAAGGCTCAGGTCGCTCATTGGTGCACCTTCTTCGTGATACCTGGCCGACAAAGAAATACACCTTCCTTGTATTGAGTGTCGTGTTAATGTCGCAGTACGGTCATGGACAATGACCCTTTGCCCCCGCAGCCAGGGAGAGGCCCGTGAATCCTCATGTGAGCGACCAGATATCACCTCGGGCCCGATTCGCCACCGACCTGGCCGAATACCGCAAAGCCGCAAAAATGACGCAAGCCACCCTGGCCAGCCGGATTCGGTGCCATGAGTCGCTTATCAGCCATGTCGAAACCGGCCGCCGCGCGCCCACTCTCGACATCGCCGAGAACGCTGACCGCGTCTTCGGCCTGGACGGCCACTTCGCCGCCCTGTTCACGAAGATCTCCCAGTCACCCGCACTGGGTTGGTTCGCTCGCTGGGTTGAGGAGATCGAACCCCGCGCCGTCATTCTGCAATCGTGGGACCCGCTGCTGATCCCGGGCATCCTGCAGACTCCCGATTACGCCCACGCGATCTTCCAGACGACCTCAACCCCTGAGCAGGTGAACGAGCGCGTCCAGGCCCGTACCAGCCGGATCACGATCTTCGATGGCTCTCCCCCACCGACCTTCACCGCCCTCATCGACGAAGGAGTACTGCACCGCCCCATCGGCGGCTCCAAAGTCCTGACGGCCCAGTTGCGCTACCTGCTGGAGATGGCCCACCACCCACGCATAACCATCCAACTGGTTCCTACCGCCGCAGGGTGCGTGCCTGGCATGATGAGCGCGTTCGGGTTGGCGCGGCTGCGTGACGGCTCCGAAGTGGTCTCTACCGATTCGGTCTTGTCTGGCCAGGTGACAGCCGACCACGACGCCGTAGCACGCATCAAACAGCGATATGACAGCATCAGAGCGGACGCTCAACCGAAAAGCGCTACGCGGCAGACAATAGAGGATGCGATCAAGAAATGGACCAGGTAAACCTTGGCGGCGCCTCATGGAGAAAGGCCACTGCCAGCGGCGACAACGGGCAATGCGTGGAAGTCGCCACCAATCTCCCTGGCATCGTCGCCGTCCGCGACAGCAAGGACCCCTCCGGACCGGCCCTGGTGTTCACCCCCACCCAGTGGCGCTCGTTCATCGGCCACGTGAACACCGGCGCCTTCGACGCCTGATCTCCTGCTCTCCCCGCCAGGCCCTGGCACCGTACGGCGCCGGGGCCTTTTCCATGTCAGAGACAGCTCACGCAGTGAAAGCCAGGACCCGCTTACCCAAAAGCGAGGAACCCCGTGATTCACGATCTGTCCATTGAGACCATCGACCGCGACGACACCGAGTTCCTCATCACCCTGAAGGGTTCGCGGCCCGCCCGTCTCGACCGTGGCGTCGATCGGGGCCCGGGTTCCTCACCGATCGCGCCACGGCCGGACAGCAGGTCATCGGTGACATCGAAGGGTTCCGCGACCGGCTGCCGCGTCCCCTCGAAGTCCTAGCCGACAAGCCGCACAGGCTCGCCCCACGAACCACCCCAGGTCTAGGCGAACAGGTCTCGTCGTACGCCTGCTGCTTTGAAGAGGTGATCGCGGGAGGCCTCAAGGTCGTGTCGTAGGCGGTCGAGGTCGACGTCGAGTAGCCGGCCCCGCCATTTGCGGATCTTTCCGGCGACGAGGACGGTTTCGACGTTGCCTCGGTCCATCAGGGAGACGACCGCCCCCGGCACGTTGTTGAGCGGGGCGACGTTGAGCGCGGTGGCGTCGAGGATGACGATGTCGGCCTGTTTGCCGGGGGTGAGCGTGCCGGTCCTGTCGTCGAGTCCCAGGTCCCTGGCGCCGTTGACGGTCGCGTATCTCAGCACGTCCCGGACGGTGAGCAGTTCGGGGGTGCCCGGTGACACGGGTCCGCCCCGGTCGAGGATCATCTGGTTGACGACCATGCGCTGCATCGTCATCGCGGAGCGCATCAGCGTGAACGGGTCCGCGGCCATCGTCGTCTCGACGTCCGAGCTCAGCGAGGGCTCCATGCCCAGTTCCCGCATCGTGAGGATCGGCGGGGTGCCGTGCCGCATGACCATCTCGATCGGGAAGGCCAGCGAGACCCGTGCGCCCGCGTCCCGGATTCGCTTCCAGGTCTCGTCGGACATGCCGGTCATGTGGATGAAGAGGTTGTCCGGACCCACCCGGACCCCGTCCTCACCCCTCGCGATCCTCTCCAGGTCCTGCCGCATCGTCCCCCACGAGCCGACCGCGTGGGCGGCGATCCGCACGCCCAGTTCGCGGGCGATCGCCCAGGACCGGCGATGCGCCTGCCCGCCGAGGTAGATCTCGCCGCCCATGACCATGGTCACCAGCCGATCGTCCGTGGGGAACCACCGTTCCCTGACGCGGTAGGCGTCCTCCGGATACCGGGACCCGGTACGGCCTGCGCCCTCGAAGAGGCCGAACGCGGCACGCCGCCCGGTGTCGACCAGCGCCTGGACCGTCGCGTCGGTGTGCTCCGGGGAGTGGTGGATCTGCGACACGTCGAGCACCGTGGTGACCCCCGCGTCGAGTTGCGAGAGTCCCGCGAACAGCACGTTGACGTACACGTCCTGCGGCCGGTAGGCCGGGGCGAACCTTCCGAGGATGTGCTCGCCGTAATTGGGCTGGGCGCTTGGCGAGCCCGACCCGTCGTCGGTGAGCAGGCCGTTGGGCAGGAAGGCGCGCTCGGCCGTCTCGAACTGGTGGTGGTGCGTGTCGACGAACCCCGGCATGACGACACGTCCCCGGGCGTCGATCACGTTCGCGTCCTGGGCGTCGAGGCCGGGGCCGACCGCGACGATCCTGCCGCCCTCGACCAGGACGTCGGCGTCCTCGAAGTCGCCGACGGCCGGGTCCATCGACATCACCGCCCCGCCCCGGATGACCAGGCGACCACCGTCGGGGGGCGCGGGCTCGTTCTCGTTCCACTCGCTGGACATGGGGGTCTCCTTCGCGAGGCACCAGCCACAGGGGGATGAGCACGACATATCGAGTTGATGTGTCTACTCGCCACGGTACGCCCATGAGTGGACATGTCAACTCATGGGTTAAAGTGCCCCCATGGCACAGCTGGGACTGACCGAACGCGAACTCCGCGCCTGGCGGACGTCCTTCCTGATGGTCGAGCTGCTGAGGACACGCGTCGAGCAGCAGCTGCAGGCCGACGGCGGCCTGTCCAACGCCGACTACACCGTGCTCGTCCTGCTGGCCGAGGCGCCGGAGCGGCGGATGCGCGCCTACGAACTCGGCCGGGTCGCGGGCTGGGAGAAGAGCCGCATGCACCACCAGCTCACCAGGATGGAACGGCGGGGCCTGGTCACCAGGGAGCCGTGCGGTTCCCGTGGTGTGTACGCCGTACTCACCGCGGAGGGCCTCGCCGCGCTCAGGAGGGCCGCGCCTGGCCACGCCCGGGAGGTCCGGCGCCTGTTCGTCGATCCCCTCACCCCTGAGGAGCTCGAACGGTTCGCCGACGTCGCCGCCAAGATCCTCGACAACCTCCAGGCCGACGCCCAGCCGTAGGAGGCCGGGACATCGTCGACGCAGCGTACGAGGTCACCGCGCGGAACGCGGCAGCGGGAGCCGTCGTCCGTGACGACCCGTTCGACCCGGGCGGCGCCGTGGAGCGCCGTCAGCGGGAGACGGTCTGCCGGGTGAGGAGTCGTCGCACGAAGGCCGTGACGCGGGCGGGGTCCTCCTCGGCCATGAAGTGGCCCGCGTCGATCGGTTCGTAGGTGAAGTCGGGTGCCCAGGCCCCCCAGATCTCGGTGGGATCGAACCCGAGCAGGCTTCCCCAGTCCTGGGAGATCGCCGCGACCGGCATGGTGAGCCGCCGCCCGTCGGCCCGGTCCGCCCGGTCCATCTCAAGGTCGACGCTCGCGGTCGCGCGGTAGTCGGCGACGATGGACGGCACCGCCTTCGACGAGGCCGCGATGTAGTGCTCCCGGAGCCGGGGCGAGAAGGTGGTTCCCGTGGGGTCCCAGGCGTCGAGGAACGACGCGAAGAACTCCCCGGCCACGGCGCCGATCATCTTCTCGGGCAGCCCCGGGGGCTGCGCCATGAGGTAGAGGTGCCAGGCGACCTTGGCGTCGACGCCGTGCAGGACGTCCCAGGTGTCCATGGTCGGGAGCACGTCGAGGATGCCCACGTGGGTGACCGTTTCGGGGTGGTCGAGGCCCGCGCGGACGGCGACGAGCGCGCCGCGGTCGTGTCCGACGACCGCGAACCTGTCGTGCCCGAGCCGCGCGGCGACCGTGACGACGTCGTCGGCCATGGTGCGCTTGGAGTAGGTGTCGGGTGAAAGGGCGTCGGGCTTGTCGCTGTCGCCGTAGCCGCGGAGATCCGGTGCGATGACGGTGTGGTCGCGGCTGAGCTCCTGGGCGACGGCGCTCCACATGAGGTGTGTCTGCGGGAACCCGTGCAGGAGGACGACGGGCGAGCCCTGGCCCGCGTGGGCGACGTTGAGTTCGGTTCCGCCCGCTCCTGCGACGCGGTCGTAGGTGAAGCCGGGGATGGTGAGGTCGGTCATGGCGGTGGGTCCTTCGGTCACTGGTGGGGATCGGGGGCGGCCGGGGTGGGGCGGCCGGAGAAGATGCCGTGCTGGTCGGCGCTGACGCCGCTTCGCAGCGCCGGGATGAGGACGGAGTCGACAAGCGCCTCGCGGTAGCGCCGATCGGTGCTGAGGCCGTTGAGCTTGCGGATGACGAGCACGGCCGCCGCGACCTCTTCGTAGGCGAACGGGTCGGCGGACGCCGGAAGCTCGCCCCGGTCGATCGCGGCCCGCAGGACGGCGTCGGGAATCCGGGCGCCGGTGGGGCCCGCGGACTCCTCGATGTGCCGGCAGAGTTCGGGGTCCCCGAGGCCCGCCTGCATGATGGCGAGACTGACCGGAGATCCGGCCTCCACGGTCGCCTCCAGCCGCTCAAGGAGAGCGAGCAGGTCGCCGCGGAGTGAGCCCGTGTCGATCGGGTCGGGTTTGTTGCCCGCGGCCGGGCCTGCCTTGATGGCCGCGACCACCATCTCCTGCTTCGTCGCCCAGCGGCGGTACAGGGTCCGCTTCGAGGCCTGGGCCCGGCGGGCCACCTCCTCGAACGTCACCCCGTCGATGCCGGTCTCGCTCAGGAGCGAGAGGACGACGGCGAGGATCTCGCTCTCCCTGGCCGCGTCGCGTGGACGACCGGGAGGCTTCGCGCTGGGCGCACTATTAGGATACGGCACGAGTCGTATCCTAATAGGCAACCGCGCGCGGATCCAAAACCGGGAACCGTCACGGACGCCTAGCCGTCCTCGCGCACCTCGCCGACCGGCCTTCTGACGCCCACTCCCTCATCCGGGGTGAACCCGAGACGCATGATCATCTGTGGGTGTTCACCGGACAGCAGTTCCTGCCGGGCGAACTCCCGCAGGTGGGCCATCTCCAGGGCCTGGGTGTGGAAGGCCGCCCGGACGTCGTGCGCGGCGGCGTGCAGCAGGACGCGCTGGAGCGCCTGCCCGGCCGCGATCCAGTCCTCCCTGGAGTCGGCCAGGGTGGTCAGCGCCGCCACCAGCCCGGTCGAGGTCGCGGTGAACCGGTCGGACTCCTCACCCCACGGACGGCCGTGGGCGTAGTCGCGCTGGGGGAAGGCGGGCTCCGTCGCCACCGGCTCCCGGGGGTAGGCCTCGGCGGGGACCCCGTCCACGTGCCCGCTCTCCGGCGGCCTTCCCCAGCGGATGACGTCGAGGGTGAACAGCGTGGCCTGGGACTGCACCTCCTGGGCCGCCTCGGTGAGCGCGGCCAGCACCCGCACCGCGGCCGTCGAGCGGATCGGCGTCAGGCGTGCTCCCTCGACCGCGGCCTGCTGGACCAGTTCGTCGACCAGCCGCTCCGGAACCGGCCGGTCGTCGAACCCGGCCCGGTGGGTGCGCCGCCGTTCGACCTGGCCGTACAGCGTCACGGTGTGCTCGTCCGGCTCGACGTGCTCGCCGAGCCGTACGGTGGCCAGCAGGGCGGGGCGGTCGGGGTCGGGGAGCACCCGCACCGGCGCCTCGTGGCCCAGCGCGCGCAGCGCCAGGCGCATGTTCGCCAGGGCGGCGCCGCAGCTGATCAGCATCTCCCTGCCCGTGACGTCGCCGGCCCGCAGCCTCCTGTCGCTGTCGGCCCGCAGGGCGATCTCCTCGCCGTCGACGACGAACGACCAGGGTTGGGTGTTGTGCACGGACGGCGCCCACACCGCCGCCTGGAGCGCCGTGTCGATCGTCTTCGTGACGTCCTCGGCCCGCATGGCTTCCCCTCCCTCTCCCCATGACGATCCCCCGGCGGCCGGTGCGACGTCAGCGCCGAAAGTCCCCGATTCGGAGGACCTATGGCCACCCGCCGTCGGCGTGACCTGGAGTCGGCCGAAAGACTCCGGCATCAGGGACTTCCGACCCTCGTCAAGCGGCCTTTCCCGTAGTGAAATGCGGGCAGCCGCGGCATCGTGCCGCCTCGGCCCCGCCCGTACGGCGACCTGGCGGGACCACGACCCGACAGGAGGAAACGTGGACCCCTGGCTCCTCACATACGACGGTTTCGACCCCGCCCACGAGGGGCTGCGGGAGATGTTCACGACGCTCGGCAACGGCTACTTCGCCACCCGGGGCGCCGTGCCCGAGGCGCGGGCGGACGACGTCCACCACCCGGGCACCTACGTCACCGGCTGCCACGCCCGGCCTGCCGGACGGCCCGCCGAGGACGAGGACCTGGTCAACGTGCCCAACTGGCTGCCCCTCACCTTCAGGGCCGAGGGCGGCGACTGGCTCGTCCCCGGTGGGGCCGAGCTGCTGACCTGCACGCACACCCTCGACATGGGCCAGGGAACGCTTTCGCGGCTGGTGCGGGTCCGTGACGCCGCGGGCCGGATCACCAGGATGGAACAGCGGCGCCTGGTCTCCATGGCCGACCGGCACCTGGCCGCCCTGACCGCGACGATCGTCCCGGAGAACTGGGAGGGCATGCTCCAGGTCCGCTCCGCGCTCGACGGACGTGTCACCGGCTCCCCGGCAGCCGGGAACGGGTGGGAGGAGCTGACGCCGATCTGCGCGCACGCCGCCCACGGGGTGATCGAACTGCTGACGCGCATCGCGGCCTCGGGCGTCGAGGTCGCGCTCGCCGCCAGGACGACGCTGGCCGGGGGACGGGCCGAGCGGGTCGTCGAGGAGGGCGTCGGCAGGGGCGTCGAGGAGAGCTGGGTGCACGACGACCGCGCCGTGTGGGTGCGGGCGGGCGAGGAGGTGACCGTGGAGAAGGTCGTTGCCCTCTACACCTCGGCGGACCGGGCCGCCACGGAGAGCGAGGCGTCGGCCAGGTCGGCCGTGGTGCGTGCGGGCTGCTTCGCGACGCTGTTGAGACGGCACGCGACCGCCTGGGAACGGCTGTGGGTGAACAGGCACCTGTACGCCGAGGACCCCCGGGCCCAGCAGGTCCTCAACCTGTACGTCTTCCAGCGCGCGCAGGCCGTCTCCCCACGGCCGCGCAGGGCCACCGTGGAGATCGACTTCGCCGAGGGGTGGGGACTGACCCGGACCCGCGTGTTCGCCGAGGCTGACCGCCGTGGATGATGGGACTTTCGCCTCTGCCCCGGTAACCGGTCACCAGACGAAGCTGGCAGGCATGAACGTCGACTCGGCCGGACTGGACGTGCTCTCCCGCCAGGAGTGCCTGGACCTGATCTCCTCGGCCATCATCGGACGGATCGTCTTCACCGATCGCGCCCTGCCGGCGGTGCAGCCGGTCACCTTCTATCTCGACGGTGAGGACATCGTCATCCGGACCGGCACCGGCTCCAAGCTGGCCGCCGCCACCAGGCACACCGTGGTCGCCTTCGAGGTGGACGAGTTCGACGTTCACACCCGCACCGGCTGGTCGGTCACCGCCGTCGGCCGCGCGCACGCCGTGTCCGATCCCGGGCAGATCGACCGGCTCTCGCGGCTGCCGCTGACCACCTGGGCCCCCGGGGAGCGCAACCACTTCATCGTGGTCCGCGCCGAGCAGGTCTCCGGCCGCCGCCTCAGACGCTGACACCACGTTCCGACACCCTCCGGGAGGCGCCGACGCCGTCCCGGTCTTTCGCGTTCCCCGCTCTCACCCCAGGGGGACGCTCCATTCGAGGTGGGTGCCGCCCTCGGGGGGCGAGACGATGGCGAAGGAGCCGCCGAGCTGTTCGGCGCGTTCGGCCAGGTTGCGCAGCCCGCTGCGCCTGCCGTCCTGGGGCATCCCGGTGCCGTTGTCGGTCACCGTCAGGATGAGCCACTCACCGCGCGCCTCCACGCTCACCCCGGCCTTGGTCGCCCTGGCGTGCCGTACGACGTTGGACAGCGCCTCCCGCAGTACGGCCAGCAGGTGTTCGGCGACCGCGGCGGGGACCTCGTGTTCGAGCCGCCCCTCCATCTGCAGCCCCGGCATGAAGCCCAGGTGGCCCCGGGCCCCCTCGACCAGCTCGACGATCTTCCCGCGCAGCCCGGCCTCGGCGTCGCCCTGGGGCGTCTGCAGGGCGAAGATCGTCGAACGGATCTGCCTGATGGTCGCGTCCAGCTCGTCGATCGCGTTCTGCAGCCGGGAGGAGGCCTCGGGCCGTTCGACCAGCCGTACGGTGCTCATCAACGTCATGGCCACCGCGAACAGCCGCTGGATCACCACGTCGTGCAGGTCGCGGGCGATCCGGTCACGGTCTTCGAGGAGGCCGAGCCGTTCGGCGTCCATCCTGCTCTCGGCCAGTTCGAGCGCGATGGCCGCCTGCCCGACGAAGGCGTGCAGGGTGAGCAGTTCGGCCTGGTTGAACGGCATGCGGCCCGGGTGCTTGCCCAGGGACAGCACGCCCCGCACCGCTCCCTCCGCGCCGATGGGCACCGCGGCGATCGGGCCGAGCGACATGTGCTCGGCGACCGCGGCCGGGGTGGCCGCCTCGGCGGGGGCGGTGACCATGAGCGGCTGCCCGCTGGTCAGGGACTGCCCCTCGAAGGAGGCGCCGACCGGGACCCGCTCCCACGTGCCGGGGACCTCCTCCTCGGGGCCGTCGGCGATGATCACCTTCAGGTGGTCGCCCGACCCGTCGGGCAGCAGGACCGCGGCCACGTCGGCGCCCGCCATCTGCCTGGCCCGCCGCGCGATCAGGGTCAGCACCCGCTGCGGGTCGGCCCCGGACAGCAGGCTGGTCGTCACCTCGGAGGAGGCCTGCAGCCACACCTCCCGCCTGCGGCTCTCCTCGTAGAGCCGGGCGTTCTCGATGGCCACACCGGCGGCGGTGGCCAGCGCGACCACGATCGCCTCGTCCTCCTCGTCGAAGGCCCCGCCGCCGCGCTTCTCGGTGAGGTAGAGGTTGCCGAAGACCTCCTCGCGGACCCGGATCGGCACCCCGAGGAAGGAGCCCATCGGCGGGTGTCCCGGCGGGAAGCCGTAGGACTCGGGGTGGTCGGAGATGTGGGCCAGACGCAGCGGTTTCGGCTCCTTGATGAGCAGGCCGAGCAGGCCGAGGCCGTGCGGCCAGTGCTCGATGCGGGCGATCTCCTCCTCGGACAGGCCGACCGGGATGAACTGCACCAGGGTGTTCTGCTCGCCGATCGCGCCGAGCGCGCCGTAGGAGGCCTCGACCAGATGGGTCGCGGTCTCCACGATCCGGCGCAGCACGGTCTCCAGGTCCAGGTCGCTGCCCACGGAGACGACGGCGTCCAGCAGGGCGTGCACCCGGTCCCGGGTGGCCAGCACCGCCTCAAGGCGGCTCTGCAGCTCCGTGAGCAGCTCGTCCAGTCTCAGGTGCGGCAGCAGGCCACCGGGCTCGATCCTCCCCATACAGCGAAGTCTCGCACCCGAAGATCCCGCCCTGAAGATGGGGGAGTGTCCTTGGCACAAAAAGCGACGAATCGGGCTTTCAGCGAGGCATGGCCAGCACGGGCGGCAGGCCGAACGCGGGGAAGAGGCGGGTGTCGAAGGTGGTGATCTCCGCCACGGCGCCGTCCTCGATCCGCAGGACGTCGATCTTGAAAGCCTTGAACTCCGTCTCCCCTGGCGCCCTGAGGTAACTGGCCGCGGCCGGCATCCGGTTCGCGGCGACCGGCAGCAGCCGCCACTCTCCGGGGTCCGTCAGCCCCCGCCGGAGCAGCGGCGCGATCATGGCCAGTCCGTCGTAGCACATGGGCAGCGGCGGCATCGTGATCCGGATGTCCTCGCGCATCAGGGCGAGCGCGGCGTCGGCGTCGGCCCGCTCGTGCGCCTCGATGAGGCGCCTGAGCAGTTCCCGTTCCGTCTCGCTCGGCGGCCGGGGGGCCGGCCGTACCGGGTGGTGCTCCCTGACCGTGGCGCGGGCCCGCTGCAGCGCGCTGTTGGCGGAGGCGACCGTCGTGTCCAGGGCCGCCGCGGTCTCGGCCGCCGACCATTCGAGCACGTCACGCAGGATGAGGACCGCCCGCTGCTTCGGCGGCAGGAGCTGGATCACCGCGAGGAAGGCCAGCTCGATCGTCTCCCTGGTCACCAGGACGGCGTCGGGCTCGGTCTCGCCCGGCGCCACCTGGTCGAGCAACCGGTCGGGGTACGGCTGCAGCCACGGCAGGTCCGCGAAGGACGTGGCCGAGCGCGCCCCGCGCCGGGAGTGGTCGATGCACGCGTTTGTGGCGATCTTGTAGAGCCAGGCCCGGAAGAGCGCGTTTCCCTGGAAACCGTCCCTTCCGCGCCAGGCCCTCAGGAACGTCTCCTGGACGACGTCCTCGGCCTCGTCGAAGGAGCCGAGCATCCGGTAGCAGTGCACGTGCAACTCCCGGCGGTGCCGCTCGACGACGGTGGCGAACGCCGTCTCGTCCCCCGCGAGGGCGGCCGTGACGAGCGTGTCCTCGCCGGTTTCCTGGTGACCTGTCCACACGGTACGAACCTAACCAGCGACCAGGCCGCAGGAGACGTTGACGGTCGTGCCGGTGATCCCGGCGGCCCTGTCCGAGGCCAGGAAGGCCAGGGTCTCGGTGACCTGGGCCAGCCTGGGCATGCGCCCGAGCATGGTCATCCCGGCCATCGCCCTCTCGAACGCCTCGGGGTCGAAGTCGGTCAGCCCGCCGTTCACCTCGACGACCTTCTCGCGCGTCAGGGTCTCGATGACCCCGGCCGTGTGCAGGCCGACGACCCGCACCCCGCTCGGTCCGGCCTCGGCGGCCAGGTAGCGCAGGAACGTCTCGACCGCCGCGTCCGCCGGGCCCGTGCTGCCCATCATCGGGGCGGTTCCCCGGGAGGAGCCGCTGGTGATCGTCATGACGACCCCACCGCCCCTGGTGGCCATGTGGCGGGCGGCGACCCTGGCGGTGAGGAAGTTCGTCAGCAGGCCGTTCACGACGGCCGTGGTGAGGTCCTTGGCCGACATGTCGACCAGCGGGACGCCCTGCACGTCCCCGCGGGTGATCAGGTTGAGGGACACGTCCACCCCACCGGCCCGGGAGACGACGGACCGGAAGTGTTCCTCGACCGAGTGCTCGTCGAGCGCGTCGACCTGGTCGACCTCGGCGAGGCCGCCCGCCTCGGTGATGTCCGCCGCGACCGCGTCGAGCGACGCGCGGGTGCGTCCGGCGAGGAAGACCCTGGCGCCCTCCCTGGCGAAGGTCCTTGCCGCGCCGCCGCCGATGCCGCCGCCCGCGCCGTAGATGATGACGTTCTTGTCCCGCAGAATCTGTGTCATGCCCCTGTAACGGGGACTCGGGCGCGAACTCATCGGTGCGACGAAACTTTTTTCTCCGGATTTTTCGGGAGATGTCCCAGGGACCTCCCCAGGGCTCCTGGCCCCCGAGTCCCGGCTCTCGGCTCTCGGAAACGACGAGGGCCATCGCACCGGATCCGGTGCGACGGCCCCTGTGGGCTGTCAGGCCTCAGACGAGCGTCAGGAGATGCTGAAGTCGTCGGCGTAGACGTTGCCCTGGCCGTACCAGCCGTGGACGGAGATCTTCACCGTGCCGGAGGAACCGGTGGTGAAGGGCACCGAGACCTGGCTCCAGCCGCCGGAGGAGGCCCAGGCACTGCCGGTCGCGCCGCCGGAGACGTTGAGGAAGGCGTAGTTGCCCTGGACCCAGCCCTTCAGCGTGTAGCTGTGGTTGGGGGTCAGCGTCACCGTCTGGGAGCACTCACCGGTCTGGCTGTTCGTCGCCGCGACCTGCAGGGCGTGGGTGCCGCCGTGGGCCGGGGAGCTGACCACGGTGCCACCCGACTGGCAGTTCCAGGGGCTGAGCGAGCCCGACTCGAAGTCACCGTTGGCCACCGTGCCACCGGGGTTGGCGCTGCCGACCGTGAGGGTGTAGGTGGCGGTGTGGGTCGCCGAGGCGCCCGTTCCCGTGACGGTGACCGTGTAGGTGCCCGGGCTCACCGAGGCGGTGGTGGCCAGCTTCAGCGAGGAGGAGCCGCCCGCGGTGACCGAGGCGGGAGTGAAGGTCGCGGTCGCACCGGCGGGAAGCCCGGTCGCGGCGAGGTTGACCGTCTGCGCCGAACCACTGGTGACGGCGGTGTTGACCGTCGTCGTCGTCGCGTCCCCGACGATCACCGAGCCGGAGGCAGGGGAGAGCGAGATCGAGTAGTCGTCGTTCGACGTGCCCTTCACCGTGAGGTTGTAGGTCGCGGTGTGGTTGCCGGAGGCCGCCGTGCCGGTGACGGTGATCGGGTAGACGCCCGGGGTCACCGACGAGGTGGTGGCGAGCTTCAGCGAGGAGGAGCCGCCCGCGGTGACCGAGGCGGGGGTGAAGGTCGCGGTCACACCGGCGGGGGCCCCGCCGGCCGTGAGGTTGACCGTCTGCGCCGCGCCGCTGGTGACGGCGGTGTTGACCGTCGTCGTCGCCGTCTCACCCGGGTTGACCGAGCCGGAGGCGGGGGAGACCGCGACCGAGAAGTCGTCGGACGGGTTCTGACTGCCGCTGGTGAACGGAGCGAAGGCCTGGCTGAAGTACCAGGTGCTCTGCTCGATGCCGGAGCACTCGTTGGCGCCGGCGGTCCCGGGGCAGCCGCCGTTGTCACGCTGGAGCGCCCAGAACGACAGGTAGGCGAGGTTCTTGCTGATCGCCCAGTTCAGCACGGGGGCGGCGTCTTCGACCCTGAACGTCTCGGCGGGACCGAAGTCGTCGATGCCGATCATCTCGATGACGCCGATCATTCTCCACAGCTGGTCCGACGTCTTGTTCGGGTACAGCTGCGCCAGCTGGTCGTGCAGGCCCTGGGCCGCCGTCTTCGTGTCGTTGGCCATGTTGTGGCTGGCGTTGTCGTAGTAGTCGAACGTCATGATGTTGACGATGTCGATCTTGGCGTTGTTCGCCACCGCATTGCGCAGTACGGCCAGGCCGCTGTCGGCCAGACCGCTGGTCGTGGTGGGCAGGGTGTAGGCGAACTCGATCTTCTTGCCGTTGGCGGCGGCCCAGTCCTGGACCTGCTTGATCGCCTTGTTGCGGCGGTCGATTCCGGCGCTGTTGGTCAGCGAGTTGTCCTCGATGTCGAGGTCGATCCGGGTGACGCCGTAGGTGTTGATGACGTTCTGGAAGACCGCGGCGATCGAGTTGACGTTGGTGCAGCTGTCGGCGATCTCGGTGCCGGTGTTGTCGGCCGTGTAGCCGCCGAACGACGGGATGACGTCGCCGCCCGCCGCCCTGATCTTGTTGATCGAGGCGCCGAAGGTGGAGGTCGAGATCGGCATGCTGGTGTCGCCGTTCCAGTAGGCCGTGCACGACCCCTTGGTCGCGGCCTGCAGGAACGCCATGGTCAGGTGCTTGGCACCGGACTGCTGGGAGAGCGTCGCCGGGTCCTCACCGGTCCACGCCTCGAAGTAGGGGGCGAAGACCCGCTCGGGCAGGCCTGCGGCTGCGGCCTTGACGGGGGCGGTGGCCTTGTCCGGAGTGGCGCTCGCGGTCGTGGTGCCCATGGCGGTGACGCCGAGCACCGTGACGGCGGTGGTGACAGCCGCCAGGGCAGCACGAAGCGATGTTCTTAGGTGCATTGCAGACTCCCGTAACAGAAGTCAGGCGGGACCCAGTGGGCCCCGGGATGGGGGGTGGCGCATCCGGCAGGCCGATGCCGTGTCTGATGCGTGGTTCAACGCAGAGTTGGGAGAACGGGTTGCGGATCCGCGTGTGACCTAATGGTTGGATCAGCCCGTATCTTTTGTCAAGTTTCTTAACAATTCCCGCCGGTAAGTTTCTTAACAATCTCCCAGCAGCCACTCTGACCTGGCCTTATACCGCTCGTTTGGAGTCGGAGACCCGCGTTATCAGCGGGGGGTGAACAAGCGTGTACACCCGGGGACATCGCTCCCGCCGACGGTCACGGAGCGTGACCGTCGGCGGTGTGCCACACGGCCTCCTCGCCCGGTGTCGGCGTCCGGTGCGGCCGGGGGTGTTTCCGGGTCGGGGAAAATGCGGGAAAGGGTGCCGGAAGAACAATCTGGTCAGTCCCGATTCCGGTTTCCTGACACCTTTGCCGGACGTGGCGGATGGCCATCCGGTAGGGAACCTGTACGGATTATCCGGAAAAGCGTAGGAGATGCGTAGACAAAGGTTGAAAAATGGTGGTTCAGAAGTTTGATGAAGAAAGTAGGGATCTCCAGCGGAAAAGGCGGTTGCGATGGTCCGCTCAGAACCGATCGGCTTCTCGCTCGCCGGTGGCCTGTTCGCCACCGTCACCGCGACGGCGGTCGCGTCGTTGCTCTTCACCCCGGGGCAGGTCCGCGGGCGGCTGCTGGTCATGGCGATCGCCGTCGGCGGTCAGGCCCTGCGCACGCCCCGCTGGCCCGCCGCCCTGGCCACCGCCGTCCTGGCGTGGCTGCTCGCCACCGGGTTCCTGGTCAACACCGAGGCCGAACTCACCCTCGACGGCCATGACCTGCTGCGACTGTTCCTGCTGCTGCTCATCGCGGCCCTGGCCGCAGGCGTCAGAACCGTGGCCGACCGCCTGAGCCTCCCCTCCGCCGGGGCCGCCGGTGCTCCCGGGGCCGCGAAGACCGTGGAGTCCATGGGGGACGCCTGACCCCTATGGTCCCCTGGGCCACCCCGGGACGCTCAGGTTCGGTCGCCGGTGTGGCCACCTTCGGAGCGGGGCCCCGGTGGTACCGGACGGCCGGGGGACAGCGACGCCCCGGCCGTCCGGTGGTCATGGCGCCGTCCGGAAACACAGGCCGGGCGGCGTGTTTTCCACACGCCCGCGAATACGATCTCCTTGACTGGATCTTGACATTCGAATGTCATCGTCACGAGGTGAGAAACAGCCATTTATCGCGGATTTTCTGCCAGGCCGGTGGGTGTCCGGCGATCGGCGGGAACCATCGGGGCCCGGCGGCCGACTACTCGGATGTCCACCGTCCAGATCCACTGTCCAGAACCGGAGACAGGCCACATGCCTCCTCCGGGGAGAAAGGAGGATCGTCCATGGTCAAGAAGACGCTCGACATCGTGGCCCGCAGGAAGAAGACCCGCAGCCGCCTGCTGAACAACCACGGCTGACAGGGCTGAGCCAGTCATGGACGGTCGCCGCCGGGCTCTCCCGGCGGCGACCGGTCGGAGACGGCGACCGGTCGGCCGGGAACCGTGATCGGCCGGAGGCGGCGGCCGGTCAGAGATGGCGGCCGGTCAGAGGCAGGAGAAGCAGCAGGTGAGCGAGAGGGAGCGTGCGTGACGCAGACCGAGTTCCGGCGGGCGCGAACGTTGATGATCTACTGGCACGACGGCGAGCTGACGGCCGAGAACTACCTGGAGAGCCGCTCGACCGACGAGGAGGCCGAAAACGCGGTCGCCGTGAACGCCCAGGCGGTCGAACTGCTCGAACACTTCACCGACTGGACGACCGTCGAGAAGGTCGCCTCCGACCTGGGCGAGTTCGACCAGGACTCGGTGCGCGAGGCGGTCCTGGCCCTGGCCGAGGCCGGGCTGCTGGTCGAGAGAGGGGCCGAGGAGCGCGAGGAACGCTTCCTCGACGCCTGGCGTGACTGGGGGGAGGAGGCACGCTTCTTCCACTTCGGCACCCGGAACACGATCTACACCGGCGACAGCCTGGAGCAACGCCGCGCCGACGCCGGTTGGGTACGGCGCACCGGCGGTCCCCCGCCGGCCGTCTTCAAGTCCTATCCGGACGCGCCACGGGTCTACCTGCCCAGGGCGTTCCTGCCGCTGGCGGAGCCGTACGGGCAGGTGCTGACCCGGCGGCGGACACACCGCGTGTTCACCGGGGAGCCGGTGAGCCTGGCGCAGCTGTCCACGGCGCTGTTCTACACCTTCGCGCCGATGCAGCTCTACGACGCCGGTGACCTGGGCACGCTGATCCTGCGGACCAGTCCGTGCGGGGGTGCCAGGCACGAGCTTGAGGGCTACGTCGCGGTTCTCGACGTCCAGGACGTGCCGCCGGGGCTGTACCACTACAACGCCGAGGCGCACGCGCTCGAACTCGTCGACCCCGACTTCGACCGGGCACGGCTGCACCGGGTGACCTACGAGTCGGAGATGTGCACGCCGTCGGCGTTCGTCTGCTTCGTCACCGTGGTCTTCGAACGGACGATGTACAAGTACCGGCACTCGCGGGCGCTGCGGGTGACGCTGCTGTCCGCCGGGCACCTGGGTCAGACCTTCGTGCTGACCTCGACCGCCGTCGGACTCGGCGCCTGGCAGAGCGCCGCCTTCCGGGACGAGGAGCTCGACGAGGCACTCGGCGTCGACGGCTTCTCCGAGGGGGTGCTGTACATGTTCGGCGCCGGGAACCCCGTCCTCGGCGAGACCGGGATGCCCGAGGGCATCGCCCGTGCCGGGCTCACCGACCCCAACCGGCTCGTCAAGCGCCACCCGGCCGCCGGGTGAGCGCTCCGGCCACGGCGTACGTGCGGCTGTGGCGGCAGCGGTGGGTGCCGTCACTGCTGCTGGTCGGCGTGTGCGCCCGGGTGCCGTTGCAGGCCTACGTCTTCGCGGTGCTGCTGCTGGCGGCCGAGCGGACCGGCTCCTACCCGGCGGCGGGCGTGGTGACGGCGGCCGGCGGCGTCGCCTACGCCGCCGGGGTCCCGGTGCACGGCAGGCTCGTGGACCGCTTCGGGCAGACCAGGCCGCTGACCGCCACGGCCTGCGTCAACGCGGTCGCCTTCACCGGCCTGCTGGTGACGGCGCACCTGGGCCCGGCCACCGGGGCCCTGGCCGGGTGGGCGGCGGCGGTCGGCCTCTCGCTGCCGCCGGTGGCCGCCGCGGCGCGGGCGCTGTGGTCGCACGTGATCGACGACGACGCGGTACGGCGCACCGCGCTCGCGGTTGACGCCATGGTGCTCGACGTCGCGCTGGTCGCCGGGCCGCTGCTGGTCACCGTGGTCAGCGCGACCTTCGGGCCCGCCTGGGCCGTCGGCGGCTGCGCGGCCGTACTGCTCGGCGGCACGGTGTGGTTCAGCACGCTGCCGCCCTCACGTTCCTGGACCCCGGCCCGCAGGGGGGCGAGCCTGGCCGGGCCGCTGCGCTCGCCGGGCGTCGTCGTGCTGCTCACGGTCTCGGTGCTCACCGGGGCCCTGCTGGGGGTGCTCAGGCTCGGGTTCGTCGAGTTCGCCGGTGAACGCTCCGACGGTCCGGCCTCCAGCGGCCTGGCGCTGGCCGCGTTCGGCGTGGGCAGCCTCATCGGCGGCCTGCTGTACGGCTCGCGGTCGTGGCGCGCCGACGCCGCCGTGCGGATGCGGGTGATCCTCGCCGGGTACGGCTGCGGCGTCGGGCTGCTCACCCTCGCGCCGAACGTCCCCACGCTGGTCGCGCTCTGCGTGCCCGCCGGGCTCCTGCTGGCCCCCATGGTCATCTGCAACTTCGAGCTCATCGGCCGGTGCGCCCCGGAGGGGACGCTGACCGAGGCCTTCGCCTGGGGGATCACGGCCACCTTCACCGGGTCGGCGCTGGGCAACCTCGTCGCGGGCGCGCTCGCGGGCACCTCGTCGGCCGTGGTGTTCGCCGCCGCCGCGGGCTTCGCCGTACTGGCCGCCGTCGTCGCGACCGCCGGGGCCGCGGCCCTCCAACCGTCCGGGAAAGGCTCATGATGCGTGTGCTGACACGCTGGTCCCTGGTCGCCGTTCTCCTGGCCACCGGCTGCGCGGCGGCCCCCGGGGGTGGGGTGGCCGTGTCCTCGACCCCGATAACCGTCACCGGCTGCGGTGGCCCCGCGACGGACGTCGGGGCCCCGCCGGAACGGGTGGTCGTGCTCACCCCGAGCGTGCTGGAACTGATGCTCTGGCTCGGTCTCGGCGACCGGGTCACAGCCATCGGGCAGCAGCCCCGCCCCGGCAGCCTGCCGGAACGCTTCTCCGCGCAGGTCGCCGCCCTGCGGTCGCTGTCCGGCAAGTACACCGCGGGCGGCGGTTACCGCCCGGTGCCGAGGGAGGAGGTGCTCGCCGCGGAACCCGACCTGGTCCTCGGCGGGTTCGCCAGCAACTTCGACGCCCCCGGGGCCATGTCCCGCGCGGAGCTGGCGGCCGACGGCATCCCGTCCTACCTGGCCCTGTCCACCGCGTGCAAGACGGCGGTGACCGCCCCGCTGACCGGCTTCGACCTGGTGTGGCGGGACCTCGCGAACCTCGGCCGGATCTTCCGGGTGCCCGAACGGGCCGAACGGGTCATCGCGGAGATGCGGCGGAAGATCGCCCCGGTCGAGGCGGAGGTGAGGGACGCGGAACGGCTGAGCGTGTTCCCGTTCGAGTACGACGAGGGGACCGCGACGCCGTACGCGCCGGGCAACAGACAGGCGGTCAACGCGGTCATCGAGACCGCCGGGGGCCACAACGTCTTCGGTGACCGGGACGAGGCCTACACCAAGGTCGGCTGGGAGGAGGTGGTGGCCCGGGATCCACGGGTCATCCTGGTCATCGTCTACGACCGGGGAAGCCCCGCCGCGAACGAGGCCCGCTTCGCCGAGGCCGAACGCTTCCTGACCACCAGCCCGGCGCTGCGTGGCGTGCGGGCGGTGACCGAGAGGCGTTTCGCCCGGCTGGTCTACGAGACGGCCTCGGTCGGCGGGGTGCGCAACGCCGACGCCGTGGTCGAACTCGCCGGGCAACTGCGCCGGGCCCGATGAGCGGCCCCCCGCGACCCGCCGGACCTCCCGGCGAACACCCCAACGAACGTCCCGCGGAACACCCGGGCGAACGCCCCAACGATCGTCTCGGCGAGCGTCCGGGCAAGGGTTCCGCCGAACACCCCGGTAAGCGGTCCGCCGTCCTGCCCCGCCCTCCGCGGCGCCGTGTCGTCCTGGGGGCCTGTGCCGTGCTGGGCGGGCTGCTCGTCGTGGGGCTGGCCGCCTCCGTCATGCTCGGCAGCGTCGCCGTACCCGCCGACACGGTGGCCCGCGTCCTCATGCGGCACCTGACCGGCCAGGGCGAGCCCACGTGGAGCGTCAGCCAGGACACCGTGGTGTGGAACCTGCGCCTGCCGAGGGCGTTGCTGGCCGCGCTGGTCGGCGCGGGCCTGGCCGTGTCCGGCGCCGCGACCCAGGCGTTGGTGCGCAACCCGCTGGCCGACCCGTACGTGCTCGGCCTCACCTACGGCGCGGCCGTCGGGGCGGTCGCGGTCACCGTCACCGGAATCGCGCCGCTCGGCGGGGCCTCGGCCGGGGTGGCCGCCTTCCTCGGGGCGCTGGGCTCCTTCGCCGTCGTCTACGCCCTGGCCCGTACCGGCGGTGCCCTCGCTCCGCTGCGGCTCGTCCTGTCCGGGATGGCCGTCACCTACGCGCTGTCCGGGGTGACCAGCTTCCTCGTGTTGCGGGCCGACGACCCGGGCACCACCCATTCGGTGCTGTTCTGGCTGTTCGGCAGCCTGGCCGAGGCGAACTGGGCCTCGCTCGGGCTGCCCGCCGTCGTCCTGGCCGCGACGATGGCCGCCCTGCTCGCCCAGGCCAGGCCGCTCAACGCGCTGCTGCTCGGCGACGAGACCGCCGCCGGTCTCGGCGTCCCCGCCGCCCGGCTGCGCCGGCACCTGTTCCTGCTCGTCGCCCTGCTCACCGGGGTGATGGTCGCGCTGGCCGGGGGTGTCGGCTTCATCGGCCTGATCGTCCCGCACGCCGCCCGGCTGCTCGTCGGCAGCGACCACCGCAGGCTGCTGCCCGTCGCGGCCCTCGCCGGGGCGGCCTTCCTGGTGCTGGTGGACATCGCCGCCCGTACGGCCCTGCACCCGCAGGAGCTGCCGGTCGGGGTCGTCACCAGCGTCATCGGCGCCCCGCTGTTCCTCTGGCTCGTGCACACCCGGGCCCGCGAGACCACAGGACTGTGAGACCACGATGACGAGCCTGCACCTGCGCGACGTGCGCGTCACCATCGGCACGACCCCGGTCGTCACCGGCGTCAGCCTCACCGCGCCCTCCGGCGGGCGCGTCGGGATCGTCGGGCCGAACGGCAGCGGCAAGAGCACCCTGCTGCGGGCCGTCTACCGGCACCTTCCCCTGGCCGGGGGGAGCATCACCGTCGGGGACGAGGACCTGTGGGCGCTCACCCCGCGCCGGGCCGCCCAGCTGGTCGCCGCGCTGCCCCAGGAGACCCGTTCGGACTTCGACGTCACGGTCTGGGAGATGGCCGCGATGGGCCGGACCCCCCACAAACGACCCTTCGCCGCCGACACCGACCGGGACGTCGCCGCCGTCGCCGACGCCCTCACCCACACCGGGGTCGCCCACCTCGCGGGCCGCCGCTACGCCACGCTGTCGGGGGGTGAGCGGCAACGGGTGCTCCTGGCCCGTGCCCTGGCCCAGCAGACGCCCGTCCTGGTGCTCGACGAGCCGACCAACCACCTCGACGTGCGCCACCAGTTCGACCTGCTCGACCTGGTCACCTCCGCCAAGACCACCGTCGTGGCGGCCCTGCACGACCTCAACCTGGCCGCCGCCTACTGCGACCACGTCTACGTCCTGGCCGAGGGACGCGTGGTCGCGGACGGCCCGCCGTACGAGGTGCTCACCCCGCGGCTCATCAGGGAGATCTTCGGCGTGGACGCGCACGTCACCTCGGTCCCCGGATCCGGCGCGCCGCACCTCATCCTGCGTCCCGCGGAGGGGGGCCCGACGACCAGGTGAGCTTGACGGTGAGCTGACCCTCGGTCGAGGTCTTGGCGATCAGCGCCCCGGCCTCGGCGTTGAGCTTGACGCCGAACTCGATCTCGATCTGGTCCGGCCTGAGCCTGCCCGACCTGAAGGACTCAAGGGCGTCCGCCGCGGCGACCTCGACCTCGGCCAGCACCTCCCCGAAGCGGCGGGCCACGTCCGTCAGCCCCTTCCTTGAGACCCGCCGTACCCCCTCCTCGTCGGCCGTCTCCACCACGATGTGGCCACCGGTGGTCTCGAACCTGATCAACTCGGACACAGAATCTCCCCTAGTACGGCCATGCGGTCGCGTTCTTCAGGTAATGGGCCGGAGGTGGCCCCTTGTCCGGGTGGCCGGACAGCCAGGTGTCGTGGATCCGCTTCCACCGGCCGTCGGCGCGCAGCTCGTCCAGGACGTGGTTGGTGAACCTCAGCAGCTGGACGTCCCTCTTGCGGAAGGCGAAGCCGTGGGGTTCGTCGGAGAACCAGCTGCAGACGGGGTTGACGTTCCAGACGCACCTGCCGCCTCCGGGCGGCGGGGTCGTGCCTGGCAGCATCCGGGTGTCACCGCTCATCTCCCTGAGGCCGATCAGGATGTTCTCGTCGGAGGAGACGGCCTCGGCCTGTCCCTGCTCAAGCATCAGCAGGCAGTCGCTGGTCACTGCGGCGACGACCGGGACCAGCCCGACCTCCAGCTGCCTGACGTGGTCGATCGAGACGGTCGAGGCCCCGGAGCACACCCGTTTCCCGCGCAGGTCCTCCACCCGTTGGTAGGGGGACCCCCTGCGGACCAGCATGGTCTGGCCGGTGTCGAGATAGTCGCTCGAATAGGCGATCTCCGTGGCCCGTCTGCAGGTCGTGGTCATCGACTGGGCGAAGAGGTCGATGGTCCCGTCGTTGAGCCGCCTGACCCCCTCGGAGAAGGGCACCGTGACGAAGTCGACCCGCTGCCTGGCCTGTGACCCGAACAGGGCCTTGGCGACCTCCATCACCAGCTCGATCTCGAAGCCCTCGAACTCCCCCGTCCTCGGGTTGCGGAACGACATCCTGGGGGTCGACTGGGACACGCCCACCTTCAGCCGGTCCAGGCGGGGCCGTACCGGGGACGGAGGCAGGCTGTAGCGGGGGTCGCAGTCCGGTTCGTCCCTCTTTTTCGCGGGTTCCTGCGGCACGGAGAACATCGCGCCCGCGGGCGTCGGCTCGGTGATCGGCGGCGGCCGGTACGGCGTGGCGCAGCCGGAGGCCGCGAGCACCAGGGCGGCCAGGGTCACGGCGGCTCTTCTCACAGGTACTCCCTGATCCTGGGCCAGAAGCCGAGGCCGGCGGACAGGACGGCGCAGCAGCACAGCGCGACGGTCAGGAGTCCGAGCCGTGACGGCGCCGAGGGCACCTGTACGGCCAGCGCCTGGATCTGCCTGGCCCCGTCTTCGAGCTTCGTGGTGTTGTCCCGGTCGACCACCTCGAAGGCCGCCGCGAACCGTCCGCCGGGCAGCGCGGCGGCGACCGCCCCGTCGTTGTTCCCCGCGATCAGCTCCTGGTGGATCGAGATGGTGTAGGTCTGGCACCAGGTGGTCTCCCGCTCCGCGCAGCGCGCGTTCCGCCGGAAGTTGCGCAGCGACTGTTCCCAGTTGAACGGGCTGGTGCCGCCGAGCAGCAGGTAGGTGTCGGCGTAGGCGGTCAGCGCCGCGCGTTCTGCGTCCACGAGCCTTCGCTGGTCGATCAGGCGCGTCTCGATGGCGCCGAGCCGCCGGTCGGTCTCCGGCCAGTTGCGCAACGACCAGCCGGTGGCGCCGAGCACGACGGCCACCAGGACCGTGGCGCCGAGCAGCCCGAGGTTGAGCACCCGCCGCGTACGGCGCGCCAGCGACCACTGCGTCAGGACGAGCCCGGCGATCGTCGCCAGGAGCAGCAGAAGGTGGGCGGCCGAGGTGCGCAGCGCGGTGCTCTTGGCGTCGCGCAGGTTGTCGGTCTCGTCACGCTGGAGCCGCGCGGCGGCGGGCAGCAGCACCGTGCGCAGGTAGGAGCTGGCCTCGTGCAGGTAGGCGGCCCCGAGCAGGGCGGGCCCCACGGCCTTCCTCGCCTCGTCCGGGTCGGCCGTCTCGTCCTTCGCCGGGGCGATCAGCGTGCCCGCCCTATCCACCAGGCCGGTGTAGACGGGAAGCTGCAGGGCGATCTCGGCGACGTTGGTCGCCCGCGAGACGTCTCCCCCGGTCAGGCCGCCCGCGTCGGCCAGGCGCCGCCTGATCCGGTCGATCGCGTCGTCGTAGCGCTTTCGCAGGGTCGCCTGGGTCGTGGTCCCGGCCAGGAAGTGCCCGGTGGCCGAGGTGTCGGCCTTGGCGAGCGACTGGTAGATCACCTGGGCGTCGTCGCTCAGCCTGGCGGCCATGTCGGCCTGTTCCCCGCCCGCCCTCTGCAGGGCGTTGTCGGTGAGGGTTCCGGTGACGCCGACACCGATCAGCGTCGTCGCGGTGAGAATCATGTACAGCAGAAGTCTGGTCCGGGTGTGCCTGACTCTGATGTGACCGACCTCCGTATATACAGCTGGTCACCTTCGGCTTCGGCAAGAATGCCACAAAACTCGGCTTTCCTACCAGCGTTCGGCGCTTCCAGAAACCCTGGTAACCACCCCAATAGTCAAATCTTCCCCGTAATGCCGGCCGTTACGTAGTCTTTTACGGTGAGAGTTGAGCCGGGAGAGGAAACCTGGTGGGTACGAATCCGACAGGCCGGTGGCGAGGTCCTGGGAGCGGGGGTGCTGCTCGATCAGAAAACGGTTCTGACGTGCGCGCACGTCATTCCCGACCGCGCCGAGGAGGTCGTGGCGGAATTCGTCGGTCAGCCCGGTGCGCGTCCCGGCACGGCGAAGGTGGTCTCCTGGGTCCCGGCGGACGACGACCAGCGCGGTGACCTCGCCCTGCTCGACCTGGCCTCACCCGCGCCCCTGGAAAGACGGCCGGTGTTACGGCGGCCCGGTCTGTGGGGCCGCGAGGTCTACACGCGTGGTTTTCCCTCCCTCCTCGACGACGGCCTGTGGGTGCGGGCGCGGCTCGGCGGCCGGGCCGGTCCCGGTGGCGAGTGGATCCAGATGGACGCCGAGCCGTACCGGGAGATCCGCCGTGGGTTCAGCGGCGCGCCGGTGGTCGACGGGCGGACCGGCGACGTGCTGGGTGTCGTGGTCAGCGAGTTTCCCGGGCTCGCCGGGCTGGCGTGGATGATCCCGGTCGAGACGATCGTCCACCACCTTCCCGCCCTGGCCGGGATGGTCGCCGACAGTCCCTCCTTCACCGACCAGATCAGGGAGTTCTTCGGGCCCGGCCGTTCCGGCGGTGCGATGGTCGTGGTCACCGGGGACGCGCCGGTCTCCACCTCGCTGGCCGAGCCCGCGCAGCACGAGGAGGACGTCTCCGGCATGACCGTCGCCGAGGTGTCCCGGCAGGTGCACCGCGCCCTCGAACGGCACTCGGAGCGGCAGATGTTCGTGTTCGACGCCGTGGACGCGGCGGACGACCCGGAGACCCTCGCGCAGGAGGTGATCAGGCCGCTCACCGAGGCGGGTCATCAGGTGATCACCGGGCTGCGGCAGGAGTCCGCCCGGCTGCGCAGGATTCTAGACCAGCCCTCGGTGGCCCGGCGGCTTGAGGTCCTGGACGTACGGGTCACCGAGGCACGGGCGGCGGCGCGGGCGACGCGGGCACGGCACCGCGGGGTCGCCCGGCTGGTCACCCCCGTCCCCGACTGGCCGGACGACGGCCCCGCCCTGCAACTGCGGGTCAGGAGCCTGCGCAGAAATCCCACACTTCCCGATCTTGAGGAATGCGAGAGTGAGACAAGGGAACTTCTCCGCAAATCCACTGAGACTCATAGGGAACTCGATAGAATCAACGACGAGTACAAAAGCCTCAAAAGCCTTCTGAGGGCCTACCATTTGGGGTCGGGCGTCGAGCGCTCTGAACGTGACCGAATTCTGGCCGAACGATACACGCGGGCCCACCACCTGCTTTTCAGCCTGCCATGTGACCTCGCCGCGGCGAGCGAGGCGGTCGACCATTACATCCGCGCGCTGAAGGAGAACCGATGACTCCGTGCGCCTTCTGTTCCGGCCGGATCGACGAGGACGGTTTCTGCGTCGAATGCGGGCTCCCCGCCGGTACGGTCTCCCGGCCCGCCGACCCGGTCTCCCTGCCCGCCGTCTCCGGGAGCCGGACGCTCAGGGCCGCCGACGGGCTGGTCTCCGTGCCCGTCCCCTCGGGGAAGGACCCCTCGACCCGGGTGATCTCCGACCCCGGCCGGGTCCGGTTCAGCCGGAGGTGCCGCAAGGGGCACTTCATCAACTTCACCTACGCCGGGCAGCCCGCCGTGCTGAAGGGGTTCTGCCCGACCTGCCAGACGCCGTTCGACTTCGAACCACGCCTGGCGCCGGGCGAGCTCGTCGCCGACCAGTACGAGGTCGTCGGCCCCATCGCGCACGGCGGCCTCGGCTGGGTCTACCTGGCCCGTGACCGCCACCTCAACGACAACTACGTCGCGCTGAAGGGCCTGATCCAGCCCGACGACCCGACCGCGGTGAGCCTTGAGGTCTCGGAACGACGCTTCCTGATCTCGCTGGACCACCCCAACATCGTCCGCATCTACAACTTCGTCACCCACGACGACAGCCGGGGGGAACGCGGCGGCTACATCGTCATGGAGTATCTCGACGGCCAGTCGCTCGGCGAGGTCCTCGCCAACCGGCAGGCGCGCCCCGAGCCTGAGCACGTCCTCGCCTACGGCTACGAGATCCTCCTGGCGCTGGACTACCTGCACGGCCGTGGCCTGCTGTACTGCGACATGAAGCCCGACAACGTGATCATCACCCCCGAGCGGATGAAGGTCATCGACATCGGCGGGGTCCGGCGCGACGACGACAGGTCCAGCCCGATCGTGGGCACCTACGGCTTCCAGGTGAGCGCCAAGGAGATCAGGGAACGCGGCCTGACCGTGCGCTCGGACATCTACGCCGTCGGCAGGACGCTGGACAAACTCCTCGGCGTCGGCGGCCCGTCCCGCACAGGGCTGGCCGTCGAGTCGCTCAGGAGGCTGATCCAGCGCGCCTCGCACCAGGACTGGGAGCGACGCTTCGCCTCGGCAGCGGAGATGCTCGAACAGCTCAGGGGCGTGCTGCGCGAGGTCAGATCCTTCCAGCCGGAACACGTCCCGGCGGCCTTCGAGTCGTCCACGGTCTTCGAGCCGAGCGCCGAACTCCTCGACGGCGGCCTGAGCGCCGCCCCCCCGCTCGAACGCTGGACCCGTGACCGGAGCGGTGCCCTGCTCGGTCTCCCCCCGGCCGCCGCCCTCGTCGCCCGTGGCCTGCCCGTCCCCAAGGCCGACCCCGACGACCCGGCGGCGGGCCTGCTGGCGTCCATCGGGAACACCACCGCCCGTGGCCTGCTCGACCAGCTCTCCGAGGTCCGCCGGTCACCCGAGGTCGGGCTGCGCCGCTGCCGCGCCCACCTCGAACTCGACGAACTCGACGAGGCAGAGAGCAGCCTGTCCGGCGACGGCTGGCGGGTCACCTGGCACCACGGCCTGCTCGCCCTGGCCCGCGAGGAGTACGGCACGGCGCTGTCGTGCTTCGACCGTGTCTACGGCGCGTTGCCCGGCGAGACCGCGCCGAAGCTGGCCCGCGCGTTCTGCCAGGAACTCCTGGGCGACCTCCGTGCCGCAGAAGAGGGCTTCGACGTCGTGTGGCGGCGTGACCGCTCGCAGACCAACGCCGCGTTCGGGCTGGTCAGGCTGCGGGTGCGGGCCGGAGACCGGTCGGCCGCGGTCGGCGTCCTCGACGGGGTGCCGAAGGTCGCCCAGCACCACGACGCCGCCCGGGTCGCCGCCGTACGCGTGCTGTCGGAGGAGTTGCCCGGCGGGAACCTCCCCGGCGCCGACGACCTGACAAGGGCGACCCGGCTGCTGGCCTCGCTGGTCCTCGACGGGGGAGAGCCGACCGGCAAGGTCAGGGACCGCCTCACCGCGGCCGTCCGGGAGGCGCGTGACCGCTCCGCGCCGGACGACGAGGCGCGCCGGGAACTGGAACGGTCATATCTGAGACTCGCCGAGCAGGCCACCACCTGGCAGGACCGGGGCAGGCTGGTCGACCTCGCGCACTCCGTACACCCCTGGAGCCTGCTGTGACCCTGAGGTTCGAGCTGAACATCGACCAGGACCCGGTCCTGACCATCGGGAGGACCGAACTCGACGCCGTCCTCAGGGTCGCCGGGCAGCGACTCGACGGCCCCGCCGAGCGAGCCGAGCGGTGCGAGGTCCTCGTCATCGACTGCTCCGGCTCCATGGGCGGGCTGAACCGCAGGTCGGAAGGCCGCCGTCTGAAGATCGCAGCCGCGGTGAGCGCGACCATGACGGCGATCGACGTCCTGCCCGACGGGGTGCTCTTCGCCGTCGTCGCGGGCGACCACGAGGCCCGCACCGTCTACCCGCCGACCCCGGCGAGCGAGCGCACCAGGGCCGACGCCAGGGCGGCCGTACGCAGGCTGACCTGCAACGGCGGCACCAACATCGGCGCCTGGCTCACCGAGGCCCGGCGGCTGCTCGCCCCCCACCCGAACGCGCTCAGACACGCGATCCTGCTGACCGACGGCCGGAACAACGAGTCCTCCGAGGAGTTCGAACGGGCGCTGGCGGCCTGCGAGGGCGAGTTCGTCTGCGACGCCCGGGGCATCGGCGAAGACTGGGTGGCCCACGACCTGCAGCGGATCGCCACCGTGCTGCGCGGCTCAGCCGACGCCGTGGTCGACGACGCCGAGCTTGAGGCCGAGTTCAGGAGGATGGTCGAGGCGGCTCTCGGCAAGGTGACCCCGAAGATGGCGCTGCGCTTCACCACCACCCCGCCCGGCAGGCTGGTCTCCCTCAGGCAGGTCTATCCCGAGCGGGCCGACCTCACCGGGCACGTCACCGCGCTCGGGGACCGCGTCTTCGAGTTGGCCAGCGGCTCCTGGGGTGAGGAGTCCCGCGACTACCAGCTCCGCTTCGAGGTCTCCCACGAGGGCGCCCCGCACTTCACCGACCTGCGCGTGGCCCGCGTCGAGGCGGTGGTCGGCGGTGAGCGCCGTGGCGCCGCCAACGTCATGGTCCACTGGAGCGAGGATCCGGACGCCTCGGCGTTCACCAGCCACACGATCTCGCTCTACCAGGCCCAGGACAACATGAGCCAGGCCGTCGACGCGGGCCTGTCCGCCTACGGCAGGAACGACCTGCCCGGGGCCGAGCGCGAGTGGGCCCGCGCGGTCCGCCTGGCCGCCCGCTGCGGCAACCAGCGCGCCCTCGACGAGCTCCAGCGTTTCGTGGAGATCCTCGACCTCGACGAGGGCCGGGTCCGGGCCCGCCCCAACCTGAGCCACCACGACGTCCAGCTGGTCAAGGTGGCCCTGTCCCACTACGAACAGGCACCGGAGGAGGAACCCGCCGCCGTTCCCGCGGGCCCTCCCTGGGAGTGCGAATGCGGCCGTACCTCTCCCTCGGCCGCCAACTTCTGCATCCACTGCGGCCACCACCGCCGCCCCTGAGCCCCTTCCAAGAGCCAGGGCCGTCAACCACGCCGCACGGGTGAAGTGCCGTTCCTCAGCCTGCGGCCCCGTTGTCCCAGGGTTGCCGATCGCCCTGGAACAGCCGGCCACGCCGTACGGGCGAAGCGCGGTTCCTCAGCCGGCGGCCCGTTGCCCCAGGACCGTCACCTGCCTCAACCCCTGTCGCCCCGGGGCCGCCTCACGGCTTCCAGGCCGGGTCCCTGCCGATGAGGCCGAGCAGCCGGTCGAACGGCGGGGCGTCGTCGGGCACCGCGACCGGCGGCCCGAAGGCGCCGCGCTTCCTGCCCATCTCCGCCATCTGCCCGGTGAAGTCCAGCGCCCGCTCGACCGCCTCGGCGTCCGGCTCGTACGGCTCGCCGACCGCCCTGGACAGGTCCCAGCCGTGCACGACCATGTCGACGAGGAACATGTGGGCCAGCGTGGTCATCGGCATGCCCATGGCGGGGCTGACCCCTTCCCACACCTCAGGGCGCGACCAGACGGCCAGGGTGCGCTCGGCCCGCTCGGGGAAGTCACCCGCGTACGGCCCCTGCTCGACGCGCGGCCCGCCCTCGCCCACCGACTCGAACATCTCGGCCACCCACTCAAGGTGGTTGATCAGGCCTCTGACGTCGAACTCCGCACACGGCGTGGGGTCTCCCAGCCTCTCCTGTCCCGCTGTACGGACCACAGTGCGGACCAGGTCGGCGGTCTGTTCGGTGGCACGCCTCATCAGCGGCATCATGTCGTCCATGGCAGCCATCCTGCCCGGCTCGTCGGGAACGCGGCTTGTAGAAACGCGACAGCGCGGCTGGGTCGACCCGTACGCGGGTCTCGACGCCTTCGCCTTCGCCCGCCACGCGCCCGCCCCCGGCCTGGCGGCCCACGTGGACCACTTCTGGGTCGTCACGTGGACCGGCCTGGCCGAGCCGTACGAGCAGCGCATCGTCTCGCACCCGACCGTGAACATGGTGATCACCGAGGACTTCCACCGGGTCGTGGGCGTGATCAGGGGCGGGTTCTCCTACACGATGCGTGGCAGCGGCCGGGTGCTCGGCATGCGCTTCGTGCCCGGTGGCTTCCGGACGTTCCTCGGCGCCCCGGTCTCCACGCTGACCGACCGTTTCACGGAGATCGGCGAGATGTTCGGCGCGGCGGGCACGACCCTGGTCGAGCGGGTCCTGGCCGAGCCCGACGCGCGGGCCGCGATCACGCTCGTCGAGGAGCTCCTGCTCGGTCTGGAGCCTGAGCGGGACCCGCTCGCCGAGGAGGCCGCGGCGCTGGTCGCGCTGGCGGAGGACGACCCCTCGATGACCAGGGTCGACGAGCTGGCCGCCAGGTCGGGGCGGTCGACGCGCTCGCTGCAACGGCTGTTCCGCGACCACGTCGGCGTCGGCCCCAAGTGGGTGATCCGCCGTTTCCGGCTGCACGAGGCCGCCGAACGGATCTATCAGGGCCTCGACCTGGCCACGTTGGCCGCCGAACTCGGCTACACCGACCAGGCCCACCTGACCCGCGACTTCACCGCCGCGGTGGGCATGCCCCCCTCGGCCTACGCCCGCCTCGGCCGACGCCCCTGACCTCTCTCGGGACGCTCGGCCCTTCCCGCGCGGCCGGTCAGGGCCTCTGGTCTCGCCGGCCCTCTCACCCCTCTTCCTCGCCGGTCAGCTCCCGGACCCGCCGCAGCAACGCGGCCCTGCGGGCGTGAGCCCGTACGGCCAGCGCCAGCGCCAGCGCCACGAACACCCCGCCGACCGCCAGCGCGGCCCCGGCCCCTCCGCCACGTTGGACGGCCGCGACCACCAGCACAGCGGTCGTGGCGACGGCGGCGGCCAGTCCGATCCAGGCCGCGATCACCCGGTCCGCGGCGAACAGCGGCACCCGGCGTGTCACCAGCCATCCGCCGTATCCCGCCCAGGCCACACAGCACACCGTGAACACGGCGAAGGCCAGCCGGGTACGGCCCGGCAGCGGTCCGGGCTCGCCCAGCCACAGCGCGCCGACGAAGGCCGCACCGACCGACCCCGCCAGCAGCGCCGTCACGGCCCGCACCCGCCGGCCCTTGGACAGGGCCGACTCCAGCCCCTCGATCGTCTCCCGCGCCGACATGCGCGGCTCCTCCTCGGTCATGCCCGGTACCCCTTCCTCTCCAGATGCTCACGCGACAGCCGACGGGCCCGGTTCAGCCGGGACTTGACCGTGCCGACGGGGACCTGGCAGATCCGTGCGCAGTCCTCGATCGACAGGTCCTCCAGGTAGAAGAGGACGAGGATCTCCCGCTCCGGCACCGGCAGCTCCGCCAGGAGACCCACCAGTTCGGCGCGGTCGACCAGAGCCTCGACCGGGTCCTCGACGATCGCCCTGTCCGCCGCGAGCGCCTCGTGCTCCCTGGCGTACCGGCCGCGCAGCCGGTCTGTCACCGACCGGCGTGCGATGGTGAACAGCCAGGGCGCGAACCTGTCGGGTTCCCGCAGCCGGGGCAGGCCGCGGACCACGGCCAGCCAGACCTCCTGGGCCACGTCGTCGGCCCGCTCGGCGTCCAGCATGCGCCGCACATAGGTCCACACCGGCACCCGCCAGCGGTCGACCAGTTCCGTGAGCGCCGCCCGCTCACCCAGCTGGGCCCGCACCACGAGTAGTTCGTCGGTCATCGCGTCCTCCTGTCACCCTGCACAGTCGGACGGCGGAGCGATCAGGTTCACGGACACACAACCGGGCCTTCCACCTGGTATCGGGTGATGTTTCACGTGGAACAACCGGAAGCCGTCCCGAGATTCGCAAGATCACGCCTCCGCGCCCCCTGGTAGGTTGACGCCGGAACCAGGACAGAAGGGATGTGTCTCCTGTGCTCGACGATGCCGGTCTCCAGGCTCTCCGCGAGGCCGCCCGTTTCTCCCCGGACAACCTCCCGCTGCGGCGGCACCTGGCCGACCAGCTTCTCACCAAGGGATACCTCGCCGAGGCCGAGGCGGAGTACCGCGCGGCGCTCATGCTGGCACCCCAGGACCCGGACATCACAACCGGCCTGGCGGAGGCGTTCACCCGGCAGAGCGCGTACGGCGCGGCGCTGTCGATCCTGGAGCCGCACCTGGCGAGGGCCGGTTACCCACCGCGGTTGGGCGTGATCGCGGCCAGGGCACTGCTCGGTGAGGGCGAGACGGCCGGTGCGGCCCGCCGCTACCACGAGGCGGTCTCCCGCGACCCCTCGGTCGCCGCCCCCGACCTGGCCGCCCGGCTCTCGGCGCCGCCGCAGCCCGTGACGGCGCCGCCGAGCCCGCCTCGGGAGGCCGACTCGGAGGTCGAACGCTCCCGGTTCACCTTCGCCGACGTGGCGGGCATGGAGGCGGTCAAGGAGACACTGCGCCTCAAGCTCCTGCTGCCCGTGCAGCAGCCGGAGCTGTTCGCCGCGTTCGGCAAGCGGGCGGGCGGCGGGGTGCTGCTCTACGGCCCGCCGGGCGCGGGCAAGACACATCTGGCCAGGGCCGCGGCCGGTGAGCTCGGCGCGACGTTCGTCAGCGTCGGTCTGGCCGACATCCTGGACATGTACATCGGCTCCAGCGAACGCAACCTGCGCGCGGTGTTCGAGATGGCCCGCCGCAACCGGCCGTGCGTGCTGTTCTTCGACGAGGTCGACGCGCTGGCCGCCCGCCGGTCCGACATGCGCCAGGCGCACAACCGTCAGATCGTCAACCAGTTCCTGGCCGAACTCGACGGCGTGGACGACGGCGCCAACGAGGGGGTCCTGGTGCTGGCGGCCACGAACGCTCCCTGGTACGTGGACGTGGCCTTCCGCAGGCCCGGCCGGTTCGACCAGCTCGTGTTCGTACCGCCGCCCGACCCGGCCGCGCGCGCCGCCATCCTGCGCATCATGTGCCGGGACAAGCCGCTGGCCGAGATGGACTTCGACGCGGTGGCCCGGATCACCGACAGCTTCACCGGCGCCGACCTCAAGGGGGTGGTCGACCGCGCCGTCGAGGCCAAGCTCCAGCAGTCGATCAGCGCGGGCCGCATGATCCCCCTGGTCACGGCCGACCTGGTCACCGCCGTCGGCCAGGTCAGGCCGACCGCCGTACGCGAGTGGCTGACCACCGCCCGCAACTACGTGCTGCACGCCAACGAGTCCGGCGCCTGGGACGAGCTGATGCCGTGGATCAAGCGCATATGACGCCCGTCCAGGTCGCGCTCGAACGCGCGCGTGGCCTGCTCGGCCTGAACCGTCCGGTTGAGGCCGCCAGGGAACTGCGCGGCGCCGTCGCCGAGGACCCGCAGCACCCGACCGCGCACGCCCTGCTCGCCATAGCCCTGGCCGAACAGGGCGAGGTGGCCGAGGCCGCCGCCGAAGCCGGCGAGGCCGTACGGCTCGCGCCCGACTCCTGGTTCACGCACTACGCCGCCGGACAGGTCCACCACCGCTCAGGCCGGGCCGACCGGGCGCTCCCCGCCGTCACCGCCTCGCTGGAGCTGAACCCCGAGTACGCCCCCACCTGGGAGTTGCTGGCCCGGGTGCACATACGGAGCGGCCGGTGGAGCGAGGCGGCGAAGGCGGCACGTCAGGGGCTGAGCCTCGATCCCGAGGACCCCGACCTGGCGAGCCTGCTGGCGGTCGCCCTGGTCATGCTCGGTGACGCGGCCGAGGCCGTGCCCGCCGCGGCGCTGGCCGTACGCCTCGATCCGGAGAGCGCCGCGGCGCACCTGGCCTACGGCCGCGCGCAGCTGGCCTTCGGCGACCCCGGGGTGGCCGCGGACGCCTTCCGCGAGACGCTGCGGCTCAACCCGAGCTTCGACCACGCCAGGGACCTGCTCGTCCTGGCGCTCAAACGCCGCAATCCCCTCTACCGGCTGCTGACCCGGCTGCGCGGCAGGTTCCGCGGCGGCCTGCGTCTGGCGCTGCTGCTGCCCCTGGCGCCGCCGCTCATCGCCGTCTTCGTGCTCATCGCGGTCCTGCACTGGGCGGCGTGGGTCGCCGAGGCCTGGGCGACGCTGCGCCTGTACCGAGGCCGTACGACCCGGCTGCTGCTCGAAGGCACCCAGGTCCGTGTGGCGACGCTCTGCTGCGCGCTCCCGGTCGTGGGCGCGGCGCTGCTGACGTCGGGCGTGCTGGCCGGCCTCGAAGCGGTGGGTACGGCGGGCGCCGCGGCCATGGCCCTGGTCACCCCCGTCCAGGAGGCGGCCCACACCGGCTCCCGTCCCGCCCGGCTCCTCCTGTACGGCTGGGCGATCCTGCTCGCCCTCGCCGTCGTCGTGTCACTGCTCCTGACGACGACCACCGTCGCCCTGCTGACCACCTACGCCTCACTCGCCACGATCTGGCTCGCGACCGCCCCCCGCCGCCTGGCACACCGCACCGACGGCTGAGCCTCGCGGCAACCGGTCAGTTTTGGAGAAGCCGTCATGGCTTCGGGTTCCTAGGATGAGATTGTTCAGATCGAGCACCTTCTGAGAGGAAATCTGCCATGAAGGGCACCCAGTCGTCCGCCACCAACACCGAAGCCGCCGAGAAGTACGACGGGTTCACGGCCGAGGAGCGGGACGCGATGAAGGAGCGCGCCAAGGAGCTCAAGGCCTCCTCCAAGCGTGGCTCCCGAGCCCCCAAGGTGGACCCGGAGGTCGAGGTGCTCGCGAAGATCGCCGAGATGGAGGGGACGGACCGCGCCATCGCCGAGCGGCTCCACGACATCGTCAAGGACAACGCCCCCGCCCTCTCCTCGAAGCTCTGGTACGGCATGCCGGCGTACGCCAGGGACGGCAAGATCGTCTGTTTCTTCCAGCCCGCGCAGAAGTTCAAGGCGAGGTACGCCACGCTCGGCTTCAACGACCCCGCGACCCTCGACGACGGCACCATGTGGCCCACCGCCTTCGCCCTGACCGACCTGACCCCCGAGACCGAAGTCCGGATCGCCGCCCTCATCAAGAAGGCCGCCGGCTGAGACATCCCGCCTCCCCGCCGTCGCGTGGCTTCCTGGCGCGTACGGACTTCACATGTCCACGCGCCGGCCGCCTCCGGCAACACGACACCACGAGTTCCGGCACGGAGCCGCCGGACCGTGCCCGGCCTCGCCGGAGGCGACGTGCCCAAGGTGGGGACCACACTCGATTCCGGGCCTGCCGGCCGTACCCTCGGCCACGTGGGGTTCCGGGTGCGTGGGATTCCGGGTGCGAGAAAGGCGAAGGAACCGGCGCCCGGATCGGGCGGTGCGCGGTACGGCTGTGGCTCAGGCCGTCATCTTCCTCCCTGTTTTCCTCGTTCCACGTCCGAATCGGTGAACACCGGCCGCGTCCCCTACCGGAACCGACGGAACGGCCCGGCCATGTGGTTCGGCGTCGAACGTGACATGCCGACGATGCTCGAAGCTCCCAGAGCGGACGTCGTGATCTCGGGGATCAATTCGTCCTCCGGAAGCTTCTTCACATAAATGGAAAGCCTCGGCAGGCCACAGGGAATCCGGTTCGAACCGCATCCCTGACGACTTCCCGGTCACGGCCGGTTCGCCCGTCGAGCCCTGGTGATCAAAGAGCTAGAGTAATCCGAGGAAAGATCATTCCTGGCAGGGTTTCGTCTCCTCTCTCACCGGCTGCACAGATATGCCTTGACCGTACGATCAAAGATCACCCGGATGGGCCCGGTTTCGCCGGTCGCCTCATCACCGTCCGGCGAATCACGGCGTAGCGCGCGGCGATGAGCAGGAAGCACCGGAAGGAAAACAGTGGATTACTACGCCCATCGGGTGGCTGTGATCACGGGGGCGGGCTCGGGAATCGGTCGCGCGCTGGCCGTGAACCTGGCTCGGCGGGGCGCGCGGCTGGCGCTGTCCGACCAGAACGCCGAGGCGGTGGCCGAAACCGCGCGACGCTGTCAGCGGTTCGGCGCGCGGGTGTTCACGGACACGGTCGACGTGACCGACCGGCAGGCGGTTCTCCGCCATTCAGCCGCCGTCCACGAGGAATTCGGCCGTGTCGACATGGTCTTCTGCGTGGCGGGTGTCATCCACACCGGAAGGCTGATCAACTCCGAATTCAGTGACTTCGATCACGTGCTGAACGTCAATTTGCTGGGCGTGGTCAACACGGCCAAAACGTTTCTGCCTCTTCTGATCTCTTCGGGAGGCGGGCACGTCGTGACCGTTTCCAGTGCGTTCGGATTCTTCTCGGCGCCGTGCTACACCGCCTACAGCGCGTCGAAGTTCGCGGTGCGTGGATTCAGCGAGTCACTGCGACAGGAGATGCGACTCGACGGGCACCCTGTTTCGGTGACGTGTGTCTATCCGGGCGGTGTCCGTACACCGATCATGCGGAACGGGCGGTTCGCGAAAGGCGAAGACTCCGCCGCCGTCACAAAGAGGTTCGACACGAAGGTCGCACGGATGGACGCCTCCAGGGCGGCCGCGATCATCCTGCTCGGCGTGAGGCGCCGGCAGGCACAGGTGTTCGTCGGAGCGGACGCCAAGATCGCATGGATCCTCGTTCGCGCACTGGGGTCCGCCTACCAGCGTTTGGTGCTCTGGGTCGGGCGGCGATGACCTACCGTGCCCCGATGCCGACGAGACGGGAGACGGGGACGGCAGACCGCCGACCGAGGCCTTTGGCGGTGAACGACAAGAGACGCGCCCGAGCTTGTCGCCGAGGAGACAGCAGACGTCCTGAAGTCCGTCTGACCTCTCCTTCCTGACCACGGAAGCGGCCGAACACGGGCGCCGCATGCCGCGTCCTCCCCGTGATGAACGGTGAACACCGGAACGAGGGGTCCGGCTTCTCCTCCCTTTTCGTATCATCGACTATATGACCGGTGAGCCCTCACACCCCGTCCACTCCGGCGAGTGGCGCGTCTCCCACACCGAACGCGAGGCGGTGGTGGAAAGGCTGAGCAAGGCGGCGGCCGATGGGCGCCTCGACCTCGCCGAGCTGGACGGGCGGCTGGAGCGGGCGCTGACCGCCAGGACATACGCCGACCTCGCGCCTCTGACGGCGGACCTTCCCCCTGACGTTCCATCGGCCCCGAGAAAGCCGCTGGTCCTCCAGGGGGGTCTCGGTGGCGTCACCCGAGCCGGTCACTGGCAGGTGCCCGCGAAGGTGGTCGCGTCCGGCGGCATGGGTGGGGTCAAACTCGACTTCACCCAGGCCGGTTGTGATCTGCCCGAGGTCGAGCTGGAGGTGCACGGCCAGGCGGGCGGTGTCACGGTCATCGTTCCCGACGGCTGGGCCGTGGAGACCGTCGAGGTGAATCCGGGCCTCGGTGGCCTGAAGGACAAAGTCACCTCTCCCCGGCTCCCGGGCGCACCGCTGATCCGCATGAGCGGCACCGGTGGCGCGGGAGGTGTGGTCATCCGTCATCCCAACAGCTGGGAACGCCGGAAGCTGAAGCGGGAGCAGTCGCGGTGACGGGGATCTCCGGGTAAGCCGCGCACGAGCGCACGGGACGAGGCCGACGGTGAACTTCGAGGTCGTCACACATGTCATGGCGCCGCCGGAACGGGTCTTCGACATATCGCTGGACGTGGACGTCCACTCCGCCTCGATGGCGGGATCCGCGGAGGAGGCGGTCGACGGTGTGACCGCCGGTGGCATGCGGCTGGGCGACACCGTCACATGGCGGGCGCGGCACTTCGGCCTCCACTGGAGGATGACGTCCACGATCAGCGCCTACGACCGCCCCGCATACTTCGTCGACGAGCAGGTGTCAGGCCCCTTCGAGCGCTGGTACCACGCCCACCGTTTTCACGGTGACGACCACGGCGGCACGGTGATGAGCGACATCGTCGAGTTCGCCGCGCCTCTCGGCCCCCTCGGAAGAGCCGCCGAACTGCTGGTACTCCGCCATTACATGCCCAGGTTGATCCACATGCGGAACCAGTACATCAAGCGGGTCGCGGAAAGCGCTCCGTGACCGCGTCCGCCGCGTGATCACCACCACGAGAACCACGACCACGAGACCGGCCCGATCGCACGTTCAGCGGCACACGGCCGCCTCGCTGCTCAAGAGGCTCAGGATCACGCACGGGGTCTCAAAAGACGAGGAGACCATTCGAATGAGCCCGTCATAGCGAAACGCCCCGGAATCTGCCCGCTCCGAGGCGTTTATCGATGGGGCTACCAGGATTTGAACCTGGGGCCTCTCCCTTATCAGGGAATCACAAATACTCTGGACTTTGAGAGAACCGCCCTCCGACCAGGGATTCAGCGTCCGTGCGAGTTCCCCGGCGTTGTCACGCGGTTAGGGCACGCAAGACCCCGACCGCGTGTGCGGGGGCACGTGAGGATCTGCCCGCCCCACCTGACGGCCTTGGGACCGTTCCCCGCGCCGGGGAGCGCCTGACGCGTCGGTCAGCACCACGGCGAGGGTGAAGGTCCGTACCGGGGTGCCGAGAGCCGTCGTGTTCCGCCGTGGCCAAACGCTACCCGGCTACGTTCGGCTCTGCCGTACCAGAGAACCGCTGAACGCCCCCGTGACTGTTCCGAGGATGGTGTAGTTCGCCTGGATCTCCATTCTTTCCTGACCGGTCAGCCGGACACTCATTGTCAGATCCGCCAGGCAGGTCTGCCCCGATGGCGCGTTGGCCGGGGCGCCGGTGGTTCCGGCCTTCAAAACGAGGTGGTCGCCGTTGACCTCGGCGAGCTGCCAGCTACGTGAGCAGCCGGCCTCCTGACCCCAGTCGACGGCACGCTGGTCCGCGACGGTGTCGCCGACACTGCCCTGCTTTATCGTTATCTCGTCAGTTCCCGCCTCTTTTCCCTCCCTGGTGGGGTCGGGGAAGGTCATTGTGACCTGCCCCCTCCAGGTGCCGAGGTACTGCTCCGGCACAGCGCTGCTCCTGTCGCCGCTCTGGGGGAGCAGCCACGCCAGCAGGCTCACCACGAGCGCCAGCACGCCGGTGATCGCGGCGATGACTCCTGCACGCTCACCCACGTTCTGGCCCAGGAAAAGGGACCAGGAGACGCGCTTCCTTTTTCCAGAAAGGGTGTCACCGGGGTGAGGTTTCTCGGAGGCCTCGCCTGTTTCGGAGAGGCCTGTTCGCTCATTCTGGAGAGGAGGTACGGACCCGGCGGGGTCAGGATCCGTGGAAACCTCCGGCGCACTGTCGTTTCCGTCTGCCTGGTCAGCGGACTCGCATAACTCTTCCTTGCAGGATTCACTGGACTCTCTCGGCCCGGATTCCGGCATATCCGTTTCCAGCTTTCAATAGATGACGCTTCCCAGGTTTATCGAACACCTACCGGCGTTGCCCTGTCAGTACGTTGATCGGGTCCAGTGGTCGGCGACGAACAGGGCGTCGTCGGGGGGATCCCGGTCCTGACGCCGCCCACCCCGTCAGCTCCCGGGGTCTCGCGTGGCCGTACAGGCCCGACGCCAAGGTCACAGGGGGTCACACCCGGGCGCGACCCTTGACCAGCGAGAACAGAGAGGGCCACATCACACCCCCGCCATCCCCCTACTCGGGGGTCACACCCCCAACCCGGCCCGACGGGGACCGCCGGGACCCGGGTGTGAAAGTCCAACAGGGGGTCAGGCAAAGGGGGAGCCGGTCCGGCCGCACAACTTCCCCAGGCGAGCGCACGGTTTCGTACCAGGTGGCCATCGCCGCCTTCGCCCGCCAAGAGGAGATCACGGCCGTGCGGCACCGAACTGGTATACCTGCTTGTCGGTATAGTTGCGATTTGTCGGTATCCCCTGAGGGGAGACAGGGGGATCTTCCTGATGGGCAGCCGCTTCGGCCCGGTAGCAAAGCTCAGCGGTTCGTGGGCAGCCGCGCTCCTGGCGGGCCTGGGACTCGGTGTTGTCACCAATCTGGCCCAGGGCTGGCTTCCTGGCGCCTGGAACCAGGTCGCCAACTCCGGTGCTGTCTGGTGTGTCCCGGCGTTCGTCGTCGGCGCCCTGCTTGCCGGCTGGGCGTCAGCGCGGTCGGCTGCCACCGCCGGCCTGTGTGCCTCGATCGGTCTGGTCGTTGGGTACTACGGGTACGCGGAGTTCGGCCGTGACGGCATGGGCAGCCTCACCTATCCGCTGATCTGGCTCGCGATGGCGGTCGTCAGCGGCCCGTTGTTCGGCGTGGCCGGGCTGTGGTGGCGGAACGGACGTACCGTACGTCACCGTGTCATCGGCCTCGCCGCGCTGGGAGGCGTCTTCGGGATGGAAAGCATCATGTATGCCTTCGTCCTGCACTACGCCCCGCAGGCATGGGCCTGCCTGGCCGTCTTCGTCCTCGCACCGCTGCTGATGGCACGTCGAGGAGAACGGACGCCGACCCTGCTGACGGCCCTGGTCCTCGCGGCGCTGGCGTACCTGGTCGTCTCATTGCCACTTCAACACGTGTCGGCATGAAGTGAATCGCGGACCGCGGACACGGTAAGCCAGGCCATGTCAGCCGACCACGGCTTCGGCTTCACTGAGTCAGTTCCCTCATCCCTGTTCGGACGCCGCTCAGGCGACTCCACCAACGTCCGCCGGGCCCCCCTCGCGAGCTACGGCACGGCTTCGTCTCGCCGCTGTCAGACCCCGGTGTCCCCCTGGAGGAGATCTCTCGCCTGGTGGGCCACAGCGGCACGGCCGTCACGGAACGGGTTTACCACAAGCGGATCCGCCCGGTTCTCCAGAGTGATGGCCATGAACCGCGTCTTTGAGACCTGATCGGAAACGGTGGTCACGCGAAAAGCAGAAGGGCCGCCATCCGAAGATCGGAGAGCGGCCTTTTCGCTGGTCAGAAAAGTGGGGCTACCAGGACTTGAACCTGGGACCTCTTCCTTATCAGGGAAGCGCTCTAACCGACTGAGCTATAGCCCCTTGCGACATGAAGAACGGTATCGTATCCCGCTTTGGGAGGCGAATCCGTTCGGTCGAACAGGGAAAAGCTTACCCTGTCCCGACACCAGCTCGCGCCATGTCCCCGGCCCCACTCCTGGGGCGGCACCGGGGACACGACGGCGGTGGTTACTCGGCCTCGCTGAAGGTGACCTCGATGCCGCCGACCAGGTCGGAGGCGATGTTGTAGATCACCGCACCCAGAGTGGACAGAGCCGTGATCAGGACGACGTTCACAGCCCCGATCAGGGCGGTGTATCCGAGGATGCGGACCGGCTCGAACCAGGAGGCGACGTTGAAACCGTTCGCGGACGGCTTGCCGTCGGAGACGGTGAACTGGTTGACCGTCTGGATGATGCTGTCGAACACGCCGAGGCTGTTCAGCACCATGTAGAGCACCGCGACGGCGACGAACAGCACCACGAAGCAGACCAGGGAGACCACGAAGCTGAACTTCATGGCCGACCACGGCTCGACCCTGCGCAACACCAGGTGGGCCTTGCGCGGCGTACGCGGCGAGTTGTCGGAGGCCGGCTTCCTGGAGTCCTGCGACGGGGACGACAGGCCCGCGGGCGGGGGCGGCCCTCCCGAGGGTGACCAGGAGGAGTTTCCCTGCGGAGGGGTCGGACGGACGTGCACCGTGGTGTCGGGCACCTTGCCGTCCTCGGTGGTCGCCGTACCCGGCCTGCCCTTGCCGTCGGCCACCGGCTTGTCAGGCTCCGGGGCGGGCCTGCCACCCCCACCCGCTGGCGGCTCACCCGCCTTGGCAGGATCCGCTTCGACGGCTTTATCCATTTTCTCCGTCACCTGATCACGTGTTGACGAGGACGCGGGTCGCGATCCTGGCCTTGACTGGGCGCTCACGGGCTACTCACCTTCCCCGTTTTCCTCAGTCTCCAAAGAGTCAGCGTTGCGGGCGAGAGCCACGACACTGTCTCCATCGACCAGATTCATCAGACGCACCCCCATGGTCTGGCGACCAGACTGCTTGATCTCTCCTGCGCTGGTCCTGATCACCCCACCGACGGACGTGATCGCGAAGACCTCGTCCTCCGGCCTGACCATGACCGCCCCGACCAGCTTGCCACGGGAACTGACGATCTTCGCGGTCAGGACACCCTTACCGCCTCGCCCCTGCACGGGGTACTGGTCGGCGGGTGTGCGCTTTGCATACCCACCCTCGGTGGCGACCAACACATCTTCGCCGTCGGCGATGCGGTTCATCGCCAGCAGCTCGTCACCGTCGAGGAAACGCATGCCGATCACGCCGCTGGTCGCCCGGCCCATCGGCCGCAGGGCCTCGTCGGAGGCGGTGAAGCGGATCGACTGGGCTCCGCGCGAGATCAGCAGGAGGTCGTCCTCCTCGGAGACAAGCCTGGCCGCGATCACTTCGTCATCTTCTCGCAGATTGATGGCAATGAGACCACCAGAACGCGGCGAGTCGTACTCGGAAAGGCGCGTCTTCTTCACCAGACCGCTACGGGTTGCCAGCACGAGGTACGGCGCGACCTCGTAGTCACGCAGGGCGAGCACCTCCATGACGACCTCGTCCGGCTGCATGGCCAGCAGGTTGGCCAGGTGCTGACCGCGGGCGTCCCTGCCCGAGTCGGGCAGCTCGTAGGCCTTGACCCGGTAGACCCGCCCCTTGTTCGTGAAGAACAGCAGCCAGTGGTGGGTCGTGGTGACGAAGAAGTGGTCGACGATGTCGTCCTGGCGCAGCTGCGCACCCCGCACCCCCTTGCCGCCGCGCTTCTGCGCCCGGTAGAGGTCGGTGTTGGTGCGCTTGGCGTAGCCGCCGCGGGTGATCGTGACGACCATGTCCTCCTCGGCGAGGAGGTCCTCGATCGACATGTCGCCCTCGTAGGCGATGATCTCCGTCTTGCGCTCGTCGCCGTACTTGGCGGTGATCTCGGAGAGCTCGTCGAAGACGATGGTCCGCTGCCGCTCCGGCGAGGCCAGGATCTCCTGGTAGTCGATGATGTGCGCCATCAACGCGTCGTACTCGTCGGTGATCTGCTGGCGCTCCAGGGCGGCCAGCTTGCGCAGCTGCATGTCGAGGATGGCCTGCGCCTGGACCTGGTCGATCTCCAGCAGGGACATCAGGCCGCCCTGGGCGTCGGCCGCAGAGGGCGAACGCCGGATCAGCGCGATGACCTCGTCCATCCGGTCGAGCGCCTTGAGCAGCGCACGCAGGATGTGGGCCCGCTCCTCGGCCTTGCGCAGCAGGTAGCGGGTCCTGCGGACCACGACCTCGATCTGGTGGTCGACGTAGTGGCGGACGAACTGGTCGAGACGCAGGGTCCTGGGCACGCCGTCAACCAGCGCCAGCATGTTGGCGCCGAAGGTGGTCTGCAGCTGGGTGTGCTTGTAGAGGTTGTTCAGCACGACCTTGGCGACCGCGTCGCGCTTGAGCACGATGACCAGGCGCTGGCCGACCCGCGAGGAACTCTCGTCACGGACGTCGGCGATGCCGCTGATGCGGCCGTCCTTGACCGACTCCGCGATGGCCAGCGCGAGGTTGTCCGGGTTGACGATGTAGGGCAGCTCGGTGACGACCAGGCACTGACGGCCCTTGGCGTCCTCCTCGACCTCGACGATCGCCCGCATGGTGATCGAGCCGCGTCCGGTGCGGTAGGTGTCGTCGATGCCCCTGCGGCCCACGATCAGGGCGCCGGTGGGGAAGTCGGGGCCCTTGACCCGGGCGATCAGCTCCTCAAGGAGTTCGTCGTCGCTCGCGTCGGGGTTCTGCAGGGCCCACTTGACGCCGTCGGCCACCTCGCGCAGGTTGTGCGGCGGGATGTTCGTCGCCATGCCGACCGCGATGCCCGCCGAGCCGTTGACCAGCAGGTTCGGGAACCGCGACGGCAGGACCAGGGGCTCCTGGGAGCGGCCGTCGTAGTTGGGCTGGAAGTCGACGGTCTCCTTGTCGATGTCACGGATCATCTCCATGGCGATCGGCGCGAGCTTGCACTCGGTGTAACGCATGGCGGCCGGCATGTCGTTGCCCGGCGATCCGAAGTTGCCCTGGCCGTCGACCAGGGTGTAGCGCAGCGCCCACGGCTGTGCGAGCCGTACGACCGTTCCGTAGATCGAGGAGTCGCCGTGCGGGTGGTAGGAACCCATCACGTCACCGACGACACGGGAGCACTTGAAGTAGCCGCGGTCGGGGCGGTAGCCGCCGTCGTACATGGCGTAGAGCACACGACGGTGCACCGGCTTGAGGCCGTCACGGACGTCGGGCAGCGCGCGGGACACGATGACGGACATCGCGTAGTCCATGTAGCTGCGCTGCATCTCCGACTGGATGTCGACGGGTTCGATGCGCTGGTGCTCCGCCGGCGGAGTGTTCACATCCGTCACTGGGATGGGTCCTTTACGAAAGAGAGGTCTGTACGGCTACCGCTACACATCGAGGAAACGGACGTCTCGCGCGTTCCTGATGATGAAGGAGCGGCGCGCCTCGACGTCCTCGCCCATGAGGACGCTGAACAGCTCGTCGGCCTGGGCGGCGTCGTCGAGGGTGACCTGCAGGAGCACCCGGGTGTCGGGGTTCATCGTCGTGTCCCAGAGCTGGCCGGCGTTCATCTCGCCCAGACCCTTGAACCGCTGGATGCCGTCGTGCAGGCGCGGGTCGCGCTTGCCCCGCTGTATGCCGTCCTCGATGATCGCGTCACGCTCGCGGTCGGAGTAGGCGTAGGAGGCGTCCTCGCCCCTGCGGTCCCACTTGATCTTGTAGAGCGGCGGCTGGGAGAGGTAGACGTGCCCCGCCTCGATCAGCGGGCGCATGAAACGGAACAGCAGTGTCAGCAGCAGCGTGTTGATGTGCTGGCCGTCGACGTCGGCGTCCGCCATCAGGATGAGCTTGTGGTAGCGGAGTTTGGTGATGTCGAACTCGTCGTGGACCCCGGTGCCCATGGCGGTGATCAGCGCCTGGACCTCGGCGTTCTTCAGCACCTTGTCGATGCGGGCCTTCTCCACGTTGAGGATCTTGCCGCGGATGGGCAGGATGGCCTGGAACTTGGAGTCGCGGCCGCCCTTGGCCGAGCCGCCCGCCGAGTCACCCTCGACGATGAACAGCTCGCACTTCTCCGGGTCGCTCCACTGGCAGTCGGCCAGCTTGCCCGGCAGGCCGGAACCCGATTCGAGCAGCGACTTGCGCCGGGTGAGGTCGCGGGCCTGGCGGGCCGCGATGCGGGCGCGCGCGGCCTGCAGGGACTTGTTGATGATGTCCTTGGCCTCGCCGGGGTTGCGCTCGAACCAGTCGCGCAGGTGGTCGTTGCAGGCCTTCTGCACGAACGACTTGGCCTCGGTGTTGCCCAGCTTGGCCTTGGTCTGCCCCTCGAACTGCGGGTCGGCCAGCTTCACCGAGATGATTGCGGTCAGGCCCTCGCGGATGTCCTCACCGCTGAGGTTGTCGTCCTTGCCCTCCTTGAGGAACTTCTGCTCACGCGCGTAGCGGTTGACGATCGACGTCAGCGCCGCGCGGAAGCCCTCCTCGTGGGTGCCGCCCTCCGCGGTGTTGATGGTGTTGGCGAAGGTGTAGACCGACTCGGAGTAGGAGTTGTTCCACTGCATGGCGATCTCGACGGAGATGCCCTCGCCGTGCTCCTCGAAGTCGACCACCGAGACGTGCGCGGGTTCCTTCTTGGAGTTCAGGTGCCTGACGAAGTCGGCCAGGCCGCCCTCGTAGTGGTAGACGATCTCGACGGGTTCGTCGTTGACGGCGTGGTCCGGCCGCTCGTCGCGCAGTGAGATGGTCAGGCCCTTGTTCAGGAAGGCCATCTCCTGGAAGCGCCGCGAGAGCGTCTCGAAGTTCCACGTGGTGGTCTCGAAGATGGTGTCGTCGGCCCAGAAGGTGATCGAGGTGCCGGTCTCGTCGGTCGCCTCGCCCTTCGCCAGGGGAGCGGTCGGCTTGGAGTGGGAGTAGTTCTGCCGCCAGTAGTGGCCGTCGGTGCGGATCTCCACGTCCAGCGCCGTGGACAGGGCGTTCACCACCGAGACACCGACGCCGTGCAGACCGCCGGAGACGGCGTACGACTTGCTGTCGAACTTGCCTCCCGCGTGCAGCACGGTCAGGACGACCTCGACGGCGGGGCGGCCCTCCGCCTCGACGATGCCGACGGGAATGCCTCGGCCGTTGTCGACGACCCTGACGCCGTTGTCGGCGAGGAGGGTCACCTCGATCCGGTCGGCGTGCCCGGCCAGGGCCTCGTCGACGGAGTTGTCCACGACCTCGTAGACGAGGTGGTGAAGACCACGTTCACCGGTCGAGCCGATGTACATTCCCGGGCGCTTACGGACCGCCTCAAGTCCTTCGAGGACGGTGATTGAGCTAGCGTCGTAGGACAAGTGCGAAATCCTCCTGCCGCGGACACGCGGCGAACGGCCCTGTCGGCCCCGCCGTGCCCGTCACCGTCGTGAATGCCCCGATGCGCTCACCCGGGGGAAGTCGGCGCGGTGGCCGGGGTGACACGCAAGCGGACTGTGTCCGGAATTCGATTTCATTCTAGCGTCTCCGGACGTGTCGTGCGGCATTGACGGGCTCTGGAGGCCTCTGTCGCGCGTCGACCCTCTGCTTACGCATCCCCCTACAGGGAGGGGGGTAGCCGCGCCAGAAAGGCCGCTGATCCGTTTTCCGAGTTGTTGATCATCACCCATAGGTGTCGCCTGGGCCACGGCTCCCCGTGACACGCAGGCCACCGCTCGGCCGTGGCCCGTTCTGCGGCCCGCGCACCCGCACGCGCCGTACGGTCCCGTCGCCGAGCTCCTCGTTCAGCCGCCTGACGAGCGTGGCCGCGAGCAGCCTGACCTGGGTCGCCCAGGCCGTGGAGTCCGCGATCACCACGACCTCTCCCTCGGCGAAGGTCTCCGGTCTGGTGTGCGCGGCCAGGTCGACGCCGACGATCTCGTGCCAGCGGCCGAACACCCCGCCGACCGCGACCGGCCGCTCCCAGCCCCGGTCCGCGAGCAGGTCGGCGATGGCGCTGCCGAAAAGCCTCGGGTCGCCGCTGTCCCTGCGCTGGCCGTACGGCTTGCGCCGGGGTTCGCGGCGGGGGAGCTGGCCGCGCTTGGCGGCGTCGGCCTTGGCCTGGGCGAGCTTCTCCCTGGCCATCGCGGCGCCCTTGGCGGCGGTCGCCTTGGCCGCCTCCTGCCCGGCCTGCCGCGCGGGTCCCTTCCCGGTCCCCGCTGTGGCCCCCCCCGCGGGCCCCTCTGCGGGGCCCTGGGCGCGTCCTGCGGCCGGCTCCTCAGCGGACACGGGCCACGCTTCCCTCGGTCACGTCGAAGCGGGCGCCGATCAGCTCGGCGGGCACGTCGGCGGCGACGGCGGCGGTGATCAGCACCTGCTCGGCGGGCGCCACGATCTCGGCCAGGCGGCGGCGGCGCTGGCTGTCCAGCTCGGCGAAGACGTCGTCGAGGATCAGCACCGGGTCGCCGCCGTCGCTCCTGAGCAGGTCGTAGGCGGCCAGTCTGAGCGCGAGCGCGAACGACCACGACTCGCCGTGGCTGGCGTAGCCGCGCGCGGGCAGCTCGCCGAGGCCGAGGAACAGGTCGTCGCGGTGCGGGCCGACGAGGGTGACACCGCGTTCGAGCTCGGTGGCGCGCACGTCGAGCAGGGCGGCGCGGATGCGCCCCTCAAGGTCCTCCCCGGCCGTTTCCTCCGGTCCGTCCTCGGGCAGGGTGCCGCGGTAGTCGAGGACGGCCGGGGCCGAGGTGGGGGCGAGCGAGGCGTAGGCGGAGGCGACGAGCGGGCGCAGCTCCTCGATCAGCCCGAGACGGGCGGCGAGCAGCTCGGCGCCGAACTTCGCCAGGTGGGTGTCCCAGACCTCCAGCGTGCTCAGCGGGTCTCCCGCCCCGGCCGCGGCGAAGGCGGCGTCGCTCTCCGCCCGCCTTCCACTCCTGCCGCGCCGTGACTGCGCGGCCACCCGCAGCAGGGCGCCGCGCTGCTTGAGCACCCGGTCGTAGTCGGCCCTGACCCCGGCGAACCGGGGGGCCCTGGCCACCAGCAGGTCGTCGAGATAGCGGCGGCGCTCACCGGGGTCGCCCTTGACCATGGCGAGGTCCTCGGGGGCGAACAGGACGGTGCGCAACATGCCGACCACGTCGCGCGGGCGGGAGACGGGCGAGCGGTTCAGCCTGGCCCGGTTGGCCCGGCCCGGGTTGATCTCCAGCTCGATCAGCGCCCGCCGGTCGTCACGCACGACGACCGAGCGCACGATCGCCCGCGCCGCGCCCTGCCGTACCAGGGGGCCGTCGGTCGCCACCCGGTGGCTGGAGTGGCTCGCCACGTAGCCCAGCGCCTCGACCAGGTTGGTCTTGCCCTGGCCGTTCGGGCCGACGAACGCCGTGACGCCCGGCTCAAGGCCGAGGTCGACGGCGTCGTAGGACCGGAAGTCGGTCAGCGCGAGATGGGCGACGTGCACCTCAGGAAGACTAGCCGCCCCCGTCCTTCACCGGCGCCTCGCCGGTCAACGGTCCGTCTCGACAGGGGGGACGACGTCGGCGCCGGGGGCGTCGGCGCCCTTGCCGGTCTGGCCCTCCTTCGAGGTGACCGCGTGCCCGCCGAACTGGTTGCGCAACGCCGCGACGACCTTCATGGCCGGGGAGTCGTCCTGGCGGGAGGCGAACCTGGCGTACAGCGCGGCGGTGATGACCGGCAGCGGGACGGCGTGGTCGACGGCCGCCTGGACCGTCCACCGGCCCTCGCCCGAGTCCTCGGCGTAGCCCCTCAGGTCGGCCAGCTCAGGGTCGTCGTCGAGCGCGCGCACCAGCAGGTCGAGCAGCCAGGAGCGGATGACGGTGCCGTGCCGCCAGCTGGAGAAGGCCCCTGCCACGTCGGTCACGACGTCGGAGGCCTCAAGCAGCTCCCAGCCCTCGGCGAAGGCCTGCATCATGCCGTACTCGATGCCGTTGTGGACCATCTTCGCGAAGTGCCCGGCGCCGACGGCTCCCGCGTGCACGAAGCCGCCGTCCTCCGGCTTGAGGGTCTCGAAGACCGGCATCAGGCGCTGAACGTCGTTGTCGGCGCCGCCGACCATGAGGGCGTAGCCGTTCTGCAGGCCCCAGACGCCGCCGCTCACCCCGCAGTCGACGAAGCCGACGCCCCGCTCGCCGAGCTGTGCGGCGTGCTTCTGGTCGTCGAGGTAGTGCGAGTTCCCGCCGTCGATCACGATGTCGCCGTCGGACAGCAGACCGCCAAGCTCCTCGACGGTGGCCTGGGTCGGCGCGCCCGCGGGCACCATGACCCACACCGCGCGCGGCGCCTGGAGCCGTTCGACCAGCTCCTTCAGGCTGGAGACGTCACTGACCGCCGGGTCACGGTCGTAACCGACGACGTCGTGACCCCCGCGGCGCAGCCGCTCGGCCATGTTGCCGCCCATCTTGCCCAGCCCGACCATGCCGATCTGCATACGAGCACCCCCTTCAGGGTTCCATCATCCACCTGTCGCCGAGTCGCGCCAGCGCGAGCCGTACCAGGTGGGCGTTTCCTTCCACAGGGCCGCCGTCGGGGCTGTGGAGGACGTCCTCAAGGCCGATACGCGTGGCCAGACCCAGCTGCCCCGCTTCGTCCACGAGTATCCACGCCGGTCCCTCCTCGCCGTGGAGCAGCCTGGGGCCGGGTACGGCCAGCTCGTCGAGACGCCCGAGCACGGCCCGCGCCCGGGAGACCGCGGTCTCCTCGGCGCCGCCGATGATCTCGACGAGCACCCGTGCGCACCCGAGACCGGTCGCGGCGAGCGCCTCGGCGTCGTCGACGGACCAGACCCCGGCCTCGACGTCCACGCCGAGCCGCCGAAGATCATGCCACAGGCCGGGGAAGCCGGGTTCCGAGAGGTTCACCGAGGCGAAGTCGGGCCGGTCCTGCGGAGCGAGCGCCGCCCACCCCCGTACGGCCTCGCGCCTGGCGCCCTCGTCGCCCCCGGTCATCCACAGGCCCGTGCTCACCCCGACGGGCAGCCCGGGGCAGGCCGGCCGTACGGCCCGCACGGCCGCGCCGATGTGGACGGCGCTGAGAGACTCCCTGCCCGCCTCGTCGCGCGGGTGCATGTGCACAGCCGTCGCACCCGCCCCACGCGCCTCACGGGCCGCCTCAGCGAGCTCCAGAGGGGTCACAGGGACCGCGGGGTGCTCGTCGGGCCGTCTGCCGCCGTTGAGACACGCCTTCAGCGTGATCCGGCTCACAGGCTGTGGATCAGCTCGACAGGCGGATGGGCATGATCAGGTAGCGGTAGTCGGGCACGCCCCCGTCGTCCACAGGCTTGCCGCCGGTGAGGATGGCGGGCTTGGTCGAGGTGGTCATCTGCAGCCTGGCCACGTCGGAGTCGATCGCGCCCAGCCCCTCAAGCAGGAACTGGTGGTTGAAGGCGATGTTGATGTCGTCGCCCTCGAAGTCGACCGGCAGCACCTCGACCGCCTGGGCCTCGTCGCCGCTGCCCGCCTCAAGGACGACCTCGCCGTCGCGGAAGGCCAGGCGCACCGGCGTGTTGCGCTCGGCGACCAGGGCCACGCGCTTGACGGCCTCGACGAAGGCGCCGGTCGCCAGGTCGGCCCTCGCGGAGAACTCGGTCGGCAGCAGCGAGCGGTACTTGGGGAACTCGGGGTCGAGCAGGCGGGTGGTCGTACGGCGGCCCGCGCTGGAGAAGCCGATCATGCCCTCGCCGGTCCCGCCGACGGAGCTCATCGCGATCTCTACCTCGGCGCCGGTGCTGCCCAGGGCCTTGGCCGCGTCGGCGAGGGTCTTGCCGGGGATCATGGCGACGGCGGAGAAGTCGGGCTGGCCCGGCTGCCACTTCAGCTCACGTACGGCCAGGCGGTAGCGGTCGGTCGCGGCGAGGGTGACGGTGTCGCCCTCGATCTCCATGCGCACGCCGGTCAGCATCGGCAGCGTGTCGTCCTTGCCCGCGGCGACGGCGACCTGGCCGACGGCGGAGGCGAACACGTCGCTGCCGACCCGGCCCGCGGCCGGCGGCATGGTCGGCAGGGAGGGGTAGTCCTCCACAGGCATGGTCAGCAGGGTGAACCGGGCACTGCCACAGGTGACGACCGCCTTGGCGCCCTCGACGACGAAGTCCACAGGCTGTGCGGGCAGCGCCCTGGTGATCTCGGCGAGCAGCTTGCCGGAGACCAGCACGACGCCGGCCTCACCGGTCTGGGGTTCGAGGGTCACCTCGGCGGACACCTCGTAGTCGAAGCCGGAGAGCTTCAGCTGCCCGCCGTCCGTCACCTCCAGGCGCATGCCGGCGAGCACCGGCACGGAAGGACGCGCCGGCAGGCTGCGTGCCGTCCAGGCGACGGCCTCGGCGAGCACGTCTCGCTCGATACGGAACATCACGGGGATCTGCCTCCTGTGTGTGAGCGCTGTCCGCTCGGTGCCTTGGGTTCAAGTGTTCACTGTCCCGCACCTGCGCTCCCCCGGAACCCTTCTGTGGGTCTTGAGTTCTCTAGTTAGAGATACAAGGGGTCATCGCATTAGGGGCGGTGGATACTGTGGAAATCCTGTGTTTCCGCAGATCAGACTAGGTTTTTTCATCCACCGGGGGTGTGGGTGGAGGGTGTGGAGAACTCGGCGGCCTGGGGAGAACCTCGCTGTACCCACAGGCCGTCCCCAGATCGAGGGGTCTTCATCCACCGGTTATCCACGAGGTTTCCCCAGGTTATCCACTGGGTAAGAGGTCGTTTTGTCCTTGTGGAAAACGCTCTTCACAGGGCGTCCCCAGGTTGTCCACGAGTTCTCCCCAAGTTGTCCCCAGGTTCTCCCCAGAGTTGTCCCCAGCTTGCTCAAACGTGTTGAAACCATCGAAACCGGCATGTTCACGGTGGAAACTCCTCCTCCATTGGCTGAGGCGGAGTCGTACATTTGATCCACAAGGTTTTCCACAGCCTGTGTATCGCGTCCGGGGAAAACTCATCCATTGCGCGACTGCTGCTTGATCCTGGTGGTCAGCTCGTTGACCTGGTTGTAGATCGAGCGGCGCTCGGCCATGAGGGAACGGATCTTCCGGTCGGCGTGCATGACCGTGGTGTGGTCACGTCCACCGAACTGCTGGCCGATCTTGGGCAGCGACATGTCGGTCAGCTCCCTGCACAGATACATGGCGATCTGCCGGGCGGTGACCAGGACCCGCGAGCGCGACCCGCCGCACAGGTCGTCGATCGACAGGCCGAAGTAGGCCGCGGTCGAGGCCATGATCGTGGCGATCGTTATCTCGGAGCCCGCGTCCTCGGTGATCAGGTCCTTGAGCACGACCTCGGTGAGCTGCAGGTCGACCGACTGCCGGTTGAGGCTGGCGAACGCGGTGACCCTGATCAGCGCGCCCTCCAACTCGCGGATGTTGGTGGAGATCCGGCTCGCGATGTACTCCAGGACCTCGGGCGGCGCGGCCAGGCCCTCCTGGATGGCCTTCTTGCGCAGGATCGCGATGCGGGTCTCAAGCTCGGGCGGTTGCACGTCGGTGATCAGTCCCCACTCGAACCGGTTGCGCAGCCGGTCCTCCAGGGTGACCAGCTGCTTGGGGGCGCGGTCGCTGGAGATGACGATCTGCTTGTTGGCGTTGTGCAGGGTGTTGAAGGTGTGGAAGAACTCCTCCTGCGTCTGTTCCTTGCCCTCGAGAAACTGGATGTCGTCCACCAGCAGGATGTCCACAGCCCGGTAGCGTCCGCGGAAGTTGTCGGCCTTGTGGTCGCGGATGGAGTTGATGAAGTCGTTGGTGAACTCCTCCGAGCTGACGTATCTCACCCGGGCGCCGTCGTAGAGGCTCTGCGCGTAGTGGCCGATCGCGTGCAGCAGGTGCGTCTTGCCCAGTCCTGAGTCGCCGTAGATGAACAGCGGGTTGTAGGCCTTGGCCGGGGCCTCGGCGACGGCGACCGCCGCGGCGTGGGCGAAGCGGTTGCTCGATCCGATGACGAAGGTCTCGAAGGTGTACTTCGGGTTGAGCCTGGCGGGTTCCCCCTGCTGCTGGGTACGGCCTCCCCGGCCGTCCCATCTGTTCTGCACGGGGCCCGCGGCCTGCGGGGGCGAGGGGCGGTCGAAGTTGTTCTGCCCGTGCCGTTCGAACCCGTCGGACTCCTGGTGCGGGGGCGCGGGCTGCGGGGTGTAGCCGCCGCGGCCGTACCCGCCCCCCTGTTCCTGTGGGGCCGGCGCCGAGGGCTCCCCCGGGAGGAACGGCTGCTGCGCTCCGTCCTCACCCTGTTGATAACCGTAGTGACCCTGTGGGCCGTGCTGTGGATATTCGGTGGACGGCGTCGGCGCAGGTCCCTGCCCCTGGAAGGGGTTCTGCAGGCCGGAAGCGTTGTGGAGCTGGGGTGTCACGGGCTGTGCATAACCCTGCTGGGGACCCCCAGGCTGGGGATAACCGTGCGCGGGCGGCTGGGGATAACCGTCTCCTCTGGAGACCCCGGGGTCGGAACCGGCCGCGCTGGGGTCGACCATGACCGCGACCCGCATGGGGCGGCCGAACTCCTGGGAGAGCGCGTGGCTGATCAGGGGGCGGAGCTTGTTCTCCAGGACGTCCCTGGCGAAGTCCGTCGGGGCGGCGAGGACCACGGTGTCGTTCATGAGGCCGAACGGGCGGGTCATGCCGAGCCAGACCCGTTGCTGGGAGGGGACGCTCGCGTTGAGGGAGTTCTCCAACGCCCGTTCCCACACCTCGCTGAGGTCCAAGTTGTCCATGCCCGGCCATCCTCCTGTCGACGCGGTCACCGCACCTGCTCACCGCGATCTGTTATCCACACCGATGGCCGCCGGGCACATCGGATTCCCCTGTTTTCCACATGTCGGAGCCCCTGCTGCCCGTCCGGGGTCGCCGCTCGGAATCCACATCGAATCCACACCGCATCCACATGCTGTGCACAGCCCCACGGCCGCTGCCAGACACGCCCGGGCAGTGGTGACAAGGGGTTGGAGGGGCCGACAGTAGCCCTGTCCACAGCCTGTGTTCAAGACGTTGTCCACAGCCTAGTGGCACTGTGGGGGAGGCTGAGTGCACATCCTGTGGACGGCGAGGCGTCGGTGGAAAACGGGGCTGTGGATTCGTGGATAACCTATCGTCAGGTGTTCGCCGGTTTGACCTGGGCCTCGCCTTACCCGTAACGTACGACGGTCGGCTTGTCACGCGGAGGCTTTCGCATGCCCCGCTTCCGGCAGGCCAGCCACTGTCGAGCGTCCCCATGTGCTGGGGGCGCGTCCTGAGCCTGGAGCCCACTCGTGAGCAAGCGTACTTTCCAGCCGAACAACCGCCGTCGCGCGAAGACCCACGGTTTCCGGCTGCGCATGCGCACCCGCGCCGGTCGCGCCATCCTGGCCGCCCGTCGTCGCAAGGGCCGCGCAGCGCTCTCCGCCTGACGCGTCCGCCGTGCCCGGTTCGCCGGGCCGGGGCAGTAAGCGAACCGTCGCCCGTCGGCCGTGACGCCGGCGGGCGATAGCCGTACCTGCCCAGGGTCAAACCAAGGTCCTCTCGTGTTGCCGTCCGTGTCCCGCATGCGCCGGGGCGAGGAGTTCGCCGGCGCGGTCAGGAAGGGAAGCCGTGCAGGCCGCCCCACACTGGTCGCGCATTTCGGCATGCGCGCAGAAACGGATGAACCCCCCTTGGTGGGATTCGTCGTGAGCCGTGCGGTTGGTGGGGCGGTCACGAGGAATCGGGTCAAACGTCAGCTGAGACACCTCATGCGAGACCGTCTCGACCGTCTTCCGCGAGGTAGCCTGCTGGTTGTACGCGCCAATCCACCGGCCGCGTCCGCGCGAAGCGAGCGCCTAGCCGCCGAACTCGACGTCGCGCTGGATCGTTTACTCAGGCGGCGTGAGCCCTCCGCGGCTCACAGGGATGGGCGATGATGACGGCGCAGCACACCGCCGGGGTTTCCCCGGCCGCCAGGACCCTGATGGCTCCCATCCGGTTCTACCGGAGCTATGTGAGCCCTCTGCTGGGTCCACGCTGCCGATTCCACCCCTCGTGCAGTGCCTACGGGCTTGAGGCGGTTGCCGTCCACGGGGCCCTGCGCGGCACATGGTTGACGATCCGGAGAATCGGGCGTTGCCACCCATTCCATCCCGGAGGCTTTGACCCGGTGCCCCCACGCCGGGGCCAGTCCGACGAAACGCAAGGGAGCTAGCTCGGTGGAGCTGTCCTGGCTGAACTGGCTGTACACGGCCGTCGCCCAAGTAATCACCTGGATACACCAGGCGTATAGCAGCTTCCTCGACCCGAACAGCGGGCTGACCTGGGCGCTGACCATCATCACCCTGACGGTGCTGATGAGGCTGCTGATCTTCCCTCTCTTCCTCAAGCAGATGCGCTCCTCGAAGAAGATGCAGGAGCTCGCGCCCAAGGTCCAGGAGATCCGTAAGCGCTACAAGAATGACAAGCAGCGCATGAACCAGGAGGTCATGGCGCTGTACCAGGGGCAGGGGGCCAACCCGCTCGGCGGCTGTCTGCCGGTCGTGGCCCAGTTCCCCATCTTCATCTCGATGTTCACCGTGCTGAACGCGATGGCTCACGGCGAGCTGAAGTTCGGCATGACCCAGCAGCTGGTCGACAGCGCCAGGGCCGCGCACATCTTCGGTGCGCCGTTGCCTGCGACCTTCTGGAGCAGCGACGCCCAGCTTCAGGCGTTCGGCGCCAACCCGATCCAGACGAAGATCGTCCTCGCGATCTTCGTGGCGGTCAGCTCGCTGACCACCTTCCTGACCGTCCGGCAGAGCGTGACCCGCTCGATGGCCCAGATGCCGGACAACCCGATGGCGCAGCAGCAGAAGATCCTGATGTACATCTCGCCGCTGTTCGCCATCTTCTCGCTGAACTTCCCCCTCGGTCTGATCCTCTACTGGGTCACCACCAACCTGTGGACCCTGGGCCAGCAGCACTGGTTCTACAGCCGCAACCCCGCTCCGGTGGCCGACGCCAAGGGCAACATGGTGACGCCCGAGCCCAAGCCGGGCCTGCTGGGTAAGGCCAAGAAGGCCCCCGAGCCCGAGGCGCCGCCCGCGCCCGCGCCCAAGATGGTCCGCCAACAGCCCACCCGCCAGCCCCGCAGCAAGCGGACGGGCAGCAAGAAGTCCTGACGATCATCCCGACAGCACAAAGGAGTGGCCGGACGTGACCGAGGCCGAAGCCGAGAAGGAGACCGTGAAAGCGGCTCCGGATCTCGCTGCGCTGGAGCAGGAGGGCGAGATCGCGGCGGACTACGTCGAGGGTCTGCTCGACATCGCCGACATCGACGGTGACATCGACATGGACGTCGAGGGTGATCGTGCCGTGGTGTCTGTCGTGGATGTCAAGGGTGGCGATCTCGTCGGCCCGCACGGCGAGGTGCTTGAGGCGATCCAGGAGCTGACCCGTCTCGCGGTCCACCGTCAGACGGGCGAGCGCTCTCGGCTCATGCTGGACATCGCCGGCTACCGTGAGCGCCGCCGTACCGAGCTGACCGAGCTGGGCACCAAGATCGCCGCGGACGTCAAGCGCAACGGCGAGCCCAAGCCCCTGCAGCCGATGACCCCGTTCGAGCGCAAGATCGTGCACGACGCGGTGGCGGCGGCGGGCCTGCGCAGCGAGTCCGAGGGCGAGGAGCCCCGGCGCTTCGTGGTGGTCCTCCCCGCGTAACGACACGACGGAGAAAAGGGCCGCCGTCCCCGGTCACCAGGGGCGGCGGCCCTTTCTTGTGATCCGTTCCCGGCCCGTCCTTGTACGGCTCCGCGAAGCGGGCCGTTAGCCTTAGAACACCCTGCAGAAAGCCCGTCCCGAGGAAGAGTGAGCCCCGAGTGAGTGACCAGATCCCCGAGCCGCCCGAGGTCGCGCGCGAGGTGTTCACCGGTGATGCCTGGTCCATGGCGGAGACGTTCGCCGGTCTGCTGGCCGGCCCCGGGGTGGTGCGCGGACTGCTCGGTCCTCGCGAGGTGCCCCGCATCTGGGACCGGCACCTGCTCAACTGCGCCGTGGTCGCCGAGGCGGTGCCCGCGGACGTGCGCCTGGTCGACATCGGCTCCGGTGCCGGGCTGCCCGGCCTGGTGCTGGCGATCGTGCGTCCCGACATCCATGTCACCCTCCTTGAGCCTCTCCTGCGCCGGACGGTCTTCCTCCAGGAGTGCGTGGACACGCTGAAACTCGGCAACGTCGAGGTGCTGCGTGGCCGGGCCGAGGAGTTCGTCGGCAAGCGCGTGTTCGACGTGGCCTCCGCCCGGGCGGTGGCGCCGCTCGACCGGCTGCTGAAGTGGTCGCTCCCCCTGCTGCGCGAGGGCGGGGAGCTGCTCGCCCTCAAGGGCGAACGGGCAGCGGAGGAGCTGGCGGACGCCGAGGCACAATTGAGGACCAGCGGGGTGCGAACCGCCGAGCTTGTTTCGGTCGGGCACGGTAAGGTCGAGCCGCCCGCAACTCTCATCCGGGTGGTCGCCGGTCGGGCCCCCGAAGGAGTACGGCAGGGCGCTCGCCGTAAGGAGCGTGTCTCGCGGGCCAAGCGGGCGCGAGGCCAGTAGAACAGACCGAGCGAAGCGAGTGCGAGGCCAGTGAATGACCATGGAAGTGCGATTGTGAGCGCGGAAGGTGGTCTCGGCTGGCCCACGGGTCCTGTCGTCCCGCCTCGTGAACGCCTTTCCGGTCTTGGTTGGCCCGCATCGGGTTCCACCGCTGCAGTCAGGCCGGTTGAAAGGACGACGACCGTGACCCAGTCCCCCCTTAATCCCGGCGAATCGCCGTTGGTACGAGAGGCACTCAGCTCAGTGGTTTCACGTGAAACATCTACGGCCGCCCCCGGAGACACCATCGGCGCCCGGGACGGTGACTGGCCCCGGCCGCCCAAGACCCGCATCTTCACCGTCGCCAACCAGAAGGGCGGCGTCGGCAAGACCACGACGTCGGTGAACCTGGCGGCGGCGCTGTCCATCCACGGCCTGCGGGTGCTCGTCGTCGACCTCGACCCGCAGGGCAACGCCTCGACCGCCCTGTCCATCGAGCACCGTGGCGACGTCCCCGACATGTACAAGGTCCTGGTCGAGGACGTGCCGCTGGCGGAGGTCGTGAAGGAGGTCCCGGAGATGCCGGGTCTCTACTGCGCCCCCGCCACGATCGACCTGGCGGGTGCCGAGATCGAGCTGGTCTCCATGGTCGCCCGTGAGGCCCGGCTGCAGCGCGCGCTCGCGGCCTACACCCAGGTCGAGTTCGACTACATCCTCATCGACTGTCCGCCCTCGCTCGGCCTGCTGACCGTCAACGCGTTGATGGCCGCCAACGAGCTGCTGATCCCCATCCAGTGCGAGTACTACGCGCTTGAGGGGCTCGGCCAGCTGCTGCGGAACGTTGACCTGGTCCGTGCCCACCTGAATCCCACGCTCGACCTCTCCACCATCCTGCTGACGATGTACGACGGCAGGACCAGGCTCGCCTCCCAGGTCGCCGACGAGGTCCGCTCCCACTTCGGGGACACGGTGCTGAAGAACGTGATCCCGAGGAGTGTCCGTGTCTCCGAGGCGCCGAGCTACGGCCAGTCGGTCATGACCTACGACCCGGGCTCCAGCGGTGCGATGGCCTACATGGACGCCGCCCGTGAGATCGCCTACCGTGGCGCCGCCGTGTGAACGCGCCGAGATCCGCAGAAACAGCAGGGGAGGGACCGTGGTAGCTAAGACACCCAGGGGACTGGGCAAGGGGCTGGGCGCGCTCATCCCGACGGGCCCCACCGTGCTGGAGACGACGCCACCGGCCGTCACCTCGACCCTGGTCGTGGACGAGCCCACGGTCCAGCAGCCGAAGCCGGTCGCGGGCGCCTACTTCCTTGAGATCCCCGTCGAGGACATCACGCCCAACCCGCGTCAGCCCCGGGACATCTTCGATGACCAGGCGCTGGACGAGCTGGCCATCTCCATCCGGGAGGTGGGGCTGCTCCAGCCCGTCGTGGTTCGCCCGGCCGGCGAGGGACGCTATGAACTGATCATGGGGGAGCGCCGCTGGCGTGCCTCGAAGATCGCCGAACTCTCCAAGATCCCCGCGATCGTACGGAGCACCGAGGAGGACAAGCTCCTGCTGGACGCTCTCATCGAGAACCTCCAGCGCGAACAGCTCAACCCCCTTGAGGAGGCGGCGGCCTACCGGCAGCTGCTCGACGACTTCGGCGCCACCCACGAGCAGCTGGCCACCCGTGTCGGGCGGTCCCGCTCCCACGTGTCGAACACCCTGCGGCTGCTCAACCTGCCCGCCAAGGTCCAGCTCCGGGTCTCCGCCGGGACGGTCAGCGCCGGGCACGCCCGCGCGCTGCTCTCCCTGAACGACCCCGTGGCACAGGAACGGCTCGCCGACCGGATCGTGGCGGAGCTGCTGTCGGTTCGCGAGGTCGAGGAGATCGTGGCGGTCGGCGACGCCAAGGCGGCGCCCGCCCCCACCACCCGGAAGGTGCCGAGGGCACGTCAGTCGGAGGAGCCGACGCTCCGCCATCTGGCCGACCGGCTCTCCGACCGCTTCGAGACCCGGGTGAAGGTGGACTTCGGCCGTCGCAAGGGGCGCATCGTCGTGGAGTTCGCGACCATCGACGACCTTGAGCGCATCATTGCCACGATGGCTCCGGGAACCATGCAGCAGACCGAAGACTGAAACACCCGGGCGCCTGTTTCACGTGAAACAGGCGCCCGGGTGTTTCACGTGAAACCCTCAGCTCTCCAGTACGGTCTGCCGTACATCGGCCGCGAAGGCGTCCACGTCCTCGGTCGAGGTGTCGAAGGCCGTCACCCAGCGCACCACGTGGGCCGCCTCCTCCCACACATGGAAGAGATGGCGCTGCTGGAGTTCGGTGATCACCTTCTCCGGCAGGGAGGGGAAGACCGCGTTCGACTGGACCGGATAGCGGAGCGCGACACCGGGAAGGCCGGCGACGCCGTCCGCCAGCCGATGGGCCATGGCGTTGGCGTGGGAGGCGTTCCTGCGCCAGAGGTCGTCGGTGAGGAGCGCGGTCAGCTGGGCCGACACGAAGCGCATCTTCGAGGCGAGCTGCATGCCCTGCTTGCGGAGGAACAGCGCGGGAGCATCCAGCTCGGGCCTGAGGATGACGAGCGCCTCCGCCCCCATGGCGCCGTTCTTTGTGCCGCCGAAGCTGAGCAGGTCCACTCCGACGTCACCGGTGAGCGCACGCAGGGAGCAGCCAAGCTCCGCGGCGGCGTTGGACAGGCGGGCGCCGTCCATGTGGAGGAAGAGTCCGTGGGCGTGGGCGAAGTCGGCCAGTTCGGCGATCTCATCGGGGGTGTAGCAGGTGCCGCACTCGGTCACCTGGGAGATGGAGATGACCCTCGGCTGGGAGTGGTGCTCGTTCCCCAGGATGGAGAGCTGGTCGCGGACGGCCTCGACGGTGAGTTTGCCGTCGTCCGTCGGGATCGGAACGAGCTTGGCGCCGAGTACCCGCTCTGCGGCGCCACACTCGTTGGTGTTGATGTGGGCGCTGCTCGGGCACAGGACGGCGTCGTAGGAGCGCAGGACGAGCCCCAGCCCCACGACGTTGGCGCCGGTGCCGTTGAACATGGCGTAGGCGCTCACCTGGGGGCCGAACTCGGCGCGGAAGGCCTCCTCCATCGCCCGAGTCCAGGGATCGCCGCCGTAGGCGGGAGTGTCCGAGACGTTGGCCTCAACGATGGCGGCGATCACGTCCGGGTGCACTCCGGCGTGGTTGTCACTGGCGAAACTCTTGGGAAGACGCACGGCGTCCACCATAAGTGGAACAATCCGGCGCCGGTCCCCCGGCGCCGGACAAATCAGTTCAAGCAGAGTGCCGAGCGGCAGCCTGTTCCAGCAGGGCCTGGCAGAGGGTGCCAAGATCGTCGCCCGCCGCCTCGATCGCCATGGGCAGCAGCGAGGTCTCGGTCATGCCGGGGGCGACGTTGACCTCAAGGAAGTACGGCAGGCCCGCCTCGTCGACGATGAGGTCGGTGCGGGAGACATCACGCAGGCCCAGCGCGGTGTGGGCCGTGACGGCCATCTCGGCGCAGGCCTGCGAGACCTCGGGGGACAGCCGGGCCGGGGCGAAGAACTCGGTGTGCCCGGCGGTGTAGCGGGAGGCGTAGTCGTACAGGCCGGCGTCGGGCACGATCTCCACCGGAGGCAGGGCGACCGGGCCCTCGCCGAGGTCGACCACGGAGACGGAGACCTCGACCCCTTCGATGTAGCGCTCGATCAGCGCCGTGTCGCCGTAGGCGAAGCAGCCGACCATCGCCGAGGGAAGCTCCTGCGCGGTGCGGACCATCGACGCGCCGAGCGCCGAACCACCCCGGGACGGCTTGACGAACAACGGCAGGCCGAGCCGTTCGACGATCCGGTCGAGCACCGCCGAGGCACCCAGGTCGTGGAAGGTCTCCTTGGGCAGCGTCACCGACTCGGGGGTGCGCAGGCCGAAGGAACGGACGACGGCCTTGGCGGTCGGCTTGTCGAAGGCCACCCGGCACGCGTCGGGATCGGCGCCCACATAGGGCACCGAGAGCAGTTCGAGCACCGAGCGGATCGCGCCGTCCTCACCCGCCCCACCGTGCAGGGTGACGAAGACCGCGTCCGGCGGATCGGCGAGTACGGCGGGCACGAGGGAGGCGTCGGTGTCACGTGTCTCCACCGGGATCCCCACCGCGCGCAGCGCCTCACTCACCCGGCGGCCCGACCGGAGGGACACCTCCCGCTCGTAGGACAGACCACCCGCGAGAACGAGCACGTGGCCCAGATCACTCATCCGAAAAAACCTCTCTTCACGGCCCACGCCGAGCCTTTGGGGTCGCTCTCATCACGCCGGGGACGATCGCCACAACGGCGCCGGAAGTCACCGTACGGCACGGCACCCGAAGTGACGTCACCCACCGGTTCACGGATGGCGCGTGGCGGGCGTCCGGAAGCGGCCGTCGAACCAGCCCCTTCACGGAGCACCGCGCCGAGAGCCTCCACAGGCTTCACACGGCAGAAGGCGGTGTGGCGAGCGGAAGCGCCCGTCACACCGCCCAGGGAAGCCCGCTCGGACCTCAGGCCAGGTCAGGCCCCGGGGTGTCCACCCCGCCGCGTTCGATGGGCGCGTCCGGCCCGAACGTCTCGCGCGTCTGCATCTCCTGCTCGATCACCCCGGCCAGGCGGCGCACGCCCTCACGGATGCGCTCCGGCTCGGGATAGCAGTAGGACAGGCGCATGTGGCGTGTGCCGCCGCCGTCGGCGTAGAAGCCGGCGCCGGGGACGAACGCCACCCGCTCCGCCACCGCGCGGGGCAGCAGCACCTTGGAGTCCAGCCCCTCGGGAAGCGTGGCCCAGACGAAGAAGCCGCCCGCCGGGCGCGTCCAGGAGCAACCCGCGGGCATCATCGCCTCCAGGGCGCCGAGCATGGCGTCACGGCGCTCGCAGTACAGCTCCCTGAAGGTCTTGATCTGCTGGCGCCACGGCTGGGTCGCGAGGTACTGCCCGACGGCGAGCTGGGTGAAGGTCGAGTGCGACAGGACGGCCGACTCCATCGCCAGCACCAGCTTGTCGCGGATGGCGTGCGGTGCCAGGGCCCAGCCGACACGGAAACCGGGTGCCAGAGTCTTGGAGAAGGAACCGAGGTAGACCACCCCGTCGGGGCAGTCGGCCCGCAGCGCCCGCATGGTCGTGCCCTCGAAGCCGAGCAGGCCGTACGGGTTGTCCTCCACGATCAGCACGTCGGCCCGCTGGCAGATGTCCAGGATCTGCTGCCTGCGCGCGGTGCTGAGCGTGACCCCGGCGGGGTTGTGGAAGTTGGGGATGGTGTACAGGAACTTGATCCTGGTGCCCGCGGTCTTCAGCGCGTAGATCGTCTGGGCCAGCGACTCGGGGATGATCCCCTCGTCGTCCATGGCGATGTGGATGACCTTGGCCTGGTAGGCGGAGAAGGTGCCCAGCGCGCCCACGTAGGAGGGCCCCTCGGCCAGGATGACGTCGCCCGGGTCGATGAAGACGCGGGTGATCAGGTCGAGGGCCTGCTGTGAGCCGACGGTCACCACGACGTCGTTGGCGTTGCCCTCGATCCCCTCAAGGCGCATGACCTCGCAGATCTGCTCGCGCAGGTGCGGGTCTCCCTGGCCTGAGCCGTACTGGAGCGCGACCGGGCCCCTGCGGGCCACCAGGTCGGCGACGAGCTCGCCCACGACGTCCAGCGGAAGAGCGGTGACGTACGGCATGCCCCCCGCGAGCGAGACCACCTCGGGCCTCGACGCGACGGCGAAAAGAGCTCGAACCTCGGAGGCGACCATCCCGGTGGCTCGTGCGGCGTACCGGTCGACGTAGGCGTCGATCCGCGACCCCTGGGGCGCGATGGTCTGACCGTGATCTGACTCTTGGGGCACGGTCCACCTCCTTGGTTACGGGGAGCAACGAGTGCTCAAGTTAGAGAAACCAGCGTACGACAGTGATGGTTGTCGTCTGCGTGTGGGGACGGGAGACCCTGAAACGAAGGGCCTCACTGAGCTACGATGCCAGCTGGAGACGCCGTTTTCGCGCGTTTTCCGCCACGGCTTGCGCTCGTCTCGCCAGGATTGGGGCCAACAGGTGTCGCGTCGGCTGGCAAACGTCACTCTCGACAATCTTGACGACCTGCCGTACCGGTGCCGCCGGTGCGTGTTCTGGGAGCTTGACCCGGTGAACGGCAACCGTGCGATCGAGGCGGGTGATCCGGGGCTGGAGAAGGAGGCCTGGATCTCCTCGACCCTGCTGGAGTGGGGAAGCTGCGGGAAGATCGTCTACGTGGACGGCGTCGCGGCCGGCTTCGTGCTCTACGCGCCCCCGCACCACGTGCCCCGCTCCATCGCCTTCCCCACCTCACCGGTCAGCGCCGACGCCGTGCTGCTGATGACGGCCCACATCATCCCGGAGTTCTCCGGAGGTGGCCTGGGCCGGATGCTGGTGCAGGGAGTGGCCAAGGACCTCACCCGGCGCGGGGTGCGGGCGATCGAGGCGTTCGGCGACCTGAAGTGGGAGCAGCCCGGCGCGTGCGTGATGCCCGCGGACTATCTGCTCTCGGTCGGCTTCAAGACGGTCAGGCCGCACCTGCGCTTCCCCCGGCTGCGCCTCGAACTCAAGTCCGCCGTCTCGTGGCGTGAGGACGTCGAGGTCGCCCTGGAGAGGCTGCTCGGCTCCATGTCCCCGGAAAGGGCGCTCAGGCCCGTCTGAGATGGTTTGGGCCCCTTCCAGGGCCCTCCTGGAGGACCTCATCGACCTCAAGAGTCACGAAAGCCCCCCGCATCGCGTCGCGGGGGGCTTTCGCCGGGTGGGTGTGCCGCTCGGAAGCGGTGGTACGGCTCCGCTGTGGGGAGCGCAGCCGCAGGGGGCGTCACAGACCCTTTCGACAGGGTCTAGATGATGCCCTCAAGCTCGCGAAGCAGCATCGACTTGGGCTTCGCGCCGATGATCTGCTTCACGACCTCTCCACCCTTGTAGACGTTCAGGGTCGGAATCTGGAGTACACCGTACTGTCCGGCGATCGTCGGGTTCGCGTCCACATCGATCTTGACGATGGTCAGCTTGTCCGCGTGCTCGTTGGCGATCTCCTCCAGAATCGGGGCGACCTGGCGGCACGGGGCGCACCACTCCGCCCAGAAGTCGACGATGACGGGCTTGTCGCTCTTGAGGACCTCAGCGTCGAAGCTGGCTTCGGTCACGTTCTTGATGGCGCCCAAGGTTCCGGTACTCCCTCTTCGTGGTGGTGATCTGGATCAGCTCTCGTGCTCGGCGAGCCACCGCTCGGCGTCGAGCGCGGCGGAGGTGCCCGTGCCGGCGGCGGTGATCGCCTGGCGGTAGATGTGGTCGACGACGTCGCCGGCTGCGAAGACGCCGTCCAGGTTGGTGCGGGTGTAGGGGGAGTCGACCTTGATGTAGCCCTCGTCGTCCAGCTCGACCTGGCCCTTGACCAGCTCGGTGCGCGGGTCGTGACCGATGGCGATGAACAGGCCGGTGGCCGCCAGCTCGCTCTCCTCGCCGGTCTTGAGGTTGCGCAGGCGCACGGCGGAGACCTTGTTCTCGCCGAGGACCTCGACGACCTCGCTGTCCCAGACGAAGCGGATCTTCTCGTTGGAGAAGGCCCGGTCCTGCATGATCTTGCTGGCGCGCAGCTCGTCACGGCGGTGCACGATGGTCACCGAGTTGGCGAACCGGGTGAGGAAGGTGGCCTCCTCCATGGCGGTGTCGCCGCCGCCGACGACCACGATGTCCTGGCCGCGGAAGAAGAAGCCGTCACAGGTGGCACACCAGGAGACGCCGCGTCCGGAGAGGCGCTTCTCGTTGGGCACGCCGAGCTCACGGTAACCGGAGCCGGTGGCCAGGATCACGGCCTTGGCGAGGTGGGTCTCGGTGGCGGTCTTGACGACCTTCGGGGTGACGGTCAGGTCGACCTCGACCACGTCGTCGGCGACCAGCTCGGCACCGAACCGCTCGGCCTGCTTGCGCAGGTTGTCCATGAGGTCGGGACCCATGATGCCGTCGGGGAAGCCCGGGAAGTTCTCCACCTCGGTCGTGTTCATCAACGCGCCGCCCGCGGTGACCGAACCTTCGAAGACCAACGGCTTGAGATCGGCCCGGGCGGAGTAAACAGCCGCGGTGTAACCGGCGGGACCCGACCCAATGATGATCACATTCCGGACTTCACTCACTGCTGCGCCTCTCCTCCGTCGTTGCCAGTGGCGTCAACAGATCCTAGGCGCCGGTGATTCCCGTATGTCACGACGGAGCCCGGCATGGACGAATCCATACCGGGCTCCATGATCGTTCGAGAGGACTTCGAGAGGTCGAGGCCCTACTTCCAGCGTGCCAGGGCGGGCTTGCGCACGTTGTCACACTGCGGGCCCGTGACGTAGACGCGCACCGTGTTCCTGGCCTTGTTGCTCCAGAAGAGCATGACGTTGGCCTCCTGGCCGTTGTAGAAGCCCTGGTCGACGGCGAACGGTGCCCTGCCGACCTTCGCGGAGACCTGCTTGACACACTCGTCGAGCTTGATGCCCTCCGACTGCTCCTGGGCCAGCACGATCTGCGCCGGGCCGATGTAGTCGAGCAGCGGCCCGCGCAGCTGCTCCTCGGTGTAGTTCCAGTTGCTGTCGGTCAGCTGGTACCCGTCGCCCTTCGGCACCACAGGCATGGCGTACGGACTGGGCTGGCTGCTTGAAGAGGGGCTCGCGGTGAGCGCGCCACTCGTCATCACGGCCGTGCCCGCGATCGCCGCCGCCACACCCGCCGCCGCGGCCGACAGCGCCCACCGGCGCCGCGGGTTCCCGCGCCGCCGTACGGGCCTGACGGTGCCGTCGTCGCCGACGACCCCCAGCCGTGGCACCAACTCGGGCACGGGCTCGGGCTCCGGTTCCGGCAGGACCGGCTCGGGCTCGGGCAGGGACGCCGCCGTCTCCCACGGCGCGTCGCGCATGATGTCGTCCCAGGCCGGTGCCTCCACCAGGCCTATTCCACCTCCACGGAAGCTCTGGGCCTCTGCGGCCAGCGCGCGGTCGATCCGGAGCGCGACTCCCATCGGCATCGCCGGAGTGGGCGTCGCCGCGAGCACCTCACGGACCGCTGCGAGGTCGGCGAGGCTTTCGCCACAGGGGTCGCAGATCGCGAGATGTTCGCGTACCTGCAGGGCCGTGGCGGCGTCGAGGAGACCCTCTGCCAACTCGGCGAGAGTCTCCAGGTCGTAGTGCGTATCACCCGTCACGAAGTTCTGCTCCCTTCGCGGATGAGACGCGAGTCAGGTCGGATCGGTTCCGCAGGTGGGAAAGAATCGGGGCAAGTTTCGCGCGTCCTCGCGCGCACCTGCTCTTCACGGTGCCGCTCGGCACCTCAAGGACCTGGGCCGCGTCCTCCACGGAGTACCCCATCATGTCCACGAGTACGAGCGCCGCCCGCTGGTCGGACGGCAGCAGCTTGAGCGCGGCGGAGACCTCCATGGAGACCTCGCGCTCGGCCGTCTGGTCGAGCACCGGCGTGTCCCGCTCGGCGGCCTCGACGAGTTCGTCGTCCGCGACGGGCCGTACGGACTTCCTGCGCATCCGGTCGAGGCAGGCGTTGACCACGATGCGGTGCAGCCACGTGGTGACGGCCGCCTCGCCACGGAAGCTCTCGGCCTTCCGATAGGCCGAGACGAAGGCGTCCTGTACGGCGTCGGCCGCCTCGTCGGGGTCACCCAGCGTGCGCAGGGCGACCGCCCACATGCGGTCCCGGTGTCGCTTGACGAGTTCACTGAAGGCGTGTGGATCCCCGGCGATGTGACGGGTCAGCAGGTCGGCGTCGGACACGGCCGGTCGCGCCATCTGCTGTCCCGCCGCTGGCGGGGGCTCTGGTGGGGAATTCACGGGAAGAGTCCTGCTTGCCGATCCGGGGATAACACCATTACGTGATAGATGGTGCCACGAAATCTCACATGATCGGCAAGAACTCGACTAAAAGCGATCAAATCACTCTGGCGCTACTTGACGGCGGTCACCTTCACGTCGAAGACGCTTCCGCGGAACATGCCCTGGTAGGGGGGCAGCTTGGTGAACCAGATCAGGACGTAGCGTCCCTTCTCCGTGGAGTCGGCGCTGTAGGTCTTCTTGCCGGTCAGTCCGGAGAACTTGTGGACCGTCTTCAGGCCGCCCAGGTCGGCCGAGTCACCGATCCGCAGTTCGACGGTGCCGCTCGGGCTCAGGTTGCCGAAGTCGACCGTCACCTGCTTGACCGGCACGCTCTGCCCCAGGTCGAGCAGGAGGCCGACCCCCTTCTTCAGGTTGCCGAAGTCGGCCGAGGTGTAGGACTCCGAGTGCCAGTCGGTCGAGGACTTGCTGTCCACCGCGTTGAGCGCGAGCTCGGGCCGCTCCTCGCCGTCCGCGCCGAACGGGTCGAAGCCGGTGACCGACTTCGGCTTGACCTCACGGGTCTCGACGGGAACCGGCTGCGTCGGGGTGACGGTCACCCCCGCCGTCGGGGTGCCCGCGTTGCCGATACTGCGGCCGATCGTCCAGGCGCCGACCCCGACGGCCGCCATCACCAGCAGCACGATCGCGGTCATGGCCACCTTGCCGAGCATCCCGCCGCCCTGGGCGGGCAGTGGCCGGTGCTGGACGTGCTGGATCTGCGGGGCGGGGCGCTGGGGCGAGGCGGTGTCCACACCGTCGGAGCGCGAGGCCGTGACCGGCGGCGGCGCCACCGGCATCGGCGTGGGCACCGGGACGGGCCGGGGAACGGCGCTGAGGGCCTCGGCCAGCTCGGCGGGCGTGGCGAAGGGGGGCATCCCACGCTTGACCTCGGACAGTAACGCCCGGCAGGCGATGGCGTCGAGATAGCCGGGAACCCCCGCCGTGACCTGCCGGGGCGTGCAGAGCTGCCCGTCGTTCAGCGGCGCGGGCGGCAGCCCGAAGTCCTCCTCGCCCGCCCAGTGCCCGGTCAGTCCGGCGTACAGCAGGCGGCCGAGCCCCTCGGTGTCGGCACGGGCCGCGTCCTCGCTCGTGACGTCCATCAGCGCGGCGTCGGTGCCGAGGCCGAGCACCTTGACCGTGCTGCCCGCGGCCGTCCACACCAGGTGCTCGGGGGTGAGGCACAGATGGGCCAGACCGGCCTCGTGGGCGTGCGCCAGTGCCTCCGCCGCCTCGGCGACCAGCGCGGCGGCCCGCTCGGGCTCCAGCGGGCCCGCGGCGACCATGTCGGTGAGGGTCTCGCCGCTGACCCACTCGCTGACGACGTAGGAGCGGCCGTCGTCCTCGGTGGTCGCGTCGAAGACCTGGGTCAGCCGGGGGTCGGTCAGTCTGCTGGCGACCCGGGCGGCGGAGATGACCTGCTCCAGCCGGGGGAAGCCAGGATCGAAGGTGTACACCGCGACGGGCCTGGCGAGCACCTCGTCGATGGCCTTCCAGAGTGTCGCGCCGTCTGACTCGTGGACACGGTCCTCAAGCCGGAAACGCTCAGCCAGCTTGGTGCCGGGTTCGACGACGGAGGAACTCATGGGCTCTCCACAAGTGAGAACACGACAGCGCCCCACCAGATTGACACATCAGGACACATCACGCGATGCCGGGTGGATACGCCCACGCCCTCCTGCTTCCATTAGCCGCATGTCGTCACACGCGTTACACCATGTTAGTCGCGCGCAGGTTCCGCCCGTGTTCTCCTTGTCAGACGCCGGGACCAGGTTCTCGGATTACCGGCGTACCCGGCTCGCGACCATTTCAACGACCGAACTGACCTCGGGGATGCGCATCCGGTGCGCGATGGCCAAGTAGAGAACCATACCGAGGCCGCCACCGGCGGACAGCATCACGGCCGCGCTGAGCGCGTTCAGGCCGGTCAGCTCCTGGGAGACCCACAGCACACCGAGCGCCAGCAGCGCCGCGGGCAGGGCCGCGACGTACATCCGTGACAGGCCCGCGGCGACCGCGCGTCCCCCGAGACCGCCGACCCGGCGGCTGGCCAGGGTCCAGGCGACCGCGGTGCCCAGCACGTAGGTGACGGTGAAGGAGAAGCCGAGCCCCATCACGATGTACTGCGCGGGCAGGGTCAGGTAGGCCAGCAGGCTCAGCAGGCCGTTCACCGCCACGTTGCCGACGGCGACGAAGACCGGCGTCCTGGTGTCGCCGAAGGAGTAGAAGACGCGTAGCAGGAGCTGGAAGAGCGAGAACGGCACCAGCGCCAGCCCGAAGACCTGGAGCACGTTGCCGATGTAGACCGCCGAGTCGACGGTCATGTTGCCCCAGGAGAAGATCAGCACGGTCACCGCGGGGCCCAGCACCATCAGCAGCAGCCCGGCGGGCACCAGCAGCGCCGAGATCAGGCGCACACCGGAGGAGAACTCCTGCGTGACCGCGCCGTACTGCTCGTCGGCGACCGCCCTGCTCATCCTCGGCAGCATCGCCGTGATCACCGAGACCGCGATGATCCCGTAGGGGAGCTGGAAGAACTGGTAGGCGTAGGCGTAGGCGGAGTTGCCCGCGCCGGGGGCCCGCTCACCGGCGCCGGAGGCGAGCTTGGTGGTGATCAGGAAGCCGAGCTGGCTGATCCCGACGTAGGCGAACGTCCACACCGCGGTGCGGCCCATCTCGCCGAGGCCCGCCTCACGCAGGTCGAGCCTGGGCACGAACCGGAAGCCCGCCCGGTGCAGCGAGACGACCAGCACCGCGCACTGGGCCACGATGCCCGCGGTCGTGCCGAGACCGAGCAGGGCCAGGTTGGCGTCGCTGACGGTCCCGATGTTCGTGCCCGCCGTACCCAGCGTGAGGTAGTAGGTCAGGGCGACGCCGATCATCACGATGTTGTTCAGCACCGGCGCCCACATCGGGGCGCCGAACCTGTCGCGGGTGTTGAGGATCGCGCCCGCGATCGCGCCGACGCCGAAGAAGGCGATCTGCGGAAGGATGAACTGCGCGAGCCTGACCGCGACCTCGGTCTTCCTGGGGTTCCAGTCGGCGCTGTAGAGGCTGATCAGCGGCCCGGCCAGCAGCACGCCCGCCACGGCGACCAGCGTCAGCACGATGATCCCGAGCGTCATCAGCCGCTGCTCGTAGGCCCGGCCCCCGTCGGGGTCGTTGCGCTGCCGCTTGACGATCATCGGCACCACGACGCTGCTCAGGACGCCGCCGATGAGGAAGTCGAACAGGATGAGCGGGATCGTGTAGGCGACGTTGTAGGCGTCGCCGAGGGCGAGGGTGCCGATGGCCGCGGCGAGCACCGCCGTACGGACGAATCCCGTGACGCGGGAGACCATCGTGCCCGCCGCCATGACCGCGCTCGCGCGCAGCACCCTGCTCATCGTTCTTCCTCCGCCAGATCGCTCGAATCGCTCGCCAGATCGCCGGGCCGCCGGGCCGTCACGACTCGGTGCCCGCCGGAGCGCTCGCGCGCCTCGGTGGTACGGCCGCCGCCGCCCGGCGGCCTCCCCTGCGCCGCAGGACGCGCAGGACGACCGCGGCCAGCAGGACCATGAGGGCCGCCCCGACGATCACCAGGGCGATCCCGGTGTAGCCGGTCGTGCGGACCGTGATCTCGACGGGCGCGCCGTACCTGCGTCCGTCGTCCGTCATCAGCTGGACCTTGACCGTCGTCTGGCCACTGGCCAGCACCGTCATGGGGACCCTGACGGTGTCGCTCTGACCGCCCAGGATGGTCCGGTGGTCCTCGTAGGTCTCGATCTTCAGCAGTTTGGGCTGCTCCGAGGTCACCCTGAGGCGGACCGAGACCTCGCTGCCCGCCCCGGTCAGGCCGTTGCGGACGCTGATCGGCACCTCGCCGTTGGTGCCCGCGAGCGTGCGTAACGGGGACTGCTCGTTGCCGGTGATGGAGACCTGCTTGATGCGGTCGTCGACCGCCGTGTCCACCTGCTCGACGTACGGTGTCGCGGCGTCCCCCCGCTCCCGCCAGGCGGAGGAGGAGAGCCGCAGCAGCGCCAGGTCGAACACGTCGAAGTCCTGCGCCTTGGTGATCGCCGAGGTCAGGTCGGCGCGGCGGCCGACCCGCCTGACGCTCTTCATGTACGGCTTGGCCAGCTCGGCGCGCCGGTCCTGCTCGGTGTAGGTGAGGTCGGCCCGCTGCGGCGCGAGGCCCTTGCCCGGCCTGATCGAGTCGAGCCTGGCCGGAGCCAGCCACGGCAGTGAGGCGGCCGTCTTGACCAGGTCCGTCACATAGGCGGGATCGGGGGACCAGCGCCGCTGGGGGGCGGCGATCACGGTCCGCCGGGTGGTCACCGGCTCGGCGGCGAGCATCGCGGTCTCGGCGATGAAGCGCCTGCGGCTCAGCACGGCGGCGCCGGGCACCGTGACGTCCGCGCCGAGGGCCTCGCTCAGCGTCCTGTCGGTGAGCAGGGCGGTGACCGGGCCGTTGACGGTGTTCAGGGTCGCCGAGGCGTCCGGCGTGGTCGCCGGAGGCGTCGTCGGCGGCAGGGCGGCCTCGTCGAGCAGCACGGTCTTGACGCCCTGGGCGGCGAGCAGGTCGAGGCCGTCGTAGTCGATCTTCCCGTTGGCCGGCCAGTTCAGGGTGGTGATGAGGTCACGGCCGAAGGCCCTGCTGCCGACCAGCCTGGCCGCCTCTACCGCGGTCTTCGCCGAGTCGTCGACGCCGCCGTGGGCCAGCGCCGCCACGTCGGGGTCGGCGTAGGGCGTCGCCACAACCGGCTCGTTGACCAGGGCGGTGCGCAGGTCGCCGAGCCAGGCCGCCGCCGCGGTGTCGCCGGAACGGCTCTCCACCTTGTCCTTGACCTTCACCGAGTACGGCTCGCCCAGGGTCTGGGCGTCGTCGATGAGGGAGGGGTCAAGGACCCAGGTGAGGTTCTTGGCCGAGGCGGTGCTCTGGGCGAGCTTGAGCAGGTTGCCCAGGCGCTTGCCCGGGGCCATGGAGGCCGACAGGGTGTCGTCGAGGAAGACGCCGTCGACGGCCCTGCGGGGCTGGTCGACGATCGGCAGCACCATGGCCAGCCGGGTGCGGGCCACCTGGGTGCCGACGGGCATGTGGACCAGGAAGGTGCGCTGGACGGCGATCGGCTGCCCGTAGACGTCGCGCACCTCGACCATGAGCGGATAGACCCCGAAACGGGTCAGGCTCAGTTGCTGCGGGGTGAAGGTGAAGTCCCAGGAGGCCTTGGCCCCCGGCGCGAGGCTCTCCGGCTGCAGGACGAGTTCGTCGCGCCAGGAGGTCGGCTGGGCGCCCACTCCGCCGACGTAGGCCTCCATGTCGGAGCGCCGCGTGAACGGCTGGGAGGAGTAGTACATCCTGCGCCGCATGCCGGTGACCGTCTGGGTCCCGGTGTTGACGAAGGTGCCGGAGAACTTGATCTCGGTGGTCGGCTCACGGGTCACGTCCGGCGTCAGCGCGCCGATCACCAGCTGGGGCGCCTGCCGCCCGGCGGCGGTCTCAGTCGTCTGGGCACTCGCCGTACCAGGAACGGCCACGGCCGCGGGGGAGAGCAGCGTGGCGGTCAGTACGGCGAGCAGCGTGGCCTTGCGGATCACGCGCTGGCCCGGGGTCGAGTACGGCGCACGCCCGTAATGCTATGGCCTATCCGGCGAGCGGGAAGGTCACCTGCTCCCTCCGTGACCGGGATTGGGCCAGGTCGATGGTCTTCCCTGAAACAAGCGACAGAAGGTGTTCCGTTCTGATGAGCAGCGCCGTACGACGTTCACCCGTGGGGGTGTGGACGAGGTCGCCGGCGCGGGCGAGTCGTTCGTCGACCAGCGTGGTCAGTCCGTCGGGCAGCAGCAGCGGGCAGACCAGCCCGGCCGCGTAGTCGGTCGCGGAGTTCACCGTGAAGGCGGAGGCGGGCCTGACCTTGCGGGCGCCGAGCGCGCCGCCGACGGCGCCGAGTTTGGGCGGGGAGGCGGCGGAGGCGACGACGGCGACGGGTTCTCGCCCCACGGAGGTCGTGGCCTCGAAGACGGTCACCACGACGCAGGTCGCCGGGCTCACGGCCAGCAGTTCCGGCAGTTCCTCGGCGCACGTCATCACACGGGGAAGGCGTACGATCTCATGATGAACCTGGTGTGCGAGGAGCCAGCGGTGGATCGCGAGGGCGTCCTTCATGTGTGTGCTCCTTGCCTCGACTAGCCTCGACGCACGCCCCCGACGGTCTCTTGACCGACCGTAACCTGGTGATCGCTTGAGGTGTATCCCCAGTGGGGAACATGTTCCGTAACCGAAGGACCTACCCGGCTTGTCCCTTTCAAACCTGACTGAGAAGCAGCGGCACGGTATGAGCGAACTGTTTAGAAAGATCGCCCCCGTAGCCGACGAACTCGGCGAGCTGTTCGCCGCGAAGGGATACCAGATCGCCCTCGTCGGCGGATCGGTTCGTGACGTCTTCCTCAGGAGGATAGGCAACGATCTCGACCTGACCACCGACGCGCGCCCCGAGGCCGTCCTCGACCTCGTGCGCGGCTGGGCCGACTCGGTCTGGACGGTCGGCATCGACTACGGCACGGTCGGCGCCCGCAAGGACGGCTGGCAGCTGGAGATCACCACCTACCGCAGCGAGTCCTACGACCCCGCCTCGCGCAAGCCGGAGGTGGCCTACGGTGACACGCTCGAAGGCGACCTGGCCAGGCGTGACTTCGCGGTCAACGCGATGGCGCTGCGCCTGCCCTCACGCGAGTTCGTCGACCCCCACGGCGGTCTGGACGACCTGCACGCCAAGGTGCTGCGCACGCCCGGCCCCCCGGAGCGCTCCTTCGACGACGACCCGCTGCGGATGCTCAGGGCCGCGAGGTTCGCCGCCCAGCTCGGCTTCACGGTCGATCCGGCGGCGCTGGCCGCGATGACCGCGATGGCCGAGCGCATCGAGATCGTCTCGGCCGAGCGCATCCGTGACGAGCTGGACAAGCTCATCCGCGGCGCCCACCCCCGCGAGGGGCTGACGATCCTGGTCGAGACGGGCCTGGCCGCCCACGTCCTGCCCGAGCTGCCCAAGCTCCGTCTGGAGATCGACGAGCACCACCGGCACAAGGACGTCTACGAGCACACGCTGATCGTGCTTGAGCAGGCGATCGGCCTTGAGGAGAACGGCGCGGACGGCATCCTGCGCTGGGCCGCGCTGCTGCACGACGTCGGCAAGCCGAAGACCCGCCGCCACGAGGCCGGGGGCCGGGTCTCCTTCCACCACCACGAGGTGGTCGGCGCCCAGCTCGCCAAGAAGCGCCTGACGGAGCTGAAGTTCCCCAAGGACGTGGTCTCCGACGTCTCCAAGCTGGTCGAGCTGCACCTGCGCTTCCACGGGTACGGCACCGGCGAGTGGACCGACTCGGCCGTGCGCCGCTACGTCCGTGACGCCGGGCACCTGCTCGACCGCCTGCACAAGCTGACCCGCGCCGACTGCACGACCCGCAACAGGCGCAAGGCCCAGACGCTGTCGCAGACCTACGACCAGCTTGAGGAGCGCATCGCCAGGCTGGCCGAGGAGGAGGAGCTCGGCAAGATCCGTCCCGAGCTCGACGGCAACGAGATCCAGGAGATCCTGGGCGTGCCCCCGGGGCCCGTCGTGGGACGCGCCTACAAGTTCCTGCTGGAGATGCGCCTGGACAGGGGGGTCGTCGGCAAGGAGACCGCCGCGCTCGCCCTGCGCGAGTGGGCCGAGGAGAACGGGATCTCGTCCTGAACCCCTCCTGGGAGGCCCTCGACCGTGAGCACGTGTGGCACCCCTACGCCTCGGTGCCTCCGGCCGTGCCCGTGCACACGGTCTCCAGGGCCGACGGGGTACGGCTGACGCTCGCCGACGGCAGGCGCCTGGTCGACGGCATGTCGTCCTGGTGGGCGGCCGTCCACGGCTACAACCACCCCAGGCTCAACCAGGCGCTGACCGACCAGCTCGGGGACATGGCGCACGTCATGTTCGGCGGCCTCACGCACGAGCCCGCCGTACGGCTGGCGAGCACCCTGGCGGACATGACCGGGCTGCCCCGGGTCTTCCTGGCCGACTCGGGCTCGGTCGCGGTCGAGGTCGCGATCAAGATGGCCTTCCAGTTCACCGGGAGGAGCCGCCTGCTCACGGTCAGGGGCGGCTACCACGGCGACACCTTCGGCGCGATGGCCGTCTGCGACCCGGTCAACGGCATGCACCACCTGTTCTCCGGCGCCCTGCCCGAGCACGTGTTCGCCGACCGGCCGCCCGCCGCGCTCGACGAGGACTACCTGGCCCACCTGGAGAAGACCGTCGCCGCGCACGCGGACGAACTGGCGGCGATCATCGTGGAGCCGGTCGTGCAGGGCGCGGGCGGCATGCACTTCTACCACCCCGTCTACCTGCGCAGGCTTCGCGAGCTGGCCGACGAGTACGGCCTGCTGCTGATCGCCGACGAGATCGCCACCGGCTTCGGCAGGACGGGAGAGCTGTTCGGCTGCGACCACGCCGGGATCCGCCCCGACATCATGTGCCTGGGCAAGGCGCTGACGGGCGGCTACATGTCCCTGGCCGCGGCGCTGTGCACGGAGCGGGTCGCCGAGGGCATCGGGACGCTCATGCACGGCCCGACCTTCATGGGCAACCCGCTGGCCTGTGCCGTCGCGGGCGCCAGTCTCGGCCTGCTGGCCGAACGCCCCTGGCGGCGGGAGGTCGCCCTGATCGAGGAGGGCCTGACCCGGGGGCTGGCCGAGGCCGCCGGGGCACCCGGTGTCAGGCAGGTGCGGGTGCTCGGCGCGATCGGCGTCATCGAGACCCACGAGCCGATCGACGTCCGGCGCGTCCAGGATGTGGTGATGGATCACGGGGTCTGGCTGCGGCCGTTCGGGCGGTTGCTCTACACGATGCCGCCCTACTCGATCGGCGACGACCTCGGCCTGGTCACGACCGCGATGACGGCAGCGGCGTTCTCGATCGATCCGCCGAGGTGACCGCCCGGTAGACCACGGCGCCGCCGAGGTATCCGGCGGTGATGAGCCCGAGCACCAGCATGGACCTGCCGTCGGCGGGCAGCAGCGCGGCGGCGATCGCGGCGGCGATCACGTAGGTGCCGTTGAAGAGCATGTCGTAGAGGGAGAAGGCCCGGCCGAGGTAGACGTCCTCGATGTCGCTCTGCACCCGGGTGTCGGTGCAGATCTTGATGCTCTGTCCCGCCAGGCCGAGCACGAAACCGCCGACCGCGAAGCCCCACTGCTGGAACGGCGCGCACAGCGCGAACGACAGCACCCCCGCGCCGGCCAGCATGGTCGGGATCCAGATGTCGATCTCGAAGCGCTCGGTCGCCCACGGCGTCAGCACCACGGCCAGGGCGTAGCCGACCCCCGAGGTGGCCAGCACCAGGGAGGCCACGTCCAGCGCGTTCTCCGCGCTGTGGGCGAAGTGGTTGCGCGAGAGCATCACGATCATCGCCGTGCACATGCCGTACACGAAGCGATGGGTGGCCATCGCGCCGAGCGCGGCCGCGGCGGCCCGGTGACCCGCGATGTGACGCGCGCCGTCGACCAGGCCGCCGACCACGTTGCGCAGCGCCTGGCCGGCCTGCGGCCTGCCCGCGTCGTGGACCGGGCCGAGGAGGCGCCTGTCCATGGTCCTGGCGATCAGCGCGCTCGAACCGAAGGTGACGCCGGAGATGATCAGCAGTGCCGCCGTGCTGCGGTGGTCGCCGCCGAGGAGCCGGTTCAGCAGGTAGCCGAGCCCCGCGCCGACGAAGGTCACGACGGTGCCCGAGGTGGGGGTGACCGCGTTGGCCGCCAGCAGCCGGTCGCCGGGGACGACGTGCGGCAGCGAGGCGCCGAGGGCGGCCAGGAAGAAACGGTTGACGCCGAGCACGGCGAGCGCTGCGGCGTAGAAGACCCCGTCGGGGACGCCGACGAGCAGCAGCGCGGCGGCCAGGAACAGCAGCGTCGCGCGCACCATCGGCGCGATCACCAGGATCTGGCGCCGGGACCACCGGTCGATGAACACGCCGACGAAGGGACCGAGGATCGAGTACGGCAGGAACAGCACGGCCAGCCCGACGGCGACCTCCGCCGCGCTGGTGTTCTTCTCCGGGCTGAAGAAGGCGAATCCGGTCACCGCGAACTGGAAGACACCGTCGGAGAACTGGGAGGCGAGACGGGTACCGAACAGCCGCCTGAAGTCCTGGCCCCTCAGCAGTACGCGTAGGTCGGATGCGAATGACACGGGCTCAGCCTACGCGTGGCGAATCGGCCACGACGTCAGGAGGAACCCGCCTTGCCGGACACTTCATCACCTTTCATGACGTAACGCTGATCAGGAAGAACGAGCTGACATGGTCACGTACCCTCGGTCGGGTGACAGCTGATGAACACGTCGTGCTCGTCGACCCCGAGGGAAACGCGATCGGCACGGCGCCCAAGGCGACGGTGCACGGTTCCGACACGCCTCTGCACCTCGCCTTCTCCAGCTACGTGTTCGACGGCCTGAGACGGGTGCTGCTCACCCGCAGGGCGTCGCACAAGATCACCTGGCCGGGGGTGTGGACGAACAGCTGCTGCGGGCACCCGCTGCCCGGCGAACCGCTGTCCGGCGCGGTGCTGCGCAGGCTCTCCCACGAGCTCGGCCTCTCCGTCACCGGTGTCGACCTGGTGTTGCCGGACTTCTCCTACCGCGCGGTCATGGACAGCGGGATCGTCGAGCGGGAGCTGTGCCCGGTCTACCGGGCCGTGGTCGACGCCGAGGCCGTCCCCAACCCCGAGGAGGTCGGGGAGACGCGCTGGATGCCGTGGCGGGAGTTCGCAGCCGGGGTGCTCAACGGTGACCTCGCGGTCTCCCCCTGGTGCCGCGAGCAGGTGCCCCACCTGGTGAAGCTCGGCGACGACCCGCTCGGCTGGCCGGTCGCCGACCCGGCGGAGCTGCCGCCCGCCGCCCGTCCCGCCTGACGGCTCGACCCGGCCGCCCGGCCGTACGGCGAGGCCCTCCGCCCGGACCGGGTGGAGGGCCTTGTCATCGGCGGGATGGGCTTCAGCGCTCGACCTCGCCACGGATGAACTTCTCCACGTACTCCCTGGCCTCGTCGTCGGAGTACTGCTCCGGCGGGGACTTCATGAAGTAGGAGGAGGCCGACAGGATGGGCCCGGCGATGCCCCGGTCAAGAGCGATCTTGGCCGCGCGGACCGCGTCGATGATGATGCCGGCGGAGTTGGGCGAGTCCCAGACCTCCAGCTTGTACTCCAGGTTCAGCGGGGTGTCGCCGAAGGACCTGCCCTCAAGGCGGACGTAGGCCCACTTGCGGTCGTCGAGCCACGGCACGTGGTCGGACGGGCCGATGTGCACGTCGGCCTTGCCCATCTCGTGCGGGATCTGCGAGGTGACCGACTGGGTCTTGGAGATCTTCTTGGACTGCAGGCGCTTGCGCTCCAGCATGTTCATGAAGTCCATGTTCCCGCCGAAGTTCAGCTGGTAGGTGCGCAGCAGCTCGACGCCGCGGTCCTCGAACAGCTTGGCCATCACCCGGTGCGTGATGGTGGCGCCGACCTGCGACTTGATGTCGTCGCCGACGATCGGCACACCGGCCTCGGTGAACTTCTCCGCCCACACGGGGTCGGAGGCGATGAAGACGGGGAGCGCGTTGACGAAGGCGACCTTGGCGTCGATGGCGCACTGGGCGTAGAAACGGTCGGCCTCCTCGGAACCGACCGGCAGGTAGGAGACGAGGACGTCGACCTTGTTGTCCTTCAGGACCTGCACGACGTCCACCGGGGCCTCGTCGGACTCCTCGATCATGTCGCGGTAGAACTCGCCGAGACCGTCGAAGGTGTGACCGCGCAGCACGGTGACGCCGAGCGGCGGCACGTCGCAGATCTTGATGGTGTTGTTCTCCGAGGCGACGATCGCCTCGGAGAGGTCGCGCCCGACCTTCTTCGCGTCCACGTCGAAGGCGGCGACGAACTCGACGTCGCCGACGTGGTAGTCACCGAACTTGACGTGCATCAGGCCCGGCACCCGGCTACCCGGGTCGGCGTCCCTGTAGTAATGCACGCCCTGCACGAGCGACGAGGCGCAGTTGCCTACACCGACAATGGCTACGCGCACCGAACCCATGGCACTCGCTCCCCTTGTTCTTAATGGTCAATTGTCTTCCGAGGCGGGGTGCCGCCCCCTGTTATCCGTGCCGGGCGCGGGCGCCCGGGAGGTCCCTTCCTGTGTGGAGCGTCGCTCCTGTTCGGACGCGGAACTCCGTCGCTCCGTGGCGATCAGCTCATTCAACCAGCGCACTTCGCGTTCGACCGACTCCAGACCGTGACGCTGGAGCTCTAGCGTGTAGCTGTCCAGCCGCTCCCGGGTCCTGGCCAGAGCCGTACGGACACCGTCGAGCCGCTCTTCGAGCCTGCTGCGGCGGCCTTCGAGAATCCGCAGCCGCACCTCTGTCTCGGTGTGCCTGAAGAAGGCGAAGTGGACGCCGAAGCTCTCGTCCTCCCAGGCGGATGGACCGGCCTGGGTGAGCAGCTCCTGGAGGCGCTCCTTCCCCTCCGTCGTCAGCTTGTAGACGATCTTTGAGCGTCTGCCGGTGAGCGTGATGGGGCTCTCGGCGGTGGGCACGTCCGAGTCGTCGTCCTCGACGATGAGCCCGTCGGTCAGGAGCTGACGAAGGCAGGGATAGAGCGAGCCGTAGGAGAACGCGCGAAACATCCCGAGGAGAGAGTTGAGCCGTTTGCGCAGCTCATAACCGTGGAGCGGGGTCTCGTGCAGCGACCCGAGCACGGCGAGCTCTAGCACGCCGCCACGTCCGCCGGCCACGGGAAACCACCACCTCTCGCGTCGATGTATCGAGCCGATACATCCTGAGGATACGTCGGCCCAACATATCTCTGCAATTAACGACTTTCCCAAGAGGTTGGGCGCAAACAGTAAAAAGCCGTAGTCTGGCGCTTATGTGGTCACAGCGAGCGGCAGCGGGCTTGCCCCCTGGCATGGCCAAGACCACTTCCCAATGTGGGAAATTCCACGCTCGGATGGGGGTGGTCTGCCATCGTGGTCCGTGGAACCAGCTGACGGCCTCACCCGTCCTCGGGAACGGAGATCCGCCCCAAAGGGGCGGCTACCAGTGAGCCAAGGCGCTGAGAAAGATCGCGTTCAAGCGGTAATCTCACCCGCCTGCACGCCGTCGTAGACCCCGATGACCGAACGAGGACGCGTGAGTTACAGCAACAGCCATGACCCGGAGCCGTACGGGCGCTCTCAAGCCCCTGACGCGTCTCGCCAGGGACGGCGCCGTCGCTCAGGCACGGGAGCCGCTTCCTCCGCGGTTCCCCCGCCACCGCTTCCCCAAACCGGAGACGCCGGTCAGGCGACCCAGGTTTACCCCCAGCCGAACTTCCAGGGACGGCCGCCTTACGGTGCCCCTGGTCCTGGGCAGGGCGGGCAGGAAGCGCCCCCGCTCGGTGGGCGCAGGGCGGAGGCCGCCTTCGAGGACACCCAGGCCATGCTGGCCGCCCAGGCCGGAGGCTCGTCGCCCACGGCCCACACGGCCGTGCACCAGTCCCCCATGCCGCAGGCCGCCCCGCAGGCGGGACCCGGCGCGCGGGCGGCCATGGACGACCAGGCCACCCAGATCGGCTCGCCCATGCAGGCGGCGGGACCGGCCACGCAGATGAGCACGGGCGCCTCAGGAGGCCCGGCGGCCCCCGGCGGACGCAGGCGCGCGCGCCGCGGCTCCGCGGCGCGGGCCGACTTCCAGGGACAGGGTGGCGCCGAGCAGCTCGACGGTCCGGGCGGCGGTGGCCCCACGGGTCCCGGCGGAGGCAGTGGTCCCGGTGGTCCCGGCGGCCCTGACGACGAGGACGACCGCAAGCCGCGGCGTACGGGCTGGAAGCGATTCCTGCCGAGCTGGAAGATCGTGGTCGCGGGCTTCACCATCTTCGTCGCGGGCGTCTTCGGCATGATCGCCGTCGCTTACGCCAACATCCCCGTCCCCACCACCACCCAGGCGGACGTGGACGACGAGGGCAGCGTCATCTACTACAGCGACAAGACCGTGCTCGCCCGCCTCGGCGTCAAGCGGACGATCGTCTCGATCGACAAGGTGCCCGAGCACGTTAAGGACGCGGTGATCGCCGCGGAGAACCGCAGCTTCCGCGAGGACAGTGGCATCGACTTCAGGGGCATGGCCCGATCGCTGTGGAGTACGGTCAGCGGCGCCCAGGTCCAGGGCGCCTCGACGATCACCCAGCAGATGGCCCGTAACTACTACGACGGGCTCAGCCAGGAGGTCTCGATCCAGCGGAAGATCAAGGAGATCTTCGTCGCGATCAAGATCAACAAAGAGCTGCCAAAGGACAAGATCCTTGAGCAGTACCTCAACACCATCTACTTCGGCCGCGGAGCCAGAGGCATCCAGGCCGCGGCCAAGTCGTTCTTCAACAGGAACGTCGACGAGCTGACCCCGGAGATGGGCGCCTACCTCGCGGGCCGCATCCAGAACCCCGACGCCTTCGACCGCGCGGAGATAGCCAAGAACCTGGCACCGACCCAGGAGCGCTACACCTACGTGATCAAGGGCATGGCCGAGATGTTCCCCGACAAGTACGGCTCGCTGCTCACCAAGACCCCCACGGCTCCCAAGCGGGTCACCTACGCCAACAAGGACTACTACAAGGGCATCAACGGTTACATGATCACCGAGGTGCTCAAGGAGCTCAACCGCCGGGGGATCAGTGAGGAAGACGTCAAGCGGAACGGCTACAAGATCTACTCGACGTTCGACAAGAAGCTGATGCTCGCGGCGAAGAAGGCCGTCCAGGAGAACACCTCGGGCCTGTCCCCCGAGATCCACACCGGTCTGGCGGCCGTCGATCCCCGCAACGGGCGGGTGCTCGCCTTCTACGGCGGTCCCAGCTTCACCAAGACCGAGTGGAACGACGCGTTCATGTCGCAGAAGCAGGCGGCCTCGGCGTTCAAGCCCTACGTGCTGGCCGCCTGGCTTGAGGCGGGCAACAGCCTCAACAGCTACCTGACGGGCAAGGGTCCGATCAAGGCGCCGGGCACCAACCCGATCAAGAACTCCCACGACATCCCCGGCGGTTCGGTGAACGTCGTCAGGGCCACCGCCGAGTCCGTCAACACCGCCTTCGTGCAGATGGGCGAGGAGGTCGGCCTCGACAAAGTCATCGCCATCGCCTCCGGCGCGGGCCTCAGCGAGGAGCGGCTCAAGGAGGCGGAGCAGCGTCACGCCTTCGCCATCACGATCGGTTCCGGCCAGGTCACCCCGGTCGAGCAGGCCGGTGGCTACTCGATCTTCGCCAACGCCGGCAAGCACTACGACAACCACGTAGTGATCAAGGTTCTCGACCGTGACAAGGTGACGGTGCTCAAGGAGAACGACCAGCCGACCCAGGTCATCAGCCCCGACAGCGCCGCCGACGCCATCGTCGCGCTCCAGCAGGTGATCAAGGATCCCAGGGGTACCGGCCGCGCCGCCGCCCTGTCCGACCGGCCGGTCGCGGGCAAGACCGGAACCAACGACGAGAACAAGGAAGCCTGGTTCGTCGGGTTCACCCCGCAGCTGTCCACCGCGGTCGGCATGTACCGCCAGCAGAAGAAGACCAACGCTGAGATCTCGCTGGGCGACATCCAGGGCGCGACCTACCCCACCCGCGTGTGGCACGCCTTCATGCAGGAGGCCATGCGCGGCAAGGAGGTCATGCAGTTCCCGCCGCCCGCCAACGTCGGTACGGACAAGAACCTCGCGCCCAAGCCCGAACCCTCGCCGACGCCGACCGCGACCGAGAACCCCGACGACGGCGACGGTGGTTACGGCGACTACGACGGTGACGGGAACGGCGACCAGGGCGGTGACCAGTGTCAGCCCGGGGACATCTCCTGCGACTCGTCGCTGGACGACAACGGCACGGGGACCGGTCAGCGCGAAGACCCTGACGGCACCGGCGACGGAACCGGTGACGGTACCGGCGACGGGATAGGCGACGGCACGGGAGACGGAACCGGCGACGGCATCGGGCTCGACTCGGGAGCCGCGCCGGGTGCGGCCGTACCTGATCCAAAACCGACAGGACAACACCATTGATGAAGAGCGCCCAGACAATGCCTGTCGCGCTGCCCTCCTTAGGCGCGCGAGTCACCCCCTACATCCCCCTGGCCCTCTTCGGGGCCCTGGGGGCGGTGCTCTCTTTCCTGTGGAAGTGGCCCTGCCGGTTCGGCGGGGCCTGGAACGACGGAACCCTGCAGTTCACGAACTTCTGTTACACCGACATCTATCCGCTGTGGTGGAACGAGAAGCTCAGCGAGGGCAAGATCCCCTACTTCGACTATCCGGTCGAGTACCCCGTCGGCATCGGCGGGATCATGGAGATCTTCCGTAGGATCGCCTCCTCCATGGCTGATCCCGCGGTCGCCTTCTACGACCTGACCGTGATCCTCATGGCCCTGTGCCTGATCGTCGGCGTGGTGCTCATGGCCGCGCTCGCCGGTCCCACCCGGCGCTGGGACGCGCTCTGGTACGCCCTGGCCCCCTCGCTGATCCTCACCGCCTACATCAACTGGGACCTGGCGGCCGGCGCCCTCGCCCTGGCCGCGATGCTCGCCTGGTCGAAGCAGCGGCAGTGGCTCGCGGGCGTCATGCTCGGGCTGGCCATCGCCACGAAGTTCTACCCGGTGATGTTCCTCGGCCCGCTGTTCCTGCTGACGGTGCGCACCGGGAAGTGGAAGCCGTTCCTGCAGACCGTCGGCGGCGTCGCGGCCTCCTGGCTCGTGGTCAACGTCCCGGTCATGCTCGCCGCCTTCCCCGGCTGGAGCAAGTTCTACGTCTTCAGCCAGGAGCGGCGCGCCGACTGGGGCTCCATCTGGTACTTCTTCGGCAACAAGCAGTGGCCGTTCCTGGGCGATCCGGAACGGCTCGACATGCTGGGCATCGTCTCGCTCGGCGCCTGCTGCCTGGCGATCGCCGTGCTCGCGGTGACGGCCAAGACGCGGCCCCGGCTGATGCAGCTGTGCTTCCTCACCCTGGCCGCCTTCATGATCACCAACAAGGTGTGGTCGCCGCAGTACGTCCTGTGGCTGATCCCCTTCGCCGTCCTGGCCAGGCCGAACTGGAAGCCGATCGCCCTGTGGCAGATCGCCGAGTGCTGGTACTTCTTCGCGATCTGGCTCTACCTCCTGACCCAGAGGCCGGAGAGCGCGGCCCTCGGCATCACCGACGACACCTACTTCACCGCCGTGTGGGGCCGGGTGATCACCATCCTGATCATGATGGGCTTCGTGGTGCGCGACATCCTCAGGCCGGACAAGGACGTGCTCAGGCAGGACGGGATCGACGACCGGTCGGGCGGGGTCTTCGACGGCGCCCCCGACAAGTTCAGGCTCGCCCTCTCCTGAGACACAACCGTTGACCCTGTTCGCCGCGCCCCTGTTCACGACCGACTGGTCGCTGACGGGGGCGCTCGTCTCGGTGGCGGCCTGCGCGGTGGCCGTGGTGGCGCTGGCCAAGCTGGCAGACACCGAGACGGCCGAGCCTGAGGGGCGGCGCCCCGGCGGCCGGCGGGCGGCCGTGGCGCTGCTGCTCTGGCCGACGTCGGTGTTCCTGGTGGCGGGCTACGACGAGTCGTTGTTCCTGGCCCTGGCGATCCCCGCCTGGCTGGCCGCGCGCCGGGGCCGCTGGCCACTGGCCGCCGCCCTGGCCGCGGGCGCGTCATGCGTACGGATCACCGGGCTGTTCCTCGCCCTCGCCCTGATCGTCGAGTTCTTCGGCTCCGGCACCCCGGTACGGCGGGCGGGATGGCTGGCGCTGCCGTTCGCGCCGTTGCTGCTGCGCTCCGGCTGGCAGCGGCTCAACGGCGGAGACTGGCTGACCTGGGGGCAGGCGCAGGAGGCGGGCTGGGGCCGGTGGTTCGTGTGGCCCTGGGAGTCGCTGGCCTCGATCTGGCGCTCCGCCCTCGCCGAGGAACGCTCCGCGTTGCTGTTCCAGATGGAACTCGCCGGGGCGGTCTTCGCGGTCGGGCTGGTGCTGCTGTTGCTGTTCCTGCGGCGCTGGAGCGAACTCGTCTACGTGGGGCTCCAGGCGGGAGTTCTGATCTGTTCGGCCTCCTACCTGGCGATTCCGCGCGCCGTACTGCTGTGGTGGCCCGTCTTCGTGCTCGTGGCCAGGGCCGGCGCCCGGGGACGCTGGTGGGTGCTCGTCGTCTACGCGCTGCTGACGACCCCCCTGATGCTGCTCAACGCGCTGACCTATCTGGAGAGCGTCAGGGCGGGGTGATCATCCCTACCCACTTCCGGCGAAAAGTAATCCAGAAAAGTTATCCACAGGCTGGGGATTACCATCCCTTGTCGTGGGCGGAGCCCCCGTACGGCTTGCCGAAACGGCTACGCTCGAACACATGCCGCTAATCGGAGCTCATGTCGACCAGGACGATCCACTGACCCACGCCAGGGCGCGCGGCGCGGAAGTGGCGCAGTTCTTCCTCGGAGAGCCGCAGGGCTGGAAGGCCCCCGTCATCGGGGACAAGACACGGGACATCAAGGACTCCGACGTCGCCGCCTACGTCCACGCCCCCTACGTCATCAACGTGGCCACCTCGAACAACCGGATCCGCATCCCCAGCAGGAAGCTGCTCAGCTCCCATCTGGCGGCGGCGGCCGAGGTCGGCGCCAAGGGCCTCATCGTGCACGGCGGCCACGTCAACGCGGGCGACGACCCCCAGAAGGGCTTCGACAACTGGCGCAAGGTGTTCGAACGCCTTGAGGAGCACGAGGTCCCGGTGCTCATCGAGAACACCGCGGGCGGCGGCAACGCCATGGCGCGGAAACTGGAGAGCATCGCCCGGCTGTGGGAGGCCCTCGACGGCTTCGACGTCGGATTCTGCCTGGACACCTGCCATGCCTGGGCCGGAGGCATCGACCTGGAGCAGGCGGTCGAGCAGATCATGGCCATCACCGGCCGGATCGACCTGATCCACTGCAACGACTCCCGCGACGCCGCGGGCTCGGGCGCGGACCGGCACGCCAACCTCGGCGCGGGCCAGATCGACACCGACCTCATCCTCGCCGCCTGCCGGAAGGCCAACGCCCCCATCGTGGTCGAAACCCCCGGCGACGGCCAGGCGGAGGACATCGCCCTGCTGAGAAAAGAGTTGGCTCAGGGGTAGAAGCCGCCGTGGTAGATGCCGAAGGCGACGCCTACGAAGGAGGCCACGATGCCCACGATGTTGAGGGCGCGTTCCGGGGTCGTCGCCGAGACGTACTGGGAGTAGAGGCCGCCGACGAACCCCACCACGCCAAGCCAGCAGGCGACCGCGTGCGCGGCGGGGAAGAACCCGGCGACGAAGGCGATCAGACCGCAGGCGATGGTGACGACGCTCAGGACGTTCTGCACGGGATGCCGCTGACCGTCGTTGTCCAGTATTCGGGAGATCGGGTTCCCAGGTAGACGAGGCGCGTCCGACATGTTTCCACCTCCCCTTTCCTCTGCTAGAGGAGTGCCCGCGTCCTGACGGTCCAACCATTGACAGCCTGGTAGGCTGGCACGGCTACGTCGCATGGGTGTGTCATCGCCACCCTCCGCCATGGGCGCCGAAATGGGCGTCCGCGGTGAAGACGTCAGCGTCCTCCTGTCACGACACGGTGTCGTGACCGCAAAAGTCCAGAGGAGGTTGGAAGCCAGCATGCGTCGTTACGAAGTGATGGTCATCCTCGACCCTTCGCTCGATGAGCGCACCGTGGCCCCTTCCCTCGACCAGTTCCTCAGTGTCGTCCGCAACGACGGCGGCACCGTGGAGAAGGTCGACGTGTGGGGTCGTCGCAGGCTCTCCTACGACATCGCCAAGAAGCCCGAGGGCATCTACGCCGTCATCGACCTGACCGCCGAGCCCGCGACGGTCAAGGAGCTCGACCGGCAGATGAACCTCAACGAGGGCATCCTCCGCACCAAGGTCCTGCGTCCGGACGTGCACTAACCCCGACTTTTGTCGGGAGGCAGCCGTACTCTGAGCCGATAGACCGCGAAAGGCCGCAGGAAGGGCAACGCTAGCCATGGCAGCAGGCGACACCACGATCACCATCGTCGGCAACCTCGTCGACGACCCCGAGCTGCGTTTCACCCCTACGGGGCAAGCCGTGGCCCGGTTCCGCATCGCGTCCACTCCGAGGTTCCTGGACAAGCAGACCAACGAGTGGAAGGACGGCGAAGGCCTGTTCCTGACCTGCAACGTGTGGCGGCAGGCGGCGGAGAACGTCGCCGAGAGCCTGCAGCGCGGCATGCGGGTCATCGTTCAGGGACGGCTGCGCCAGCGGTCCTATGAGACCAAGGAAGGCGAGAAGCGCACGGTCTACGAGGTCGAGGTCGACGAGGTCGGCCCGTCCTTGAGGAACGCGACCGCCAAGGTCAACAAGACCGCCCGTCAGGGCGGTGGCGGTGGCTTCGGCGGCGGTCCCGCCAACGACCCGTGGGCCTCGGCCGCGCCCGCTCCCCAGGGGGGCGGCAACTACGGCGGTGGCGGCAACTACGGCGGCCAGCAGTCGGGTGGCGGCTTCGGCGGCGGTCAGCCGTCGGGCGGCAACTACGGCGGCGGCAACAACTTCGGTGGCGGCGACTTCAGCGACGAACCGCCCTTCTAGGTCCATCCACGGCCGTCCTCCGGGACGGCCGGGGCCGCACTGAGAAAACCAGTCCATATCCGCAGCGACCATTCCCGCCGCACGGCGGGGCTCTGAAAGGAGCACCACGATGGCCAAGCCGGCACTGCGCAAGCCTAAGAAGAAGGTTTGCCTGTTCTGCCACGACAAGATCTCCTACGTCGACTACAAGGACACGGCGCTGCTTCGGAAGTTCATCTCCGACCGCGGCAAGATCCGTGCCCGCCGGGTGACGGGCAACTGCACCCAGCACCAGCGTGACGTGGCGACCGCTATCAAGAACGCTCGTGAGATGGCGCTCCTGCCGTACATGAGCACCGCGCGCTAAGGAGGTCCGGACAGATGAAGCTCATTCTCACCAGTGAGGTCACCGGCCTCGGCGCCCCCGGCGACATCGTCGAGGTCAAGAACGGCTACGGCCGTAACTACCTGCTCCCCCGTGGCTTCGCGATCCTGTGGACCCGCGGTGGCGAGAAGCAGATCGCCTCGATCAAGAAGGCGCGCGACGCCCGCGAGATCCGCGACCTGGGCACCGCCCAGGAGGTCGCCGGTCAGCTCAAGTCCCTCAAGGTGGTGCTGAAGACGAAGGCGGGCGAGTCCGGCCGTCTCTTCGGTTCGATCACCACGAGTGACGTCGCCGAGGCCGTCAAGGCCGCCGGCGGCCCGGTGCTCGACCGCCGTCGCATCGAGATCGCCTCCGCGATCAAGAGCCTCGGCTCCCACCGGGTCAGCGTCAAGCTGCACCCGGAGGTCTCCGCAGCTCTCGACGTCGAGGTCGTCGCGGCCTGAGGCCACGCCGACACCGTACGAGATCGTCGGTGACAGGGCTCCCTTCCCGCTGGAAGGGGGCCCTTGTCCGTTTGGGAGGCGCTATTCCCGACCGATGGGGCTGGTTAACTTACCGTTACCGACAATACGTACAATTCGGGAGTTGTCGTTTCCCCTGGAGGTCCTCCATGCTTCGCCCCTCGATGCTGCTCGCACTCGGCGCCCTCGCCGCCACCGCGGTCGCCTGTGCGCCCGCGTCGGATTCGACGACCGGCACGGGCGCCGACGCCGGCAAGGCCGACGCGTCCGCACCCGCCACCTCCTGCGCCAAGGACCAGCTCGCCCTGAAGACGCCGGGCAAGCTGACCGTCGGCACCGACAAGCCGGCCTACGAGCCGTGGTTCAAGGACGACGACCCGTCCAACGGCAAGGGCTTCGAGAGCGCCGTCGTCTACGCGATCGCCAAGGAGCTCGGCTTCCAGAGCGGTGAGGTCGCCTGGTCGACGGTGAAGTTCGACTCGGCCTTCGCCCCCGGCGCCAAGCAGTTCGACTTCGACCTCAACCAGGTCTCCGTCACCCCCGACCGGGCCAAGGTCGTCGACTTCAGCGACGGCTACTACACGGTCAAGCAGGCCGTCGTCGCGCTGGCCGGTTCGAAGACGGCCGCCGCCACGGACCTGGCGGCCCTGAAGACCGCCAAGATCGGTGTGCAGGTCGGGACGACCTCGCTGCAGGCGGTCAAGGACGTCATCCAGCCCTCCGCCGAGCCGAACGTCTACAACGAGCAGATCGACGTGGTGAACGCGCTGAAGAACAAGCAGGTCGACGCCGTGGTCGTGGACCTGCCGACCGCCTTCTACGTGACCGCGGCCCAGGTCGAGAACTCCAAGCTGGTCGGCCAGTTCGGCGCCGCCTCCGGCACGCCCGAGGTCTTCGGCGCGGTCTTCGAGAAGGGCAGCCCGCTGGTGCGCTGCGTCAACGAGGCGATCGGCAAGCTGTCCGGCTCCGGTGAACTGGCCAAGATCGAGCAGGAGTGGCTCGGCTCGGCGGCGGGCGCTCCGGAGCTGAAGTAGTGACCGTCCGACCCTCGCCGGACGCCTCGGGCTGGGTGAAGAGCGCCCGGCAGGTGGAGCGCGAACGCCTGCTCAGGCGGCGTTCGGTCCGCTCGGGGTCGATCGCGACCGTCTCGACGCTCCTGGTGGTCGTCCTGCTGGTCTGGGGCGTCACCGCCTCGCCCGGCTGGGTGCGGGTCAGGGAGACGTTCTTCGACCCCGAGCAGTTCGTCAGGGCCTTCCCCGACGTGCTGAGCGGCTTCCTGCTCAACGTCAAGATCTTCCTGATCGCCGAGCCGCTGGTGCTCCTCGTCGGTCTGGCGGTCGCGCTGGTCCGCGGCCTCAGGTCGCCGGTGTTCTTCCCGCTGCGCGCCCTCGCGGTCGCCTACACCGACGTCTTCCGCGGTGTGCCGACCATCCTGGTCATCTACCTCGTCGGCTTCGGCCTGCCCGCCCTCGGTCTGCAGGGCATGCCGACGGACCTGGCGACGCTGGGCGTCATCGCGCTCACGCTGTCCTACGGCGCCTACGTCGCGGAGGTCTTCAGGGCGGGCATCGACTCCGTCCACCCCAGTCAGATCGCCGCGGCCAGGTCGCTCGGGCTGGGACACGGCGGCACCATGCGGCACGTCGTGCTGCCGCAGGCCGTACGGCGGGTGGTGCCGCCGCTGCTCAACGACTTCGTCTCGCTGCAGAAGGACACCGCGCTCGTCGCCACGATCGGTCCGCTCGAAGCGCTGCGCCAGGCCCAGATCCACGCCGCGAGCACGTTCAACTACACCCCCTACCTGGTCGGGGCGTTGCTGTTCATCCTGCTGACCATTCCGCTCGCCCGTCTCACCGACTATCTGGCGGCCAGGTCCCAGCGGCGGAGGGGCCAGTGAAGGACACGAATCTGCTGACCGTCGAGGGCCTGTGGAAGAGCTACCACGGCCACGCCGTACTGCGGGGCATCGACCTTGAGGTACGGCCTCACGAGGTGGTCTGCCTGGTCGGCGCCTCGGGGTCGGGCAAGTCCACGTTGCTGCGCTGCGTGAGCCTGCTGGACACCGTGGACGACGGCGCCATCCACCTCGACGGCAGGGACATCACCGACGTCCGCGCCGATCCGGACGCGGTACGCAAGCGCATGGGCGTGGTCTTCCAGGCCTTCAACCTCTTCCCGCACATGACCGTGCTCGACAACATCACGCTCGCCCCCCGCAAGGTGCACGGCGTCGGCAGACGGCAGGCCGAGGAGCAGGCCCGTGAGCTGCTGGAGAGGTTCGGCCTGGCGGACAAGGCGGGGGCCTACCCCGACAGGCTCTCCGGGGGTCAGCAGCAGCGGGTGGCCATCGTCAGGGCGCTGGCCGTCAAGCCGCTGCTGATGCTGCTCGACGAGGTGACCTCCGCGCTCGATCCCGCGCTGGTCGCGGAGGTCCTTGAGGTCGTCAGGGAGCTCAAGGCGAGCGGGATGACCATGATCCTGACGACCCACGAGATGGGTTTCTGCCGGGAGATCGCCGACACCGTCTGCTTCCTCGACGGTGGCGTGCTGCTGGAGAAGGCGCCTCCCGAGGAGTTCTTCACCGACCCCAAGGAGCCGAGGACCAGGCAGTTCCTGCGCAGTGTGCTCGACGCCCGTCGCATCTGAGCCTCAGCGTCTGTGCCGTCCCCGCAGGCCGGAGCCGACGGGGCCGCTCCCGTTCCCGGCGAGCACGCTGTTGTGCCTGCCGTACAGGAGGTAGACGAGCAGGCCGACGGCCATCCAGGCGGCGAAGTACAGCCAGGTGACGATCTGGAGGTTGACCAGCAGCCACAGGCAGGCGGCGATCGAGGCGACCGGCACGAAGGGGGAGAACGGCACGCGGAAGCCCCTGGGCAGGTCGGGCATGGTCCGCCGCATCCTGAGGACTCCCGCGGCCACGGCCACGAAGACGAACAGGGTGCCGATCACGACCAGCGGTTCGAGCGTGAGCACCGGTACGAACTCGGCCATGAGGATCGCCACGACGCCGATGAGCAGCGTCACCCGGGTCGGGCTGCGGTAACGCCGGTCGACCCTGGCCAGTGAGCGGGGGAAAAGGCCGTCCCTGGCCATGGAGAACATGACGCGGGTCAGGCCGACGAGCAGCACCAGGACGACCGTGGTGAGGCCCAGGACCGCGCCGAGGTTGATGACGTGCACCATGAAGCCCTCACCCGCCGCGCGGAAGGCGTTGGCGAGCGGCGCCTCGGTGTCGATCCTGTCGTAGGAGATCATGCCGACCATCACCAGCGCGACCGCGATGTAGACGACCGTGGTGACGATCAGGCTGCGGATGATGCCCTTGGGCACCGACAGGGGGGCGTCCTCGGCCTCCTCGGCTGCGGTGGCCACGACGTCGAAGCCGATGTAGGCGAAGGTGATGACCGCCGAGGCGGCGAAGATGCCGAACCAGCCGAACGCGCCCGGCTGGCCGAACAGCAGGCCGAGCAGCGGTGAGTGCAGGGCGTCGACGGACGGCCCGGCGGGGGCCGGGGGAACCGGGATGGCCGACAGGTTGCGCTGGTCGAAGTGGGTGACGCCGACCACGATGACGGCGCCGATGGCCAGCAGCTTGGCGGCGACGATGACGCGCAGGGCCCGCAGGCCGATCCTGGTGCCCAGCGTGATCACGACCGTCATCAGCACCAGGATGAACAGTGTGAACAGGTCGAACCCCTCGGAGCGGCCGACGAACGAGGCCAGGGGTTCGGGGAAACGCACTCCGAGGTCGGTGAGCAGCTGGGCGGCGTACAGCGACCAGACGCGGGAGACGCCCGCGCCGGCCAGCAGCAGTTCGAGCACCAGGGCCCAGCCGACCGCCCAGGCCCAGACTTCGCCGAAGATGACGTAGGTGAAGGTGTAGGCGCTGCCCGAGGTGGGCAGCGCCGAGGATAACTCGGCGAAGCAGAAGGCGACGAGCAGGCTGGTGATACCGGCGATCATGAACGAGAGGACGACGCCGGGGCCCGCCATGGTGGCCGCCTGGCGTCCGGCGAGGCTGAAGATGCCCGCACCGATCATGACGCCGACGCCCATGACCACGAGGTCCATGGGGCCGTACGCCCTGGGCAGGCCATGGCGCGCGCCGCCGGTCCATCGGTTTGTCGCTTCACTGGGGGGTAGGCGGCGGACGATCGACGAGGAGTGACCTTCGGGCACGACGTGTCCCAATCATGGAGGGTGGACAACCGTATTGCCGGACTGCTCACAGTGCCGCAGGGGGCGCCGTGGGACAAGAGTCTGCTGGTTACGTGGCGGACACCTCCCGATCACGCACCGATCACCAGCCACGCCCCGCCTCTGGCCCGCAGCCCCAGGGCGAGGAACCGGGCGCCCATCCACACCCCCAGCGCCAGCCACAGCATGACCAGACCGCCGCCCGACAGCACGACCGCCAGCGCGACCGGCAGGTAGGCCAGCGTCGTCCACAGGCCCGCCCAGGCGAGGTAGCGCTGGTCACCGGCGCCGATGAGCACCCCGTCCAGGACGAAGACCACTCCGGCGACCGGCTGCAGGAGCGCCACGACCAGCAGCGGGCCGAGCAGGTGCTCCGTGACCTGGGGGTCGGCGTCGAAGACACCCGGCACGAACGGCCTGGCGGCGAGGACCAGGAGCCCGAGCACCACGCCGGAGCCGACCCCCCACCCGACCATCCTGCGGGTCGCCTGCCGTGTCGCCTCGGCGTCCCCGGCGCCCAGGGCGTGGCCTGTGATGGCCTGCCCGGCGATGGCGATGGCGTCCAGGGCGAAGGCGAGCAGCGTCCAGATCCTGAGGGCGATCGTGTGGGCCTCGATCTGTCCCTCTCCCATGCGGGTGGCCAGCGTGGCCGCCACGGCCAGCACCACCTGCAGGCACGCCGTACGGATGATCAGGGCGACCCCGGCCGTTCCCGCCGACCTGATGCCCGCCAGGTCGGGGCGGACCGGAGCGCCGTACCGGCCGAAGACGAGGGCCAGGTAGACGACGGCGCCCAGCGACTGGGCCAGCACCGTGCCCCAGGCGGAGCCCGCCACACCCCAGCCGAGGCCGAGGACGAACAGGACGTTGAGCAGCGCGTTCAGCGCGAAGGAGCCGACCGAGACCAGCAGCGGGGTCGTGGTGTCCTGCATGCCCCGCAGTACGCCGGTCCCGGCCAGCACCAGCAGCATGGCGGGCACGCCGAGCAGGCTGATCCGCAGGTAGGTCACCGCCTGCAGGGCCATCTCCCCCTCCGCGCCGACCAGGGAGACCAGTGAGGGCGCGAGCGGCCAGACAACGGCGATGATCGCCAGCCCGGCGGCCGCGGCCAGCCAGAGGCCGTCGCCGCCGTGCCGTACGGCCCGCGCGGTGTTGCCCGCGCCGACCTGACGGGCCACCGCGGCCGTCGTGCCGTAGGCGAGGAAGACGCACAAGGAGACCAGCGCGCCGAGCACCGTGCTCGCCACGCCGACGGCGCCGAGCGCGGGCGCGGGCAGGTGGCCGACGACGACGGTGTCGGTCAGCAGGAACAGGGGTTCGGCCACCAACGCTCCGAAGGCGGGGACCGCCAGACGCAGGATCTGCCTGTCATGGTCGCGGCCCGTCCGGGAGGTAAGCGGCATAGCTGCATTGTGTCTCTTACCACCGAGGAGGCCGTCGGCGGGACCAACGGGACGGCCGGGGAGGCTCACGGCGTGTCGCCGCAACTTTCTTTTCTCCACAGGCGGTGGATTAAGTTTTCCCAGCTCAGCAAGGCCTTGTGGACAAACCCCACTGGTTATCCACAGGACTTTCCCCAGGCTGCCCACATGTCTGGCCGAGAACTGCACACCTTATCCACACCCCTGTCGACAGGCCGCGTTGCCACGTCGTCCGGGGGACGCGAGACTGTCAGACCGGTCGGCTAAACCTTAAGATGGCGAAACCATGTTCGAATGAGGGGGTGCGAGGTGAGCATCGCGGAGCCACCTGTCTTCGAGCCTGGATTCGAGCGCACCCCGCCGAACAACATCGAGGCCGAACAGTCCGTCCTCGGCGGCATGCTCCTGTCCAAGGACGCCATCGCCGACGTCGTCGAGATCCTCAAGTCCGACGACTTCTACCGCCCCGCCCACCAGCTCATCTACGACATCATCACCGACCTGTACGGCAGGGGCGACCCGGCCGACGCCGTCACCATCTTCGGTGAGCTGCAGAAACGCGGCGAGGTCGCCCGCGTCGGCGGCGCCGCCTACCTCCACACGCTGACCTCCGTCGTGCCGACCGCCGCCAACGCGGGCTACTACGCGCGCATCGTCCGCGAACAGGCCATCCTCAGACGCCTCATCGAGGCGGGCACCCGCATCGTCTCCTTCGGGTACGGCGGGCAGGACGAGGAGGTCGACGACCTCGTCGACCGCGCCCAGGCCGAGATCTACAAGGTCACCGAACGCCGCACCTCCGAGGACTACGTCCCCCTCGCCGAGATCATGCCGGGTGCCCTCGACGAGCTTGAGGCCATCGGCGGCAGAAGCGGCCAGATGGTCGGCGTCCCCACCGGCTTCCAGGACCTCGACGGCCTCACCAACGGCCTCCACCCCGGCCAGATGATCGTCGTGGCCGCCCGGCCCGCCATCGGCAAGGCGCTCGCCCTCGACACCCCCCTGCCGACGCCGGACGGCTGGACCACCATGGGCGAGGTCGGCCGGGGCGACCACCTCATCGGCGCGGACGGCAGGCCGACCCGGGTTGTCGCCGTGACCGACGTGCTGCACGGACGACCCTGCTACGAGGTCGAGTTCGACGACGGCACGGTGATCGTCGCCGACGCCCTGCACCAGTGGCGGACGGTCCACGCCGTGGTGACGACCGAGGAGATCGCCCGCACGCTCCGCGCCGAGGACGGCGGGCCCGCCCACGCGGTCGCGGTCGCGGCGCCGTTCGACCTTCCCGAGCGCGACCTGCCGGTGCCGCCGTACGAACTCGGGGGCGGGCGTATCCCCCCTGCCTACCTGCGGGCGTCCCTGGAACAGCGCCGCGAGCTGCTCAAGGTCCTGACGGGCGGCGATGAGCGGGTCCGGATCCCCGCGACGGAGGGACCGCTCGCCGAGGACGTCCTCGAACTGGCCCTGACCCTCGGCCACCGGGCGACCATGAGCGGGTCCGTGATCGACCATGTGATCGACCTCGCCACCGAGCCGGTGCGGCACGTCGTGGACGTCAGGGCGGTGCCCCCGGTGCCGGTCAGGTGCGTCGAGGTGGACAACGCCGACCACACCTACCTCGCGGGAAGGGCCTGCGTGCCCACCCACAACAGCACGCTCGGGCTGGACTTCGCCAGGTCCGCCGCGATCAGGCACGGCATGACCACCGTCGTGTTCTCGCTGGAGATGTCGCGCAACGAGATCACGATGCGTCTGCTGTCCGCAGAGGCCAAGGTGTCGCTGCAGTCGATGCGCTCGGGCACGATGACCGACGACGACTGGGCCAAACTGGCCAGGCGGATGGGCGAGGTGGCCGAGGCGCCGCTGTTCATCGACGACTCGCCCAACATGTCGATGATGGAGATCCGGGCCAAGTGCCGCCGCCTCAAACAGCGCAACGACCTGCGCTTCGTCATCATCGACTACCTGCAGCTGATGTCCTCGCCGAAGAAGACGGAGAGCCGTCAGAACGAGGTCTCGGAGATCTCCCGATCGATCAAGCTCCTCGCCAAGGAGCTTGAGGTCCCGGTCATCGCGATCTCCCAGCTGAACCGTGGTCCGGAACAGAGAACCGACAAACGCCCCATGGTCAGCGACCTTCGCGAATCCGGATGCCTGACCGCGGACACCAGGGTTCTCCGTGCCGACACCGGAGCCGAGGTCTCCCTCGGCGAACTGCTGGAACGCGACGAGCGAGACATTCCCGTCTGGTCGCTGGACGAACGACTCCGCCTCGTGCCGCGCACGATGACCCACGTGTTTCCCAGCGGGGTGAAGGAGGTTTTCCTGCTCCGCATGAAGTCGGGGCGTGAGATCAGGGCTACGGCCAACCACCCCTTCATGACCTATGATGGCTGGCTCCCGCTGGACCGGCTCGGCGAGGGGACACGGCTGGCCGTACCCCGGCATGTGCCCGCTCCCCGGCAGCTCAAAGAGTGGCCGCAGGAGAGGGTCGTGCTCCTGGCTCACATGATCGGCGACGGGTCGTTCGTCAGGTCTCAGCCGATTCGCTACGCCAGCAAAGACGAGGCGTGTCTGACGGCCGTGACCGAGGCGGCCACGCACTTCGGTGTTACGGCGGTCCGGGATGACTACGAGGCGGCCAGGGTGACCACCCTGCGGTTGCCCGCCCCCTATCGGCTGACCCACGGCAAGCGCAACCCGATCGCCGCCTGGCTGGACACGCTCGGCCTCTTCGGACTGCGCAGCCACGAGAAGTATGTTCCCGACGAGGTCTTCTCACTGGCCCGGTCTCAGACCGCCCTCTTCCTCAGGCATCTGTGGGCGACCGACGGCTGTGTCTGGTGGGACGAGAAGAACGGCCAGGCACGTGTCTACTACGCGTCGACGAGCCGGCGTCTGGTGGACGACGTCGCCAGGCTCCTGCTGCGTTTCAACGTGATGACACGGATCAAGCAGGTCCGCAAGGGAAACCACCGTCCGGGCTACCAGTTGCACGTCTACGGTGCGGAGAACCAGCTCCGCTTCCTCGACGACATCGGCGTCCACGGTGAACGGGCCGAACAGGCCGCGCGCTGCGTCGCGGCATTGCGTGAGGTCACGGGTAACACGAACCTCGACACGATTCCTCGTGAGGTCTGGGATCGTGTCAAGGACGTGCTGGCGGACAAGCGGATGACCCATCGGGAGTTCTCCTCCAATCTCGGCACGCAGTTCTGCGGTAGCGCCCTGTGGAAGCGCGCTCCCAGTCGGGAGCGTCTGGGCAGGGTCGCCGTGATCCTGGACGACGCCGAACTTGAGATGCTCGCGACCAACGACGTCTTCTGGGACGAAGTGCTGTCGATCGAAAGCCAGGGGGAGGAACCTGTCTACGACGCCACGGTCCTCGGTACCCACAACTTTGTGGCGAACGGCATCAGTGTCCACAACTCCATCGAGCAAGATGCGGACATGGTCATCCTTCTGCACCGGGAGGACGCCTACGAGCGGGAGTCGCCCCGGGCGGGTGAGGCCGACCTGATCGTGGCCAAGCACCGTAACGGTCCGACCGCCACGGTCACCGTGGCCTTCCAGGGGCATTACAGCCGTTTCGTCGACATGGCGCACTGAGACACGCCTGGTCCGTTGTGGACGGGAGGGGCAGGGCCGTTCCCGGGCCGGTACGTGCCCCTCGCCGGGGGCCGTCCCACGGCCCTGCCGTACCCGGTTTGCGGTGGTTTCGGAGGCGGCTCCCACGTGGTTGACTGGCGCGATGAGTGATGATCCGGAGAGTCTCTTCTTCCCTTCGGCTGAGGCGTTCGAGGAATGGCTGGCCGCCAACCACGCCTCCTCGTCAGGGCTCTGGCTCAGGGTCGCCAGGAAGGTGCCGGGGGTCGAGTCGCTGGACTACCCCCAGGCACTCGACGTGGCGCTGTGCTACGGCTGGATCGACGGGCAGAAGAAGGGCTTCGACACCACGTACTGGTTGCAGCGGTTCACCCCGCGCAGGCCGCGGAGCAGGTGGTCGAAGGTCAACCGCGACAAGGTCGCCGCACTGCTCGAACAGGGCAGGATGCAGCCCGCGGGCCTGCTGGAGGTCGAGCGCGCGAAGGAGGACGGCCGCTGGGAGGCGGCCTACGAAGGGTCGCGGACCGCGACCGTCCCCGAGGACCTGGAGCTCGCCCTGGCCGGCAACCCCGCCGCGCGGGAGTTCTTCGCGACGCTGGACAGCCGTAACCGCTACGCGGTCCTTTACCGTGTCCAGGACGCCAAGAAACCGGAGACCAGGGCACGCCGCATCGAGCGGTACGTCACGATGCTCGCCGAGCACAAGAAGATCTACCCCTGAGCCCTACAGGATCGGCCGGACATGGGTGGTGAGGCGGTCGCCGTCCAGGACGTGCAGGGCGATCTGCGGCGGCAGGGAGAGGTCGAACGAGCGGCGTTCCGCGGTCTCCGTGGGCAGGAGCAGGGTGTTGATCACACCGGGGGCGACCAGCAGGGGACGACCGGCGAACCAGGTGCTCGCGGGGGTGTGGGCGTGCCCGGCCAGGACGGCGACCACCTGGGGGTGACGGCTCAGGACGGCTTCGAGCCGCTCGGGTTCGCGCAGCCGGATGTCGTCCACGTACGGGATGCCCAGCGGGACGGCCGGGTGGTGCATGCCCACGAGGGCCGGGACGTCGGGCGACTCGGCGAGCACCCCGTCGAGCCAGGCGAGGGTCTCCTCCGTCAGCAGGCCGTCGTGCCGTCCGGGAACGCTGGAGTCGCACAGGGCGACGACGAGGCCGTCGAGCCGCAGGACCTGGTTGACGGGGTCGTCGCCGTCCTGGTCGAGGAGGACCTTGCGGAAGGCGGCCCGGGAGTCGTGGTTGCCGGGGCAGATCACGGTCGGGTGGCGTGAGGTGAGCGCCTGTCTGGCGATCTCGTACTCCTCCACCGTGCCGTGGTCGGCGATGTCCCCGGTCACGATGACGGCGTCGAGCGGACCGGGCAGACCGTCCAGGTGACGCATGACGGCTCGGGTCCGTTCGACGCTGCGGGGGGAGTCATCGATGTGGATGTCGCTCACGTGGGCCAGTGTCAGCATCGTCCAAGATTGACATGCGTCAGGGGAGCAGGACGAGACGCCCCCTGAGGCCGCCCCGGCTGAGCCGTTCGTGGGCCTTCGCGGCGTCGTCGAGGGGGAGGGTGTCGGCGACCCTGAGGCTCAGCCGTCCCTCACCCGCCAGTCCGGCGAGCTCGGCGAGCCGTGCGCCGTCGGCGCGGACCCAGACGTTGGACACCCTGGTGCCGCGCAGCGGGCGGGGGACCGCGCCGTCGAGGACGGCCACGAAGGAGCCGCCGCCGCGCACGGCGGTGAGCGCAGCCGTACCGACCACGGCGGCGTCGACGGCGCCGTCGACCCCTCCGGGCACGAGTTTCCTCAAGGCCGCGCCGAGTTCGGCACCGCGCGGCACGAAGAACTCGGCGCCGAGACGGCGGACGAGGTCCTCGTCCTCCTGGCCCGCGACGGCGACGACCCGCAGCCCGCGCAGTACGGCCAGCTCCACGGCGTGGCCACCGACCGCCCCCGCGGCGCCGGTGACCAGAACGCTCTGGCCTTCGGACAGTTCCAGCAGGTCGAGGGCCTGGTCGGCGGTGAGGGAGTTGAGCGGGAGCGTGGCCGCCTGTACGGCCGTGACGCCGTCGGGGATGAGGGCCAGGGCGTCGGCGTCCAGCACGACCTGTTCCGCGTAGGCGCCCAGGGGAAGGTCGAGCCGGTCGACCAGACCCACGACCCGGTCGCCGGGGGCGAACCCGGTGACGCCCGCGCTGACCTCCTCGACCACCCCGGCCAGGTCCCAGCCGATCCCGTGCACGTCGCGCCGGTCGGCGAGCCCGATTTCGACGAGGACTCCCGCCCTGGTCGCCACGTCGACGGGGTTGACGCCCGCCGCCTCGACCCGGACCCGGACCTGTCCCACGCCCGTCTCGGGGACGGGAACCTCCTCGATCTCAAGCACTTCCGGTCCGCCGAACGAACGAACGACCACAGCGCGCATCATCGCCTCCTCAGGGTTTCGATGAAGCGAACCTATGGAGTGTTACTCTCCATAAGGAAGTACGCACCCGGAAGTGCGTACCGCACCGGAAGGGGCGCCATGACCACCCGTACGGCGGCGCAGCGGCGGCAGGAGGCGAAGGTGGCATACGACGCCTTCCTGGCCACCTGCCCGGCCAGGCAACTGCTCGACGCGATCAGCGACAAGTGGGTCAGCCTGGTCCTGAACGCGCTGTCCGGCGGACCGAGGCGCTACAGCGACCTGGACAGGATCATCGCCGGAGTCAGCCAGAAGATGCTCACCCAGACCCTTCGGAGCCTGGAGCGCGACGGCCTGGTCGAAAGGACGGTCACCCCCTCGGTCCCGGTGCGGGTCGACTACGCCCTCACCGATCTCGGCCGTGACCTCCAGGTCCTCATGCTGGCCATCAAGTCGTGGGCGGAGGGCAACATCGAGCAGGTCCGCGACGCCAGGGAGGCCTACGACGCGCGATCAGGCGGTTGAGCCGCCGTCGGCGACGATGTCGGCTCCGACCACGTACCCCGCGTCGGCCGAGGCCAGCCACAGGACCGTGCCAGTCGCCTCGTCGAGGGAGCCGACGCGACCCGCGGGGACCTGGCCCTTCACACGTTCGGCCCGGTCGGCCTCGGTCTCGCCGGGCCGCATGGACATCGACGTGTCGTGACTGCCGGGGCTGAAGGCGTTGATCCGCACGCCCTGGCCGATGTACTCCAGCGCGGCGGTGCGGGTCAGCGCGGTCACCGCGGCCTTGGAGGCGGCGTAGGCGCCGAACCCGGGCAGGCGCTTGTGCGCGCCGATCTGCGAGCTGAAGTTGACGATCACTCCGCCGCCCCCGGCGACCATGGCCGGGATCTCGTGCTTCATCGACAGGAAGACGCCGGTCAGATTGACGTCGAGCACCCGGGCGAAGTCATCCTCCGGCTGGTCGGCGACCTTGCCCGTGGCCAGCACCCCGGCGTTGTTGACCGCGACGTCCAGCCTGCCGTATCGGCCGACGATCTCGCCGACCAGCGCGGCGACGGAGGCCGAGTCGGTGACGTCCGCGGTCAGCGCGGCGATCCGGCCACCGTCGGTGTCGGCGTCGGCGTTGGCGTCGGCCAGCTTCACGGTCTGCTCAAGGGCCTCGCGTCCACGGCCGGAGACCACCACCTGGGCGCCCTCCCTGGCGAAGCCGAGGGCGACGGCCCTGCCGATGCCCGACCCGCCCCCGGTGACCAGGACAACCTTGTCGTGGAACCTCATGTCCCCTCCATATTGGAACTATCAGTCAAGAATTTTGAGTGCCTGAGCGGCCGCGTCGCGCAGCCGTTCCGGAGCGGACCGGCCCTTGGCCGTCAACCGCAGCCCCTGCAGGAAGACCAGCAGGAACCGGGCGAGCGCCACGGGATCGCGGTCGGCGGGCAGTTCCCCCTGCGCCCGCGCCCTGATGAGCGCCGAGGTCAGCGCCGTCTCCAGGCAGGTCCAGTTGGCGTCGACGATCCCGGCGACCCGCTCGTCGCCGGGAAGGAGCTCGCCCGCCGCGTTCACGATCATGCAGCCGCGCCGGTCGCCGATCGAGTCCTCGGTGTAGAGCTCGACCAGCCCCCGTACGGCGGGCAGTGCGGCTCCGGGCTGGGACAGCAGCTCGACCGGCGAGGGGTTCCTGGAGTTCGCGTAGCGCCGCAGCGCCTTCAGGTAGAGGTCGTGCTTGCCGCCGAAGGTGGCGTACAGGCTGGCCCTGCCGATGCCCAGCCGGTCGACCAGGTCACTCATGGAGGTCGCCTCGTAGCCACGCTCCCAGAACAGCTGGAGAGCCGCCTCAAGGGCGACCTCCGGGTCGAACTCCTTCGTTCTCGCCATGGGGAGAAGGCTACGCCTATCTGGAACGAACGGTCAAATAAAAGTACGGCCCACGCCCCCGCGCGCGGGCCGTACCCGTACCTACTCCCAGCGGAACAGCCGGATCGCCAGTGTCACCGTGACCAGTACGGTCCCCGCCATCACCACCAGGTGCAGCGGCTGCGGCGCGTGCCCCGCCCACGTGTCACGCAGTGCCTGGGCGAACGGCGCCAGCGGCAGGAAGTCACCGATCCGGCGCACCAGGTCGGGCAGCATCTCGCGGGGAATCCACATGCCCCCGACGAACAACAGCGGGAACATCAGCAGCGAGCCGATCCCCGACGCCGACTTCACGCTCGGCGCGACCGCCGCGATCAGCAGGCCGAGACCGAGCAGCGAGGCGGTGCCCAGCAGGAACACCCCGACGAAGGCCAGCGGGCTCCCCGGCAGGGGAACCCCGATGGTCACGTGGCCCAGCACGATCAGCAACACGGTCGACAGCACCGCGACACCGATGTTGTTGACCACCTGGGCGATCAGCAGCCGAACCGGTGGCACCGGCGTGGTGGACAACCGGCGCAGAATGCCGTTCTCCCGATAGGCCACCAGTACGGCGGGCAGTGCGGACAACGCCATCGTCACCACGGACAGGATCACCATCATGCCCGGCAACTGGGTGTCGATCACCCGCTGCCCGCCCATCTCGGCACTCGCCTCCTGGAAGGAGGGAATGCTGCCCAGCCCCAGCAGCAGTCCAAGCGGCAGCAGGATCGCGAAGATCGGCCCCGCCGGGTCACGGAGGAAGAGCTTCGCCTCCATAATGATCATCTTGTTCACGTGGAGATCTTCTTTCCGGTGAGGGCGAGGAACGCGTCGTCGAGAGTGGCCTGCTCGGCCCGCAGGTCCTTGGGGACGACCCCGGCCATGGCCAGGGCGGTCGTGACCGCCAGCAGCAGCTCACCGCTTCCCGTGACCTCGACCCTGGCGCCGTCCCGCCGTACCGCGCTGACCTGGGGCAGGTCGGCGAGCGGCGCCGTGTCGAAGAGGGCGGGGGCGCGGAAGGTGACCCGCTGGGAGTCACTGACCCGCGCGATCAGCCCGTCGGGGCTGTCCACCGCGACCAGCCTGCCCGCGTCGATCAGCGCGAGCCGGTCACAGAGCCGTTCCGCCTCCTCCATGAAGTGGGTGACCAGCAGGATCGTCACCCCGTCCGCCCTGATCTGCTCGATGAGCTCCCAGGTGTCCCGGCGGGCCTGCGGGTCGAGGCCGGTGGTCAGCTCGTCGAGGATCGCCACCTTGGGGTTGCCGACCAGCGCCAGCGCGATGGAGAGCCGCTGCTTCTGACCGCCGGAGAGAGTGGCGTACCGCGCGTTCCGCTTCTCGGCGAGCCCGACCCGCTCGATCAGCGCGCGCCAGTCGGCGGGCTCCCGGTAGAAGGAGGCGTACAGCTCCATCGCCTCCCACACCTTGATCTTCGCGGGCATGGCGGAGCTCTGCAGCTGGACGCCGAGCCGCTCCTTGATCTCGGCACGATGAAGGCCACCCAGCACCTTCACGGTTCCGGCGTCCGGGACGCGCAGCCCCGCGACGCACTCGACGGTGGTCGACTTGCCGGCGCCGTTCGGGCCGAGGACGCCGAAGATCTCCCCCTCCTCGACGGAGAAGGACACGCCGTCGACCACGAACCGGTCGCGGTACTTCTTTCTGAGGCCGTTGACCTCGATCACCTTCATGCCGACGACGCTAGGAAACCTGGCCCGGAACGCAGAAGCCGTTTGGATACACGACGAAGGTGGGGTTTTCTACACCCCGAAGGGGAGTTGTTGTCATTGGATGTCCAGTTCGGATCGCCGACACTCATATCCATGAGGCGACACATGGTGGCAGTCGGCAGAGCCCTGGCGATGGGGACGATGACCCTGGCGGACCTTGTACTGCTCGTGATGAGCATGTTCGCCGGGCTGCTCACCATCATCGGAATGATCTTCTTCTTCCCGCCCGTGATCAGGGTGATCCGATGGCGTACGGCCATGGCCAGAAGGCTGACGGGCAGGTGGCTCGGCACCGAGGTGCTCCCGCCGTACCTGCCGCCCCCTCCGCCGGTCAGGCCCCAGCCCGACGGTTGGTACCGCTACCAGCGCCAGCTCTACAAGACACCGTGGTGGCCCGAGTGGAACAACCGGACGAAGTGGATATTCACCGACCCCGCCACCTGGCGTGACACGGCCTGGCTCCTGCTCAACCCGATCGTCGGCGGCAGCCTGGTGGTGGTGCCCCTGTTCATGGCCGGTTACGGACTGACCCTGCCCTGGCGCTGGGCGCCGCAGGCCGCCCCCCTCGGGCTCGTCATCGCTGTCCTCGGCGTCGCGGCGACACCGTGGCTGCTGCGCTTCTACGGCTGGTGGAACAGGCTGCTGCTCGGGCCCACCGCCAGATCCGTGCTGGCCGGTAAGGTCAGACGGCTCAACCAGGTCAGGCTGGACGCGGTCGACTCCCAGGCCGCCGAACTACGGCGGATCGAACGTGACCTGCACGACGGCGCCCAGGCCAGACTCGTCGCCATCGGCATGACTCTCGGCGCGGTCGAGGAACTGGTCGACAAGGACCCCCAGGCCGCCAAGGCGCTGCTGGCCAAGTCGCGCGAGGCCTCGTCGACCGCCCTCACCGAACTACGTGACCTGGTCAGGGGCATCCACCCGCCGGTCCTGGCCGAACGGGGACTCGGTGACGCCATCAGGGCGCTGGCGCTGGACAGCCCGCTGAAAATCAAGGTCACCGTGGACCTCAAGACACGTCCCGAGGCGCCCGTCGAGTCCGCGGTCTACTTCTCGGTCAGCGAACTGCTCACCAACGCCGCCAGACACGGCGGTGCGGACCGCGTCTGGATCGACATCAGCGGCCAGGGCAGGGCACTGCGCGTCACCGTCACCGACGACGGCTCCGGCGGCGCCGACCCCGCCCGCGGCAGCGGTCTGAACGGCATCGAACGACGGCTGGCGGCCTTCGACGGGGTGCTCGCCCTCAGCAGCCCGCCCGGCGGCCCCACCACGGCCACGATCGACGTGCCCTACGCGCTGGCCACACCGCAGGGGAACACGCCCTCCATGCCGCCGTGGAAGTACGCGGTCGTCGCGGTCGGCTGGTGCGTCGGCTGGCTCCCCCTGTTCCCCCAGGGCCTGGTCACCATGATCCTCAAGATCGTCGGCGTTGAGGAACGAAGCTGGTTCCTCGCGCTCTACCTGCCCGAACCGCTGCAGTGGCCGATGATCATCTTCAACATCCTCCTCGGAATGTCCCTGTACGGCCTGGCCATCGGCATCCCCGTCGCCCACGCCCACAAGCACGAACTCAGGAACGGACCCCTCTAAAGTGGGACCGGTGCACCCCAGAGTCGTCATCGCCGAAGACCTCTACCTCCTGAGAGACGGACTGGTCCACCTGCTCCAAGCCCACGACTTCGAGGTCATCGCGGCCGTCGAATCGGGCCCCGAACTGCTCACCGCCCTGACCACCCTGCGCCCCGACGTCGCCGTGGTCGACGTACGGCTCCCGCCCACGTTCACCGACGAGGGCCTGCAGGCGGCACTGACCGCCCGCAGAGCCGTACCCGGACTGCCGATCCTCGTCCTGTCCCAACACGTCGAACAGCTCTACGCCCGCGAACTCCTCGCCGACGGCTCCGGCGCCATCGGCTACCTGCTCAAGGACCGGGTGTTCAACGCCGAACAGTTCATCGACGCGGTACGGCGGGTCGCCGCGGGCGGCACCGCCATGGACCCCGAAGTGATCGCGAAACTCCTGGCCAGTACGGCCAGGCACGAACCGCTCGGCGAACTGACCCCCCGCGAACGGGAGGTGCTCGAACTGATGGCCGAGGGCCGCTCGAACGCGGCCATCGCCCAACGGCTCTACCTCAGCGAGAGCGCGGTCGGCAAACACACCGCGGGCATCTTCACCAAACTCGGCCTGTCCCCGTCGGACGACGACAACCGGCGGGTACTGGCGGTGCTGGCTTATCTCAACGCCGCTAGGTGACATGGCGCCGCCTTCGGCGTCGCGGGTCCGGGCGCTTCGAGCCAACGCTTTCCCTCGTCGCTCATCCGCTGCGCTCCCTCTCTCCTCAGTCCAAGCACCGACGCGCCCAAGCCGGACACTCCTCACGCACGGCACCGGTAAAGCCCACGTTCCACCTCTTTGCGCCGCGCGGGTTCGGGTGCTTTGAACCGGCACTCTTCACCTTCTTGGGCGGCCCAGGCGGAGGGGGAGTTCGCTCAGGCCGTTGATGACCAGGGAGGGGAGGCGGTTCGGGGCGGGGGTTTCCTGGGCCAGGGCGAGGTCGGGGAAGCGGTCGAACAGGGCGGGCAGGGCGATGACGGCCTCAAGGCGGGCCAGGGGGGCGCCGATGCAGTGGTGTACGCCGACGCCGAAGGCCAGGTGTTCGGCCGGGGGTCTGGCCACGTCGAAGCGGTCGGCGTCCTCGCCGTGCTGGTGCGGGTCGTGGCCCGCGGCGAAGTAGGTCGCGAGGATGGCGTCACCCGCGGGAATGCGCACCCCGTCCACGTCGATGGGCTCCGTGGCGTACCGCAACGGGAAGTTGGCGACCGGCGGCGCCCAGCGCAGGGCCTCCTCGATCACCGCCTCCCAGGTGACCTCCCCCTCCCGGATCCGGCGTAGCTGCTCGGGGTGGGTGAGCAGGGCGTGGACCGTGCTGTCGATCAGGTCGACGGTGGTCTCGTGCCCGGCACCGAGGAGGGCCAGCAGAGTGTCGCGCAGCTCGTCGTCGCTCAGCCGGTCGTCCTCGTAACGGGCGTTGATCAGCTCCGTGGTCAGGTCGTCCCCGGGGTGCTCGCGCTTGTGGGCGATCAGGGCGGGGAAGAACGTCCTGATCCTGGCCGAGGTCTCGGCCGCCTCCTCAGCGGTCGCGGCACTGTCGATGAAGGCCGTGGAGATCCAGGCGACCTCGGGACGCATGTCGTCGGGGACGCCGAACAACTCGCAGATCACCCGCAGCGGCATCGGGTGGGCGTAGGCGACGCGCAGGTCGACGACCTGGTCGGCGGGCAGTCTGGTGAGGTCGTCGATCAGCTCGGCGGTGATCCGCTCGATGATCGGCCGCATGGCGAGGGTCCGGCGGCCGGTGAAGCTGGGGGCGACGAGGTTGCGCAGTCGCCGGTGCTCCATGCCGGAGGCGTTGACCAGGTTCCGCATGCCGATCCACAGGTTGAGCCAGCCCCACTCGGGCCGCTCGTCGACCTGCGGCCACAGGCTCCAGTACCGCTGCGGGTCCTTGCTGACCCGGGGGTCGAGAATGACCTGTTTGAGCAGGTCGTGGCGGGTGATGGCCCAGACGGGCACGCCACCGGGAAGTTCGACCTTGACCACGGTGCCCAGGGCACGCAGCCGGGACACCTCACCGGGAACGTCGCTTCCGTAGGGGTCCAGGACGATGGGTGAAGAGGAAATGGCCATGCGGACGCTCCCTGGAGGTCGAGCGGATTGACGCGGGCCGGGACGAGCACACGGCGGCGGACGGGGTCGTCGCGTTCCGGAGGCCGAACCGGCGGCTCCACCGCCATGGGGGTCGCCCCTGCCACCGATGATCAGGGGCCGTAAGAACCACGGCTCCCCGTTGTCGAACATTCGCCGGAGAATACCCAAACACTAAATACGACAACGTCACAAGTCAACGATTCCTCGTCGTCGGGAGGACACCTCAACGGCATGGAGGATCGCCGGCTCGGCGCGCGATAAGGCAGGTCAGGCAGGCCGTACGGTCAGGTGGTCGGCAGGTGGAAGCCGTCGACGGCGAACCACAGGAGGAAATCCCGTACCACGGAAAAAGCCTGAACCAGAAAAGGGTGGCCACTGGAAAGAAAATGGTTAGCCCTTTTTCCGTCCGGAGGGAGTTTCGCTACGACTCGGGCTCGGGAGCCGTTCGGGCGGCCTCCAGGAACTCGACGCAGCGGCCCAGCAGGGTGATCAGCGTCTCGCGCTCCTCGGGGGTGAACTTCGCGGCGAGCCCCCGTTCGACACGCACCGCGCGGGGGTCGGCCGCGGCCAGCACCTGTTCGCCCTTCTCGGTGAGGCGGGTCTCCAGGACGTTCCTGTGCCACTCGTGCGGGGTGCGCTCGATCAGGCCGTGCTCCTGGAGGTTCTTGAGCACGGTGTTCATCGTCGGCGGGGTGACCGCGCACGCCCTGGCCAGCGCGGCGGCCGAGATGCCGGGGCTGGCGGAAAGGTGCAGCAGCGCCGCGTACTGCGACACGGTCAGCCCGGCCTGCTTCAGCGCGGCGTTCTTGGCCGCGTTGAGCGCCTGCTCAGCGCGCTTGAGGTGGGAGCCCAGGCGCTCGGAGAGCGGCAACTCGGTCATCTCCGCATGGTAACAACCCGTGAATTAAAGCGTTGACGACCATTAGAGTTCTAACTAGAGTTCGCTTCCGAACAAGCGATATGACTCTGTCAAGCATGTGAAGCCGAACAGAAGGGCACCATGTCTTCGCCTCGTCTGATCGTGGCCGCCGCGGCCACGACCCTCACCGCGCTGCTCTCCCTCGCCCCCGCGCTGCCCGCCTCCGGTGCGTCGGCCACGACAGACCAGATCACGCGGGCGCGGATCTCCACCGCGTACGAACTTCCCGGCGACCGGGTCTACCCCGAGGGCGTCGCCGTGGATCCGCGCACCGGCGACCTCTACGCCGGCTCCTACACCGACGGCACGGTCTTCAAGATGACACCGGGTCACCGGGTGGCCCAGGTCTTCCTGCCCGCGGGCGCCGACGGGCGTGACACCGCCAACGGGCTCAAGGTCGACCGGGCAGGACGGCTGTGGGTCACCGACTCGACGACCGGGGTCTCGGTCTACGACACGCGCACCCGACGCCTGCTGGCGAGCTTCGACGTCCCCGGGCAGGCTCCGGACAACCCGGCCTTCGTCAACGACCTCGCCATCGCCCCGGACGGCAACGCCTACCTCACCGACAGCGTCCGCTCCGTGGTCTACCGCGTCACGCCGCGTCAGGTGGCGGCCGGAGGCAGGACGACGCTCACCGTCCGCTTCGACCTGGGCGAGGCCCTCGACCCCCATGGGCCCGACGCGTTCACCCTCAACGGGATCGTCGCCGACCCCTCGGGGCACTACCTGCTGACCGCCGACATGACCGGTGGCGACCTGTACCGCCTCGACATCGCCTCAGGAGCGATCCGCAGGGTGACGCTGACCGGAGGCGACACGCTGCACGCCGACGGGCTCGAACTGCGGGGCGGCAGGCTCTGGGTGGTCCACAACACCGAGAACACCATCAGTCGCTGGAAGGTGACACGGGACGGCGCCGCGGCCAGGGTCGAGCGGCGGCTGACCGACGAGGCCCTCCAACTCCCGACGACGTTGGCGTTCGGGAACGGCACGCTCTACGTGGTCCGCTCCCAGTTCGACAAGGGCGGCCCACTCGGCTCGGGAACCCCGCGGACCCCCTTCACCATCGCCTCGGTACGGGGCATCTGACCACGCTCCCCCACCTCGCGAGAATATGGGACATTCATTACCCGTTCCTGGGAAATGTCGCCCGACGCGGGATGGGGGAGACGGCCGTGCCGCAGTGGCTTCAGGCAGGTCTGTGGGGAACCGCCGCCGGGGGAGCCCTCGTCGTGGGGGCGGCGGTCGCCTGGCTGGTACGGGTCCCGGCCGTGATCATCGCCGGGATCATGGCCTTCGGCGCGGGCGTGCTGATCTCGGCGCTGTCCTTCGAACTCGTCGACGAGGCCGAACGCTCAGGAGGGCTCCTCCCCACGGCGGTCGGCTTCCTCGCCGGCGCCTGCGCCTACGTCGCGGCCAACACCCTCCTCGCCCGGTACGGCGCCCGCCACCGCAAACGCTCCGGCGACAGGCAGCCGTCCGAGGGCGACATCCAGGGCAGCGGTACGGCCATCGCCGTCGGCGCCCTGCTCGACGGAGTCCCCGAGTCGGTCGTGCTCGGCCTGTCACTGCTCGACGGCCGGGGCGTCGGGATCGCGGTCCTGGGGGCCGTCTTCATCTCCAACGTTCCCGAGGGGCTCTCCAGCGCGGCGGGCATGAAGCAGGCCGGGCGCGGCGCGCCGTACGTCTTCGGGGTCTGGGGCGGCATCGCCCTGGTGAGCGGGCTGGCGGCCCTCGTCGGCCACCTCACCCTCCAGGACGCCTCACCCGCGACCGTCTCGGTGATCACCGCCGTGGCCGCAGGGGCGATCCTCACGATGGTCGCCGACACGATGATCCCCGAGGCCTTCGAACGCGCCCATCTCTTCACCGGCCTCATCGCCACCCTGGGCTTCCTGGCGTCCTTCACCGTCGAACGCCTCGGCGCGTAGCCGGTCCGGAGCCACAGACGTCCACCCGGGTCCGTGCGCGCTCAGCCCTACGCGAGGGGTGAGTCTGAGCGCGCACGGACCCCGTGTCCGCCTTCGGCGTTCCCCTGCTCGGCCCGCGCCTACAGCCTGATCAGGAACACCGTGTTCTCCCGCCGCTGTGATCACCCACGGAGAGGTCCCGGGATAACCCCCGGGACGGATCGCCGCTCGTCCGGCAGAGGGACGATCCGTCGGTACGGCGACGGCCACCATGTGATCGCCATCCCGGCGACGCCTCCCACCCGGCGTCCACGGACGACATCCGGGGATGGCGCGAGCCGTCAACACACGCGCTCTTGGCACAGCACCGAACCCTGTCGGAACGAAAGCCGGAGAACATGAACGTGTACAAGAAGGCTTTGCCCGCCGCGCTCGCGGCGGCCGCGCTGGCCACCCTGACCGCGGCTCCCGCGTCCGCGGCGCCGACCGCCCTGGACGTGACGGTCAAGGTCCAGCTCAGCCACACCTCGACCGTGAAGGAGTCGGCCGGGGTGTGGTTCACCTGTCCCGGCAACGAGGTGATGACCGGCCGTTCCCACTCCGGGGACGAGAACGGCTCCACCACCTACTACTGCAGCACGATCACCATCAACGACCAGCCGGTCCAGAACGTGGTGAAGGGACTGTGGAGCGCGGGCCTGAAGGAGAGCAGGTCGTCCTACACCGCGCCGAACGACCAGGCCGTCATCGGCAGGTGGCACTCGGGCGACGAGAACGGTTCCACGAAGTACCTCGCGGCCATGTTCTTCTGGCAGGGCAGGCAGGTGCGCTTCTCCTCCCCCGCGTGGAGCGGCGACCTCAAGGAGAGCAGGCACTCGTGGCGGGCGAACGCGGGCCAGGTCATGACCGGCCGGTACCACTGGGGTGACGAGAACGGCACCACGAGATACCAGTACGCCACGGTGACGATCGTCGACTGACGATCCGGTTCCGGCGGTACCCACCGAGCCCCCTCGGTGGGTACCGCCGATCCACCATGGGTGGGACGGCCGTGATGATGGATGCTGTGATCAACACATCTGAGGGGGCTTCGTGAGCATTCAGGAGTTCGACCGGCGAGCGGTGCGGGACAGCGTGGACGTGGTCGCCGCGGTGACGATCGACGATCTCGACAGGCCGACACCGTGCGCGGGATGGACGGTGGCCGACCTGCTCGCCCACATGACCGTCCAGCACCACGGGTTCGCCGCCGCGGCCAGGGGCACCGGGGCCGACCTGGAGGTCTGGAAGGTCAGGCCGCTCGGTGACGACGCCGTCCAGCTCTACACCAAGGCGGCGGAGGACGTGCTGGCGGCGTTCGCCGAGGACGGCGTGCTCGAACGGGGGTTCACGCTGCCCGAGTTCGCCCCCCGGGGGCCGGTATTTCCTGCCCGGCAGGCCATCGGCTTCCACTTCATCGACTACCTGGTGCACGCCTGGGACGTGGCCCGCTCGATCGGCGCCGACTACCGGCCCGACCCGGAGCTTGTCGAGGCCGCCTGGCCGATCGCCCTGGCCGTCCCCGACGACGAACGGCGCACCAGGCCGGGAGCCGCCTTCCAGCCGGGCCTGCCCGTCGACGACGAAACGCCGGGCTTCGACCGTGTCCTCGCCGTACTCGGACGCACCCCCGGCTGGACCCCCTCGGCGTGAGACCGGGAGCCTGGGACGTTCCGCCGCGCGGGAACGCAGCGTGACCACCGGCCGACTGAGTGATATGTCAGTATCAGTGGTTTGTCGGTAGGACCGGCTACCGTTCTCCGGAGTACGGCCACCGCATGTGGTGGTGCCGTTCGGGACGAAGGGATGCTCAGGTGAAGTTCCGGGTCAACCGTGATGTCCTGGCCGACGCCGTGGTCTGGGCCGCTCGTGCCCTGCCGACCCGCCCGGCCGTTCCCGTGCTCTCCGGTCTGCTGCTTGAGGCCGACGCCGAGGACCTGGTGTTGTCGGCCTTCGACTACGACGTCTCCGCCCGCGCCACGATCGAGGCCGAGGTCGCCGAGCCCGGCAGGGTGCTCATCCCGGGCCGCATCCTCGCCGAGATCACCCGGAGCCTGCCCGCCCAGCCGGTCGAGATCGTCACCGACGGGTCCGAAGCGGTGCTGACCTGCGGAAGCGCCGAGTTCGGCCTGCTCACCATGCCCGTTGAGGACTTCCCGTCGCTGCCCAAGGCCCCGCCGAAGATCGGGGCGGTCGGCGGCGGGGTCTTCGCGAGCGCGGTCGGCCAGGTGGCGCCCGCCGCCAGCCGTGACGAGACCCTCCCCATGCTGACCGGCGTCCGCTTCGACATCGCGGGCGAACGCGTGACCATGGCCGCCACCGACCGCTACCGCATCGCCGCCAGGGAGTTCGACTGGCGCCCCGAGCAGCCGGGCGCCACGGCCGCGGCCATGGTCCCGGCCCGGGTGCTCGTCGAGGTGGCCAGGTCGTTGCGCGGCGGAGAGGTCTCGATCGGCCTGGGCGAGGGAGTCGCCGGGTTCGAGAGCGTCGGCAGGAGCACCACGGTCCGCCTGCTCGACGAGCAGTTCATCGACTACCGGGCACGGCTGACCGACGAGTGGCCGATCAGGGCGGACGTGCGGGCCGCCCCGTTCGTCGAGGCGATCAAGCGGGTCGCGCTGGTCGCCGAGCGCAACACCGCGATCAGGCTCACCTTCGGCCAGGGACAGGTGCTCATCCAGGCGGGCGGCGGCGACATCGGCCGGGGCACCGAGGTGCTGGAGGCCGAGCTGTTCGGCGAGGAGATCCAGATCGCCTTCCAGTCGCACTTCCTGCTGGACGGCCTGAGCGGCGTCGAGACCGAGTTCGTACGGCTCAACATGCAGACGCCCAGCCGGCCCGCCCTCATCACCGAGGTGCCCGGAGACGCCGAGCCGGCCTTCCGCTATCTCGTGATGTCCCTGCGCCTGGCCGCCTGAGGCCCCGACCCGGACAGGAAGCACCCGGCGCGGCGGCGTCCGCCGCGCCGGGTGAAGGTCAGCTGGTGAGTTCCTGGGCCTCGGTCAGAGCGATCAGGATGTGTTCCATGCACGCGTGACCGGCGCGCTCGGCGGCGGCGGCGTCGCCCGCCATGATGGCGCGGGCGATGGCGTCGTGCGGGATGTAGGTGCTGTTGAGCGAGGTGCCCGCGGCGGTGATGCTGGCCCGCAGCGCGGCGGAGAAGTCCTGGTAGAGGTCGATCATGACCCGGTTGTGGGTCGCCTGGACGACGGCGACGTGGAAGGCGAGGTCGGCCTCGACGAAGGCGGTCGGCTCGCCCGACTCCCAAGCCTGCTCCCGCTCGGCGAGGGCGGCCTCGATGTGGGCGATGTCGGCCTCGGTCCGCCGCGTCGCGGCCAGCTTGGCGGCCTCGACCTCAAGTGCGCGCCGTACCTCCAGGATCTCCAGCTGCTCGGCGGCGCGTAGCCGTCGCAGCATGGCGCCGGAGAGTTCGCTCGTGGCGCGGACGTAGGTTCCGTCGCCCTGGCGGCATTCGAGCAGGCCTGCGTGGGTGAGTGCCCTTACCGCCTCACGCACGGTGTTGCGTCCGACCCCGAGCTGCTCCGCGAGCACGGTCTCGGTGGGAATCTTCGTGTGCATCTTCCAGGAGTTCGACGTGATCTGCTCTTTGAGCTGGTCGATCACCTGGTCAACGAGAGACGCCCGCTGCGCCGTACGCAGACTCACAGTCCGCCTCCTCCGGAGAAGCCAATCATCCTATGATTCAATGACTGGTAGACCCTAGTTATTCCGGAGGCAGAAAAACAAATCCGGAACGCCGGAGGAGGCGGATTGCTTTATCGAACCAGTGTCGAATCGACCGTCATTCCCACCATCGCGTCGCGGACTCCCGCTGCCTCAAGAGCCTTACGATACGCGCTGGTCTGCTCTTCTCCCGCGCCGACCCTGCCGTAGAGGTCACCCAGCTCACGCCAGGCACGCGCGACCTCACGGTCGGGATTGGACCGCTCCGAACGCAGGGCGTGAAGAAGCTCCCCCGCGGTGTTCAGCCGTGACAGAACCTCACCCTCCCCCCGCGAGAGCGCGGCCTGGGCAAGGACCAGGTGCGCGGCGGCGGCGGTGGGGCTGGCCTGGCCGGACAGCGTGTCGAGGGCGGACGAGGCCAGGTTGACCGCGCCGTCCGGGTTACCGCTCCCGAGCTGGAGGCGGGCCAGGACCACGAGGCTTCCCGCGTACTCGTTGACCTTCTCGTCGAACGTGGCGAAGACCCCGCTGGCAGCGGTGGCCAACTCGTAGACCTCCTCGGAGAGGGAGGCGCTTCCGAGAGAGACCGTGAGTCTCGCCCATTCCAGTGCGATCCCGGCCAGCCTGAAGGCCATCCGGGCGGGTCGGCCGGTCGCGATGGCGTCGTCGGCCAGGCGTACCGCCAGTGCCGAGTCCTCACCCTCCGCCGCGGCGACGCTCGCCTGCCAGAGGGAGTGGATCTCAGCGGTGCGGTTGACCACCGAGGGAACGCCGTTGACCGCCAGGATGTGCCTGACATACGACAGGCCGGGAGACTGGGGCCTGGCAGCCTCGGTCTCCACCAGCGCGGCGGCCAGTTCGATCGCGATCTCGCCCTGCGTCAACGCCAGGTAGTTGACCTGGCTGAGGGCGTAGATGGCCAGATCATGCGCGCGAAGCGTGTCGCCCGCGCGCTGGTAGCAGCGGCTCAGCGCGACCGTCAGAGGAAGGTCTGCCAGCCGTTCGGGGTGCGCGGCGGCCTCGCGGCGGAGCCGCTCGAACGCCTCTACCGCTGGTCCGACTCGGTCCTGGGCCTCCAGCGAGCGAGCCCGCCCCAGCCGCGCGTGCGCGGCCAGCATGGCGTTCTCCTCGCCGGCGACCTTGACGATCTCGCCGAACCGTTCCGCGGCGACCCCGGGGTCGCCGTGCTGCAGCTCAAGCTCCGCGTGACGCAGGCCAAGCTCGGTGTCGATCCGTTGGCGCGGCTCGATCCCGTGCAGCAAGAACTCGGTAGTGCACCCCAGCCGTTCGGCGAGAAGCCGCGCGACCACGGGGGTCGGCGTGCGCTTGCCGGACTCGATGAGGGAGACATAACTGTCGGAGAGGTCAGGCCCTGCCAGCTGGGCCTGAGACATGCGCCTACTCAGCCGCAGTCCGCGGACGCGGTCACCGATGGTTCCCTGACTCGGCATCTGATCTCTCAGGGCGGGGGATGGTCAATGTTCCCGCCATGATTGCACGAAGCAGTCGAATCGGTAACCCCACGTGAAGAGAATCCACCTGCGGACTCTTCGGGCCCCTATGTCATACGGGACATAGGGGCACTAATCATCCGAATCGTTGCCGCCGGGGAAGAGCATCTGACACACCTCTAGGTAGATGGTCTCCGGATAGGGGATGAAGTTGATCCTTGAGAGGGCCTGGTCCTGACCCGCCGACTCCAGGACGAACTCGCCGTATCCCAGCATGCGACCGAGCAGTGAGCGCTGGAAACTCATGTCGGTCACCTTGCCGAGGGGCATCATGTCGACCTTGCGTGTGATCAGGCCCGTGGTGAGCAGCACACGCTTGGAGGTGACGATGAAATGCTCAACCGACCATTCCGCCACTTTCCACACAAAACGGATCAAAAGGAGGAGCCAAGCCCACCAGACGATCACCAGGGCGGTGCCTCCGGAGCTCTGTCCCCCGAACCACCTGCTGAGCAGGCCGGCCAGGATCAGGCCACCGAAGACCTCGGCGATGGGGCGCAGCAGTACGGCCGGGTGAAGCCGCACCATGATTACTTGTTGCTCGTGGGGGAGTAGGTAGCGGTTGACCGACGCGGGAGCCGAGTCCCCGTGGGTCACCAGCCTCATGACAGATGGGATACGAATTGGGCCAGAGAATTGGCCGCGTTGAACATGGTGTCCATGGCGCCCCTAACTGTGTTCGCTGCGTCACCCGGTCTTGTGAAGAGGTAGAACGCCACAAAAGCAATGGCGCTGTATGTCAGAACCTTCTTGACCTGCACTGCGGCCTCCTACGACCACTCACCCACTGCACCCGCCGTATACATTACCCATGCCATTCGCGAGGTAAAGCGTCTTCCCTGACAGGGTCACGATCTCAGCGACGGGACCCGACCAGGGCGGTGTGACATTCGTCACCCACCCTCACTCGCGGCCAGTGCGAGGACCTCCAGGTGCTTGCGGGCGATCCGCTCGACCAGCACCGGGTGGGCCTGGCCGGTCACCTCCAGCGCGCCGTAGTGCGCGGCCTGGATGCAGCGGGTCACCGTGGCCGCCGGATGGACCTCGGAGAACTCGCTCCGCAACGCGGCACTGACGTGCTCGTAAGGGTCCGGCTCCTGATCCTGGACGGTCCGCTCGCTCATGTTTCTCCCTGATGTGTGCCCGCGGCCTCCCCTGGCCGGGGACACGGAAGAGGCATCCTCGCTACTGCTCGTACCCATTCAAGCACGTTGGGTAACGAAGGGGAGGGTTAACGCCTCCCCCCACACCGGGGAGATCCTCAGACCACGCCGTAGAGGCGGTCCCCCGCGTCCCCGAGGCCGGGGACGATGTAGCCGTGCTCGTTCAGCCGTTCGTCGAGCGCGGCGGTCACCAGGCGGATCGGCCTGTCGCTGCCGGCGAACGCCTCGTCCATGTAGGCGATGCCCTCGGGGGCGGCCAGCAGGCACAGCGCGGTCACGTCGTCGGCGCCGCGGTCGAACAGGAACCGGATCGCCGCGGCCAGGGTGCCACCCGTGGCCAGCATCGGGTCGACCACGTACACCTGACGCCCGGACAGGTCGTCGGGCAGCCGCGTCGCGTAGGTCTCGGCCTTGAGCGTCTCCTCGTTGCGGATCATCCCCAGGAAGCCGACCTCGGCCGTCGGCAGCAGCCGGGTCATACCGTCCAGCATGCCCAGGCCCGCACGCAGGATCGGCACCACCAGCGGGTACGGCTGCGCCAGCCGTACGCCCTTGGCCTTGGCGACCGGGGTCTCGACGGTGACACCGGTGACGCGGACGTGCCGGGTCGCCTCGTAGGCCAGCAGCGTCACCAGCTCGTCGGCCAGGCGCCGGAAGGTGGGCGAGTCCGTACGCGCGTCCCTGAGAGCGGTCAGCTTGTGCGCGACCAGCGGGTGCTCGACGACGAGGGTCTCCATGGACGTCAACGCTATCCGGACGGCCGTGCGGGGGACAGCGGCGGGACCCACGTCCCGGACGACGGGCGCTCGCCTGGACGACATCGCCCGCTCACCCGGATTTGGATCACAATTTGGCCCCGGAGGCGTACGGCGACGCGGTGCTTCTGAAAGCATTGACGTCCGTAGCGAGTGCACCGGTGGGGATGAGCATGTCAGACGAAGACCCTCTGGACTTTGCCATCGTCGTCTATCGCGAGGACGACGGCTGGGAGGCGGAGCTGCTTCCCGTGGCGCTCACCTCCGACCTCCAGGGTCTCGTCCACGCCCTACGCCAGCAGCCGAGCATCAACGGGACGATTGGCCTGGTCGCCGTTGGGGATGAGTTCTTCGTGGCGTTACGAGTGTTCGGTGAGCATGTGGAGGTCTTCCTCTCCGACATCGCCGCGTCCTGGGACTTCCCCCTGGCGCGGCAGGCGCTGGAATACCTCGACGTGCCGGTGCCCGACGAGGACGAACTGGACGCGATCCTTCAGGACGAGGAGACGGCCCTGCCCGCCGGAGATCTGTCGATCTTCGCCGACCTGGGGCTCGACGAGATGGAGCTCGGCATCCTCTCCGGGGACATCGACCTCCTTCCCGAGGACGTGCTGTCCAGCATCGCCGCCCGTCTGGGATTCTCCGAGCCCTTCGAACGCGCGATCGACTCTGTGTTCGGCTGACCCCGGGAGACCGGCCATGTCCTCCAGGCAATCCACTGGCAGTGTGTTCTCCGCGGCGTTCGTCCGCACCGAGGACGGATGGAACGGCGCCGAGATCGACCTCGGCGCCGCGGAGATAGCCGACGACCTGGGCGACGCCGTACAGGAGCATCTGGGGCTCAACGGTGACGAGCTGGCCCTGCTGTGCGTCGAGGTCGAGGACGAGTGGTTCGCCATCGTCCGCTACGAGGGAGACCGGGAACCGCGCACCTTCCTGTCCGACGCCCAGGCGGGGCTGACCGACGGGCTCGGCGAGCTCTTCACCGAGCTGGCCGGCGTCGCCCCGGACAAGGAGACCCCCGACCTCGGCGTACGGCCCGCGGGCGACTTCGAGCTGCTGAGCGACCTGGGCATGAGCCCGGAGGAGCTCGTCGAGCTGAGCATGGAGGAGGGCGCGCTCCCCGCGGACACGCTCTCGGTGATCGCCGAGCGGCTGGCCTTCGCGGACGAGCTCGACCGGCTCCGGTGAACCCCGAGGCGTACGCCGCCGGGATGCGGCTGGCCCTTGAGCAGGCCGCCGAGGCGGGCGCCAGGGGGGAGGTGCCGATCGGAGCGGTCGTCCTCGACCCCGAGGGGGCCGTGCTGGCCGGGGCGGGCAACGACCGTGAGTCGCTGGCGGACCCGACCGCGCACGCCGAGGTCCTGGCCCTGCGGCGGGCCGCCCTCTCGCGTGGTGAGTGGCGGCTGACCGGCTGCACGCTGGTCGTGACCCTTGAACCGTGCACGATGTGCGCCGGAGCCGCCGTGCTGGCCCGGGTCGACCGGGTCGTCTACGGCGCCGTCGATCCCAAGGGGGGTGCCGCGGGCTCGCTGTGGGACGTGCTGAGGGACCGCCGCCTCAACCACAGGCCCGAGGTCGTCATGGGGGTGCTGGCCGACGAGTGCGCCACGGTCCTCACCGACTTCTTCACCTCTCGCCGGATGCGCGAGCAATAGCGGATATCCGGTAAGCTGCTCGGCGGTGGAGTCGCCTAGTGGCCGAGGGCGCACGCCTCGAAAGCGTGTGATGGGGCAACCTATCCGTGGGTTCAAATCCCACCTCCACCGCCACAGCAACGAAAGGGCCCCCGGTTCGCCGGGGGCCCTTCGTCGTGCCAGAGGTTCCTCAGTCCTCGGGAAGTTCGAGGACGCGGGCGTGCAGAATCGAGCGCTGGTGCAGCGCCGAGCGCAGGGCACGGTGCAGGCCGTCCTCCAGATAGAGGTCGCCACGCCACTGGACCACGTGCGGGAACAGGTCGCCGTAGAAGGTGGAGTCCTTGGCGAGCAGCGAGTGCAGGTCGAGCACCGTCTTCGTGGTGATCAACGTGTCGAGGCGGACCTGCCGCGGCGGTATCTGCGCCCACTCGCGATGCGAGAGACCGTGCTCGGGGTAGGGCCGTCCATCACCGACCAGCTTGAAGATCACAGTACGTAGTTTATGAGAGATTCGGATTCTTTGCCTGCTTGCCCAGGTCGGCGACGGCCTCAGAGGCTCCCTGAGAACGTGTCGCACCGGTTGGGATCCCCGCTCTCGTAACCGGTGGTGAACCACCTGACACGCTGCGCCGACGTGCCATGGGTGAAGGCGTCCGGATTCACCCGGCCCTGGGTGCGCTCCTGGATGCTGTCGTCCCCCACGGCCGAGGCGGCGCTCAGCGCCTGCTGGATGTCCTGCTGGGTGAAGGGCTTGTCGAACAGGCCGGTCTCGTAGGCGTTCTTCGCCCACACGCCCGAGTAGCAGTCGGCCTGCAGCTCAAGCCTGACCGAGCCGCTCCGCGGTCCCTGCCGGTCTCCCTGGGCCATGGAGCTGGTGCCCAGGAGGTTCTGCACGTGGTGACCGTACTCGTGCCCGATCACATACGCCTGGGCGAACGGACCGCCCTCCGCGCCGAAACGGGTGCGGAGTTCGTCGAAGAAGCTCAGGTCGAGATAGACCTTCTGGTCGGCAGGGCAGTAGAACGGGCCGACCGAGGCGTCGGCCGCGCCGCAGGCGGTGTTCACCTGGCCGGAGAACATCACGGTCTTGGCGGGCCGGTAACCCTGCACGACGGTCGGCCAGTAGTCCTGGATGCTGTTGACCACGCCGACCACCCGGCACTCCTCGTTCTGGTCGGCGTCCTGCCCTGTCCTGCACTTGGCCGCCAGGTCGGTTCCCGGCCCCACGGGGGCGGGTTCGTTCCCGCCGACGATGTCCCCGGGGTTGAGCCCGAACAGCAGGGCCACGATGAGCGCGAGGATTCCGGCGGCGCCCCCGCCGACCGCGAGTCCTCCTCCGGGAATCCTCCTGCGGCCACCGCTTTCCACCTGTGAGCTGTCCAGCCGGGCGTCGTCTCTGAAATCCATCGCAGACGTCCCTTCGATCCGCTTGGACCCCCACTGCCCTCCCCGGGGCCGACCATGCCCACCGGTTCGCCGGGTACGGCGCAGCGCCTCATCGGCGTCGACTTGCACGAAATATATCCCCCACCTGCAGCTTTTCACCGCCAACAAGGGAAATATCGTCACATGCGGCAGATGCGGATGGTAGTCATCAATGCGCTCTTTGTGATGGTCGTACTCCTCGGCAACGATCTGGGCGCCGACCCGGAGACACCGGACAAGGCGGACCTCGAAACCGGGTCCTCCGTGGCCGTCCCCGTGGCGAGAAGTCCGCTGACACTTGAGGCCGACTACCGAAGGGGCATCGCCAGGGTGCTGCCGTCCGTCGTGCAGATCACCTCGCGGTCGGGAGAGGAGATCAGCGAGGGCTCGGGCATCGTCTACGACGACCTCGGGCACATCGTGACCAACGCCCACGTGGTCGGTGACGCCGAACGCTTCGAGGTCATGCTCGCCACCGGTGGCGCCCCCCGTACGGCCCGGCTCGTCGGGGTCTACAAGGCCGGGGACCTGGCCGTCATCAGGGTGGACGACCCGTCGGGCCTCGTCCCCACCGATTTCGGCGACTCAGACCGGCTCGCCATCGGCCAGATCGTGCTGGCCATGGGCAACCCGTTCGGCCTGTCGGGCAGCGTGACCGACGGCATCGTCTCCGGGCTGAACCGGACCGTCCAGTTCGCGGCCGAGGGGCACGAGACCGTCGCTCCGACGGCCGGCGGCCTCATCCAGACCTCCGCCGCGATCAACCCGGGCAACAGCGGAGGCGCCCTGGTCGACCTCGCCGGACAGGTCGTCGGCGTGCTGGTAGCCGACCTGGTGAACGCGGACACGGGCAGTGTGCTCCCCGGTATCGGCTTCGCCATCCCGGCCAACACGGTCACCCGCGTCGTCCGCCGGCTCGTCGAGAAGGGCGAGGTGACCGAAACCGGCCGGGCGGACCTGGGAGTCGCGGCGCAGACCGTGGTCGACAGACACGGCAGACCGAGCGGTGTCGGCGTCGTGCGGACGGCCCAGGGGACGCGGACGGCGCTCAGGCCGGGCAACGTGATCGTCGCACTCGACGACACCCCGGTCCTGACCGCGCAGGACCTCGCCAGAGCCCTCGCCGCCCACAAGCCAGGCGACTCGGCCAAGGTGGAACTCCTCCACCCCGACGGCTCGACCACCACCACGACCGTACGGCTCGGCACCACCGGAGGCGACTGACCGGTCCTTTCGATGAAGCCGAGGCTTGGGGGCGAGACCAGGCGATCGCGATGCCCGGCAGGAGCGAACAGGCGGATCTCCAAACAGCGGCACAGGTGCTCACGTGCGTCACCGCCCTGGTGGACGCCGTGTCACCGGCCCGCACAAGCACGGTGGCGTCCGCCGGGTAGGGGCCGCCCCCTCCGCGCGTGCCCCTCTGCGCCACCGTGAGACAGCTCTCCGGCTGACGCGTGATCCCGGTCACCGCGTACGCCGCGTTCGGGCGGAGGCGTTCCGAACCACCTCCGCCGATCACCACTACGGCATCCGCAAGACGGTCTCGCTTCCTCCGGCCAGAGGTCGGTAGGCGTGACGTCGATTCGGGGCGATGCTTTGATCCCTGCCCTGTGGGGGTTGGGTGACGGGAGACTCAGCCTGCATGCCTGTGAGGTTTACTTGCCCGGCTCGGGGCCGTACCACTGGAGTGCTTGACCGGTGACCCGGGCGATGCACTCGAAGTCTCGGTCTCGGTGGAGGAGCGTAAGCCCTTGAAGTTCCGCTGTGGCGGCGATGACGAGGTCGACAGGGCCTGCGCTGCGATGTCGCTCTCGCCGGGTGAGGGCTTCCTGAACTTTCCAGGCGCGGTCGTAGGCGCGGTCGTCGATGGGGGTCCAGCCGAGCAGAAGCCGTAGATCTTCGACGCCTTGCTCGCGATCCGTAATGGATCGGGCACTGTAGAGGAACTCAAATTCGGTGATGGGGCAGACTGCGATGAGTCCTGCGACGGCAGCTTGATCCCAGCCGTACCGGTCCGCGTCGGGGCGCAGGAAACGGGCAAGGGCACTGGTGGCGATCAGAAACTGAGCCGCATTCATTGACGGTAATTGCTCTTCTCTTCGAAGAGTTCCAGGTCGAAGCCTCCTGAGGCGTCGGAACGGAGCCGAGCGAGCGCGAGCGCTCGGCGCCGGTGCTCCAGCACCTCACGGGTGGCCCCGCGCCGTCGCCGGCAAGCGCGCATGCTTCGAAGTGGGCGTGTCGACCGAGGCCGGACAACACGAAGGGCCCGGGTGGATAGTCCGGGCCCTTCGTGTCTTGCTGCTCAACCAAGCGCGGAGGATAGGAGATTCGAACTCCTGAGGGGTTGCCCCCAACACGCTTTCCAAGCGTGCGCCCTAGGCCAACTAGGCGAATCCTCCGTGGAGTAGCTTACCGAACTTTCAGGACTGCGTTGACCACATATTCGAGGCATCTTCGTTGGCGGCCGTTCACTACTCCGAGCACTCGCGACAGAGGCTAGACTGTGCCAGGACCCCTCGCGCGGCGTCATCCTGTGAACCTCCCCAGGGCCGGAAGGCAGCAAGGATAAGCAGGCTCTGGCGGGTGTGCGAGGGGTCTCTTCGTTTCAGACTCCCTCGCAGGTGGGATCGTCGCATGAGTCTTGCGCTGTACCGCAAGTACCGGCCCGGGACCTTCGCCGAGGTCAAAGGGCAGGAGCACGTCACCGAGCCGTTGCGGCAGGCGCTGCGGAGCGGCCGGATCAACCACGCCTATCTGTTCAGCGGGCCCAGGGGATGCGGCAAGACGTCAAGCGCCCGCATCCTGGCCCGTTCGCTGAACTGCGAGAAGGGGCCGACCCCCGACCCCTGCGGCGAGTGCGAGTCGTGTGTGGCCCTGGCGCCGACCGGGCCCGGCCACCTGGACGTCATCGAGATCGACGCCGCCTCGCACGGTGGTGTCGACGACGCCCGCGACCTGCGGGAACGGGCCTTCTTCGCCCCCGTCTCGGCGCGCTTCAAGATCTACATCATCGACGAAGCGCACATGGTGACCCGCGAGGGGTTCAACGCGCTGCTCAAGCTCGTCGAGGAGCCCCCGCCGCACCTGAAGTTCGTCTTCGCGACCACCGAGCCGGAGAAGGTCATCGGGACGATCAAGTCCCGCACCCACCACTATCCCTTCCGGCTGATTCCGCCCGCCGCGCTGCGCACGCTCATGGAGGAGATCCTCACCTCGGAGAACGTGCCGTTCGAACCCGCCGCGCTGCCGCTGGTGGTCAGGGCGGGCGCCGGGTCGGCCCGTGACTCGCTGTCGATCCTGGACCAGCTCTTCGCCGGGTCGGACGAGGCCGGCATCACCTACGCCCGCGCGGTCTCCCTGCTCGGTTACACCGACGGCGACCTGCTCGACGACATGGTCTCCGCTTTCGCCACCCGCGACGGGGCGAAGGTCTTCCAGGCCGTGAACCGGGTGGTCGAGGGCGGTCACGACCCCCGCAGGTTCGCGATGGACCTGCTTGAGCGCTTCCGCGACCTGGTGATCCTGGCGAACGTGCCCGAGGCCGCGACCAGCGGGCTGCTCGACCGTCCCGGTGACGAGCTGGAGCGGCTCCAGCAGCAGGCGGCCTCGATGGGCCCGGCCGAGCTGACCCGCGCGGCGGAGATCTTCAACGAGGGCCTGACCGAGATGCGCGGCGCGGCCTCGCCCCGGCTGCTGCTTGAGCTGATGTGCGCCAGGACCCTGCTGCCCGGGGTGGCCAGGGATGAGGCGGCACTGCTGACCCGGCTTGAGCGGCTGGAGCGGGGCGGGGTCACGGTGGTCCAGGCGGCGGCTCCTGCAGTGGCCCCTGCAGCGGCTCCAACGGTGGCCCCGGCAGTGGTGGTCCCGGCGGTGGCCCAGGCGCCTCCCGCTCAGGCTCCCATGGCCGCCCAGGCTCCGGCCCCCACGCAGACCCCCGCGCAGCCCGCCGCGGCCGCCGTACCGGTTCGGGCCAAGGACGACGACTGGCCGGCTCCCACGCGGCCGGGAGGGCAGGCGCCCGCCCCCGCCGCGGACCAGCCCCAGGCTCCTGCTGTCCCGGGAGTGTCGGGAGGCGACGCGGGAGCGGTACAGCAGGCATGGCCGCAGGTGCTCGCGGCCCTCAAACGGCGCAGCATCGTCGTCTGGGCGAACGTCAACACCAACGCCCAGGTCGTCGGGGTCGAGGGCAAGGTCGTCACGCTGGGCTTCGCCCAGGTGGGCGCGATGCGCAACTTCACCGGCGGCGGCAAGGACGTGGTGGTCGCGGGGGCGCTGCAGGACGTGCTCGGCGGCACCTGGAAGGTGGAGGCCGTCGTCGGCGGTTCGCCCATGCCGTCCGGCGCCCGGCAGCAGACGCCGCCTCCTCCTCCGCCACGCGCCGAGCCCGTCCAGAGCCCCGTCCAGAGCCCCGCGCAGAGTCCCTCGCAGGGGCCCGTCACGAGGCCGACCGCGGAGCCCCAGGGGGAGGCGCCGCCCCAGGCGGTTTCGCCTCCCCGTGAGGCCCAGCGAGCCCCGCAGACGCAGCCTCGCCAGAGCCCGCAGGCCACCGACGAGTCCTGGCCCGACGCACCGCTCCCCGAGGACCCGGGTTCGCCTCCGCCGCCGAGTCCCGGCCTGGCCGCCGCGCGTTCCGCCGCCAGGACGGCCGCCCATACGGCCGCCCAGACGGGGCCGAGGGGGACGGGGACCAAGTCGGCGTGGCCGGAGGCCGTGCCCGGCAGGTCGTCCGGCTCCGACGACGCCGGTTCGTCCGACGACGCGCTGACCGGCATGGCCCTCCTCCAGCGTGAGCTGGGCGGCCAGATCATCGAGGAGATCGGCCACGCCTGACGGTCCTGCGGGATCAGGGCGAGTCCAGGGCCGACAGGCGGATCGCGGCGGTCACGGCGCGGTGGTCGCTCCGGGGAAGCACGGCGACGAGCCGTTCCAGGACGTGGGCGTCGCCCTTGGCTCCCTCGGTCTCCGCGTAGGCCCACAGGTCGTCGGGGGACCCCCGGGTCAGGAGGCGGGCGCGGACCCGGCCTTCGAGCTCCTCGCGTTCGTCGCGCACCGCGGGGGCGTCGGAGCGGGGTAGCAGCGGCCCGCCGTACGCGCCGGCGATCGCGGTGGTGTCCTCACCGGCGAGCAGGCGTCGCAGGGTGAGGAAGTCGGCCCGCACCACACAGGTCAGCCGGTACGGCCGCGCCGCGACCACGGGGCCGAGCTGCAGGCGCAGGCGGTGGATCTCGGCGCGGGCGGTCACCGGGTTCCCCGCGTCGCCGTACAGGTGGAGGGAGAGCTGTTCGGCCGTGACGCCCTTGGGGTTGAGGGCCAGCACCGTGAGGATTTCGGCGTGACGGGGGGACAGCGGCACGTGGGCGCCGTCGAGATCGGCCGCGGGATGCCGCGTCCCGAGGAAGGACAGGGTCAGCACGGGCGTGTCCGCCGTGCCGAGGACACGCAGCAGGAAGCCGTCGCGGACGGGGGTCAGCAGCGCGGTCTCGCCGTCGGGCAGCACGACCCGGTCGCCGGAGGCGGGCAGCCGTACGCGGTCACCCCATCGCAGGGAGCGGTCGGAGGCGACGACACGGCCCGTGGCGGTGACCAGGGCGCCGGGTTCGCCGCGCAGCGCCAGCAGGTGCTCGTCGTTGCGGGCGCGGAACAGGTCGTCGCGCTCGCGCATGCGCAGCGCCAGGTGGCTCTCCGCCAGTCTGGCCGTGGTCTCGACGAGGGCGACGGTCGCCGGATGCAGGGCGTCCATGGTGCCGCTGATGTCGACGCAGCCGATCACCTCGCCGCTGTCCGGGTCGTTGATCGGCGCCGCCGAGCACGACCAGGGGTGCAGTGCCCTGACCAGGTGCTCGGCGGAGAAGACGTGGACGGGGCCCCGGGTGGCGAGCGCGGTGCCCATGCCGTTCGTCCCGATCACCTCCTCGCCCCAGTGGAAGCCGTCGGCGAGCCCGACTTCGTCGGCCATGCCCATCACCCGGTGGTCTCCGTCGCGCCAGAGCACCCGGCCCTTCTCGTCGGTGACCATCAGGATGTGCGCGCTCGCCGAGGCGGCCTCCAGGAGGGTTCCGGCGACGAGCGGCAGCAGGGCGCCGACGGGATGGTGGGAACGGACGTCCTCGACGTCCTCCCGTTCGAAGGCGGGCGGGGCCGCGCTCGCCTCGGGATCGACGCCCGCGTCCATGGATCTGCGCCACGAGGCGGAGATCAGGCCGCGTAACGCCCCGTCAGGAGGTTGGGCACCGTTCAGCACGGACTCGTGCAGACGGCGCAGTCGTAACGAGTGGACGTTCAAATCCGGGACGGCTTCCCGGCGGCTGCCGGACATATGGCTCCCCAGGAATCAGACCGATTGCCGAAGCATCGGTTGTCGGGACGGGTGCACGCAACCGGTTCGGCGAAAAGGGAGTGCGAAGGGTGATTGAACGATCGCAACGTGTGTGCAACCTGGAATCGGTTACCTTCGCAGCGCACGCCGTCGTGTGCGGCCGCTCCGGCGCGTGCGCCGTCGGGTCCCGGACGTCGTGGAGGGGGGCCGGGACCCGACAGGATCGTCGTGAACCGGCGGACCGGGTTTAGTCACCACATGGGGGGAACACGGGCATGGGCCAGTACAACACCCGCCTCTGACCCCGTAGGCTCGTGACGACTGACGTCACGGACGAGGAGCACAACGACGGTGAACCCAGGGGATGTCAACCTGCAGCAGCTGCTGGAGCAGGCACAGCTCATGCAGCAGCAGCTTGTGAGCGCTCAACAGGAGCTGAACGACGCCCAGGTCGAGGGCTCGGCGGGCGGCGGGCTGGTCGTCGCCACGGTCAACGGCGGCGGCGAGCTGCTCGAACTGAGGATCAGCGCCGAGGCCGTCGACCCCGGCGACCCCCAGGACACGGCCGACACCATCGCCGACCTGGTCATCGCGGCGATCAGGGACGCGGTCCGCGCCGCGGCCGACCTCCAGCAGGAGAAACTCGGCCCGCTCGCACAGGGACTTGGGGGCGGCAGCGGCCTCGGTCAGCTGCCCGGGTTCTGAAGCCATGTACGAGGGGGTCGTCCAGAACCTGATCGACGAGCTGGGCATGCTGCCCGGAGTCGGCCCGAAGAGCGCCCAGCGGATCGCCTTCCATCTGCTGTCCGCCGAGCCCGCCGACGTGAAGCGGCTCGCCCACGCCCTGCTTGAGGTCAAGGACAAGGTCCGTTTCTGCCGGACCTGCGGGAACGTCGCCGCCGACGAGGAGTGCCGGATCTGCCGCGACGCCCGGCGCGATCCCCACGTGATCTGCGTGGTCGAGGAGTCCAAGGACGTCGTGGCGATCGAGAAGACCCGTGAGTTCCGCGGGCGTTACCACGTGCTCGGCGGCGCGATCAGCCCGATCGACGGGGTCGGCCCCGACGACCTGCGCATCCGCGAGCTGATGACGAGACTGGCCGACGGCCAGGTCACCGAGCTGATCCTCGCCACCGACCCCAACCTTGAGGGGGAGGCGACGGCGACCTATCTCGCCCGTCTGGTGAAGCCGATGGGGCTGAGAGTCACACGACTGGCCAGCGGGCTGCCCGTGGGCGGTGACCTCGAATACGCCGACGAGGTCACCCTGGGCCGCGCGTTCGAGGGAAGGAGGCTGCTGGATGTCTGACGCATGGGGTGCTCTGGCGGAACGGGTCGCCGGGCACGCGGAGAACTACATCGACGGTCTGACCAGGCTGGCGAACGGTGAGGGCGGCGACGCCATCCTGTCGTTGCTGCTGGTCGAGGTCGCGCAGGTCAGCTCGGCGGGCGCGCAGCTCGGCGCCAGCCAGGACGTGATCCTGTCCGGCAACTGGGAGCCGCACCTGAGCGAGGACCCGGACGTCGACGCGGTCCGTACGGCCCTGGCCGAGCGGCTCGGCCCGGTCGACGACTACGCCGAGGTCTTCGACCCGTACAAGGACACCGCGGTCACGCCGTACCGGCTGTCGGACGACCTGACGGCGGTGGCCGCCGACCTTCTTCACGGGCTCAGGCACTACCAGGCGGGGCGTCCCCTTGAGGCGCTGTGGTGGTGGCAGTACTCCTACTTCAACACCTGGGGCAACCACGCCGGGGCCGCGCTGCGCGCCCTGCAGGCACTCGTCGCCCATACTCGGCTGGACGTGGCCGAAGAGCGCACAACCGTGTGATTGTCCACATAGTGGGCCAAACCAGAAGTGCGCTACCCGGGCGACAGTAGACTGAGAGCTCCACAGCCCTAGATTGCTTCGGAGACATCTCGTGGCGCTCGTTGTTCAGAAGTACGGTGGTTCTTCCGTCGCCGACGCGTCCTGCATCAAGCGGGTCGCCCAGCGGATCGTCGCGACGAAAAAAGCCGGCAACGACGTCGTGGTGATCGTCTCGGCGATGGGCGACACCACCGACGAGCTGCTCGACCTCGCCCAGCAGGTCTCGCCGCTGCCGCCGGTGCGCGAACTCGACATGCTCCTCACCTCGGGTGAGCGCATCTCGATGGCGCTGCTGGCCATGGCGATCGCGAACCTGGGCCAGGAGGCCCGCTCGTTCACCGGCTCCCAGGCCGGGGTGATCACCGACTCCTCGCACGGCCGCGCCCGCATCATCGACGTGACGCCGGGCCGCATCAGCGAGGCTATCGGCGCCGGTCAGGTGGCGATCGTGGCCGGGTTCCAGGGGGTCTCCCAGGACACCAAGGACATCACCACCCTCGGCAGGGGCGGTTCCGACACGACGGCCGTGGCGCTCGCCGCCGCTCTCGAAGCCGACGTGTGCGAGATCTACACCGACGTGGACGGGGTCTTCACCGCGGACCCGCGCATCGTCCCGGTCGCCCGCAAGATCCCCAAGGTCTCCTACGAGGAGATGATGGAGATGGCGGCCTGCGGCGCGAAGATTCTGCACCTGCGCTGCGTCGAGTACGCCCGCCGCTTCAACCTGCCGATTCACGTAAGAAGCTCGTTCAGCACCAAGGAAGGCACGTGGGTCATCTCCGACCCCGACAGTGAAGGAACACAGATGGAGCAGCCGATCATCTCCGGCGTCGCGCACGACCGGAGCGAGGCCAAGATCACCGTTGTCGGGGTGCCCGACAAGGTCGGCGAGGCTGCCACGATCTTCAAAACGCTGGCCGACGCCGAAGTCAACATCGACATGATCGTGCAGAACGTGTCGGCGGCGGCGACCGGTCGGACGGACATCTCCTTCACGCTGCCCGCGAGCGACGGCTCGACGGCGCTGACCGCACTGAAGAAGATCCAGCAGAACATCGGCTTCGAGTCGCTGCTGTTCGACGACCAGATCGGCAAGGTGTCGCTGATCGGCGCGGGCATGCGCTCGCACCCCGGCGTCACCGCGACGTTCTTCGCCGCCCTCGCCGACGCGGGGGTGAACATCGAGATGATCTCCACCTCGGAGATCCGCATCTCGGTGATCGTCGGGCAGGACGAGGTGGACTCGGCGGTCAGCGCCGCCCACCGCGCGTTCAATCTCGACGCCGACCAGGTTGAAGCTGTGATCTACGGAGGTACCGGCCGATGAGCCGCAAGCCCACCCTCGCTCTGATCGGCGCGACCGGTGCCGTCGGCACCGTCATGCGCGACATCATCTCCAACCGGGAGGACATCTACGGCGAGATCAAGCTCGTCGCGTCCGCCCGGTCCGCGGGCAAGGTCCTGCGGGTCCGCGGTGAGGACCTGGTCGTCCAGGAGCTGACCGCCGAGGTCTTCGACGGCGTCGACATCGCGATCTTCGACGTGCCCGACGAGGTCTCCGCCGTGTGGGTGCCGATCGCCGCCGAGCGCGGCGCGGTCGCCATCGACAAGTCCGGCACCTTCCGGATGAACCCCGAGGTGCCGCTGGTGGTGCCCGAGGTCAACCCGCAGGCGGCGCGTAACCGCCCGCTGGGCATCATCTCGACCCCCAACTGCACCACGCTGTCGATGATGGCCGCGATGGGCGCCCTGCACACCGAGTACGGCCTGCGCGAGCTGGTCGTCTCCTCCTACCAGGCGGTCTCCGGCGCGGGTGTCGCCGGTTCGGGACGTCTCTACGACGAGGTCGAGGCGCTCGCCGGCGACCGGACGGTCGGCCAGAGCGCCGGTGACGTGCGCAAGGCCCTGCAGAACAAGCTCGGTGACGGCGAGTCTCCCTTCCCCGCGCCGATCGCGTTCAACGTCGTGCCGTGGGCGGGTTCGCTCAAGGACGGCGGCTGGGCCTCGGAGGAGATCAAGCTCCGCAACGAGTCCAGGAAGATCCTCGGCATCGACGACCTGAAGGTCTCCGCGACCTGCGTCCGTGTCCCGGTGATCACGACCCACTCGCTGGCCGTGCACGCGACCTTCGAGCGGGAGATCACCGTCGCCGACGCGCACCGCATCCTGGAGGCGGCGCCGACGGTGGTCGTCATGGACGACCCGGCCAACGGAGTCTTCCCGACCCCGGCCGACGTCGTCGGCACCGACCCCACCTACGTGGGCCGGGTTCGCCAGGCGCTTGACTTCCCCAACACCCTCGACCTGTTCGTCTGTGGCGACAACCTCCGTAAGGGCGCCGCCCTGAACGCGGCGGAGATCGCCGAGCTGGTCGTGGCCGAGCTCTTCTAGCACGTCGTCGTCGCCGGGCGGGTCGTCTCATGGACGGCCCGCCCGGTGCGGTTTCCCGGGCATCCGGTTTCCCGGGTGACAGCGGCGTTCCCGGGCGTCAGCGGAAGAGGATGTCCCAGTGGTCGGACTCCCTGGCGTAGACGGTCTGTGAGTCCCCGTAGAGCGGGGCGCCGTCACCCCTGACCCGCTGGTAGGGATACTTGCTCTTGATGTAGCGGCTGACGCACCGGTTGGGCTTGATGTCCAGCTTGTAGCCCTCGTAGTGGCTGTACAGGCCGGGGGCGTGGCCGACCTCGGTGCCTCCGGTGATCACGATGGGGCACCCGCTCTCGCGCTTCAGGCCGATCACCCTGTTCACCGTGTCCGTCCTGACGGCCTCAAGTGAGGTGCACCGCCCGTTGTCTCGGCTGGCGCACCGGCCTGAGGACTTCCGGCCGAGACCGGCCCGCTTCAGCAACTGGGCGGCCTGTGTGTGGGCGAGCCGTACCGAGGGCAGGCGGTGGGCCGTCTGGGCACTGGTCCGCGCCTGGCTCTTTCTGACCGGGGCTTTGGCCTCGGGCTGCCGGGCCTCACTCAGCCCTTCCCGTTCCCACAGTCCCGTACCGAGGTCGGCGGGCTCGTGCAGGGCTACGGCCTTCAGGTACAGGTCACGGGTGTAGCGCCTGGCGGCCTCCAGGGCGTTGATGTCGTAGCGGCCGGTGCTCGGCACCCGTGCGGACGCGTCGGACGAGTCCGCGATCATGACGGCGACCGGCGAACTGGCGGCCCCGGTCTCGGCGTTTCCGTCCGAGGCCAGGGCGATGAACGATATCTGCAGAGCCAGAAGTGCTCCCGCCGTAAGCCGGGCCGCTCTCCGTCTACAGGGACGTTTCCCCATTTTCTATCCCTTGTCGCGGAAGCCCTTCCACAAGAAGGATCAATCCCACGCCGAACCGGTGGTGACCCCCGAACATCGCGAAATTTGCCCCGTGCTGGCGATCACCGTGCTCCCCGCTGAACAGGCCTTACGCCAACAAACGCGACAAAGTAGTCGGTTTCCGCAGAGTGTGCCGTACGGCCTCGGGGAGAGAAGATCGCCGAAACGGACGGGGAAAGTGTGCCCGCCGTACCGGGTCATCCGGGATCGCCGATTTCGTGAGTGAACTGTGGCGGAACCGTAGGCATCTGTGTAATGAAAAGATTACCCTAAGTAGTTACATTCATGGTTGATCCGAGGGAGTCCCATGGGCTGGATAAGCGTGCTGGTGGTAGTCGCCGTCGCGATCACGCTGATCGCGCTTCTCGTCCTCAGGAGGAGGGGGCACGAGGGGGAGGACAACGGTTCGGCGTCGATCGACTTCGCGGCCAACCTCGCCCTCGCCATCTACCTGCTGGTCCTGGCCTACGCCGTCGTGCTGTGCCGGGACGCCATCTCCACCTCGCAGACCGACGTCCAGGCGGAGACGGAGGCCCTCAGCGAGCTGTACTGGTCGGTCGCGCCCATCCCCGAGGCAGGGCCCATCCGGGCCCAGATCAGGGACTACTCCGCCAAGAGCGTCTCCCTCGACTGGCCGCTCATGGCCCACGGTGAGATGTCCCCGGTCCCCACGAAGCTGCTTGAGAACATGCGTGCCGAGGTGCTCAGACTCAAGCCGGCCGACGACGCGGGCAAGACCCTCCAGCAGGACGCCCTCAGCCACATCTCCGACGTCTTCCACTCCCGCGCCGTACGGGCCGACGACGCCAACACCGGTCTTGAGAGCATCTTCGTGATCTCCATGCTCATCTCCGGGCTGCTGGTCGTCGTGCTTCCCTGGACGGTCGGGAACCGGCCGACGGGCGCCTCGGTGGTCGGCGACCTGGTCAGGGTGACCGTGGTCGTCGTCGGGGTCGGCTTCATCATGCTGACCGGTCGCCCGTTCAACGGCCTGGGCTCGGTCGGGCCCGACGACTTCGTTGCCGTGCAGCAGCAGTACGACCAGATCGACGCCCAGTTCCCCGCGAAGCTGCCCGAGGGCTGAACGGGGCACACGTAGGAGGCCCGGTTGGCGACCGATCGCCAACCGGGCCTCACGCGTTTATCTGCGCGGCCTGCGCTTGAGCAGGGCGACCGCGGTGACCGAGATGACGCCGGTGAAGAGCACCAGGATGACCAGCCTGCGGTCGGTTCCCTGGCGCCGTTCGGCGAAGCGGTCCTGGATGCGCTGCCGTCGCATCCCGAGGACCGAACTCTCCGGGCTCGGCGACACCGTGGGAGGCGGCGTCGGCGGAGTCGGGGTGGGTGTCGGCGGTGCCGGGACGACGGCGACGGGCGAGACCTGGACGGGTCTCGGCGGTGGCGGTGGCGCGGGTGGCTCCGGAGTGGTGGGCGGCGTCGGAGCGGGTGGCTCCGGGGTCGTGGGCGGTGTCGGGGTGGGGGCAGGCGGCTCAGGCGTCTGGGGAGGCGTCGGAGCCGGGGTCTGCGTGGGCGGGGGTGTCGGTGTGGGTGTGGGCGGAGGAGCCGGGGGCGGGGACGTCGGGGTGGGGGTCGGTGCGGGCGGCGGAGTCGGCGTGGGGGCCGGGGGCTCGACCGTCGGGGTGGGGTGGGGAGCGTGACAGGACTCCCCACCGAGCAGCAGCGAGACGATGGGCAGGCAGATGACGGGTCTCACGGCCTTGGCGAGCGGCTCGCAGTGCGGGACCAGGCCGAGTAGCGACCCCAGCAGGCCGTGCCCGCAGGACGGCGGCCCGACCCTGACCCCGGACCCGGCCTCCTCGTCGGCGGCCTCGCCCTGGCCCGCGCCTTGGGTTCCATCCTGAGCCCCGTCCTGGGCTCCGCTTTGGGTCCCGTCCTGGGTTTCGCCGGCTCCACCTTGGGTTTTGGCCGGGGCCTCTTGGGTTTTGGCCGGGGCCTCCGGGGAGGTCTTGGGCGGAGCCTCGGCCGGAGTGTCGGCAGAGGCGTCACTTCCGCCCGCGGGGCCGGGCCTGTCGGGAAGGTCGGCTTCGGGCTTCACCCGGGCCTGCGCCGTGACCGACGTGGCCGGGGGCCCGGTCCGGGGCGCCTGATGAGTCTGGGGCGTCCCCTCGGTTTGAGGCGGGGAGGCCTCGGGGGTGGTGTCCTGGCCCGCGTCGTACGGCGGGGCGCACTCGGGCGTCCCGTTCCGGGTGGCCGTCAGACATTGGCCGGGAGAGTCCTGGACACCGGCGAACGCCGCGACGGCTCCCCCCGTCACCGGGGCGGCCACACAGGTCGCCAGCACCGCCGTACCCAGAAGTGCGTGTCGTCGTTTTCCGCGCCGGTTTTTCGTCACATAAACGTTCTAACATTTAACAGAGTGTCACGGTAGGGTAATGAAACCCTTGCGAAGATCCACCCACGGAACCACGTTTCCCACCTGGATCGGGAAGGATGTGGCCACGGCCTCGAAAGGCCCCGAGAGCCTTTCGAAGGGGTGCGTTCGGCAAGGAGTGAGGCGTTGGACGAGCTGTTCGACCTCGACGCGGTCGGCCAGGCGGAGGCGGTGCGCGCCGGTGACGTCTCGCCGAGAGAGCTCGCCGAGGCGGCGATCGCGAGGATCGAGGCGCATGACGGGGAGATCAACGCGGTCGTCCACCGCAGGTTCGAGCGGGCGCTCGCGGAGGCCGACAGGCTCACCGGGGACGCCCCCTTCCTGGGGGTGCCGACCCTGCTGAAGGACCTGGGCTGGAGCATGGCGGGTGAGCCGTACCGGGCGGGCTCCCGGGTGCTCGACGGCGTCGAGGTGGCACGGGACGGCTACGCGCCGGCCAAGCTGCGCGCGGCGGGGTTCGTGGTCCTCGGCCGGACGAACACCCCCGAGTTCGGCACCGCGATCACCACGGAGCCCAGGGCCTTCGGGCCGACGCGTAACCCCCATGACGTCCGCTACAGCCCCGGCGGGTCGAGCGGCGGGTCGGCCGCGGCGGTCGCCTCGGGCATGGTCCCGGTGGCCGCGGGCAGCGACGGCGGCGGGTCGATCCGCATCCCGGCGAGCCTGTGCGGGCTGGTCGGCCTCAAGCCGAGCCGGGGGCGGGTGAGCTACGGGCCGGCCGTCGGCGAGGCCTGGGCGGGCTTCTCCACGCCGGGCATGCTCTGCCGTACGGTCAGGGACAGCGCGGCGACCCTCGACGTGATCGCCGGGGCGATGCCGGGCGACCCGTACGGCGCGCCCGTCTGGCCCCGGAGCCTGGCTCAGGAGGTCGGGGCCGACCCCGGACGGCTGCGGATCGGCTTCCTCACCGAGCACCCGGGGCGCCCCGGTGAGACCGACCCCGACCTGACGGCCGCCGTGTTCGGCGCGGCCCGGCTCCTTGAGTCGCTCGGTCACGGCGTCGAGTCCGGCGGCCCCGAGGCGCTCACGGAGAAGGACTTCGCGCTGCACTTCGGCACGGTCGTCGCGGCCCACCTGGCCGCCGACCTTGAGGACTTCGGGCGCTGGCGCGGTAGGCCCGTCGATCTCGACGAGCTTGAGGAGCGCAACCGCATCCTCGGGGCGACCGGGCGAGGGCTCAGCGCGGTCGACTACGTGGCCTCACGCGACTGGATCGACGGGTTCCGCCGCAGGATGGCCACCTGGTGGGAGTCCTTCGACCTGCTGCTCACCCCGTCCCTGGGGGCGGCGCCGTTCCCCATCGGCTGGCTCGCCTCCGACGACGTCAGTATGGCGCGGGGCCGGATGAACCAGGCCGTGGCGTTCAGCTCGCCGGTCAACGCGACCGGCCAGCCCGCGATCTCCCTGCCGCTTCACCGGACCTCGGGGGGGATGCCGGTCGGCGTCCAGCTGGTCGCGGCGGCGGGCCGGGAGGACCTGCTGATCCGGGTCGCCTCCCAGATCGAGGCCGCGGCCCCCTTCGAGCACACCGCGATCAGGCACGCGACCTCCCGCTGACCGCGTCGATCTCCGAGGCGAGGAAGGCGACGGTCAGCTCCGCCCTGAGTGTGGGCCATCCGTCGTCCTGGGCCGGGCCGGGCCGGGCGTAGCGCCGCCGTTCGATGTCGTCGACGACCCGTGTGGGGGCGCCCATCTCCCTCAGTACGGCCAGCGCCCGGTGTTTGGTGACGAGCCTCCCCTCCCTGAGGGTCACCGTGGCCCGGGCCAGGGTGAGCATGGCCGCGTCCACCCAGATGTCACGGAGCCACAGGTCGGGGCGGTCGAGCAGCGGGCGCCAGAACTCCCGCAGGTCCCAGGCCACGAACCCGGCGAGCTCCTCGTCGGTCACCGGCGGCAGGAGGGTCGCGGGGGGCGGGCCGTACAGGACCAGGCCGAACTCGTGGAGCTCGCGCCTGGTCACCGGGGTGATCGGCCGGTGGGTGACCTCCTCGTGCGCCCAGGCGAGGTGGGGCCGTGCGGGGTCGTCCAGTTCGGTCGTGACGACGTAGCCGCAGTGCAGCTTCGCCGCGAGCGGTACGGCGGCGCCGAGGCGTTCGTGCATCAGGGTGAGGCCGGACTCCTCCTCGGGGGAGCAGGGGCGGCTGAGGACCGCCACGAGATCGAGGTCGCTGCGGCCCGGCTGGTAGTCGCCCGTGGCCAGGGAGCCGTGCGCCCAGACCGCGAGCAGCGGGACCATGGGGACGAGGCCGGTGACGAAGCGGTCGACGAGGGCGGCGGTGGGGGCGTGTTCGGTCACGGTCATCCCTTTCCCCGGCCGCCCGTGCGTCAGCCCTGGCTTCGGTTCTGGCTGAGGAAGACTTCGAGCTGGATGCCGTCGGGGTCCCGGAAGGCGAGCAGGGCGAAGCCCGCCTCGGGGATGTCCTGGACGCCGGAGTGGGTGACCCCGGCCTCGGTGAGGCGGGTGGCCCAGGCGTCGAGCTCCTGCCGGGTGTCCACGGTGAACGCCAGGTGGTCGAGGCCGGTCCTGCGCTCGTTGAACTTCGCGTCGCCGTCCTCGTGCTTGTGCCTGGTCAGCCCGATGACGACCCCGCTGGGGTGCCGCATGAGCTGCCGTTCGAAGCCCGCGTTGTTCCAGGGGAACAGGGGTGCGAAGTCCAGGACGTCGCCGTACCACCGCACGGAGGCGTCGAGGTCGCGCACGTTCAGCGCGATGTGGTGAACCCCGGAGAAAGTCGTCATCTGTCTCACCTTTCACGTGATGGACATAACCCTAGATTCCTCGGGAACCGTCCACGAGGAGTACGCGTTATATCTTGAGGCGACGGGGTAGAAGGCCGTCGAAGAGCGTGCCCCCCGAGGAGGGTTCCCATGGCGAAGGCAGCGCGTGCGGCACAGGCATGGCGGGTCTACAAGCAGGTGTCCCAGCCGGGTTCACCGGGACTCATCACCAGACTGCGCACCGTTCCGAGGATGGTCGGCGCGGTGACGCGGGGCCGGTACCCCGGCATGAGCAAGAGCAGGCTGGCCATGCTCGGCCTGGGCGTGGTCTACATCCTCTCGCCGATCGACGTCATCCCCGACTTCCTGGCGCTCGTCGGGGTGGCCGACGACTTCGGTGTCCTGCTGTGGCTCACGGCCTCGCTGCTCGGCGAGAGCGGACGCTATCTCGACTGGGAGCGCAGGAACATCCAGGCGAGCGTCTTCCCTCCCGAGCACGGGCGTTAGAGCTGTTCCATCCTGAGCCAGGCCCGTGACGGCAGCGGGTGGCCGAACAGGCGGGCGGCGTTGCCGTAGGCGACCCTGGCGATGTCGGCCGGGGGCAGGTTGCCAAGGTTCGTCGCCACGGTCTGCTGGGTGTCGGGCCAGGTGGAGTCGGAGTGCGGGTAGCCGCTCTCCAGCAGCACGTGTTCGAGGCCGACCGCGAAGCGCACCCCGGACAAGGCGTGGTCGTTGAGCGTGCCGAAGAAGAAGTTGCGCCGCAGGACCTCGCTGGGCTTGAGCCCACCCTCCCAGGCGGCCTCCCCGGCGACCGGGTGGTCGAGCGCGTAGTCGGCACGTTCGGCGAGCATCGGCAGCCAGCCGACCCCGCCCTCCACGATGAGGATCCGCAGCGCCGGGAAGCGCAGCGGGATGCCCGACCAGAGCCAGTCGGCGCAGGCGAACATGGCGCTCGCGGGCATCAGGGTGGTGATCGCCTCGATCGGTGTGTCGGTCGAGGGGACGGGGGTCCAGGAGGCGGAGCCGGTGTGCAGGCACACGACGGTGCCGGTCTCCTCGCAGGCCTGGAAGAACGGGTCCCAGTGGTCGGTGTGGATGGACGGCAGCCGCAGCCGGGTGGGGAACTCGGGGAAGAGCACGGCCTTGAACCCCCTGGCCGCGTTGTCCCTGATCTCCTTGGCCGCGACCTCGGGGTCGGTCAGCCAGGGCAGTTGCAGGGCGATGATCCGCTCGGGGTAGGTGCCGGCCCAGACGTCCACGTGCCAGTCGTTCCACGCCCGCGTGACCGCGAGGCCGAGCTCCTGGTCGCGGGTCTTGGCGAAGACCATCCCCGACTGCCCGGCGAGCATGCCGGGAAAGCACAGCGCCGCCCAGACGCCCGCGCGGTCCATGTCCTCGACCCGCGCGTGGATGTCGTGGCAGCCGGGCCGCATGTGCTCGAAACGCACCGGGTCGAGCGTCCACTGCTCACGGGGCAGCCCCGCGCCCACGTCGAGACCCGCACACGGGTAGGTCGCGCCGCCGTACCGCCAGACCTGGTGCCCGGAGTCGGTCTCGACCACCTTGGGGGCGAGATCGGCGTATTTCTCGGGGAGCCGGTCGAGGAACATGTCGGGTGGCTCGATGAGGTGGTCGTCAGCGGAAATGATCACATAATCCCGCCGCCGTGGCTCGGGGTCGGGCAGCAGCGGCGTAGTCACGCGGTAAACCGTACGTCGCTGACGTCACACTGAACAACCTGCGAGATATCCGCTTGGTATCTGTGTCTCATCCCATCTACCCCTGTGTGTCCGGTAACCGGCGGAAGGCCCACAGGAGGGTGTCCGGAGGGGTGCGTCCTGGTTTCTCGCGTTCGTGTGTGTCGCGATGGGAATGCGGTCGTGTGCCCTTGTAGGGAGCCCCTAATCTATCCGGCGGCGGACATCTCGCGATGGGGGCGGACATGCAGATCCCGAAGGGCATCCCGTACGGCGCGCGGATCGCCCTGTTGTTCGTCCTGGCGCTGTCCACGATCGTGGTCCACCTGAACCAGGACCCTCGGTTGCGCGAGGCCGAGGAGCTCATCTCCGACCTGCGGGCCGGTACGGTGACCAAGGTCGTCTACGACCGGGACTGGCCCGCGTACGGCACGCTGACCTGGTCGAACGGTCCTCTTTCGTGGAACGAGGCCTACTTCGACCCGCCGGACGACGTGTGGGACCCGGTGACCACGAGGCTGGTGCCGAGCGAGCTCCGGCGGGTCCAGACGGTCTTCCTGGCCCGGGTCGGGGAGGCGGCGGGCCCGTCGGTCGAGATCGGGCAGGCCCGGGGACCCCAGCGGTTCGGGCTGGCCGGGATGTTCATGGGCTCGCCCGCCTACGCCCGCTGGTGGGAGCCGTTCGCCCCGGTCGCGGTCGCCGCCGAGGTGATCGCCTGGCTGCTGATGCTCACCCGGCGGGACAACCGCTACGCCGGTCGCTGGGCGTGGACGTGGATGTTCCTGGTCGGGGGGTCGTGGCTCTACGTGCTGTTTGAGCCGTATCCGCTGTGGCGTGGGTCGTCCGAGGTGCCGTCCGAGCGGGTCAGGCTCAACGGGACGCAGGGGTTCGCCCTCGCCGTGGCCGTCTTCTTCGGCATAGGGATGATCAGCGCCTGGACGTCATGAGGTAGTAAAGAAGCATGACCTCTGAAGTGGGGGACTTATCGCCCCGATGGCGTGAGGCGCGCTGGGGGTGGTGGCTCGCCGGGACGGTCGTCAGGGTCGTGTTGCTGTTGGTCCTGTTGTTCGGCGCCCTGCTCGTGGTGGCGGCCGCGGCGCCGACGGGGAGGACGCTTTCCGACTTCCGTGCGGCCCTGAAGGCGGACAGGGTCACGGTCGTCGTCTACCGGGCGTCCCGGCAGGGGACGGTATCCACGGACCAGCCGCCCGCAGCGGTGCAGCCGCCCTCGGTGGAGCAGCCACCCCCGGAGGCGGAGGCCCCTGACTCGCCGGACTCGCCGGAGGTGGTGTACGCGCTGAGGTGGGCCGAGGGGCCGCTGGTCTGGCACCGGATCGACCAGGGACCGGTGTCGGACGGAAAGGGCGCCTACACCTTCGACCGGTTCGGCGCCGACATCGGCGACTCCGAGGTCAGGCTGGTCCAGGAGAGCGTTCGACAACCCTCCTGGTGGTACGCCACCTGGCCCTTCGAGATCCCCCCGATGCTGGGGATGTGGTGGATCGGGGCCGCCTGGGTGGCGACCCTCGTGATCATGCTCGGCTCGACCCCCAGGCTGGGCAACAGGTGGGCGTGGTTCTGGCTGTTCGGCGTCGGCCAGATCGGCGCGTTCGCCTTCCTCCTGCTCGAACCCCGGCCGCTGTGGCACCGGTACGGACGGCGCCCACCCGAGCGGGGACGGATGCGGGGCGGTACCGGCTGCCTGCTGTCGATCGTGACGTCCGTGGTCGCCGTGGGCGCCGCCGCGGCCGTCGGCGGCCTTCTGAACCTGCTGTTCCCCTGACGACCGTTCTAGGCGTCGACCGTCTCCTTCTCGCCCTTGGCCGCCTCGGCTCGCAGGTCCGCGGCCTCCCGGCGGATCAACAGGATCCAGCCGCCGATCGCGATGCCGATGAACAGCCACCACTGCACGCCGTACGCCAGGTTGAGGCCGCCGCCTCCGCCGACGTCCGGCGCGGGCACCGGGGCGGGCGCGGCCTGGGCCTGCGGCTGCTGGCCGGTCAGCTCGACGTACCCGTCGAGCAGCTTGTACGGCAGGCCCCGCCCGACCGACTCGGTGTTGATCAGCAGGACCTGGCCGGGAGGAAGGCCGGGCCGGTTCCTGATGCCGGTCGTCTCCTCGGTCTCGCTGGGCTGCAGCCGCCCGGTGACGGTCACCTCGCCGGTGCTCGGCGGCGGGACCTCGGGAGGCGCGTCCGCCGTCGCGCCCGCCTTGACCCAGCCCCGGTTGACCAGGACGCCGACGCCGTCGGCCGTCCGCAGCGGGGTGAGCACGTAGAAGCCGACCCTGGTGTCCTGGACGCGTCTGCGGACCAGCAACTGGGCGCCCGCGTCGAACGTGCCGGTGACCGTCACGGGACGGTACCTGTCGTGTGCCCGCATCGGGGCGCCGGGAGGCACGAGGCCTTCGAGGGGGACAGGGGCCGCGGACATGTTGGCGGTGGTCTGGTGGCTGCTGCTCGACCGTTCCTCGTAACGTCCGAACTGCCATCGGCCAAGGAACACGAAGGCGGGGATGACCAGCAGAACCACCACGTGGAGCGCCAGCCATCGGGGAGTCAGAAGGAACCGGTACACGCTCCCAAGGGTAGGCACCGTACCCACCGCTCTCTCCTTCGGCCGGTGCCGGATGTCCGGGAAAGGCTGTCGGACACTCCGGACATCGCGTACGGTCGGATGGATCCGCCCCCCTCGGACCGTTCCATCTCCCCCTCCGGAGCCCGCGCACGATGACCTTGGTCCTGTCGCCCCCCGCGGCTCCGGTCGCACTGCCCCGCCTCGGGGCGCTGCTGCGGCACGCCGCCCCGAGGGTGCTGGAGGGCATGATCCTGCCGGTCGCCGTCTTCTACGCGGGCCTGATGTTCTTCGGTCTGTACGGCGCGCTCGCGGTCGCGGTGGCGTGGGTCTACGGCGGCATCGTCTGGCGGCTGGTCAGGCGTGAGCCGGTGCCGGGGACCGTGCTGCTGGCGGCGGGGACGATCACGGTCAGGGCGGTGCTGGCCGCGGCCACCGGCAGCCCGGTGCTGTTCTTCCTGCAGCCCTGCCTGGGAGTGCTCTGCGCGAGCCTGGGCTTCCTGCTCACCGCCCCGACGCGCAGGCCGCTCGTCCAGCGGGTGGCGACCGACCTGGTCCCGCTGCCCGAGCACCTGCTCGAACATCCCCGGATGCGCCGCTTCTTCGTGTGGCAGTCGCTGCTGTGGGGCGGCGCGCAGCTCCTCAACGCCTCACTCAGCGTGTGGCTGCTGCTCACCCAGACGCTGGAGACCTATCTCGTGGTGCGGACCTCGCTGGTGGCCGTGCTGCTCGGCGGAGCGGGGCTGGTCTCCGTGCTCGGCCTCAGGCGTTGCCTGCGGGCACTGGACCACGGGTACGGCACGCTCCAGGACCGGGCGACGCCGTGATGTCCCTCGGGCCGGAGATCTCGTGCCCGTCCGCGCAGCGGAAGTGCTGTTCGATCGCGGCACCGCAGTCACGGTGGGTGAGCAGCATCGGGGGCCCCTCGGGGTCGGCGAGATAGCGGTCGCCCCACTGCATCAGGGCGACCAGAGCCGGATAGAGGTCACGGCCCATCTGGGTCAGTCGATATTCGTCGCGTCTGCGCTGACCGGGCTCGCGGTAGGGGACCTTGCGCAGCAGCCCCTCCTCGACCAGGCGCGTCAGCCGGGCGCTGAGGATCTGTTTCGGGGCCCCGGTGAAGGCCTGCATCTCGGCGAACCTGCGCACCCCGAGAAAGGCCTCCCTGAGCACCAGGAGCGTCCACTTCTCGCCCACGATCGTCAGCGCCCGCTCGATGGAGCAGTTGTCGGGGCGCGGGAGCGCGTCGCTCATGACCGCATCGTAGGTCGTCACGGCGTCACCTCCAACGCGGCTAAGTCTACTTGACATACTCAGCTGCCGGGCGGAAGTCTAGGTTCATGTTGCGAACTCAGGGGGTGCTCGCAGGAACCGTCGTCGAGATCAGGTCCGCCGGGCCGGGCGACGGGGAGCGGATTCGCCACTTCCTCGCGGAACTGTCGCCAAGGACGCGGCACCTGCGCTTCCTCACCGCCGTGGACGAGGACATGGCGGGCAGGCTGCTGGCGGAGACCGGCCGGGGGGACGTGCTGCTCGCCGTCGCGGGGGAGAAGGTCGTCGGGCATGCCGTGGGAGCCAGGGCCGGCGCCGAGGTGGAGATCGCGGTGGTCGTCGCCGACGCCTGGCAGGGAAGGGGCATCGGCTCCCGCCTGGTCCGCAGGCTGCTGCGCCGCGCCTCGGTCAACGGAGCCAGGACCGTGAACATGGACGTCCTCGGCGACAACCACCGGGTTCTGGCGATGATCCGGGGCCTGTGGCCGGGGGCCGTCACCCGGACCTCCCAGGGGAGTGTGGAGGTGAACGCGCCGGTCGAACCGGCCCTCGGAGGGGGCGTCGCGCCGGGTGGTGGCGGCGAACGGAGCGTTATCATCGACGGGGAGTCCGGTGGCCGGACACCATTTGCGGAACAAGGTTCTGTTGGCGCACCATTGACACCGTGAAAAGTGCCAAGAACGGACGCGACGGCCGCACCAGGATCATCGAGGGCGCACTGCGCCGGTTCAGCCAGGACGGCGTCTCGGCCACCACGCTCGCCAGCCTCCGCGAGGAGAGCGGCGTCAGCGTCGGCAGTTTCTACCACCACTTCGCGAGCAAGGAACACGTCTTCGGCGTGCTCTATGCCGACACCCTCAGGACGTACCAGGAGGTCTTCCTCACCGAACTGCGGCGTCACGAGGGGGCCAAGGAGGGCATCGAGGCCATCGTCGCCCTGCACATGAGGTGGTACGACGACAACAGGGAGCGGGCGCACCTGTTGCTCAGCGAGCGCCCGCCGAAGCGCGACGAGCCGGGCGGCACCGAGGTCTCCGAGCTGCGCAGGGCCTTCTTCCGCAAGGTCGCCGACTGGTGGCGGCCCCACATGAAGAACGGCCTGCTCCAGCCCGTCCCCCCCACCATGTGCTACGTGCTCTGGCTCGGCCCCGCGACCGAGATGTGCCGCCTGTGGTTCGCGGGCGCCCACCAGCCGACGCCCGAGGAGATCGCGGGCCTGTGCGAGGCCGCCTGGCACAGCCTGCGCCAGCGCCCCGCCCCCGCCTGACCGTACGGCTTCGCCCACCTGGCCCCCGTCGCCGCACCCGTCACCCGCCGCCCACGGCCCCGCGCCGCCCGACGCCGTCGTCCGTGAGAGCCCCGGTTTTCGGGCGCCTGAGAGCTCCGGCCCGGAGTCCGGGGGTTCGTCCGGGCCGGAGCGGTCTCAGCGTGCTCCCGCGAGCTGCCGTAGCCGGGTTGGCACCCGCCAGACCTTCTCGTCCAGCGAGATGTCCAGCCGCAGGTCCTGGCGTCGTCGCCGCAGACCGGGCACGCGGACCCGGTCGCTGACGTCGAACCCGCCGTGTCCGCCGTTCGCGGAGTATCCGAAGCCCAGCTCGCCCGGCAGGACCCGTAACTCGTCCCGGTTGCCGCACCTCGGGCAGGTCCACGCGACCATGTCCCGGCCACGGTTGTAGTCGTGGCAGGCGCGGAAGTACTCGTCGGGCCGGAAACGGGACTCACAGGCGAAGCAGGGGATCAACATCTCGGAAACCTCAGGACCGGGTGGAGCGACTCCTCATTGGTACCGTCTCCCACTTGTGCCGTGCTTGCAGAACGCTTACGGCGGTCTGCAACGATCGGGTCACCCCCGGCTGGGAGGGCTGCGGGAGGATGTTCGGGTGAGAGATCTTCCCGCCCGTCTCAGAGAGCTGCTGCTCGAAACCGGCTACACCGTCGACGGCGTCCGCGACCGCCTCGGCACGGTCGCCGCGACCGCGCTCTCCCGTGAGGAGACGACACCCGCGCTGCGCGTCACCCGCGACGGCGACCCGCTCGGCACGCTGATCCGGCTGTGGTGGCTCGGAGCGCCGGTCGAGGCGCCGGAATGGCTCCCGGTCGAGGCGCTCGCCGAGGGCGGGCTGGTGACCGTACAGGACGGTCTGGTCAGCGCGGCGGTGCACCTGCAGCCGTGGGAGACGGGTGGCTACGTCGTCTCCGACCGCAAGGTCAGGCCGGGCGATCCCGCGTTGCGCGAGGACCACGTCGTCGGCGCGGGAGGGGCGTCGGCGAACCTGGCCCAGCTCGTCTCGCGCCGCCCGGCCGGGCGCGTCCTCGACCTCGGCACCGGGTGCGGTGTGCAGGTGCTGCACCTGGCCGGCCGGGCGGAGGAGGTCGTGGCGACCGACGTCAACCCCCGCGCGCTCAGGATGGCCCGGCTGAGCTGGGCGCTGTCCGGGATCGAGGGTGTCGAGGCCAGGCAGGGGTCGCTGTTCGAGCCCGTCGAGGGGGAGCGGTTCGACCTGGTCGTCTCGAACCCGCCGTTCGTGATCTCCCCCCGGGGCCGGTTCACCTACCGGGAGTCGGGCTTCGAGGCCGACGGTTTCTGCCGCGACCTCGTACGGCTCGCCCCCCGCTTCCTCTCCCCGGGCGGCACCTGCCAGCTGCTGGCCAACTGGCTGCACGTCGACGGCGAGGACTGGCGTGACCGGGTCGGCGGATGGCTCGCGGGGACCGGCTGCGACGGCTGGGTGGTGCAGCGGGACGTGCAGGACCCGGCCGAGTACGCGGAACTGTGGCTGAGGGACGCCGCCGAGCAGGGCACCCCCCGTTACCGGGAGCTCTACGACGACTGGCTCGACTGGTTCGAGACCATGAAGGTCACCGGGATCGGCTTCGGCTGGATCACGCTGCACGACTCCGGCAGCCTCGACCCGGTGGTCAGGGTCGAGGAGCTGGGGCAGCGGGTCGAGTTGCCGGTCGGCGGCTATGTGGACGAGGTGCTGGCCTCGGCCGGTCTGGCCCACCGCCTCACCGACGAGGAACTGCTCGGCGCCCGGCTCGCACTGGCCGAGGGCGTGGCCGAGGAGCGTACGGGGCCGCCCGGCGCCGAGGACCCGTCGCGGATCGTGCTCAGGCAGACGCGGGGGCTGCGCCGTGCCACCCAGGTGGGAACCGTCGAGGCGGCCCTGGCGGGGGTCTGTGACGGTGATTATCCACTGGCCCCGCTGCTGGCGGCCATCGCGGAACTCACCGGCCAGGACGCCGATGACCTGCTGGTTCGTGCTCCCGAAGCGCTCCGCCCGTTGATCGCCGAGGGATTTTTCCACATATCAACCCCCTGATTATCCACAGGCTGTGCATATCCCTGGATGTCCCCACCGATCGGTTGTTGATCCGATGTTGACCGCCGGAAGGGATGCTCTGGACGTGGGCACGGCGTGGACCCGGGGGGTAAGGGACCACGCCGAGTCCGGCCGGTCGTCACAGTGAGGCGGCCGGTCGTCGAAGACGCACCGGATGACCGGGCCCCCTAACGCGTCTTCGACGGCCAGACGGCCGGCCGGGCACCCCGCATCCGATCTCAGGTTCCAGAGCGACGGGAATTCCAGTGATCAACCACTTTTGGATGACACGGCTCGACGACGATCTGTACGACCTGTATGACGTGTCGTGGTCAGTTACCGACGGGGTCACGGTCGAGCAGAGCGCGGATGTCCGCGGCCTCGGGGGCGCCGAGCCTGTCGAAGATGTCGTGCGCCCGCTGAAGGCAGTCACGGCTGCGCCGGATGTCACCCTGCCCCGCGAGCGCTCTGCCTAGCACCCACAGCGACAGCGCCTCGCCGTACGGATGGCCGATCTCGACGCTGACCGCCAGTGCCTGCTCCGCGTGCCGGGTGGCGTCCCCGAAGCGGTTGGCCGTGATGAACGTCTCGGCGAGCCGTGAGCAGACGCGCTGCTCCCACACCCGCTGTCCGCTGGTGCGGAAGAAGGCCAGGCACTCGGCGTGGTGGTGCACCGCCTCGTTGAGCCGTCCCACCCGGGACAGCACCATCCCCAGGTGGTAGCGCGCCCGCGCGGTGCCCGGACTTGAGCCGATCTCGGTGAAGATGGTCAGCCCCTGCTCCGCGGCGGCGATCGCCTCCTCGGCCTGACCGAGGAAGAGGTGGTCCCTGGCCGAGTAGCTGAGCGTCAGGGCCTCACCTCCCGGCGCGCCCATCTCCCTGAAGACCTCGCGGGCCGCGTCGAACAGGGCGAGCGCCTCCTGGTGACGGCGCTGACGGCCCGCGACGACGGCCAGCGCGTTGAGCACCTCGCCGCTGACGATGCGGTCGCCCTCGACGGCCAGGCCGAGCGAGGCCTCGAACTCCTTGCGGGCCTCGACCAGCCGGTTCGCGCCGAACAGCACCCTGCCCAGCACGTAGCGGCAGCGCAGCTCGCTGGAGGGCGCGCCGAACCGCTGGGCGGCGGCCAGGGTCTCCCTGGCCCGCCGCTCGAACTCACGGGCGTGGCTGCCGGACTCAAGCAACGGCTCCATGGCCAGCAGCAGGTCGGCCGCGGGCAGCAACGCCTGGACGGTCGTCTGGGCCGTCGTCTGGGCCGTTGCCTGAGCGGTCGTCTGGGCGATGGCCGCGAACAGCGACTCCGCCTCGATCGACAGCCACGCCACGGCCTCGTCGGCGGAGGCGAACGTGTGGCCGGGGCCGGTCACCGAGAGCTGTTCGGCGAGAGTGCTGCCGTCGTAGGCCAGCCGGTGCGCCGACTGCGCCGACGCCAGATAGAAGTCGAGCAGCCGCCGCAGCGCGGGCCCGCCCGCCTCGGCGTCCGCACCGCGCTCCGCCGTACGGCGGGCGAAGAGCCGCAGCAGGTCGTGGAAGCGGTAACGCCCCGGCGCGGGCGCCTCAAGCAGGCTCGCGTCCACCAGGGACTCAAGGATGTCCTCGGTCTCCGTCGGGTTCAGCGCGAGGACGGCGGAGGCGGCCCCGACGGAGATGTCGGGGCCGCCGGGCAACGACAGCAGCCGGAAGGCCCGTGCCTGGGGTGGGGCGAGCTGGCCGTACCCGAGGGCGAAGGTCGCCTCGACGGCGAGGTTGCCCACCCGCAACTCGTCGAGGCGGCGGCGCTCGTCGGCCAGCCTGGGCACCAGCGAGGCGACCGTCCACGACGGCCTGGCCGCCAGCCGCGCCGCGACGATCCGTACGGCCAGCGGCAGGAAACCGCAGGCGGCGACCACCTCCATGGCGGCCGTGCGCTCCGCGGCCACCCGGTCGGCGCCCGCGACCGTGGCGAACAGCGACAACGCCTCGTCGGACTCCATCACGTCCAGATCGACCAGCCTGGCGGCGGGCAGGTCGGCGAGTTTGGGGCGACTGGTCACGATCGCCGCGCAGCCCGTCGTGCCGGGCAACAGGGGACCGACCTGGGCGGCGTCACGGGCGTTGTCGAGCAGCACGAGCATCCGCCGCTCGGCCAGCAGCGAGCGGTACAGCGCCGCCCGCTCGGCCAGACCGTCGGGAATGACGTCGGGGGGCAGGCCGAGCCCGCGCAGGAACGCCGCGAGCACCGACTCGGCCGCGGCCGGCTCGTCGCCGTAACCGCGCAGGTCGGCGTAGAGCTGACCGTCGGGGAACAGGTCCTGCATGGTGTGCGCCAGGTGCACCGCCAGGGCCGTCTTGCCGACGCCGCCGATGCCGGAGATGGCGGCGACCGGCACACCGTCGGAACCCGCCTGCGACAGCAGGGTGCGCAGCCTGGCGACGACGTGACGGCGGCCGGTGAAGTCACTGACGGCCGCGGGCAGCTGCGCGGGACGGGGCAGCTCGGGGACCTCGACCTCGGTCGGCTCGGGCGGGGCCGTACGCTCCTCGGGCACGGAGACGGCGGCACGCGCGGGCACGAGAGCCGGGTCGCCGGAGAGGATGCGCCGGTGCAGGGTGGTCAGCTCGGGCCCCGGCTCGATGCCGAGCTCGTCGATCAGCGCGGTCCGGGTCTCGGCGAAGACGGCCAGGGCGTCGGCCTGCCTGCCGCACCGGTAGTAGGCCAGCATCAGCTGGGCGCGCAGCCGTTCCCGCAGCGGGTGGTCGGCGGTCAGCGCGACCAGCTCGGAGACCACGTCGGCGTGCCTGCCGAGCTCAAGGTCCAGGTCCATGAGCGTCTCCACGACGCTCATCCTGCGTTCGACGAGCCTGCCGCGCTGGTGTTCGGCGTAGGGGCCGACGGCCCCGGCCAGCGGCTCCCCGGTGCACAGCTCCAGACTGGCGCGCAGACTCTCCGCCGCCCCCCTGCCGTCTCCCGTACGGCGGGCGGTCTCGGCCTCGTGGACACCCCGCTCGAACTGCGTCAGGTCGAGGGTGACGTCGTTCAGCCGCAGAGCGTATCCACGGCCGACCGAGGTGAGAAGCTCCGGGCGGGTCCGGGGGGATCTGCCCGGTTCCAGGACGGCCCGCAGCCGCGAGACGTAGGTGCGCAGCGCGCCGAGAGCCCTGGGCGGCGCGTCCTCGCCCCAGACCGCGTCGATCATCTCCGTGGGAGTGACCGCCCTGCCCTCGCGCAGCAGCAACATCGTCAGGATGGAGCGTTGCAGCGGCGTGCCGAGGTCGAGTTCGACGCCGTCACGCCAGGCCTGGACGGGGCCGAGCAAGGCGAAGCGCAACCCCTCTTCGCTGCTGTGAGCAGCCATTTCCTGGATCTCCGCCCTCAAGAAAAAGCCTTACCACCGAAATGATAGGTCCTGCAATGCCGTCACCACAGGAAACCGCCCACTCGTTAACCCTGGTGTTGATTCATCGTCAATCGGGCGTTGAACCGCTTCCCGGATGCTGTGACATGCCGGGCATGGCCCCATACGGGGGCGGTCATGCCCGGTGTTTCACCAGGTTGCAGGCGTTGATTCAATCGTCTGCAGGCGTCGATAAAGGCGCTGTAAGCACGGTGCAGGGACCTCGTCCTATCAATGGGTCATGACTTCCACCAAGGAACGGGAAGTCCGGCCCTCTGGGAGAGGAACCATGAACCGCACCATCCGCAGCCTGCTCGGCGTCGCCGCGGCGACCGCCGTCCTCGCGGTCGGCGTCCCGGCGCTGACCTCCTCGGCCTCGGCCGCGACGACCGGCACCGCGACCGCCGGTGCCCTCGACGTCGACTTCTGGGGCTCCTACTACTCCAAGTACCGCAACGGCTCCCGGGCCAAGGCCAACGGCCAGGTGTGGGACGACGGCTCCGAGGTCCACGTCCAGGGGCGCCTCTACGACAAGAACAGTCCGTGGCGGCTGTGCGGCTACGTCCAGGTCAAGTTCGAGAACGCCGACGGCGACGAGTCCTACGACTGGGCCAGGCAGTGCGTTTCGTCCGGCTACCGGTCCTTCCACTTCTCCGAGGAGGACGTCGACAACGTCCAGGTCCGGGTCTGCTACTGGGAACGGCCCGGGGCACAGCGCGTTTCCTGCGGCCGGTGGAACTACATCTACGAGGCCGATGACGACGAGTGACGCCTGACGGACGATGAGGTCATCGGGGCGGCCTTGGAAAAGGCCGGGAAGACGAACATCGGGCCCGCCCGGAACTCCGGGCGGGCCTTTTGTTCCATGGTTCATCGGAAGTGATGGGGCTCCGTCACGCGGCCTCGAACAGGCCGAGTCGCGTGTGGAGCCGTTCTCGTACGGCAGGCCACTCGCCGCTCAGGATCGAGTAGTACGCGGTATCTCGGACCGTGTCGTCGGCGCCTCGGGTTTCCGCCCGCCGCACACCGTCGAGGTGTGCGCCGAGGGCCTCGATGGCGGCCCGGGATCGTGCGTTGCGTACGTCGGCTTTGAGCGTGATGCGGTGGACCTGCCAGGTCTCGAAGGCGAGCGAGAGCATCAGGTACTTGCTCTCCCGGTTGACACCCGTGCCCTGGGCCGAGGCGGCCAGCCAGGTGTAACCGATGTCCGCCACGGACGGGACCTCGCCCACCGCTCCACGCGCACCCGGCGGCCAGGGCATGGGGCCCTGCCAGTACTCCAGGTGCATGAGGCGGGTGGCACCGACTATGCGGTCGGTGTGTAGCCACCGGACGGCGAAGGGCAACGTGCGGCCCTCCGCCTGCTCAGCCAGAGCGGCCTCCACGTAGGAGACCATCTCTTCCCGGCCTTGGGGAACGCGAGTGAAGGCGTAAGTAGAACGGTCCTCACTCGCCGCGGTGACGAGGTCGTCGACCACCGCGAGGCTGAGCGGTTCCAGGCGCACGGAGCGCCCGGACAGGGTGACAAAAGCGGGCATGAGCACATGATGGGGGCTGACAGGCATGCCTGGTGCCAAATGACACAAGACATCTTGGTTAAGCCCCTGCCGCCCCCTGCTCGGAGGGGTGAAATCGCAGGTCAGAGCATGCGGATGCTATCCCGGATGTGCCTGCTCACGGGGTAAAGTTTCCTTAAAGTGATCTCCTGAAAGATCAGCCCGTCACGGGGCTGGGAACGGCGCCGGAAACACGGCGTCCACCGGGTGCCGGCCGGCCCCCCGCCAGGCCGGTCAGGGCCTCACTCAGATGGTCGAGCGCGGACGAGATCCAGGGCAGTTCCAGCGGGTCGGCGGCGTGCAACGCGGCCAGTCGCCGCTCGGTCGTCTCGCCGTACAGCAGGCTCGTCGCCACCCGCACCCGCAGGGCCCTGACGTCGTCGCCGAAGACGTGTCCGGCGAGCACCCCGACCCCGTGCCGGTCGAGCAGCGCCGCGGCCAGTTCGGCGGAGGTCGTGAAGTCATGTCCGGTGAAGTCGGGATAGAGGTAGAAACCGCCGAGCGGCGCCTCGGTCCGCACTCCCGCCCGGACGAGCCTGTCGTGCACCGCCCGCGCGACCGCGCCGTGCAGCCGCCTGCTCAGGTCGATCCGCTCGACGATCTCGGCGGGCTCGGTGTAGGCGTAGGCCGCGGCCCGCTGGACGGGCGCCGCCGGACTCGACCAGATCTCACTGGCCACCGCGAGCAGCCGGTCACGCAGCTCGGCGGAGGGAAGCCTGGCCACGCCGATCCGCCAGCCGCCCAGGGCCAGGCTCTTGCTGAGCCCGCTGGTGATCACCGTGCGTTCGGGGGCGACGTCGGCGGGACTGACGAAGCCGGTCGCCGGATCGTGCAGGAGGTCGCGGTAGATCTCGTCGGAGATGACCGTCAGGCCGAGGTCACGGGCGATCCTCGCCAGCCGGGTGACCGTGGCCGGGGAGGCCAACGTGCCGGTCGGGTTGTCCGGCAGCGTGAGCAGGATGGAACGGACGTCACGCCCCCGCGCCCGCGCGTGCAGTACGGCGGAGGCGACCCGGTCGGGATCGGGCACCCCGCCCTCGCCAGGAGGGGCGGGAACCGGCAGTGGACGGGCCCCGACCAGGTCGGCCTGGGCGGCGTAGCTCACCCAGCTCGGCATCGGCAGCACGACGTCACCGCCGATCGCCAGCAGCAGGCCGTACAGCAGGGGCTTGCTCCCGGGGCCGCAGACCACCAGGTCGGGGTCCGTCGGCAGGCCGCGCCTGTCCCAGTAGCCCGCCGCAGCCTCGCGCAGCGGCGTGATCCCCGCGACCGGGCCGTACCCGTTGTGCTCGGAGGCGGCGGCCAGCCGTTCGCGTAGCGCCGGATGAACGGGCAGACCCGCCTCACCGAAGGCCAGGTGGAGCACCCGCTCACCGGCGCGCCGTCTTCGTTCGATGTCCTCGTTCGCCGCCAGCGTGGCGGAAAGCGTCACGTTCATCAGTGTCCCTTTCCGATCAATGCGGAACGTTCCCAAGCGTGATGGGATGCAGGCATCGGAACAAGCACTGGTTGGTGTGGGTGGGCGTAAGGAAGTCCGATGCTTGATTTTCGTCGGCTTGTGGTGATCTGTGAGTTCGCCAGGAGAGGGAGCATCGCCGCGACGGCGGCCTCCCTCGGCTACAGCCCGTCCGCGGTCTCCCAGCAGCTCGCGACCCTCGAACGGGAGGCCGGAGCCGCGCTGCTCGACCGTTCCGCGCGCAGCGCCGAGCTCACCGACGCCGGACGCCGCCTGGTCGAGCACGCCCAGCGCATCCTGGCGATGGTCGAGAACGCGGAGTCGGACCTGTCCGCCCACCAGGGAACCCCGTCGGGGCGCGTCACCGTGACCGCCTTCCCCACCGCCGCCGTCGCCTTCGCGCCCGCCCTCGCCAGGACGCTGCGCAGGCACACCGCGCTGACCCTGCGGATGGGTCAGGGACGCTCAGGACGGGGGATGCGCGAGGTCAGGTCGGGCGAGGTGGACATCGCGCTGGTCGACGACTGGTACGGCAGGGTGCGCGAGACGGACACGCTGCGGGTCTTCCCGCTGCTGCACGACCCACTGGTGCTCGTGGTGCCGCGCAGGCACCGGCTCGCCTCCCTCGACGAGCCCGTCGACCTGCGCGAACTACGTGACGAGCCGTGGATGGCCACCCCGGACGGCGAACCTTCCCGGCTGGCCGTCGACCGCATGCTGGCCGACTTCGGCGGGGCCCAGCCGGTGCCGTGGGAGTTCGAGGGGCTGGGGACGATCCTCGGCCTGGTCGCCAAGGGCATCGGCATCGCGGCCGTCCCGGCCCTGGCCCTGGCCGCCGGGGTCAGGGGGATAGTCGTGCGGGAGTTCCCCGGCGATCCGGTCAGCCGCGTCGTCCATGCCGTCGCCCGCGCGTCGAGCGTCAACCGGCCCGCCGTCTCCGTCACCCTGCGGGCCGTACACGTGGCCGCCCGGATGCTGGTCGACGACCTGGCCGCCGTCCGGCTGGCCGAACGGTAACGTCTTCAGCCATGCCTCCCACATACGCGCTCGAACGGCTGCTGTCCGGCAACGGGTCGAAGACCGTCGCCGGGATCGACGAGGTCGGCCGGGGCGCCTGGGCCGGACCCGTCGCGGTCTGCGCGGTGGTCACCGACCTGTCCGAGCCGCCCGCCGGACTGACCGACTCCAAGATGCTCACCCCGGTCCGCCGTACCGCCATGTTCGACGAGATCGTCACCTGGGCCGTCGGCGTCGGTTACGGCGAGGCCACCCACGCCGAGATCGACGAACTCGGCATGACCGAGGCACTGCGCAGGGCGGCGGGCCGGGCCCTGGCCGAACTGCCCGTCCGGCCCGACGTGGTCATCCTCGACGGCAAACACGACTATCTCGGGGCACCCTGGCCGGTCCGGTGCGAGATCAAGGGAGACCTGTCCTGCGTCTCGGTCGCCGCGGCCTCGGTGGTGGCCAAGGTCCGCCGCGACACCTACATGGCCTCTCTGGCCGGTGTCGAGGAGTACGGCTTCGCCGACAACGCGGGCTACCCCTCGCCGATCCACCAACAGGCCCTGGAACGCCTCGGCCCCACCGAACACCACCGCCTGTCCTGGTCCTACCTGGACGACCTCCCTCGCTGGCGCCACCTCAAGAGACACCGGAACCCTTTGGCGGGGGAAGGTCAGCTCGGGCTGTTCGGGTAGGCCGTGCCCATTTCCGTCTCCGTGCCCTGACGACCGGGACCTGGTCCGCGCGCTCATCAGGTGATCCGAGCGAGGGTCGGTCACGTCAGAAGGTCGCGCCGGCGGTCGGCGGCCTCGATCACGTCGAGGCTGACCTGTTCCAGGAACGCCGCCGCTTTGGTCAGTCGTTCCCGCACGGGACTGTCGAGCTCGTAGGCCTGGGCCGCCACCTTGGCGGCCCGCACCGTCTGGAGCGTCTGGCGGCTGCCGGTCACGACCGAGTTGTACCAGGCGTCGGCGTCGACCACGTAGACGTCGCGTCGTCGCCGGGGGTCGCGCTCGCGCCGGAGGAATCCCAGTTGGATCAGGAAATTGACGGCGACGGAGACGGTGGCCGGGCTGATCTTCAGCCTGTTGGCCAGTTCAGCCGCGGTGCGTCTGCCGTCCTGGGACAGCAGAAGGTCGATGTGTACGCGGGCGCTCGTCCTGGGCAGTCCGGTTTTGACCGACAGCTCGACGAGTTCGTCCTCCATCGCGCCGCTCAGTGATCCGGCCGGGCGTGGGGGCGCCGGTGTGCCGCGCCGGGCCCGCCGGGTCGTCGCCTGGTGGGCCTGCTGGGGCCGATAGCCGCCGGGGCCGCCGTTGCGGCCGATCTCGCGGGTGATCGTCGAGGTCGGCCGGTTGAGCCTCCTGGCGATCTCACCATAGGAGAGCCCGTCGGCGAGGCCGGCCGCGATGCGCTCGCGGTCCTGCTGGGTCAATCGTCCTCCTGGCATGGCGCCAGTATTGCCTTCGGCGGCATTCATTGCAACGCCCCCTTGCATTCGGGCGCAGTGTCATTGCGTCAATTTATCGCCGTTTACCTGGGGTTATGCGCCGCGTCTGGTTGACCGAATTTCGAATGCAACATAGCTTTTGATCCGCACGAAACACGTACTATCGTGAATTTGAGGAATGGTCATGAACAAAACCCCTCGCCCGGCCGAAAACGCGACCCGAACACCGCGCATCCCCCGACGTGCGGCGGCCGCAACACTGACGGCCACGGCACTGGCGGCCGCCCTCCTGACCGGGACCGTCGCACCCGCGGCAGCCGCCGCACGCAGCCAGGCCGCACACGGCGCCGGCACCGGGCAAGACCGCCCGCGGCTGCAAAAGGCCCTCCAGGACCTTGCCGACCTAGGCCTGGCCGGAGTACAGCTGCGCGTACACGACGAACAAGGCGATTGGGCCGGCAGCGCCGGCGTACGCAAGCTCGGCCAGACCGCCAGACCTCCCACAAACGGACGCTTTTGGGCCGGCAGCGTCAACAAGACCCTCACCGCGACCCTGGTGCTGCAACTGGTGGCCGAGAGCAAGATCGAACTCGATGATCCGGTGGCCGACCACCTGCCCGAACTAGGACTCGACCAGCGGATCACCGTACGGATGATGCTGCGCCACACCACCGGACTGTTCAACTACACCGGCGACTTCGACGCCAACGGGCAATGGGAGCCAGGCATCCCCGGCCACGGCGAGGAGTGGCTGGCCAACCGCTTCCACAGCTACCGGCCCGAGGAACTGCTCCGCCTGGCACTGTCCAAGAAGCCCCGATTCGAACCGGGAACAGACCAAAGGTATGCCAACACCAACTACACGCTGGCCCTGCTGCTGATCGAGAAGGTCACCGGCCACTCCTACGCCGAGGAGATGCGGCGCCGCATCTTAAGGCCACTCGGTATGCGAAACACCGTGATACCGGGCGACCGCACACAGCTCCCCGGACCGTACGCCCACGGCTACTTCCGCTACCAGGAAGGCGGTCAGTGGAAGGTGGTCGACGTCTCCCGCCAGAACCCCTCCCTGCTGGCCGGCGCCGGAGCCCTCATCTCGACCACCCAAGATCTCCAGACGTTCATCTCCGCGCTGATGGGCGGCAAGCTCCTGCCGGCCCCGCTGCTGGCCGAGATGCGCAAGCCGTACGGCGATCTCGGCTACGGCCTCGGACTGTGGGTACAGGACCTGGGCCCCGGCTGTGGCGGCATCGTCTACCAGCACAACGGCAGCCCTCCGGCGGGCTACGGCGCGCTGATGTACAGCTCACCTGACGGCAGGAAGACCCTGACCGCCTCACTCACCACCGGGGACGCCGCGGTCGATCCGGCGGCGCTGTACCCGAGGGTGGTGGAAAGGCTCCTCAAGGAGGTGTTCTGCGGCGGGAAGACCGCACGCTGACGGGCCGCCCGGCTGGTGGGGTCGAACCGCCGATGTTTCCGCGGGGGCGCGCCATCGGGCCCTGCTCGGCTGAGGCGGGTCGTCCGGTCCACGTCCAGGGCGGGTGAGATCCATGTGACAGAAGAGGGCCACTTCGTAATCCTTCGACTCGCTCATATCAACATGAAGGGGGCGAAGTGGCCGTCAATGGCATTGTTCCCACCGGTCGCGCGGCATTGTGGCACTCGCTGGTTTCGTGGAGGTCGCGCGCCAGGGCCTGCCGGGAAAACGCCGGCACCGCGCGGGGATGATGTCGAACTTCGGCGGCCTGCCTTCACGGGGGCCGAGGTCCTTGCGGTTGCCGTCCTCTCCGGAGTAGCTCAGGTGATCCGGCGTCTGCGCAGGTAGGCGCGGTTCGCGCGGAAACCGTAAGCCTTGTCGCCCCAGACCTTGTCGGGCCGGGTACTCGGAGGGAAGGGGGATATGCCCTTTTCTGTCGGGGGACGGTGGCGCATGGTGGGCAGCATGCGGGTTGGGATCTTCCTCATCGCGGCCGGATTCCCCGGCAGGGAGCCGGGACAGGTGTTGCGGGACACGGTCGAGGCGGTGGTCGTCGCCGAGGAGGCGGGCTTCGACGACGCGTGGATCGCCGAGCACCACTTCATGTCGTACGGCGTGTGCCCCTCGGCGGTGACCTTGGCGGGGGTCGCGCTCGGCCGTACGGACCGGATCGGGGTGGGGACGGCGGTGAGCGTACTGTCGGCGAGGCACCCCGTTGAGCTGGCCGAACAGGCGGCGATCCTGGACCAGGTCTCCGGCGGGCGGTTCACGCTCGGGGTCGGGCGGGGCGGTCCCTGGATGGAGCTTGAGGTGTTCGGGACGGGGCTGCCCAGGTTCGAGCGGGGGTTTCCCGAGTCGCTCGACCTGCTGTGCGCGGCCCTCGGGCAGGACACGGTCCGTGCGGACGGGGAGTTCTTCCGGTTCCGGGAGGTACCGATGGTCCCGGCCGTCAGACTCAGGCCGGTCGTGGCGTGCACCTCGCCGGGGACGGTCGCACTGGCCGCCGGGCGGGGGCTGCCGATGCTGTTGGGGATGCACCTCGACGACGAGGGGAAGGCCGGGCTGCTGCGGGAGTACGGCGAGGCCTACGGCGCTGGGGGCGGTGCCCGGGGTGGTGGCTGTGACGACGGGAATCCAGGGCATCGTGGTGTCCGTGGAGGCGGGGACCTGGGGTGTGGTGAGGCCCATGGCGATGGGGATCAAGGGCGTGGTGGTGCCTGGGACGGTGGGGATCCGGGGCATGTGGCGGCGGTGGTCGGGCATGTGGCGGACTCGACGCGGGAGGCCGTCGCGGAGTTGAGGGCGGCGATGCCGGGCTGGCTCGGACCGGGGCTCGCGGGGTACGTGCCCGTTGACGGGCGCCCCACGCCGCGCCGTGACATCGCGGACTACGTGGACTTTCTCTGCCGGACGCACCCGGTCGGCTCGGCCGACCTCTGCGTCGAGCGGATCGAACGGACCGTCAACAAGACGGGGCTCGGCCACCTGATCCTCATGGTCGAGGGGGCGGGCACACGGGAGCGAACCCTCGAAACGATCAGACGGCTGGGGGCTGAGGTGCTGCCCCGCGTCAGGAATGGGAAAGCGCCCTCGCTGGGCCGGGGTACGGCCTGACGAGGGAGAGGGACTGGAGTGCTGTCCTGGGCCAGGAACCCGGTCGGAACGGGACGGTGCCCTCGCTGGGTGGTATGGCCTGGCGAGGGTGGGGGTGCCCCGGGCAGGAAAAGGAAAGCGCCCTCGTCAGGCCGGGGTGCGGCTTGACGAGGGCGGGAGGGGTCAGCAGTCGACGAGTTCGGGGCTCTGGTTGAGGATCTGGGACCTGGCGGTGATGAACTCGGCGTGGGCCTTGACGGCCGCCGGGTCGAAGACCGCGACCCGGTGGCAGTTCTGGAAGGCCAGTTTCACCCCGAAGTGGCGCTCAAGCGCGCCGCGCATGGAGTCGCTGGCGAGGCAGCGCAGGAGCTGGCCGCGGGCGGCCTCGTCCGGCGGCGGGACGGTGTTGTCGGTGAACTCGGCACCGGTGCGCTCACGCTCCCCCACCAGGTCACTGATGAGCGTCCATGCATATGGCAGGGAGTCACGGACACAGGCGACGAACGTCGCGTCGTCCACCTCTCCTGCCTTCGCCTGGTCGAGAAGCTCGTTCGGAACGGTCAGCGACATGCTGCCTTCTCCTCTCAGAAGGGAACTTACAGACACTAGGCCGGGCCCGATCGACCTCCAGCTAGCGCTGGAGGGACACTCGTGTGGGCCCGAAGACGAATTCGGGGTCGATCTGCGCCGCGAGATCCTCCCCCGTGGCCCGGTTCGCCCAGGCCCGCGCGTTGCGCAGATGGAACTCCACCGCCTGACGACCGAACAGCCCCCAGTCCTTCTC